>JBLXEY010000016.1:0-8255 GCA_048262655.1 Rhodospirillales bacterium | reverse complement strand
GACCGCGAGCAGAGTAAGTCAGAAATCCTTCAACGGATTGACGACAGTGCCACCAGTGATCAACAAAAAGACTTCGCCCGGCAATGGGCGGACGATCAATGGGAAGTCGATCAGGCGCGGAAGAAAGCAGCGAAACGCCAGCAGTCACAAAGAGCAGAAGAAGCCGTGCAAGCAGCCCTCCAACTTTATGCGGAAGGGGTCGCCTTTACAGATCTGCCGGATACTGTGCTCAACGCCATGACGCCCCGTGGCCGCAAGGCGGCGCGCAAGGTTTACACGCAACAGCTTTCCGGTGAAGCCGCACCCGCTAACCCGGAGCTGGAATCTGAGCTTTATGAAGGCTGGTTAAAAGCAATTACCGGCGAAGATGATGCGTTCCTGAAACGCCCGCTGGCGGAAGCCTACGGAACCCACGACCCAGCGCGCCTCGCCTACTGGCAACAGCGCAAGGCGGAACTGACATCCCCGGACGCCGAGACAAAGGCCAAATCAACCGGCGCAAACCTTAGTACAAGAAGATAGCTTGTTATATAGACTCGACCATAGGCGCTCGATTGTCTATCGGGAACTGGGAATACCGCTTCCGGTCAAGAAGGCAAGCAGGAAAGATATAAAGAGTCTAAAATTTCATGGGAAGATTCGTGCGTCAGATCAGGGATAACTTTAAAAACAAATAAAGTCGCTGGAAAGAATTCAAATGGGCAAACAAAAAGGAAATTAACGGATGACTGACGTTGAAATGGCCTCAGAAACGTCACCATGTGCATTTAAGTACGGACGAAGCGACGGCTAGGAACGTTGGCTCGCGACGCGGTGATCCCGTTATTTTGACAATCGACGCAGAGAATATGTCGGCACATGGTCATTTGTTTTATCTGTCTGATAACGGTGTCTGGTTAACGGAAGCGGTTCCGGCTTCGTTTATTCAGGGTCTCTGAGCTCGCATCATAAGACAGGTTGTAAAAAGCGGCGTCTAATTGGCGCTTAATAAAACTTATTAAAATAGTAACTGGGCCGTGCCCGGTTGTTTGTATGAAACAGGCGTCTCCCTTTTTTGGGGAGGCGCTTTTTTTTTGGAGAACGAGATGACGATTAGTAACAATACCATCCGGCTGTCGACCAATGGCGATGGTGTGACGACGGTGTTTCCGGTGAGTTTTCCTTTCTATGAAGAAAGTGATTTGGTGGTGGTTCTTATCGCTTCCGACGATACCGAAGCCGTTCAAACCCTGACAACGGATTACACCGTCTCTGGCGGCGCGGGTTCTACCGGAACGATCACGATGGTGACGGCACCGGCGGCTGGAGAACGGCTGGTTCGATACCGGGTATCGCCGCTTACGCAAGAAACCGATTATGCCGAGGGCGATGCCTTTCCGGCTGACAGCCATGAAGCGGCGTTGGATCGATTAACCATGCAAAATCAGGAGCAGGCCGATAAGTTGGCACGTATACCGGCGCTCTCTGAGTCAACGGAGGTCTCTGGTGCTTTGTCCATGGAAGAACCCGTCGCCGGGCGTGGTCTTAAATGGAATACGACCGCTGACGGGATCATCAATACCGATGCCGATTGGGATGTGCTGGGGACGAGTGTTATTGCGGATGCGGCACAGGTGGCTTTGGATAAAATTGCAACGGCTGCCGATGTCGTCAGCACTAACGCGGATGCCGCTCAAACGGCGCTTGACCGGATCGCGACGGCTGCCGATGTGGTGTCAACAAACGCTAATGTGGTTTCAACCAATGCCGACGCGGTATCGACTGCTGCGGATGCGGCACAAACAGCGCTGGACCGGATCGCCACCGCCGCCGATGCGGTCTCGACGGCGGCCGATGTGGTTTCGACAAATGCGGATGCCGTTGCTACCGCCGCCGATGCTGAGCAAACGGCTTTGGACGTTATCGCGACGGCGGCTGATGTCGTCACAACATCTGGCGTGGTTGCCGCATCCAGCGTTAATGCGACGGCAGCCTCAACCAGCGCATCGGAAGCGGCCGCCAGTGCCGCCGCCGCCGAAGCTGCCGCCGCTGGCATTTATTGGAAGGCTCCGTGTTACGTCGCGACAACGGCGAACATTACCCTGTCTGGTGAGCAAACCATTGACAGTGTAACGACAAGCGCTTCACGGGTTTTGGTAAAAGACCAAACGGACGCCTCGGAGAACGGCATTTATACATCTGCCGTGGGCGCATGGTCGCGTACTGTGCCAATGGACGAATGGGACGAATTTGTTGGGGCGACGGTAGTTGTTTCCAACGGTCCCGCTAATGGCGACAAAGCGTTTCTATGCACTGTAGACGCTGGCGGCACACTGGAAACGACTGATATTGAATGGGCCGCATTTGGAGCAGCTCCTATCGCAATATCTGTTACGGTTGATAATTTTGCGGCAGGCGTGGATTTTACGGCGGGTTCAAGCACATCCTTAACGCTGTCCACCGCTCAAGCGGACGAGAACAATATAGTCGTCTCCTTCGACGGCATTACCCAGCACCACAACACTTATACCTTGTCTGGAACAACCGTCACCTTTTCATCTGCAATCCCTGCCGATGTAACGAATATCGAAGTGCGGGGTTCGGCCGCTTTGGGTATCGGTGAGCCAGGGGATGGAACCGTATCTGCGGTCAAAATCGAAGATGGTGCCGTAACCGGTCCAAAGTTAGGAACCGGTGCAATCATCGGCACTGATATTCAGCCCTATGACGCAGACACTCTGAAAGCCGACACAGCAGATGTATTAACCGCTGGCTTCGCAGCAACGCCTCACGATGCAGGAACACAATCATCTGGCACCTACATCCCAGACGAAGCCAACGGCAACTTCCAGTACGCAGTAAACGGGGGTGCCCATACCTTGGCCCCGCCCACAAACAACTGCACGCTGGTTATCCAGTACACCAACAACGGCTCCGCTGGAACAATAACCACAAGCGGTTTCACACTCGTTGACGGCGACGACCTTACAACAACAGATGGACACGATTTCTTCCTCTACATTACCAAGTGTAATGGCTTCTCCCTCTTAACCGTGAAGGCTCTCCAATAATGTTTATGCCGATAGTTCAAGGCGCATTCGCAGGCGTCCCTGATGCCACAGTGTCCTACGTTACAATGGCTACCACCTCCGCTTCTGGTACACCTTGGGATGCAGGTACACTGTCATTTGGCACCCCCGCTCCTAATCGAAAGATTATTGTTGCAACACACCCCGGTTCTTCTGGTTACGCTACAGGAGTATCGATAGGGGGTGTTACTGCGACACCTTTGATAAGAGAAAGAACGATAAATCACACCACCTACACCAATGAACATTCTTTCTGGATAGCCAGTGTCCCAACAGGCACATCTGGCAATGTTACGATCACGTATAGTGGAACCCACTCAACCAGAAACAATCTTGCGATATGGGCTGTCTACACAGAAGCGGTTGGCTTCTACCACGCCGCCATGACGTACCCAACAACATCGACTAGCCCCCAAAGTCTTGATATTGATTGTCCTGCGGGTGGGGTCATACTCGCCTATCACGCTAGTTCTGGTTACTCAAGTTTCGCTTGGACAAACCTAACAGAAGATTTTGATGCACTAGTTGTTGCCCATGATTACTACACATCAGGGGCTTCAGACGCTTTTGCTGATGCACAAACTAACAGGACAATCACACTAACAGGCTCAGGTGGAGCAGGGATGTACAATGGTTTCATTTGCATATCCCTTGGCCCAGAAGGCGGGTATACGCCAGACTTAACGTCATCTGCTACTATGACGGCAAGTGCAGCGCATGGCTCGTTCCCTGTCACAAACGCTGTTGACGATAGTTCAACTACAGAGTGGGACGAAGGGTCAGCGAACACCGCAGCCGGTGCCTGGATACAAGCGACCTTTGCCAGTGCTAAGGAAATCCGCAACGTAGCCATCAAACATACAAGCCTAAACAACACACCGCAGACAGGCATTGCCGTTGAGTATTACAATGGAAGCTCTTGGGTGACAGTAGAAACAATCGTCCCCGAGCGCAACGCCACAAAGCAATGGTTCCCCATCCCTGCATCAGCCTCGTCTACACAGTGGCGTTTGCGGAGTTTAGGAGCCTGCACCGCGTCGTCTTCTTGGACGATCAAAGACCTTGAAATGATGGAGGCAGGAAGTGTTGTCCACATTCCTCAAGGTACTGGCTCTGTGATTGGTAACATGACCTCTGGCGGAGGACTTTCTTCCGCGTTTGATGGTGTAACAGCCCAAAGCTCTGCGGCTGGAGCAGCTATCGGCACCGGCCCCGGTTACTGCGGTAAATCTTGGGGGTCCGCAAAGAGTGTCTACATGGTCAAGACTTGGGGTAGCGATAATTATGGTTACGAAGAATCAGGCGGTGGGTATGGGGCACACACAATAACGCTAACGCTTGAAGGTTCTAACGATAATTCTAGCTGGACCTCTCTTGGGTCAACCTCATTCACGGACACTGGCGGAACACAGCCAAAGACCTTCTTCACTACGCCTGATCCTTATTCTTATCACCGGCTCAAAATTGAGAGCAGCAATACAACTTCAATCCGACTGGCAGAAGTTGAATTTTGGGAGTTAACAACATGACAGCAACAAAACCAGCCTTAGGTTTCTTAGGCGCAGAAGCATCAGATGCGACAATCCTCAAAGATGCAGACATTGGAACAACTGTGCAGGCGTATGACGCAAACACGATTGCCGTGGCCCCCGGTTCTAATGGGGATGTATTAACTGTTGACGGTGGGGAATGGACAAGCGCTCCTGCTGCGGCTGGCGGGAAAGTGGCCCAAGTTGTCAACTTACAAGACGGCTCGGTGTTTTCTACAACAAGTACGATCCCCGCTGATAATACGATCCCACAAAATACCGAAGGGGCCGAATGGAACACCTTGTCTATCACGCCTACTGATGCATCGAGTACGCTCAGAGTGGATGTTACTTTACAAGGCGTAACGTTGTCTGCTGCGTACTCAATCATAGCAGCTTTGTTCCGAGACAGTGGGGCGAATGCGCTTGCGGTAGCCTACACAGGTTTTAGCAACCCCGGTGGTTACGGTGGGGAGGAGAATACCATTACCTTTAGTCTTTTTGTCTCTGCCGGGTCCACGAGCGCTACTACGTTTAAGGTCCGCGTAGGTGGTAATACCGGTACTGCTAAAGTCAATGTGACTTCGGCTGGCGGCGCGGCGATTTTCGGCGGTGTTGTTGCCTCAACAATAACTATCACTGAATACCTACCATGATGCTGTTAACAATATGATGAAAAGGTAATGACATGAGACGATTGTCGATCGCCGCCCTTTTGGGCGGTTTTTTATTGTCCGGATGCCAGACGATGCAAACCATCTCGCCGGCGAACCCGGGATTAACGGTTGAGGCAAAACCCTCAAGTTCAGTGAATGCCGCAATCCTGTGTGTTGATGAGCAAATCATGTTGGAGATTGCCAACGTTGACGCCAGAGACAAACGCAAGGCGTCACAGATGTTGGGATTCGCTATCTCTCAGTATGCCTGTATCGGAATGTCGGGGCCGCTTCCGGTTGCCCTTGATGAGCCGCTTTTAACCTACACCTCGCAAAAGGGTGAAGAAATGGGCGTGTTTAAAGTCACCGGGCAATCCCTGTGGCTCATCTTCGCCATCGCAGATACCAAGCCAAAAGGGAAACCAATCTGATGCAAAGCTTTTTACCGCCTGAATTAAACCAATCTTTCTGGAGTGGGATGTTTACCATCTTGTTAGCGTGGTTGGGCCGCATGATGTGGCACGTCAGAGAAGTGCAGGGGCAACGGCGGCGCTTCTTTTCGGTGCACCTGGTCTGGGAGCTTTTGACGGCGTGCTGTATCGGGTTTTTAGCCGATGGCGTTGCGGAGCACTTTGGCCTTGCCGGTAAACCGGCGACGGCGGCGGTGATCTTCGTTTCCTATCTGGGACCGCGCGGCGTTGAGCAAATCTTGCTGACGTTTGCCGACAAATTTTCAACTAAGAAAGGATCATAGACATGCAGATCACACAACGACGGTTTGTCTCTGACGACGACACAACAATCTCGCTTATCTATGTAGATAACCGCTTTATGTGTTTCGGCCTTGAAGATGAATACCGCCCAGACAAGGTTGCTGGTGAAACCCGCATTGATGCGGGAACCTATCCGGTAACACTGCGCACCGAAGGCGGCATGACAAGGCGCTACGCCACAAAGTTTCCGGGCCTGCATCAAGGCATGCTGTGGATCCGCGACATTCCGAATTTTGAATATGTCTATTTCCATGTGGGCAATACGGATGATCACACGGAAGGCTGCGTTCTTGTCGGCCACGGTGCCATGACCCGGCGCGACGATATGAGCATTCAGGCGTCTATGGACGCTTATCGGATGTTCTATGCAAAGGTCGTTGATGCGGCCGCCAATGATAATCTGTGGTTGACGATTATTGATGAAGATCGGGAGGCTGCGTGATGTTCAGTTTTTTTGGAAAACTATTCGGTTCGGATAAAGCGCTCTCCAGTGTCATTGATGGTGTCTCGAACGGCCTTGATGCGCTTGTCTATACGGATGAAGAAAAAGCGGGGGACGCGGCGAAGGATCGATCCGAAGCCCGGCAAATGGTCGTGCAATGGATGAACGCGACGCAGGGCCAAAACCTGGCTCGCCGCCTGATCGCGCTTTCCATAACGGGCGTTTGGCTTTCCATGTATCTGCTGTCTGTTCTGACCAGTATGATCGCCGTATTTGTTAACGATGAAGGGTCCTTTACTTCCAGCGATTTAAGCACGGTCTCGATCATCGCCAAGAATAGTGCTGGCGATATGAGCAGCGCCGTCATGCTGATTCTGGCATTTTACTTCGCTGCGCCTCATATGGGCGACATTGCAAGCGCTGCAATCGGCAAATTTGGCAAGGCTAACAGGGTTGGATAGCTCCTATTCGGCCAAAATCTGTATCATTTTTTTCTAATTCTCAAAAATAGGGTATTGCCTTAAACTCTATGGTTCCTTAGGTTTCGCGGCACCGGAGAGTTGGCCGAGTGGCTGAAGGCGCTCCCCTGCTAAGGGAGTATACGGGAAACCGTATCGAGGGTTCGAATCCCTCACTCTCCGCCAGCATCTTTTCGCAGAGCGAAACGATAGAGCCTTATTCTGAAATTGATAAAGCGGCAGTCGTTTCATCGAAACGACGAGAGCGATTAGAGTACGAATTATCTCCCTCACTCTCGGTCATTCAATTTGTGCTACCGGCCTTCAGGCCTACATGAGCACACGGCTCCGTGTTCGAACTTAATCCCTCACTCTCGGTCAGCCTTTTTTACCATTCCCCCCCTTCTTCGCCCTTGTCTATATCCCCATTTTGCCTTTCTACTGCGCCTGTTATATTTCCTTTGTCGCCCGTACCCAGAAAGGCCGTATTAGAATCAGGCTTGCCCAATTCCCGCCGTTTATCTACAAAGCTTGGTCAGCCGAATGGGTAAATTCGACCGTGTTTAGAGCCAAAAGCCGCAGTGCACAATGTCGAAAGCGGGGGGTGTTTATGGTTAACAGATTCCCAATTAATTCTTTTGACTCCCAAATTTAGGCTGGCTACTCTACCCGTTATAAGAGAACGCGTTGGGATCTCTCCTGGGCCGGTCGGACGCGTTATAAAATGAAACCGGAACTGAAAATGCTGGAGAAAAGCCATCATTAATAAGGGTTTGGGCTTTGCCTGTTAGGCACATTTGCGCCATCGGTTCACTCTAAGGTTGATCTAAATGTGCATCTTGGGTGGTGCGCAAAGTGGGGATGTGCGTCCGCGCGCCTGAAGTTACGCCGCAAGTCCAACATGAATCCCACATTCCATCACGCCTCATCGCGCCGCTGCCCGTTGCCGCTTCCACTTGAGCGATCCGTTTGGGGGAGGGCGCAAAACCAAACACGGTGTGTTGGCACCAGAATGTGTGTGCACCAATAAATGACAGGGACCTGCCTTATGGCTAGAAAGACAACTGCGAAAGCAAAAACGGCATCGAAGAAACCACCAAGCAAAACGGCTCTAAAAAAAGCACCGCGCACCGCCGCCAAAGCGAAGACAACCGCAAAACCGGCTCCAAAGAAAACGGCGGCTAAACAGGCGGCACCTGAAAAGGCGTCCCCGGCAAAGGCGGCTCCGGTAAAGGCCGCACCCAAAAAGACAACGGTCAAAAAATCGGTTCCAAAAACCACTGCGGGAAAGAAGACAACCGCCAAGAAAACCCCAGCGACGAAAGCGTC
>JBLXEY010000015.1:0-15623 GCA_048262655.1 Rhodospirillales bacterium | reverse complement strand
ATCCTGAAATTCTGCGCCGCCAGCTTCCGCCAATACTTTCGTAATCGCTGCCGTCAACGTCGTCTTACCATGATCAACGTGGCCAATCGTGCCGATGTTGCAGTGTGGTTTATTCCGTTCAAACTTCTCTTTTGCCATCTCTGACTATTCTCCGTACTGAATAATTAACCGTGATCCGTTAACCAGCGAGTTTCGCCTGAATTTCTTCAGAAACCTGATTTGGAACCACCGAATAGTGATCAAAGGTCATCGTGAATTGTGCACGGCCCTGACTTTGCGACCGCAACGTATTCACATAACCAAACATATTAGCCAACGGCACAAATGCATTAATAACCCGTGCATTTCCGCGCTGATCCATTCCTTCGACTTGTCCACGACGACTATTCAAGTCACCAATGATGTCGCCCATGTAATCTTCAGGGGTCACAACTTCGACTTTCATCGTCGGTTCGAGCAATTGTGGGCCAGCTGCCCGCGCACCTTCGCGGAACGCCGCACGTGCAGCCAACTCAAAAGCCATTACGCTTGAATCAACATCATGTGAGTTGCCGTCATAAAGCGTTGCCTTAAGATCAGTAACCGGGAAACCAGACAAAACACCGCTTTGAAGCGCACTGGTGATCCCCTTCTCAACACCCGGGATAAATTCCTTAGGAACATTACCACCCGTAACTGTGGTCTCGAATTCAAACCCAGACCCAGGAGGAAGCGGCTCGAACTTGATTTTCACACGCGCAAACTGACCAGAACCACCCGTTTGCTTCTTGTGGGTATAATCGATATCAGCCAGCTTAGAAATTGTCTCACGGTAGGCCACCTGCGGCTGACCGATATTGGCATCAACCTTGAACTCACGGTGCATGCGATCAACAAGAATCTCCAGGTGAAGTTCGCCCATTCCCTTGATAATAGTCTGACCACTCTCATGATCCGTTGACACTCGGAATGAAGGATCTTCTGCTGCCAAACGCGCCAGAGCCATACCCATTTTTTCTTGGTCGCTCTTGGTTTTTGGCTCAACCGCAATTTCAATAACAGGATCAGGAAATTCCATACGTTCCAGAATAACCTGCTTGGAAACATCGCATAAAGTATCGCCCGTTGTTGTTTCTTTTAGACCAACAATCGCAACAATATCACCCGCACGCGCCTCTTTAACATCTTCACGAGAGTTCGCATGCATCAACAACATACGACCAACACGCTCGCGCTTGCCTTTAACCGTATTGATAACGGTTTGCCCACTCTCGAGAACACCGGAGTAAACACGCGCAAACGTCAATGAACCAACAAACGAGTCATTCATGATTTTAAAGGCAAGAGCAGCAAAAGGCTCTGCATCATCACTTTTACGCTCAATTTCTTCGTCTGAATCCGCTTTAACACCCTTAATCGCAGGAACATCAAGCGGCGACGGCAAGTAATCGACTACGGCATCGAGCAAAGGCTGAACGCCTTTGTTCTTGAACGCTGAGCCCGTAAGAACAGGAACATGAGAGTTGTTGATGGTCCCCTTACGGATACAAGCCATAATCGTTTCAATGCTTGGCTCTTCACCTTCGAGATAAGCCTCCATAGCAACGTCATCTTGCTCGAGCGCCAGCTCGATCATCTCTTCACGATATTGGTTCACGTCGTCAACCATATCGGCAGGCACTTCTTCCTCGTGGAATTTCGCACCCAACGTCTCTTCGTCCCAAATAATGGCTTTGTTACGAATCACATCGACAACACCAACGAACTTATCTTCGCCACCAATGGGCAACTGACAAACCAAAGCGTTTGCGCCAAGGCGATCCTTGATCATATCGAGGCAACGATAGAAGTCTGCGCCCGTACGGTCCATCTTGTTGACAAAACACATACGGGGAACGCCGTATTTGTCAGCCTGGCGCCAAACAGTTTCTGACTGGGGCTCAACACCGGCAACACTATCAAAAACGGCTACAGCACCATCCAGCACCCGCAATGAACGCTCAACTTCAATCGTAAAGTCAACGTGGCCCGGCGTATCAATGATATTAATCCGATGATCATTCCAGTAAGCCGTCGTCGCAGCAGAGGTAATGGTAATACCCCGCTCTTGCTCTTGCTCCATCCAGTCCATGGTTGCATTACCGTCATGGACTTCACCGATTTTGTAGGATTTACCGGTGTAATAAAGAATCCGCTCTGTCGTTGTGGTTTTACCCGCATCGATGTGAGCCATAATACCGATGTTACGATACTTTTCTAGGGAAGTGGTACGTGCCATTGTTCTAAGCTGCCTTTTCGATTACCAGCGATAATGCGAGAAGGCCTTATTAGCCTCTGCCATCTTGTGTGTATCTTCACGCTTCTTAACTGCAGCGCCGCGATTGTTTGCCGCATCCATCAATTCAGAAGACAGGCGCTCCATCATTGTGTTTTCCGAGCGCTTGCGAGCCAAGTCAATTACCCAGCGAATAGCCAAGGCTTGACGGCGCTCTGCACGCACTTCCACAGGAACCTGATAGGTGGCACCACCAACACGACGAGAACGCACCTCAACAGAAGGCTTAACGTTATCAATCGCTTCGTGGAACATCTTGAGCGGGTCTCCGCCGCCCTTCTTTTCCAGAATATCCAATGCACCGTAGAGAATCGTTTCTGCTACGGATTTCTTACCATGCAACATCAGGCTGTTGGTAAACTTAGCAAGCAACATATCCTTATATTTTGGATCCGGAAGAATCTGGCGCTTAACTGCTGCGTGACGACGAGACATATCTTAATTCCTTACTTAGGCCGCTTGGCGCCATATTTAGAACGACGCTGACGACGATCAGCAACACCCTGCGTATCGAGCGTGCCGCGAATAACGTGGTAACGGACACCTGGCAAATCCTTCACACGACCACCACGGATCAAAACAACCGAGTGCTCTTGCAGGTTATGCCCTTCACCGCCGATATAGCTTGTGACCTCGAAGCCATTCGTCAGACGCACACGTGCGACCTTACGGAGAGCTGAGTTCGGTTTCTTCGGTGTTGTTGTATATACACGCGTACAAACACCACGCTTTTGAGGACAAGCCTCAAGTGCAGGAACTTTGTTGCGTACCACAGGAGCCTTGCGAGGCTTGCGGATAAGTTGATTAATTGTCGGCATTCGTGTCGTCCAATCCTGTACGGTCTATCGATCTTATTACTTACGGGAACCAGGCTTTAAGTGCTCAAAACCCGCTAACCCATTGAGCAACCTCGACAAAAACGCCACACCGAGATGCCCAGATCCCCGGGGGCGCATACATTTCAAATTTTAATCTCTAAGTCGCTTTCAGGCCGCGTCTAGACTGAAAAGCCTACCACCAACCCCGGCGAAGTGAGCGGGAATATAGTGAGAGGCTTTCACGCCGTCAAGCAATAAAAAGAGCGCAGAAATAAAGGGGTTCCGGCAAGTTTAAAAATTTATTTTAAGCCGGAACCCATTTAATCAAGAATCTTATTCTGCGCTTTCTGTAACCACCTCTTCAGAAGGTGTTTCAATTGCCATTTCCGCAGCCAGTGTCGCCGCATGTTCGGCTTCAACAGCAGCCATTTCACTGTCACGGCCTTCGGCAACTTCACGGAACTGGTTCATGATCGCGCCGGTACCCGCAGGTATCGGACGTCCAACAATCACATTTTCCTTCAAGCCTATCAACGTATCAATCTTACCTGATACAGCCGCTTCCGTCAGGACACGTGTTGTCTCCTGGAAGGATGCGGCAGAAATGAAGGAATGTGTTTGCAGGCTGGCTTTCGTGATACCCTGTAACACAGGCTCACCAGTGGCCGGACGACCGCCTTCTTCAACCGCTTTGGCATTGATGCGGTCAAACTCTTTGCGATCAACAAGTTCGCCGATCAACAAGGTCGTATCACCACCAAAGTCGACTTCAACTTTCTGCAGCATTTGACGAACAATAACCTCAATGTGCTTATCGTTGATCTTAACACCCTGCAAACGGTAAACATCCTGGATTTCATTGATCAGGTACTCGGCCAAAGCTTCAACACCCAGGATTCGCAGGATGTCATGTGGAACCGGATTACCATCCATCAACGAATCGCCGACCAACACATAGTCGCCTTCCTGAACGGAAATATGCTTTCCTTTCGGGATCAGGTATTCGACAGGCTCCGCATCGCCTTCGGTTGGGACAACAACAATACGGCGCTTGTTCTTGTAATCCTTACCGAATTCAACCCGGCCTTCGTTTTCTGCGATAATGGCGTAATCTTTCGGCTTACGAGCCTCAAACAATTCCGCCACCCGTGGCAAACCACCCGTGATATCGCGGGTTTTTGCTGATTCGCGCGGGATACGAGCAAGAATATCACCCGCATAGACTTTTTGTCCCGGCTCTACAGACAATACCGCATCAACGGAGAGGAAATACCGCGCTTCAAGGCCGTTGCCCAACATGATGACGTCACCTTTGTCATCACGAATCGTCACACGCGGCTTCAGGTCAGAACCTTTTGGTTGTTGTTTCCAGTCGATAACCACACGTGAAGCGATACCCGTCGCTTCATCAACACGGTCAGTAACTGAAATGCCGTCAACCAAGTCCATAAAGTTGGCCACACCTTCCTTCTCGGAAATGACGGGCAACGTATATGGATCCCACTCGGCAAGCTTGTCATCACGCGAAACCTTGGCTTTATCCTTAACCAACAAGCGTGCCCCATACGGTATACGATGACGTGCCCGCTCACGACCTTGCTCATCAACCAGTGCGATTTCACCATTACGGCTCATCAGGATTTGAACACCATCAGAGTTTTTAACGGTTGCGCAATTGGTAAATAGCACTTTGCCGTTGATGCCGGCTTCAACATTCGATTGCTCGGTACCACGCTGCGCAGCCCCACCAATATGGAAGGTCCGCATCGTCAGCTGCGTACCCGGCTCACCAATTGATTGAGCCGCAATAACACCGACAGCTTCGCCATTGTTGACTTCGGTACCACGTGCAAGGTCACGACCATAACAACAGCCACAGACCCCTTCTTCGGTCTCACACGTCAGTACAGATCGAATTTTAATCGATTCGATACCAGCCGCCTCAAGTGCTAAACATGTTTCCTCAACAATAAGGCTTGATGCACTCAAGATCACCTCACCGGTCTCCGGGTGCAGGATATCTTCAGCAGCACTTCGACCAAGGACACGTTCGCTCAGCGGCGAAATGACTTCACCTCCTTCTACGACCGCCTCAACCGTGATACCACGATCTGTTCCGCAATCACGCTCGGTGATAATGCAATCTTGCGCAACATCAACCAGGCGACGCGTCAGATAACCAGAGTTCGCCGTCTTCAAAGCCGTATCCGCAAGGCCCTTACGTGCCCCGTGAGTGGAGTTAAAGTATTCGAGAACGGACAGACCTTCCTTAAAGTTCGAAATAATCGGTGTTTCGATAATTTCACCAGAAGGCTTGGCCATCAAACCACGCATACCTGCAAGCTGTTTCATCTGAGCTGCGGAACCACGGGCACCGGAGTGTGCCATCATGTAAACCGAATTCATTTGCTCGCCAGGTTTCGTGGTCGAAATTCGACTCATCATCTCTTCAGCAACAACATCTGTACAATGCGACCATGCATCGACAACTTTGTTGTATTTCTCGCCCTGAGTAATCAAACCGTCCTGATACTGCTGTTCGAACTGCTTGACCTGGGTTTCTGTGTCACCGACAAGCTTTTCTTTGGTATCAGGAATAATAAGATCATCCTTACCGAAGGAAATACCAGCGCGACAGGCGTGGCTAAAGCCAAGTCCCATCATCCGGTCACAGAAGATAACTGTCTCTTTTTGTCCACAGTGACGATAGATTTCATCAATAACATTGGTGATTTCTTTTTTCGTCTGCAGGCGATTAATGATCTCAAACGGAATGTTAGGATTGCGTGGCAAAATTTCAGCCAACAACATCCGTCCCGGTGTCGTTTCAACGCGAATTGCCACCGGCTCATTATTTTCATCAACCGTATGGTAGCGCGCCTGCACTTTTGCATGCAGTGTCACCTCACCACTATCAAGGGCGTGCTGAATCTCATGAGCGTCATAGAACGCCATGCCTTCACCCTTCTCACCCTCAGCTTCCATTGTCATGTAATACAGCCCCAGAACAATATCCTGTGACGGCGTGATGATCGGCTTACCGCTAGCGGGGCTGAGGATGTTGTTCGTAGACATCATCAACACACGCGCTTCGAGCTGAGCTTCTAAAGACAACGGAACGTGGACAGCCATTTGATCGCCATCGAAGTCAGCGTTAAACGCTGCGCAAACCAACGGATGAAGCTGAATAGCCTTACCTTCGATCAGCACAGGCTCAAAAGCCTGAATGCCCAAGCGGTGCAAGGTTGGCGCCCGGTTCAACATAACCGGATGCTCGCGAATAACCTCTTCAAGAATATCCCAAACTTCAGGACGCTCTTTTTCAAGCATCCGCTTGGCCGCTTTAATCGTTGTGGCCATGCCATAAAGCTCAAGCTTGGCGTAGATAAACGGCTTGAAAAGCTCAAGCGCCATCTTCTTCGGCAAGCCACATTGATGCAGCAACAGTGTCGGGCCAACCACAATGACGGAACGACCAGAGTAATCGACACGCTTACCAAGCAGGTTCTGACGGAACCGGCCCTGCTTACCTTTGAGCATATCGGACAAGGACTTCAACGGACGCTTGTTAGCTCCCGTAATAGCGCGTCCACGACGACCGTTATCAAACAAGGCATCAACGGATTCCTGCAGCATCCGCTTTTCGTTGCGAACGATAATTTCAGGCGCATGCAGTTCGATCAAACGCTTCAAACGGTTATTACGGTTAATAACACGGCGATACAGATCGTTCAGGTCAGACGTCGCAAAACGTCCCCCATCCAATGGTACCAGAGGGCGCAATTCAGGTGGAATAACCGGAACAACTTCCATGATCATCCACTCAGGACGGGCACCTGATTCCAAGAAAGCTTCTACCAGCTTCAAACGCTTAACGTACTTTTTACGCTTCGCTTCAGAACCTGTTTCTCTCAGGTCTATCTTGATGTTTTCACGTTCTTCTTCCAAATCAATTGCCGCCAGCATTTCACGCAGAGCTTCTGCGCCAATGCCAACCTGGAAAGAATCTTCGCCGTATTCATCAATGGCGTTCTGATATTGCTCTTCCGTCATCATTTCGTGCAACTTCAGAGGTGTCAGGCCAGGCTCAACAACCACATAGTTTTCGAAATAAAGGACACGCTCCAAATCCTTCAACGTCATATCGACCAAAAGCCCGATACGACTGGGAAGGGATTTAAGGAACCAGATGTGCGCAACAGGTGATGCCAGTTCGATGTGGCCCATGCGTTCGCGCCGGACCTTTTGCAACGTCACTTCAACGCCACACTTCTCACAAACAATACCTTTGTATTTCATGCGCTTGTATTTGCCGCACAGGCATTCGTAATCCTTAACAGGACCAAAAATGCGTGCACAGAACAATCCATCGCGCTCTGGCTTGAACGTCCGGTAATTGATGGTCTCAGGCTTTTTAATTTCACCAAACGACCAGGACCGAATGCGCTCTGGAGAAGCGATTGAAATCTGGATTTGATCAAACCGCTGTGTTCCTTGCGGTTGACCGAAGATTTTTACGAGTTCGTTCATCTTATAGTCTCCTTGGGGTCAGCGATTAGTTCAATTCAACGTTAAGGCCGAGGGAATGTAATTCCTTGACCAAAACATTGAAGGATTCTGGAATACCTGCTTCGAAGGTATCGTCACCACGAACAATGGCTTCGTATACTTTCGTTCGGCCTGAAACATCATCCGACTTGACGGTAAGCATTTCCTGAAGGGTATATGCCGCTCCGTAAGCCTCAAGTGCCCAGACTTCCATCTCACCAAAGCGCTGTCCACCGAACTGAGCTTTACCACCCAGCGGTTGCTGGGTAACAAGGCTGTAGGGTCCAATTGACCGGGCGTGGATTTTATCATCAACCAAGTGATGCAGCTTCAACATGTAGATGTATCCGACTGTTACCTTACGTGCGAATGTCTCACCCGTTCGGCCATCAATCATTGTCATCTGCCCTGACGTGTCCAAGCCAGCTTTCGTCAACATATCGTTGATATCTGCTTCGTTGGCGCCATCGAAGACGGGCGTTGCAATTGGCACACCATTACGGAGATTCTCGGACATTTCGAACAAATCTTCGTCGCTCAAAGGCTCAATATCCGTTTTATAGACGTCCTTACCGTAAACATCCTCGAATTTAGACCGCAACGCTTTTGTGTCACGTCCATTGGCTTTCGATGTATCGAGCAGGTCACCAATTTGGTTCCCCAGTCCACGACAGGCCCAACCCAGGTGTGTTTCAAGAATCTGCCCGACGTTCATACGCGATGGAACACCCAGCGGGTTCAACACAATATCAACCGGCGTTCCATCCTCGAGATGAGGCATATCCTCAATTGGAATGATTCTGGAAATAACACCTTTGTTACCGTGACGTCCTGCCATTTTGTCACCAGGCTGCAATTTGCGCTTAACGGCGACGAAGACTTTCACCATCTTCATGACACCTGGGCTCAAATCGTCACCCCGTTGCAGTTTATCGACCTTATCTTCAAAGCGTGCCTGCAACCGAGAAATATCGGCTTCAAACTGAACCTTGAGAGCTTCGATATCTTTCATCGCCTTGTCATTGGCAATGACAATCTGCGACATTTGACCGGCAGTGTATTCAGCCAAAACTTCCTCGGTCAGTTTCGTGCCATCTTTGAGACCTTTGGGCCCCCCAACAGCTTTTTTGTTTTGCAACAAAGTCACCAGACGCTCCTGGAAACTGCCTTCGAGGATTGAGCGTTCATCGTCACGGTCTTTCGCCAACCGCTCAATTTCGGAACGCTCGATTGCCAACGCACGCTCATCTTTGTCGACACCACGACGCGAGAACACTCGAACCTCAACAACCGTACCAGCAACGCCAGGCGGCAGACGCAAGGATGTATCACGGACGTCAGATGCCTTTTCACCAAAGATTGCACGAAGCAACTTTTCTTCCGGCGTCATCGGGCTCTCGCCTTTTGGCGTGACCTTACCAATAAGAATATCTCCTGGCTTGATCTCTGCACCGATGTACACAATCCCTGCTTCGTCTAGGTTTTTCAGGGCTTCTTCACCAACGTTTGGAATATCACGGGTGATTTCTTCCTGACCCAGCTTGGTATCACGGGCCATGACTTCAAACTCTTCAATATGGATTGAAGTGAAGACATCATCCTTAACAATACGCTCGGAAATCAGAATAGAATCTTCGAAGTTGTATCCATTCCAAGGCATAAAGGCGACAAGGACGTTGCGACCCAACGCCAAATCACCAAGATCCGTTGAAGGCCCGTCTCCAATAATATCGCCAGCTTCAACCCGGTCGTTTACCTTAACCAAAGGCCGCTGATGCATGGCCGTATTTTGGTTTGAACGCTGGAACTTCAGCAAGTTGTAGATATCAACGCCGGTTTCAGAGGCAGAGTTTTCATCTGTCGCCCGAATAACAATCCGGCTGGCTTCAACCTGATCAACAATACCAGAACGACGCGCAATAATCGTTGCCCCAGAGTCCCGGGCAACTGCCGATTCCATACCCGTACCAACAAACGGTGCCTCAGCACGCAGCAGTGGAACGGCCTGACGCATCATGTTCGATCCCATCAGGGCGCGGTTGGCATCATCGTTTTCCAGGAACGGAATCAATGCCGTCGCAACTGACACTAACTGTTTTGGCGAGACATCGATGTAATGAATGTCTTCAGGCAACGACATAACAAAATCGCCACCTTTTCGTGAACTGACCAGTTCATTGACGAACTTGCCTTTGGCATCAATCTCTTCATTGGCCTGGGCAATGGTATAGCGCCCTTCCTCCATCGCAGACATGTAAACCACTTCGTCTCCAACGACGCAGTTTTCAACCTTGCGATAAGGCGTCTCAATAAAGCCATACTTGTTCACCCGAGCGAACGTCGCCAGCGAGTTAATCAAGCCAATGTTCGGGCCTTCCGGCGTTTCAATCGGACAAATCCGACCATAGTGAGTGGGGTGCACATCGCGCACCTCAAAGCCGGCACGTTCACGCGTCAATCCACCCGGTCCAAGCGCTGACAGGCGGCGCTTGTGGGTAATTTCGGACAGCGGGTTCGTTTGGTCCATAAACTGCGATAATTGCGACGAACCGAAAAACTCGCGAACCGCAGCAGCAGCAGGTTTTGCGTTAATCATATCATGCGGCATAACGGTGTCGATATCGACAGAACTCATCCGCTCGCGAATGGCTCTCTCCATGCGCAACAGACCCACGCGGTACTGGTTCTCCATAAGCTCACCAACGGAACGAACACGACGGTTACCCAAGTGGTCAATATCGTCAATTTCACCCCGGCCGTCTTTCAACTCAACCATTGTCCGAACAACTTCAAGGATATCTTCCTTGCGCAGGATACGCAGCGTGTCATCCGTTTCAAAATCCAGGCGCGCATTCATTTTCACACGACCAACCGCGCTCAAATCATAACGTTCTGGATCGAAGAACAAGCTGTTAAAGAGATTTTCAGCGGTCTCCAAGGTTGGCGGTTCGCCCGGACGCATCACCCGGTAAATATCAATCAATGCTTCTTCGCGACTGATGTTTTTATCGACGGCGAGTGTGTTACGGATATACGGCCCAACATTTACGTGATCGATCGCCAGAGTCTCAAGCTCTTCGACTTTCGCTTCCGCCAGAGTTTCCATAATCTCTTCGGTAATCTCATCACCGGCTTCGATATAAATTTCACCGTTGTCTTCATTCACGATGTCTATCGCGGCATACCGGCCGATCAAATCCTCATCAAGAAGAAGGACGTCAGTCAGTCCCTTTTCCTCAAGCTGACGAATGAGACGTGGTGTCATCTTGGTGCCTGCTTCTGCAGCGACTTTGCCAGTTTTTGCATTGACCAAATCTGCACTCAGCTTCACGCCACGGAGGCTTTCACCCTTGAACTCGGTTTGCCAGCCACGCTTTACTTTCTTGTAGGATACTGTGTTGTAGAAATATGCCAGCACATCTTCTGGTGACATCCCGGTGATATCTTCCGGGTTTACAGTCGTACCAAGCTTTTCCGCCTCTTCGCGGACTTTTGAACTCTCTTCACTTTCCAGTGCCAGCAACAATGTGGTAACGGGCAACTTACGGCGGCGATCAATGCGCACATAGACCAAATCTTTGGCATCGAATTCAAAATCCAGCCAAGAACCACGGTAAGGAATAATGCGTGCTGCAAAAAGGTACTTGCCAGAAGAATGGGTCTTACCTTTATCGTGATCGAAGAACACGCCAGGAGACCGGTGCATCTGAGAAACGATGACACGCTCTGTACCGTTAACGACAAACGTACCATTTGACGTCATGAGCGGCATATCACCCATGTAGACATCTTGCTCTTTCACGTCGCGAATTGAACGCGCCTGTGTCTCTTCGTCGATATCCCAAACGACTAGTCGCAAGGTGACCTTCAGCGGCGCCGAATAAGTCATACCACGCTGCTGACATTCCTCGACGTCATATTTAGGATCTTCGAACTCGTAACTTACGAATTCAAGGGTTCCACGCTCGGAAAAGTCATGAATAGGGAAGACAGATTTGAAGACTTCCTGAAGGCCGGCATTTTCCCGGTCATTTGCCGGCGTTGTCCGCTGCAAAAAGAAGTCGTAGGAGGATTTTTGAACCTCAATCAAATTTGGCATCTCAACTGCTGTTGATAAACGCCCAAAATATTTACGTACGCGTTTGCGACCCGTAAAGGAAGTAGCCATTACAGTACCTTCACCCTAAAATTAACAAGGATATTTATGGCCGATTACCGCAATCGTCCAAAAACATCACTAGAAACACATATGAACCGCCAGGCCAATTGGCTGCGGCTCACTCTCTGGTAAAGGTATCCATGGTTCCCGGCTGCGGTCTAGCCAATACGAATGAACACCATATTTTTGCTTGTCGGATTGACCAGAGAAACAAAATGTTCCTCTGGTCAAATTTTCATACCGTTACAGACCCGACAAACCTCGTCCATAACGGGCTTGAATTACTTAAGCTCGACGGTAGCGCCAGCTTCTTCAAGCTTCTTCTTGATTTCTTCAGCTTCGTCTTTTGCTGCGCCTTCTTTAACAACAGCAGGAGCTGATTCAACCATGTCTTTAGCTTCTTTGAGGCCAAGACCCGTGATCGCACGGACTTCCTTAATAACGTTGATTTTCTTCTCACCAATATTTGCAAGAACAACGTCAAAATCGTCTTTGGCTTCGGCAGCTCCACCTGCATCTGCAGCGCCAGCGGCGGCGACAGCGACAGGAGCAGCAGCAGAAACGCCCCACTTTTCTTCGAGAAGCTTTGAAAGCTCTGCAGCTTCCATAACAGTTAGAGCTGAAAGTTCATCAGCAATTTTTTCTAGATCGGCCATTTTTAAAAACTCCTAGGCTTGAACATTAATAAAGTTTCGGATACTGCGACTCACGTCGCTTATTCTCCTGCTTGGGCTTGGGCACTAATAACACGGGCCACCTGACCGGCTGGGGCTTGTAGAACGCCTGCAATACGTGTCGCGGGTGTCGAAATCATACCAACCAGTTTTGCGCGAAGTTCATCAAGCGACGGCAAGGTCGCCAGAGCTTTCACACCATTCACGTCCAGCATTTCCGAACCCATGGCACCGCCGAGAACGACGAGCTTTTCATTGGTTTTCGAAAACTGCACAGATGCCTTGGCAGCTGCGACTGGATCATTGGAATAGGCGATCGCCGTAGGGCCGGAAAACATATCCGAAAGCCCTTCGAACTTCGTGCCAGCAAGAGCAAGTTTGGTGAGCCGATTTTTTGTCACTTTGAAGTTGGCACCCGCCTCACGAACGACACCACGAAGATCACCCATTTCAGCAACAGTTAACCCACTATAATGGGTAACTACCACCAATTCGGTACCTTCAAAAGTATCACGCAGGGACGAGACCTGTTCTTCTTTTTGTGTACGGTCCACGTAACGTCTCCAGTTCCTGGCTCATCCGCTTCACATCGAAGCGGATTTGCCGTTGCACGAAGATTCCGAGATTGGAACACCAGACGGTGGACCCACATCGAAATCCATACGCCTGTCCGCTGCAACAGTTCAAGCCGAGTTTGGCGCAAAGCGCTAAATTCGGTGGTCTTTAACTATCTATGCAGGTCAGTTTCCCATTTAAGCCAACCGAAGCTGGCACCTACAGTCTTGGACAGGTCGAAAGCGGCCGAGGCCGCTTTCTAATCTGTGCACCAAAGATGCACAGCATTCACGAACGGGGTTTTAAGCGTCCCCGCCCGAAATATCAATACGTATTCCGGGACCGACCGTCGAGCTAACGCTCGCCTTCTTCATGTATGTCCCTTTTACGCCAGTTGGCTTCGCTTTGGCGATCGCATCAACAAACGCGCCAATGTTCTCTGCCAGAGCTTCTTCGCTGAAGCTGGCTTTACCAATACCAGCGTGAACAATACCCGCTTTTTCAACACGAAACTCAATCTGACCGGCTTTAGCCGCTTTAACAGCACCAGCAACATCCGGCGTTACCGTACCCAATTTAGGGTTTGGCATCATGCCCTTGGGGCCGAGAACTTTGCCAAGACGACCAACAACAGCCATCATGTCCGGCGTCGCAATGCAACGCTCAAAGTTCATCTCACCTTTTTGAATTGCATCTGCAAGCTCTTCTGCACCAACGAGTTCTGCACCAGCAGCTTTCGCCTCGTCCGCCTTATCGCCGCGCGCAAACACGGCAACCCGAACTGACTTACCCGTACCGTGTGGCAAGGCCACCGTACCACGGACCATTTGATCAGCATGACGCGGGTCAACACCCAGATTCATGGCTATCTCAACGGTCTCATCAAACTTGGTTGTGCTAGCAGCTTCTTTGATCATCTTTACCGCGTCTGCTGTTGAATAAGCAGTTTCACGGTTCAAACCTTCATATGCCTTACTAAGACGTTTTCCGTATTTAGCCATTACGCGCCCTCCACTTCGATACCCATAGACCGAGCAGAACCACAAATCATCTTTGCAGCCTGATCCAGATCGTAGGCATTCAAGTCTACCATCTTCAATTCCGCAATTTCGCGAACCTGAGCCATCGTCACTTTGCCAATAATTTCCTTACCGACCGTACCGCTGCCTTTTTTGATTCCAGCAGCTTTCTTCAAGAAATAACTCGCAGGGGGCGTTTTTGTCTCGAAGCTAAAAGTACGATCCTGATAGGCCGTAATAACAACTGGAATCGGCATTCCAGGCTCTTGGTTTTGCGTTTGTGCGTTAAACGCCTTGCAAAATTCCATGATATTCAATCCCGCCTGACCCAGTGCCGGGCCAATCGGTGGGGATGGGTTTGCTTGTCCCGCTGGGACTTGCAACTTTACGTATCCAGCAATTTTCTTTGCCATTTCAGTACCTCAGTTCTTAGTGTTGTGCCCAAAATCGGGCGCTGAGTGCGTGGTGCGACCATGGCTGGCCTCCCACACGATGGGCTGACCGAAGTCAGCTCAATTTAAATTCTTATAACTTTTCGACCTGTGCATATTCCAGTTCAACCGGCGTTGCACGCCCGAAGATCGAAACCGATACTTTTACACGGGCGCGATCTTCATCAACATCCTCAACAAAACCGTTGAACGAATTGAACGGCCCGTCACAGACCCGAACCTCTTCACCGACTTCAAAGGTGATTGAAGGCTTCGGACGCTCGACGCCTTCCTGAACCTGATGCAAAATGCGTTGGGCTTCAGAATCGCGGATCGGTGTCGGTCGGCCCTTGCCTCCCAAAAAGTCCGTAACTTTTGGTGTATTCTTTACCAAGTGCCAGGTTTCATCAGACAAATCCATGCGCATGAGCACGTAGCCCGGGAAAAATTTACGCTCTGCATTGACTTTCGTACCGCGGCGAAGCTCAACCACTTCCTCCATCGGCACCAAAACCTGCTCGACCTCATCTTCGAGACCCGCTTGACGCACCTGCTCCTCAATCGATTGCGCGACTTTGCGCTCGAAGCCGGAATAAACGTGAATGACATACCAACGCATCGCCATAACGCTTAGCCTCCTATGCCAAGAATCTGTTTAACGCCAAATTGAAGCGTCTGATCCGCGACCAGAAAAAAAATAGCTGCGACGATCACCATAACAAAGACCATAACCGTTGAAATTGTGGTTTCCTTGCGGGACGGCCAGGTGACTTTCGCCGTCTCCTGGCGAATTTCCTGAATAAACTTTGCCGGGTTAACTTTTGCCATCAAGATGATCCAAATAAATTATTAAAAACAGGGTAGCAAAAAGTGGCAGGGGCACCAGGGCTCGAACCCGGGACCTGCGGTTTTGGAGACCGCCGCTCTACCAACTGAGCTATACCCCTAGTAACTTTTCGCGCGTCTGTCACCTAAAAATAGGGTGAGGCCGACATTACGCCAGCCCCACCACCATTAAAAAGTGTTGTCCTACTCGATGACAGTTGCGACGACGCCAGCACCAACGGTACGGCCACCTTCGCGGATTGCAAAACGAAGACCTTCG
>JBLXEY010000014.1:0-42400 GCA_048262655.1 Rhodospirillales bacterium | reverse complement strand
TCAAACTCAGCCCGCAAAAACCATGGCGGGCCATCAAGCATGATCTCAGACAGACCATCCGCGTCAACAACCAAAGGAACATCGGGTGTTGCGCTCGCGGCAGAACCGCCGTCAGTACTATTTAAGTCTAGCGTTTGCCTCAAAGCCATAACATCAACTTTCTAGGTTCGCCTAAAGTGAAAATTCGAGCCACGCTCCGCGTGCGTCATGGAGTATAATTTCATACTATTGTATTTTATCATAATTACACCCATCAAATTACGATATTATTAAATATTATTGTAATTTTTGGACATGTGTAATTATGATCGTATTCAATTATAGTTATAGTTGTATATATTAAAGATTTTTCGTGTTTTGTATATTTGATTATAATTTTCTATATGTTTGTGTGCCTGTGAGAGACAATGTGAGTCCATTTACAACGCGCGCAGCACAGCGGTTCGGGAAGTACCGCTGAAGCAATACGTTTCTCAGGTTTTCACACGTGGTCAAATAGATAAAAAAAACCCTGGCACAAGGCCAGGGCGAGTTTAAACAGGGAGGCTTCACGTCTGGGAGACGCAAGGAGTCGCCATGTGGGCGATCCTTATATTTCGAGCAATGTGGCCCGAAAGGGAGGAAGAATGTTGCGGTGCAACACCCTATGGAAAGAATATAGGCGAACGATCGTTGGTATACCACCGACTTTTTTGCAGTGCACCCATGCAGAAAACGCATGACTAAATCCTTGCCCTGCGTTTTTGGCAGACCTATATCACGGCCCGCCAGATCGGTTAGAGAGACTTAACTTGACGGTATTGCGCGCATTTCATCGACGAGGAAATCCCTTAAGACAATAATTCTTTTGGTTTTTCTTAGCTCTTCAGGATAGACAAAGTACGTATCGATACTGGGCCCTCTTAACTCAGGCAAGACCTCAACCAGATTACCGACTTCACGGCTCATGTAATCGGGTAAGGCGCCAATTCCGAGGCCACTTTGCACCGCACGGAAAATACCATAAATACTGTTAACCTGTAGCGTCGGGCGGCGTTTTTCGCCTTTTGGGCACCCGGCTTCCAATAGCCAGTTCAAGTTGGCAACAGGAGGATTGGCGTCTTGCCCATAAACGATCAAACTATGATCATCCAGTTCAGCCTGCGTTTTCGGTATTCCCCGCTCTTCCAGATATTCTGGCGCGGCATAAACATGATACCGCATTTTCATAAGGTGCTTTTGAATCAAATCGGGTTGTCGCGGTGGCTCCATGCGTATGGCCGCGTCCGCTTCGCGCATGGACAGGTCCAGTTCTGTATCCGCCAGAACGACGGAAACATCAATTTCAGGATAAAGATTAACAAACTTCTTTATCCGAGATGTCAGCCAAACCGAACCAAAAGCAACAGTAGTGGTGATTTTTAGTGGTCCGGTCGGTCGCTCTTTGCTTTCGGTAATGCGCGCTTCAGCCATCGCCAGCTTGGCAAAAACATCATGCGCCGTACGAAATAAAAGCTCTCCTTGTTCCGTTGGTTTAAGACCACGGGCATGTCGATGAAAAAGTGGGACGTGTAAACTGGCTTCCAAGGCACTGATTTGGCGGCTCACCGCGGATTGGCTTAAATTCAGCCGTTCACCCGCATGTGTAAAGCTCCCCGCTTCCGCGACAGCGTGAAAAATTCGAAGCTTGTCCCAATCCATGTCGCATCCCCTTGATAATGATGCATGGAACGAGGAACCAAACGCTCCCCGTTAATAATTATTCTGCGGCTTCCTGTTGTGCTTCCATATGGGCGATAAAGCTCTCCGCTTCAAGAGCACCCATGCAGCCCGTACCTGCCGCCGTAACGGCCTGACGATAGATTTTATCCTGGACATCACCCGCCGCGTAAACGCCCGGAACATTGGTTTGTGTCGTCCCAGGCTTGGTCAGGATATACCCTTCCTCATCCAGATCTAACTGCCCCTTAAACAGCTTGGTGTTGGGATCATGTCCAATGGCAACAAAAATACCATCCACTGGAATTTCAGAAACATCATCGGTTTTCAGATTGCGAACTTTTGCCGCTGTTACACCCAACGGCTCCTCGGAGCCAACGACATCTTCAAGCACAGAATCCCAGACAACTTCGATCTTTTCATGTTTAAAAAGACGGTCTTGCATAATTTTTTCAGCGCGCAGCTCATCACGGCGATGGATAAGGGTCACTTTCGATGCAAAATTCGTCAAAAACAGGGCTTCTTCAACCGCTGTATTGCCGCCTCCAATAACCGCAATTGGCTTCTCGCGGTAGAAGAATCCGTCACAGGTGGCACAGGCAGAAACACCAAAGCCCATAAACTTTTGTTCCCCTTCAAGGCCCAGCCAACGTGCCGAAGCACCGGTCGCGATAATTAAAGTATCTCCGGTGTAGGTTGCCCCCCCATCACCGACAGCGACGAAAGGCCGTTTTGAAAGGTCAACAGAAACGATGGTGTCTTCAAACATCCGCGTGCCAACATTTTTTGCCTGCTCGTACATTTGCTCCATCAACCAAGGCCCTTGCACCGGCTCAGCAAAACCCGGGTAATTCTCCACATCCGTTGTGATGGTCAGTTGTCCACCGGGTTGCAGACCACGCACCAGAACAGGGTCCAGATTAGCTCGCGCTGCATAAACAGCTGCGGTATATCCCGCAGCACCAGAGCCAATAATGAGAACTTTTGTATGATGGTTTTCCGACATAAGAACGTGTTCCTTGAACCCTATAGAATTAACTTTCGCATTTGCGCCTAACAGCGGTCTAACATAGGTCCGCTTGGCAATTCTCGCAAGACAAGCAAATCAGGAAGTCGGCAAAAAGCATATGTTGAACTTTCGTCAAAACAGTAATAATTATAATTATATTTCGCAATATTATTTCGCGCTATTTTGGGCGACTGCACAGGAAAAACAAATGCAAAGAGTCAAGCTGGACCGAATTGACCGGAACATTCTCAAGGACTTGCAGGAGCAGGGACGAATTACCAACGTCGAACTGTCAAACAGGGTCGGTATTTCCGCACCGCCCTGCCTGCGGCGCGTTCGCGCCCTGGAAGAAGCCGGATATATCCGCGGATATCACGCGGATATAGATCCAAAAATGATGGGTTATCACATTACAGTGTTTGCCCAGGTTGGTCTAAACTCACAGGCCGAATCAGATCTGGAAGCTTTTGAAGAACAAGTCATCCAGTTAGAAGAAGTTCGTGAATGCCATATGTTGGCGGGCGAGACTGATTTCCTGTTGAAAATTGTCGCAAAAGACTGGGAATCCTACGAAGAATTCCTGACGACCCGTTTAACACCGGCCGAAAATGTCAATCACGTCAAATCGGCATTATCGTTCCGCTCGGCAAAACAACTCCCCGGCGTTCCCGTTAACGTCGACGCCGCGACGGCGGAAGACGAAAGTTAGGAACACCAGCGCGTTCAACCCTTTTTACACGGCAGGCAACACAACCACAAACGACAGAAAGATTGAGTGAATGAAGAACATTTTGTGTTTTGGCGACTCAAACACCTGGGGTGCCATACCAATTAAAGAACAGGGAAAGATATTTCGCTATCCCTATGAAGCGCGTTGGACGACTGTCTTACAAAACACGCTGGGTTCAGAATATCGCGTGGTCGCTGAAGGTCTCAATGCTCGCACAACGGCGTTTGACGACGAAATAGAAGGTCGCCACAAAAATGGCGAACGCCATCTATTTACCTGTCTCGAATCTCATATGCCACTCGATTTGGTGATCATCATGTTAGGTACCAACGATGTAAAATCGCGCTTCGCAAAATCGAGTTGGGATATTGCCTGTGGCGCGGGTCGTTTGCTCGATATCATTAACCATCCGCCGAAACCATTGGTCGGCGGCACACCGAAACGGCTGTTGATTTCACCCCCCCCCTTTGGCGCAGCTCGATTTGCTTGCCGATACATTTGCCGGGGGTTCAGAAAAGTCCAAAGGGCTGGCCGAAAATTTTCAGAAAGCGGCGGATATCAGAGGTTGTGACTTTATAGATGCGGGCACTTACATTCGCACAAGTGATGTGGATGGGGTCCATTTGGATGAAGATCAGCTCGAACCCTTGGGGCACGCCGTTGCCAAAAAGGTGCTGAAAATACTGCCCTGATGAAAGCCGTTCATTCAGCCCAGTCAATTTTTTCGATATTGGGTGCGCTGGCTTCTATCTCTTGCAATACATCGATCCCCTGTTTCATTTCGCCAACAATAAACTCCGAACGCCGAGCCGGACCGCCGGCATCTTTGTTTGGAAAAAGGTGCGTCCAAGCAGACATTTTTACTGTCACAGCACACAGCGTTGCGCCGATGGTCGTATGATAGTCCTCGATAAAACTTTTTACCTGGCGGAACCGCGCCGCATCGACACTTTTCCACATGCTGCCGGTATAGCGTTCAAAGGTCTCGAAACGACCGGTTACGGCTGCCATCATTGAGTTCATCGTATATTCAACTGTTTTACACGTCTCCATCAGATTGAGGTTTTGACGAAGTTGAAAGTTGCCCCGAATATCCGTGAGAGACTCAAGAAAATCGTCAATCTGCGGTTCGAGTTTTTCCATACACTGGCGATAGTAGGAGAGCGAAAGGAAAACGTCGCCATAGTCTTCGAGAAAAAGCGGAACATCTTGAATCTCGATACTCAACTTCTCTGACATTGTCTTCAATTTTTCCCTGACCTTCTTAATGTCTGGATCCTGAAACAAGCCGATCACATCATTAAACGAGGTAATCTCGACGTCATCTTCCCCATATATTTTTTGAATCAAGGGTTGAGTGAATACTTTCATATATTCAGTTAATTCCGCGCGCTTGCTATCAGATAGCTGAAGCGCACTCATTTCCTTGACATCAATCCCCTGCTCACGAAACAGGATACGTAAACTATAGACATCATAACTGGGTAATTTTCCCAACTTCCGAAGAAGACGCAAGTCTTTGTGGGGCGGGTTAGACGGCCACCCAAACTGACTTTGCAAATGATCAACTTCCATCTGACCACTGCCGATACCATCCCCTGAAAACAGCTCAACGACACTTTGAAGTCGTGAGTTTTTTATCAGCCGGGCATGTCGCACAGGCTTGGTTTCGAACTCCAGGATGCCAAGCGGGAGGATATGCAGCGCATCGCGATCTTCATTTCGAATAAGCACGTCTTCTGTCACTCACGGTCTCCTCAGACTTGGGAGATAATGGTGACACTTTTTTTAAGGTTTTTTCAAGGTTCAGGCGAATGCAAACAGAAAAAATCTATATTACGCCATCATGAGTGCCACTTCTTCGGCGGGGGAGCGGTATAGACTCCAAAGACGTTCTTCTTGATCTGCATGCTTAAAAGCCGCTGTTTCTGTCCGATGTACACCCATGACCTGATCTGCCAGATAGCGATCCCTCACCTGCCATAGCCGGGCCTTGGGATCATAATTAACGCCGTATCGCGTTTCGAATTCATTCATTTTCATAAAGCCGACAGTAGCGGCTATCTGTTACAATTATATGAACAGTCGCGATATTTTTATAAGATCATTCTTTTCAAAAAGCGCACTTTTAAGAGCACCGATCGACGCGGAAGAATATTGATCCGCTAAATGCATGTGCTCTCATGCCCCTGGCTCTGTTTCTGCATCCATGTCGCTACGAAGTTTATCGAGGGCTCGGCGCTCTGTTTTTGTGGGGCGCCCGGTTCCCCGCTCCCGTTGCGCAACGGGGGCGGTGCGTACGTCTGTGTTTCGCTCTTCCTGTCTTTCACTTCGTGCGGTCGGTGGGTCGAGATCTTCGTACAGGGCTTGCGCTTCAACCGCAGGCCCCCGCCGTTCGCCCAAATCCAATATCTTGATGACCCGAATGTGCGCGCCCTTGGGAAAAGTGAGGACGTCACCCTGACTAATGCTGTGCTTCGATTTCCCGATCAACGTTCCATTGACCCGCACGCGCCCAGACTGGCACAACTTTGCTGAGAGGGTTCGGCTCTTAAAAAATCTGGCGAACCAGAGCCATTTGTCCAGTCGAAGCGTCGGCTTGTTCATGTGCCAACTTTAAGCTGACCAAGCACTGCAAAAGGCGAGTCTTTGTCATAAAGGGTTTGTTCAGGCCTCTTTTTACGGACGGCTTGCAGTTTTCTGGATTTCGTTTTCCCTGACTTCTTTACAGCCGTTTTTTTGGACCGAAGCTTGAAAGAGACAACGCCTTCTTTTTCTATTTTTTGATAGCCTAGGTGTTTAAGAATAACTGCCATTTCTTGGCCATTGCAGCCGCCAAGTGCCAAAAGTTCCGGTGTGGCAGGGAAGCCTCCCTTTTTCTTGAGTTCCCATGCAAGATCAGCAATCCTCTCAAGCATATCGATCCGCAACGCCCGTTTACCGATAACGCGATAGCCGATCGCCTCATAAAAAGCGTTCGGAAAGGACGGCGCGGGCTCTACAGAGACGCGACCAGGTGCTGGGATTGGCAGGGGCTGACCAACTTGCACCCGCCCCATAAAAATTGACCAAATTAAGGCCCGCGTCGCCACGGCCTGAGGTTTCAATAGATCAGGAATATAGACGGATTCACGGCCTATTCGAACACCGGCGCGTCGCAAGTCACGGCGTTCATCGCGGCTCAGCGCATCAATTTCAGTTTTCCCGCTTGTTCTTGGCAACGAACCCAGGTTTTCTTGAAGTTGGAATGCCAGGCCACGGGCAGCGCCGCCAAGATCTAGAGCCATCAAACCGAAAAGAGGGGCTAACAAACGGGCAAGTTCCCGTTTTAACCATTGCTCCAAACGGGCAACGATTCGATCGCGCTGCTGGGGACTGACAAGATCGCTAGGATACAGGGCGACTTTTGGCTGCAGCATCTGATGGCCTTTCAAGAGACGGGCAATGACGACCCCGTCCCAGGAAATTTTTGCTTCGACATCGTTTGAAATTCCCACCAGCGACAGGGCGGTATCTTTCGCTTGCACAAGAGCCGCCAGCCGACGTTCGATCTCGCCTCTCAGTGCCTGTATAGCAGCTTGTTCAACGGCACGGGCTGCCAACGAATCGCGCCGATGATTAGCGGCGGCATCGGCCTTGAAAATAAAACCCTCCAGTCTTCCAATATAGTGTCCTTCGACAAGAACATCGCCATCACGTTTTATTGCCGCTAAAAGCTCCGGCTGATCCTTCATCCGCCTGACAAGCTCAGTCGTCCGCCGATCCACAAACCGTTGCGTAAGTCGATCATGCAAGGCGTCTGACAAGCGGTCCTCAATCGCCCTTGTTTTCTCTTGCCAATGGGCAATGTTATCCAGCCAGTCGCCACGGTAGGCGATATAGGTCCATGTCCGCACGCCAGCAATGCGATGCGTCAGGTGCTCAATATCGCCATCGATCCGATCCAATCGCTTAATCTGTTCCGCAATCCAATCCTCAGGTAGCCGCGCCTTCCGCGATTTAACCAAATACCCGAAAATTCGCGCCAGTGAACGTGCATGCCCATCACTTTTTACGTTGCCAAAATCTGGAACCTGGCACACCTCCCATAACAGGCGGACCGCATCGGCATGGGTTGTTTTTTCAATAATTTCTGGGTCTTGCGCAAGCCTGCGCAGGACGAGCTCATCATCAGCCTGACGAACACGCACCAACCCTTGCAGTTCAGGGGGGATGGTCAGGCTTTTTAATAGGACATCCAATGACGTAAAGCGAGGTTTGGGGTTACGCCAATAAATTTGTCGAATGGCTTCAAATTCGTGGTTTTCAATCCGCCCGATCACCTCCGGGTCAACCAGTTCTGCGTCGCCTGTGGTCCCGAAGGTGCCATCGTTCATATGACGACCCGCGCGACCCGCTATTTGGGCCATTTCGGCCGGCTCCAACAACCTCCGACGGTGGCCGTCGAATTTACGGGTCGAGGCAAATGCCACGTGATCGACATCCATATTGAGCCCCATGCCGATGGCATCCGTCGCAACGATGTAGTCGACCTCGCCTGATTGATAGAGCGCGACTTGAGCGTTGCGTGTGCGCGGACTAAGCGCGCCCATAACCACAGCAGCCCCCCCTTTTTGCCGCCGGATCAATTCCGCATAGGCATAGACATCCGAAGCTGAAAACGCGACAATTGCAGTCCGCTTCGGTAACCGGGTCACCTTTTTTGCCCCCACATAAGAAAGAGTCGAGAACCGGGGACGCGACATAAACTCCGCTTCTGGAACCAATCGTTTTATGAGAGGACGCAGGGTTTCTGCACCTAAAAACATCGTCTCATGTCGGCCTCTGGCCTGCAGCAAGCGTTCCGTAAAGATGTGCCCTCGGTCCGGGTCAGCGCACATTTGCACTTCGTCAATCGCAACAAAATCTACGCTCCTGTCAACAGGCATCGATTCCGTTGTGCAAATAAAATAGCGTGCACTCATGGGAAGAATTTTTTCTTCCCCGGTTATCAATGCGACCGCATTCGAGCCTTTTGCCTCAACAGCGCGTTGATAGTTTTCTCGCGCCAAAAGGCGCAATGGGAAACCGATCATGCCCGTTTCAAAGGCCAGCATGCGTTCCATTGCCAAATGGGTTTTGCCCGTATTGGTTGGCCCAAGCACAGCAACAACGCGAACTTGTGACGTCGAGATTTCCATACTTGAAAGATTGCGGTTCATTGCCGATTAATCAAGACCTGCGGTAGACAAAAACAAATCACCATCAAACAACGTTCGCTTTATGTTCACAGCCCCTATTCAGATGACGGACAGCTCATGAAATCGCTATGTTCGCACCATAGAATTTACTAATAGAACCGTGGGGGCTCTAATGACGAAACCAATCGCAGGTGGGCCGGTATGAAGACCGGTGATAAAATCGTTGCGACTATATTATCGATCGCTGTCATCGCCATTATCATCGGGATCGAATACCTAAAGAATAACTACTGATTTGAAAAATCACGAAGATAGAGACCGGGGGGGTATTGACCATGCCGGTGTAACGTTTTTCTAGCGAGCAATGCCAGCATAGCTTCCAAGTGAATGATCCTATTGCGATATGCTGAGGTATACGTCTTCCAGTGATCGGGTAAAGCGCGCGGCATCCAGAAGACGGGAGTTCTGCATGTCGCCACGCAGATTAAGACGATAGGTTTTTAACTTTTCCGGAGTGTGAGCCAGATGGACCGCTTCAGCGATATAAGTGGCTTTGTCCCGCGCGATCAGCTCGGGATGCCCCATCATCGTCATCAAGCTGACTCCGACGCGGCCGGAATGCCGGTTGCCAGCAAGGACAATCGTCGGCACGCCCATCCATGACGTTTCACAGAGCGTTGTCGTACCATTGTATGGGAACGGGTCCAGCGCGATATCCACTTGGTTATAAATGTCCAAATGGCTGGTTCCTGCTATCCACGACCGCAGATCCAATCGATCTGAGCTGATACCTCTATCCGCAAACGCCTGCTCGAATCGCTTGCGAACGCCGCTATCACCCAGCGCTTTGCCTTTTAAAAGAAGGCGGGAATTAGGAACTTTAAGCATTATCTCGGCCCAAACGTCGAGAACTGCACGGGTCACTTTGGCGAGATTATTAGCAGAGCCAAACGTAACGTATTGATTTGCCTCGTATGGCAGGGCGCCAATATCCGGCGCATCGCCTGGAGGCCCGTAACATAAAAAACCACCGTCTATGCGCAGGAGTTCTTCGGTATGAAAGCTTTCTGTTTCACCTGGTGGGTCAGCCCAGAAATCCGTCAATCGATAATCCATCGCCTGAAGCCCTGTAGTCGCTGGATACCCCAGATAGCTGACCTGAACGGGGGCGGGTTTTTGACCAAACAGCGTTAAACGGTTACCCATGGTATGGCCTGACAAATCGACCAGTATGTCCAGATTATCAGCACTTATCTGTTCAAACGCCGCCGGATCAGAAAGCCCATAGATCCGATGCCAATGCTCGACACTTGACCGGATACGGTTCGTTACATGATCTTCGATATGCCCACTTGAATAACAGAAAATTTCAAATTTTGTTCGGTCATGCTGACCTAGCAAGGGCTCAAAAAAATAACTGACGGAATGCTGTCTGAAATCGGGCGAGACATAGCCAACCCGGCAACGCTCGTTCCGGGGGACAGGTTTTGCGCACAGCGGCACCGGTTCCGGTGTGTGTCGACGCCCCCAATCCACATGCGCCCGGGTGATTTCATCAGGCGACATGTCTTCCAGATTATTTAACGCGTAAACGTAATTGGAATGAACACTCGAGCGCTCAGGTGCCAGTTCCAAGGACTTTTGATAATAAGGTAAAGACTGTTCGGTCTTGCCCGCTTCTTTGAGTACTTCCGCCAAATTTGTATAGGGGTCTGCAAAATTAGGGGCCACACGGATTGCCTGCTCGAGAATTGTTTGCGCTTCGGTATAACGTCCCTGGCGCTGCCGCAGGACCCCAAGATTGTTATAGCCGTGCTCATAGTCTGGTTTTACCGCAACCGTCTTTTCCAGGACCTCTTCGGCTTTTTCCAGTTGACCCAAATCCAGCAAAACGTTCCCATAGTTGCTTAAGGCTTCCGCATAGTCCGGTTTCAGCGCAATCGCTTTATCAAAGTGCTCGGCCGCCGCAGACAATTGACCCATTGCGCGATAAATCGTCGCAATATTATTATGCGCCGTTGTGTGTGTTGGCTCTAATTCGAGAACCCGCTTGAACGTAACCAATGCATCCGCGTCGCGGTCCAGTGAAGAGAACGCCGTTCCCAGATTATTCAGATAACCCGGGTTATCCGCGTCGAAAGCAGCAGCTTTCGCAATAAAAACAATACCTTCTTGCGGCTTTCCTATCTGACATTTGATGATGCCAAGTAGATTGAGAGCTCCAGCATTCTGTGGATGCGCATCCAGGATGACTTCGCACCTTTTTTGGGCGTCGACAAAATCACCTTTCGCGTGGGCATCACTGGCGCGATTTAAGGCGACTTCTGGATCTTCGATCATATTTGTGGGCTCCGTCATGAAACTACCATAGGCCACCTAATCCCAAAGGGAAAACGCTATGGAACTGAAACATGCCCTTTAATATAAGGGCGTATAAGGGGTTGCGAGAACCGAGCCGTTGCGCCATATCATGCCGGCATACGGGGAAACTCGAAGAATTTACACCTATTCAATTGAGGACTATGAACCAATGACCAAAGAAACTTTTACTTTTCAGGCAGAAGTCGGAAAACTGCTCGATATTGTGGCCCACTCACTTTACAGCCATAAGGAAATTTTTCTACGCGAATTGATTTCAAATGCGTCAGACGCCTGCGATAAATTACGATACGAATCTCTTACCAATGCGGATTTGGCAGGCGGCGACACAGATTTTGCAATCGCAATCACCTCAGATAAAAAAGCCAAGACGCTAACCATTTCGGACAACGGAATTGGCATGAGCCGCGATGATCTGGCAGAAACGCTTGGCACGATTGCCCGCTCTGGCACACAGGCCTTTATGGATCAGATTACTGCCGCTAAAGAGAAGAAAGACAAATCCGGTGTCGACCTGATCGGACAGTTTGGGGTCGGTTTTTACTCCGCATTTATGGTTTCAGATACGGTTGAAGTTGTCACCCGGCAAGCCGGAAGTGAGAAGGCTTATAAATGGGTATCAGACGGGCGTGGTGAATTTACGATCGAAGAGGCAACGCGTGACGAGCGTGGCACCGATGTCATCTTGCATATCAAGAAAGATGAGAAGGAGTTTTTCGAACCTGAGCGGATTGAAAAAATTGTAAAAACCTATTCGGATCACATTGATATTCCGATCAATCTAAACCCGATCAAAAAAGATGACGAAGTTAGAACCCTGAATTCTGCATCCGCCTTATGGACAAGAGAAAAACGCGATATCACAGAAGAACAATACAAAGAGTTTTATCATCACGTCGCACATGCATTTGATGACCCTTGGATGACGTTGCATAACCGTGTCGAAGGGACCATGGCATACACGAATCTGCTGTTTGTACCTACCAGCGCGCCGTTTGACCTGTTTAGTCCAGAACGTAAAGCCAGCGTTAAACTGTATGTGAAGAAAGTCTTTATTACCGATGACTGTGAAGACCTTCTCCCAGCCTATTTGCGGTTCGTAAAAGGTATCGTTGATTCGGAAGATCTGCCGCTGAACATCAGCCGTGAAATGTTGCAGGATAACCCGGCACTGGCGAAGATTCGCAAAGCCGTTGTGAAACGAATCTTCACGGAGTTAGGCAAAAAAGCCGAAAAAGCGCCAGACGAATACGCTACGTTTTGGGATGCCTTCGGCCCGGTTTTGAAAGAAGGCCTTTATGAGGATTTTGAGAACCGTGAAAAGCTGTTTGAGCTGGCCCGTTTCAAATCGACCCAAGGTGAAGGATTGGTCAGCCTCAAGGATTACACAGAACGCATGAAAGAAGGTCAGGATGCGATCTTTTATATTACCGGCGAGAATGCAGAACAAATCGCCTTAAGCCCGCAACTTGAGGGTTTTAAGGCCAAAGGAGTTGAGGTCCTCTTACTGTCCGACCCTGTTGACGAGTTCTGGGTGACATCAGCCGGTCTCTATGCGGACAAACCGTTTAAATCAGCAACACGTGGCGGTGCAGATCTGGACAAGGTTGCCAAGGATGCAAAGGACGATAAGAAAGAGGATAAAAAGGCAGACAAAAAGCCCTCTAATATCGATCCGCTGGTTGCCGCCTTCAAAGTCACCCTTGGAGACAAGGTCAAAGATGTTATTGCCTCTGAACGACTGACCGATAGCGCCGTATGCCTTGTCGCGGGAGAAGGAGATATGGACATTCATCTCGAGCGCTTGTTGAAACAACACAAACAACTCGAGCAGTCGACGCCACGGGTATTAGAGATTAACCCAGATCATATCCTGATAAAGAACCTCAATAAAATAGCAACCAAAAGTGACGGTGTTGATGCCGGCATTGAAGATGCAGCATGGCTCTTGCTTGATCAGGCGCGCATCGTCGAAGGTGAAAAGGTCGCAGACCCTGTTGCTTTCGCCAAGCGGCTCGCGTCCGTTATGGAACGCGGGCTCACGTCTTAAATCTTTGGTTAAAGCGGGTTGGTGTAACCTTACGCCGCCCGCTTTTCTATCTGTCGCATCCGACGTGCGACATTACGCAAGAGAACGCTAACGTCCTCACGCCGAACACGATCACGCGCCATCACCAGATGAACAATCGGGTCTTCCAGCATTTCCGCCACTGAAGGTTCCGACCGGTATGGGCATTGCCACCAACTCTGAATTTCTTTCTTCATAAAACAATTTCCATTGATAACCACAGGATAGTGACCCTTGTAGTAAAGGCATGGCATGACGATGGCGTGTCAGGGGCGGGAAAGATTTATGACAGTTCAACAGTTAATGAGGTATACTCATCAGCATGACAATTGAACCCTGAGGAACAGGGATTCGGAGCTTGGATGAGATTACAACTATGTAAATACCTCGGGCTTATGTTCGCCTTGTTAATGGTCAATACCCAACAATCAGCGTGGGCAGAAACCGACACGGTTTTATCCAAATGGGTTAAGCTTCCGATATCAGCGACGTCCGAACGTTCACCGCGCGGACTTTTTCTAGTGCCACAGAATAATTATGGCGACATTCCCGCCATCGTCTTACTCGGCGATTGCGATGGGCCTCAGCCATTTCAAAAAACCTGGGCCCATCGATTGGCAAGTCAGGGATATGTCACCTTCCTTCTTGATCCGGGCTTTCAATCCGCAAATCCGACAGCCTGCCGTACAGGCCAATCCGTTGCCCCATTGCTGCGGTCCGCCTATGACTATATGAAAGCAAACAAACAACTTCGAATTAGCACTTACGCGGTCATCAACTGGAATGAACAGCTTCCACATGGGCTCGGTGAAATTGAGAAAGACATCGCGGCTGCGGTCTCTTTCTATCCCGATTGCAATAATCCCGACGGTATCGAGCGACCATATCCTCAATTGATTTTGGCAACCCAGGACAAAGACATCCGTTCGTCGTGCCGGAATGTTGTCACCGATGCCAATCGCCGGGGGAGCAATATCCTTTTGCGGATTTACCCAGGCGCACCGCTGGGTTTCGACAATCCCAACGCCAGTGACACGCAGGAGGCCAAAAACCCCACTTATGGTTATGATCGTGCGGCCCATCAGGATTCAGTGAAACGTGTCAGTTCCTTTTTGAACACGCATTTACAGGTTACGCTCGTACAAGCTTATCCGTCGAAAGCTTTTTCGCCGTTACCTCCGCAACTGGATCAGGACGAAAGCCCGGCAATCACAACAGGCTACGGAACATGGACGCATGACCCGACACAACCCGGCACGAACATTCCACCCGTTGGCCGCTCCTTGTTTGATCGTGTCTTCTCAAAACGCACGCCATCGGGAGCCATCTATGATCTTCCAGACTCATATGAAGGGATCATAGCGCGAATTAAACACTATGTTTCTGGAGATCTGCGTGGCCTGGGTCCGATCAAGCAGGTTCTCATACCCCATGGGCGTTCCCTGCAACGCGAAGCCGCAAAACCTTTTTACTATCATCATCCGCGCATCGTAGCGGCCGTGGACGGTGAACCGGAACACCTGACGTCTGAGCAACCGATACTTCTCAAGAACCGCCTGTTTCTGGGCTATCAAGAGACCGCGAAGGTTTTAGAGGTTATCAGCTACAACGAAGCGGCAATGCGTTTCGAGTTTCAGGTCGTGACAAATTTTGGACCCGGCCTGACCCCCGACGTTAAGTATTCCGACAGACAGCTGTGTACCAGTTGCCACCAAAATGGTGCGCCCCTGTTCCCACGCGAAGAATGGCAGGAAACAAACGGTTCACGAGACACCAAAAACCAGCTTCAAACAATTATGAAACAATACCATGGCGTCGCCGTCGACCGAGGTGGCGAAATACCAGCCGCTATTGATGTCGCCACGGATCGCGCAAACTTGCTGCCCGTATTACAGCGCTTATGGCGCGAGGGATGTGGTGACGACGATAGCAAAGCTTCAAACAATTGCCGCGCTTCAGCATTCGCGGCCATGCTGCAATATCGTTTGTCCAACGATAATAACTTCGACCGAAATGATCCCGTATTTGAAACACAATACACCCAACGCCTGACGAAGCGCTGGCGCAAATTCTGGCCGAACGGCCTGTATATCTCGAATTCTGACATCCCGGATCGCAACCCGACCATTGACGCCTCCATATTTGGATTGCGCGATCCCCTGACGCCACGGGTCCCTATGGAGATTTGGAGCGGCTTCAAGCGCTCTGACCTGGAGCGGATGATCGTCGCTATGTCCGAAGACCTTCCACATCGTGATATAAGAAAACTCGATCAGTGGGTCGTGGACAACAGTGCCGAAACGGCCTCTCGATCAGTCATCATCAACGCCCCCTGCAGGTTCGTGCGCCAGCTTCGGCGTGGCCTTGAGTTCCCGCTTTCCGTTAGCTGCAAGACTTCAAATTTCACCTTGTCTGGAGCGCTATCCGATTGGGACACGTTAAAACCGTCAGGTGAAATTATCGACATCCAGTTCAATGACTTCGCGATTAGGGATCGGCAAAACCTCGTGCAGACCATTGCCGCCGATCAATCACGGCGCGCCTTCAAGGTTTATTTGAACGAAAACTTTATGCGTCTTCCTGATGGCCATCGCCTCGCCCGGATAGAGTTCTCCCTTGATAACAGACCTCTACTCAGCACTGCGACTGGCTCCATGACCCTGACAATCCAGGATGATTTTAGTGCCATTCGCAAGGCCCTGATGAAGATAAGCGGGACGACTTTTAACAACGCGCCCTTTCACGGCCCGAAGCTTATGAGTTCTCTTTTTCAGGAACTGGGGGCCGAGGGAACGGATTGGTGCTGCAGTGCAACAGCCCCGGCTCCCATGGTAAAACTAGACCAGGAGAGCACTCCCGTTGAGACTGTAAAGATACTTAGCACACACAACCCAGAGCACATTTTTGCCAAATATTGCTCCCGGTGCCATCGCACACTTAACCGGGTCCCTGCTAATTTCTTGCATGGGGATCGACAGACAATCGCAACGAACCTTGACCATTGTGCTCCGCGTATGGCGTATCGTTTATCGATGTGGGATGTGCCGGTTCACGAAAGAACGCGTTCACCAATGCCGCCGGAGAGCGCACTGCCGACCCTTGGGTTAACAAAAACACAGTGGCGCAACAGCCAGGAATTAGCGACCCTGCGGCGATATGTGGAATCTTTATTACCGACCGAAAGAGATACAGTTGCGATATACGATCAGTTGCAAAACTGTCTTGCCGATCACGAACAAGCCCGCCTGCCAAATTAACCAATCAGTTAGTCGTGTTCGTCAGCTGCGCGGCGCCAAGTATTTTTCCTGATTGTGCCGATTGTAAAAGTATCGCGCAACGTCGTCCTTTCGCGTCGTGGTTTTCAAACGATACCGTACGCGCGTCCCCCTTCCAGCGCAGCAGTTCAACGAAATCCCGAACAACGTTGTAGTTGGCAAGTTCACGCCCCGCATTTTCCCCTCTGGCGACCCGCGTTTCATGTTTCTTATCAAAAAACACAGCGATGACGTTAATATCCTTTTCGATGGTTGTCTCCGGCAGCGTGACCTCGAAGGCTCCATTTTGGTGGATGAGAGAGACCGCAATATCCGGCATTTTTTTTGCCTTGCCAATGGCTTCTTCTATGACACCAGGATCAGAGCCAACCACTTGGTAGGACCCGTGCACGACCATTTGCGGGGTATAGACGTAACGCTGCGCGAAAATGACTGAAAAGGCACGTTGGCGGGCGGTATATTTTGAATCTGCGAAAGGGTCTTTCCAGCCAATATAATCCCAATAGTCGACATGAAAAGAGAGCGCCAGGATATCGTCTCTCTTCGCCAATTCACCTAAATACGCGTCAGCTGGCGGGCAGGAAGAGCATCCCTGAGACGTGTACAGTTCAACAACGGTCAACGGCGTATTTGCCGCGTGCAAGGGGCCTAAGCTGGCAAGCCATAGAACCGTTAAGACGATAATTTTTCGGACAATAGTCATGAACCCACAGATACCTGTTTCGGTGTATCAACACGAATCACATACGGGTGAAGTTTACGATTTCGTCTTCGCATCACTGGAATGTGAACCGCGATTGCATAAAATCGGCTACGCGACGGGCAACACATCAAAAGCGACACTCATTCGGGTTTCCTCGCTCTTGAAGGGAATTGTCCTGTGACCAAAATATGATGGGAACAGGACCATTAGGCCAGGTGCGGGTTTAACCGCACAGACAGGCGGTTCATCTTTGCTACCGATCCGATAGTATTCTTTCCCAAACTCAATCCACCCTTCTTGAAGGTCTGCACTTTTATCGACAGCATCCGGGAGACTTGGATAATACACCCCACTTAACCAGCCCGGAGGATGAAAGTGCGTATCTAAAAAACCGCTCGACTGCATCAAGGTTGCCCAGCAGGTGACATGCACTTGAGCGGGTTGCTGGATCAAAAAGGGATGCGCTGGGTCGATGGGAACCGCTTTTTTATAACCTTCAATTGCAGAATTGATCATCTGCTGGAAGGTTTTCAGGACAGGTGTGATCTCGCCGTCGAAGAGCTCCTGTGTCCCTTGCCCGGCAACAAGTCCACGATTCAATTTTGAATCTTTTAAGGAATCATGATTTTTGACGTGGTCAAAGAGGGCCGCGTTGAATGCATCAATACTTTCAAAATCTCCGACCTCATCAAATTGTTTTTGAAAAATCAATCGCTCAAAATCGAGAAGAACGCCCGCCTCTTCGCGGCGTTCCAAATGATTGAGAGCCGTCGACTTAAATGCCAGACAGGACGTATCATTCGCCTTCAACAACAATCCCTGTTGCGAGGCATCAAGACCAAGCTCTGGACTCCCCGCACATAAGTGAGCGAAGGCAAGGTCAGCCCAATGGGCAACCGAGCCTGCATCAAGGCGGATCACCCGACCATAAACGTCAACCGCAGCATCAAAATTTTCAACACCGACCAAGGCAGACCCAAAATCCTGCAACGCTTCCATGTCGTCTGATTTCAGTGCAACAGCCTTTTCCAGGCTTTCCACAGCTTTTTGATATTCAGCTGTTTTCAGGTAAATATTACCAAGATTTCGCCATGCGGCCTGATGCTCTGGCGCTTCTTTTACGGCTTCGTGAAAAGCTTCCAAGGCTTGCGGCAGCTCATCCAAACGCATCAAAACAGTACCCATGTTAAAATGGGTCTGTGGATCCTTGACCCCAAGTCTGATGGCTTCGTTATAAGCGCTCTTGGCTTCCTGGTATTCTTGTCCTTCTTGCAGCGCGACCCCGAGGCGCGCATGAATAGAAGGGTCACCCGGACTGGCTTTTAAAGCTTTTCGAAAGGCATCGACGGCATCTCCCCAGTGGCCCAGATGCAGACAGGCGGTCCCCAAATTCGTCAAATGCCCCGGATGGTTCGCTTGAAACGACAAGGCTTTGATAAAAGCCGCTTTTGCTGCGGTAAAATCGCCCGAGGCACCAAGAACCTCGCCCAGATTGGAATGATATGCGACATTAAAAGCATTGCTTTTTATGGCCCTCGACAGAAAGCCAATCGCACTGGGAAAATCACCGGCATGGGCCCGCGTCATACCAAGCAGATTTAAGGTATCGCCATGCTCCGGAAACCGGGCCAGGATCCGACGGCCTATTTTTTCAGCATCCGTTAGCTTGCCAGATTGAAATGACTGCACGGCTTTGGGAAACAACTCTTCCGGTGTCCCCCTCTGCCGCTTCGCCATTTCAATGATACCTGTTTACTGACAAAAACACTTACGCAGCTTCGTTCATCATCTTACGAAGAACATACTGCAAGATACCGCCATGAAGGTAATAGTCGACCTCGTCCAGTGTATCGATCCGACAAAGCAATTGAATGTCTTCGCTAGAACCGTCGGTCCGGGTAATCCGGCAATTGACGTCCATACGCGGTGAAATTCCACCTTCGATACCTGTCAGATCAATCACTTCGGTGCCATCAAGTTTTAAGGATTTACGGGTGACTCCGTCTTTGAAGACCAATGGCAAGACGCCCATAAACACCAGATTGGCACGGTGAATACGCTCGAAAGATTCAGTTATAACGGCTTTTACACCCAGAAGAACCGTACCTTTTGCAGCCCAGTCACGGCTTGAACCGGTTCCATATTCCTTGCCACCAAAGACCACCAGCGGGGTGCCTTCTTCCTTGTAGCGCATGGCGACGTCGTAAACAGACCCATCATCACCCGATGGATAGTGCCGGGAGAAACCACCCTCCGTATCCGGAACCATTTCATTTTTGATACGGATATTGGCAAACGTGCCGCGCATCATAATTTCATGGTTGCCACGACGCGCGCCGAAGGAGTTGAAGTCTTCCGGACGAACCTGATATTCGAGCAGGTATTCGCCAGCCGGGCTGTCTTTCTTGATCGCGCCCGCAGGACTGATGTGATCGGTTGTGATTGAGTCACCCAAAATCATCAACGGACGTGCCCCCGTGACATCAGCCGCTTCATTTGGCTCCGCACCCATATTCTCAAAATACGGCGGGTTCTTGACGTAGGTTGAGCCTTCTGGCCAATCGTAGATCGTACCACCCGATGTCGGGATGGCTTGCCATTCTTTAGGCCCCTCATAGACGTTGCTATAGCGTGATTCGAACATGCCACGCGACAGGTTCGCGATAAGCGTGTCTCCAACTTCTTTATTCGTCGGCCAAATATCTCGCAAATAAACGTCATTTCCGTCTTGGTCCTGACCCAGTGGATCTTTTTCCATATCTTTGGTCATCGATCCAGCAAGCGCGTAAGCAACAACAAGCGGCGGCGAGGCCAGATAGTTGGCCTTGACGTGTGGGCTAATACGGCCTTCAAAATTTCGGTTTCCCGACAATACAGCCGTTACTGTCAGGTCGCCTTCTTCAATCGCTGATGCAATCGGTGAGGCCAATGGCCCCGAGTTACCAATACAAGTCGTGCAACCAAAGGCAACAATATTGAACCCAAGCGCATCGAGATCATCTTGTAGGCCAGCTTTTTCCAAATAGTCAGCAACAACCTGCGATCCGGGTGCGAGTGACGTCTTAACCCAAGGCTTTGCGGTCAGCCCCTTAGCCAGCGCGTTCCGCGCCAGCAAACCAGCCGCCATAAGAACGGCTGGGTTGGAGGTGTTGGTACAAGATGTAATTGCCGCAATGACCACATCACCATCTTGAAGTTCGTAGTCGGCTCCTTCGACGACTTCCGAGCGTGGCTCATCAACCCCAGCCAGCGTTTTGAGCGTCGTATCGAACGCCGATGAAGAATCTGTGAGATTAATCCGGTCCTGTGGACGTTTGGGGCCAGAGATAGCGGGGACGATTGTTGAAATATCAAGCTCAAGTGTATCAGTGAACTCGGGTTCAGGTGAGCTAGCATCGCGCCACAGTCCTTGTTCTTTCGCATATGCCTCAACCAAGGCGATATCTTCACGATCTCGTCCGGTCAATTCCATATACTTGAGCGCTTCGGCATCAACCGGGAAATAACCGCATGTCGCGCCGTATTCTGGTGCCATATTGGCAATCGTTGCCTTGTCAGCCAGTGACAAACTATCAAGTGCAGAGCCATAAAATTCGACAAATTTGGCAACCACGCCTTTTTCCCGAAGCATTTCGACAACGCGCAGAACCAGATCTGTTGCCGTGGTGCCCTCTTTCTGTTTGCCGGTCAGCTTGAAACCAACAACTTCTGGAATGACCATGGAAACCGGCTGCCCAAGCATGGCGGCTTCCGCTTCGATTCCACCGACACCCCATCCTAATACGGCCAGACCGTTGACCATGGTCGTATGGGAATCTGTTCCTACCAGCGTATCTGGCATGGCGATGGTGCGTCCGTCTTCTTCCTGCGTCCAAACCGTTTTCGCAAGAAATTCAAGATTAACCTGATGACAAATACCGGTTCCAGGAGGGACAACTGTAAAATTATCAAACGCAGATTGTCCCCACTTTAGGAACGTGTAGCGTTCGCCATTTCTATCGAACTCCTTCTCGATGTTGTGCTCCATCGCGTCTTCGGTGCCGGCCTCATCAATCATGACCGAATGGTCAATAACCAGATTACACGTCGAAAGAGGGTTAATTTTATCAGGGTTCCCGCCCATTGCAGCCATTGCATCACGCATTGCAGCCAAATCAACAACGGCAGGAACGCCGGTAAAATCCTGCATCAAAACACGTGCAGGGCGGTAAGCGATCTCGTGACTGGACTTTTTATCCTTTAACCAACCCACCATCGCTTTCACGTCTTCAACCGTCACTGTGCGGCCATCTTCGTAGCGCAGCAGGTTCTCCAAAAGGACTTTCAGAGTATGGGGAAGCTTCGAAATATCGCCCAGGCCTGCTTCTTCAGCCGCCTTGAAACTAAAATAATCAACTTCTTTACCATTAACGGTTAATGTACGGCGGGTTTTTAGGGTGTCTTGTCCTGTTACGGCCACGAGCGTTCTCCTCAGATATTTCAGCGAATCCATAATCTCTGAGGGGTTAAATACTACTTACGCATTGGTAATTCCAGCATTTACGTATGCTGCATCTGGTCTGTCCGTTAAATTTGTATAACCTGACTTTGGAGAGAGGCGAGCGGTATCATAGCCCTGAATAACCGACCGTCGTATCTAAAGAAGCAACATGACCGTCACGTAACATAGCCCGCAGGTTGGATAGAGAACTCATGACGTCCCCAGACTATTTCGATGACTTGGAAACGCGCGACCCGGAAACCCGAGAAACGGCCTTGTTAAGCCGTTTAGCCTCGCAAATTGCCAATGCCCAGGCCAAGTCTCCGTTTTTTGCTGAATTTCTTCAGGATATCGATGCGACGGCCGTCAACAGTCGCAAAGCGCTGGCTGCACTTCCTGTTGTCCGCAAATCAGACTTGATCGAATACCAACGCAACACCCCTCCTTTTGGCGGCCTCACGACCTGTGCCCCGGGCGAACTGAAACGTATATTCCAGTCGTCCGGGCCGATCTATGATCCGGAAGGTTATGGTGACGATTGGTGGCGGAGTGCGCGGGCCCTGTTCGCAGCCGGAATTCGCAAAGGTGATATCCTTCATAATGCGTTTTCCTACCACCTCAACCCCGCCGGAGTGATGGCCGAGACAGGCGCCGCAAAAATTGGCTGTGCGGTCATTCCAGCCGGAGATGGAAATATGGAACTTCAAGTTCGCGCCATTGCCAATATCCGGCCGAACGGATTTCTTGGAACACCATCAACTTTAAAGACACTTCTCTTGAAGGCTCAGGAAATGGGCGCAGACGTCTCTTGTCTTAAAAAAGGGTTGGTTGCAGGCGAAGCCTTCCCTCCGCATCTGCGCATAGAGCTTCAGGAGTTCGGCGTGATCTGCCGTCAAATGTATGCCACCGCAGATATTGGCAACATTGCCTTCGAGTCTCCCGCAGAAGAGGGCCTGATCATTGACGAGGGACTTTTGGTGGAGGTTGTCCATCCCGGGACAGGCGAATTGGTTGAAGATGGCCAGGTCGGAGAAGTTTTGGTGACGACTTTTGCGCCTGAATATCCGCTTATTCGATTTGCCACCGGTGATTTGTCATGCGTACTTGAGGGCATTAGTCCGTGTGGCCGGACAAATACGCGGCTAAAAGGCTGGATGGGGCGCGCCGATCAAGCAACCAAGGTAAAAGGCCTTTTTGTTCACCCTCAACAAATCACAGATATTGTTAACCGGCACCCGGAAGTCACGAAAGCCCGGCTGGTGGTCGATCAACGCGATGGTCGCGATGTCATGACATTATCGTGCGAGGTCAAAAACCCGCACGACGCAGTCGGCGGCGATGCATCGCTTCTCGCGGAAATTACAGATTCGATCGAGGCTGTCTGTAAATTGAGCGCCGAAGTTGGGTTTGCAGCCCCCGGAAGCTTACCAAATGATGGTAAAATCATCGATGACATTCGCAGATTTGATGACTGAAGGCGTGGCTGAGCGACGAAAACTCAAATGTATTGCCCGTAAATGACCTTGATGTTTGCACAAAGTCGCCACAATTGAGGCCTAGGTTCTAATCATAGACCTCCTCGTCTATGTCCAGAGACCCCCCTCTCTGGTCCCCAACTCCGGCTTTCTAAAAAGCCGCACCTTGCGACCGGATCTAACCATCCGGTCGTTTTTTTTAATAATTGTTCATCCTTCGGCGGTAAACGTGGTTTTCCGCATCCCTCTTTTTTAAAGGCGACACATGCACATCGGAGCGACACCCCAAAACAAAAAAATCCTGATGATTGATTCCGGGGTAGGCGGCCTGTCAATTGCCCGAGCGATCACGGAAAGGCTACCAACGCTCGATTTCCATTATATCGCCGACGATCTTGGTTTTCCCTACGGCGGTTTATCTGAAGATCAACTTAGCGTCCGCGTTCTTGAATTGGTTGCCCGGGCTTGCGATAGAGAAAAATTTAACGCCGTCGTGATCGCCTGCAACACAGCATCAACCTGCGTTTTGCCAAATCTGCGCACAAAACTTGACGTACCGGTCATCGGCACTGTTCCGGCCATCAAACCGGCTTCGCGCATAACCAAAACCGCCAAGGTCTCGATCCTGGCAACCCCGCAGACCATTGCCAGTTCCTATTTGCACAAACTTATTGAAACCCATGCGAAGAATATCGAGGTAACAACCGTCGCCTCGCCCGAACTGGCTAATCTCGCGGAACTGAATTTTTTGGGAACGAAGATCGAAAAAACTGCGCTTCTGCGCGAGATCACACCGGCTTTTATCGAAGCCGCCAGCGGGCGAACCGATACAATTGTACTCGGATGCACGCATTATCCATTACTGATTGATGAGTTAAAGGCCCACGCCCCTTGGCCGGTCAACTGGCTTGATCCATCGCATGCCATTGCCAAACATCTGGCGCGGGTTTTATTCCCGTCTTGCTTAAATTGGGGGCCGAAACCGATCCCCCGGAAAACATCTTTCGAATTCACCTCAGGAAAAGCATGTCCTGAGTTTCAAATTTTGATGGAAGAACGGGATGAGATCGCCGCTCTTCCATCATCTATGCGTCACCTCACAAAAGGTGCTGTCCGTGCGCATTAACGCGCCGCAACGTTTGTTTTAGAACCTGTCCGGTTTTTTCCAGAAAAAGTATTTTTAATCTGGGACTTCAAGCTGCCAAAAATCGTCCAAGCTTCTTGTGCCTGCATTTGACGGCCTTTACGAGCGTAATATTCGTGGTCGATGTTCGCATTGTATAAATTGGTCATCATAATCTCCATAGTTTCTGGTTGTTTGTGAGAGAACATCCTCAAAATTTGATTATGTCCTCTTTTTCAATAATGAAACTATATTCTCTTGAATTAATTCCCGCAAACGAGTTAAATGACGTCTTCAGTTAAGTTTTCTTTAAGTGAGATTGATCATGCCAGAACGCTTGCCACCGTTAAACAGTCTTCGCGCCTTCAATGCAGCCGCCCGACACATGAGCTTTCAAAATGCCGCAGAAGAGTTATTTGTGACGCCGGCGGCGCTGAGTTACCAAATCCGCCAGTTAGAAGATCATCTTGGGGTCAAACTGTTCAATCGCCTTAACCGGGCGGTTGAGTTGACTGAAATGGGCAAACTTATCGCGCCCGGCATACGAGAAGGCTTCGTCAAACTCAGCAGCAGTATTCAACAACTCCAGCGACGCAAGTCGAACAAAGTCCTGGTCATTTCCGCAGGTCCTGCAATCACCTCGAAATGGCTGGCCCCGCGTCTCTATCGATTTGTCAGCCAGCATCCTGATATTGATGCGCGTGTTTCTTCCAACGTCAAAATGGTTGATCTGGAACATGATGATGTTGATGCTGTTATTCGATTTGGAATGGGCAACTACGAAAACTGCCGGTCAGAAAAATTATTTGATGAATATATGACGCCCATGTGCAGCCCGGCGCTCCTGAACGGCGAAAACCCTATTCGCACACCGGAAGACCTGAAGAACCACACCCTTATTTTTGACGACACTCATTTTGGTTTTTTCGAACTTGCCGATTGGCCGTCTTGGTTCAAGGAAGCTGGGTACCCGGGCGCTGAAGCCGATGCCCACAAACTGCAGTTTAACGTTGCGGATCATGCCCTTGACGCGGCAATCGCCAGCGCCGGCGTGGTTTTAGGACGCAATGCGTTGGCACAAGGCGAGCTGGCTGCTGGACGTCTGGTTGAACCCTTTGATTTAAAAATTAAAGCTGATTTTTCCTTTTATCTGGTTTATCTGGAAAGCCGTGCTGATGATCCCAACATACGGGCCTTTCGAAATTGGCTGATGCAAGAGATCGGGGGCACTCCCAGCACAGAAACGCCGGGACCAGCCGTATAGGGGTTAGCATGAGCGTGCTTCTTTTTTCAGACCGAATGGGCTAGGTTGTCCCCGACTTCAAACAGGTATGTGACGAACCGACCCGATGGCACTTTTTTCAGGTGATAAGCTCCTCTGTTTTCGGGGTGAAAGAACGGTCTTTGCAGATTTGTCCTTCAACTGCACAGACGGTGGCGCCCTTGTTTTACGCGGGCCCAATGGGTCTGGAAAATCGACCCTTCTGCGCCTGATGGCGGGACTGTTAAAAGCCAACGAAGGCCATTTGACGTGGGATGGAGAGGCCATTTCTGACGAACCGGAAGAACACAATGCACGACTGCATTACGTAGGGCATGCGGATGCGGTCAAACCCGTTCTAACGGTTACAGAAAACATCGCATTCTGGGCGCAATTGCGGGCGGCCCCGAAACCTCTGGAGAAAGCGCTTGAAGCCTTTGGTATTGGTTATCTTGCAGATGTTCCGGGACGGTTCCTATCGGCGGGGCAAAAACGCCGCGTCAATTTAGCGCGTCTGATCGCATCACCGGCAAAACTCTGGTTGCTTGATGAGCCAACTACCGCTCTGGATGCCAGTGCCATCGATGATCTGAAACGCGAAATCGAGCAGCATCGCGCAAGTGGCGGAATGGTCATAGCATCAACTCATGCTGATCTTGGCCTGACCGATGCCGCCGTTTTAAACATGGACACCTTTCAGTTGCGAGCCTCCGCAGCATGAAGACCTTTCTGAGCATCGTAAAAAGAGACCTGCGGCTGGCCCAACGCCAGGGCATGGACAGTTTTATGGTCGTTGCTTTTTTCATTATTGCCGTTGTTCTTTTTCCCTTTGGTGTTGGACCAGAAGCAAAGATTTTAGCCCGCATCAGCTCCGGCGTTATCTGGGTGGCGGCTCTATTGGCGGCAATGCTCTCGTTGGAACGCCTGTTTCAACTGGATTACGAAGATGGCAGCCTTGAGCTGATGGCGTTACAACCAGTACCGCTGGAAGTCATCGTTATGGCAAAAATAACGGCGCACTGGTTGACGACAGGGCTACCTCTTTTGATCGCGACCCCCTTACTTGCCATCTTTATGAACCTGCCAAGTGATGGCTTTTGGGTTCTCGTCCTGACGCTGGCCATCGGCACACCCAGCCTGAGTTTGATCGGGGCCATTGGTGCTGCGTTGATTCTGGGCTCCCGACGCGGTGGCGTTTTGTTGTCCTTGTTGGTGTTGCCACTTTATATCCCGGTCCTGATCTTTGGTGTAAGCGCTGTCGATGGCGCGATCAGTGGGCTAACCGTAAAAGCACACTTGCTAATCATGTCCGGGCTTCTGGTCGCGGCTCTTCCCCTATGCCCATGGGCCGGGGCCGGGGCCATACGACAGGCCCTGGAAACATAATAATGACATAATTCTGATCAACTTTGCGTTAGATCATTACAGACGTGCAATAAACCTGCTAAGTGAAGTAATATGAGCGCATCAACCGACGACAGTAAGCCAGCGTAAAGCACGGACATGATTTTTCATAAATATGCCAACCCGACCCGGTTTCTCAGAATAGCGGACGTGATCCAGCCTTGGGCAGCCGTGGCAACCCTGTTGTTCTTTGCATCCGGCTTGTACTTTGCCTTGTTCGCATCGCCTGGCGATTACCAACAGGGTGAAACGGTTCGGATTATGTACGTGCATGTTCCCGCCGCCTGGATGGCGATGTTTTGCTATACAGCGATGGCGGTTGCGGCGGCGGTCGGCCTGATCTGGAAACATCCCGTAGCTGACATGGCGGCCAGATCAACGGCCCCAATTGGCGCATGCTTTACGTTTTTGGCCCTGTTTACCGGTTCCTTGTGGGGAAAACCCATGTGGGGCACCTGGTGGGTATGGGATGCACGCCTGACTTCTGTGCTCATACTTTTCTTTCTCTATCTGGGCTATATGGCCCTCGCCAATGCCTTTGACGACCCGGCACGCGGCAGCAAAGCTTCGGCAATTTTAGCCTTGGTCGGCGTTGTTAATGTTCCGATCATTAAGTTTTCCGTCGATTGGTGGAATACCCTACACCAACCGGCAAGTGTCATTAAAATGGGGGGCCCCGCTATTCATTCAAGCATGCTTGTCCCGTTGATTTTGATGGCGCTGGCGTTCAAGGCCTATTACTTATGGGTCTTACTGATCCGCATCCGCGGTGAAATCAATCAGGGGAAAATTCGCGCGCTGAGAGTGCGTCAAGTGCATGGCGGACCGCCGACCACCGATGACGGCGCAACGCAGGGAGCCAGTTAAAGATGGACGCAATTCGTACTTATCTTGATATGGGTGGCCACGGTGAGTTTATCTGGGCATCCTATGGTGCGGTCATGATCGTACTGGCAGGACTTTGGATTATAAGTCAAAGGACCCGCCAAGCATTAAAACGCGAACTTCAGAGCCTCGAGGTTGATCTTCCGCATCGTCGAGCAAGGCAAAGAAATGAAACGTAAGCACAAACGACTAACCTTTGTCGGCGTTGCCTTGCTGTTATTGGCCAGTGCCGCAGCTTTGGTGCTGACGGCGTTTGAAGACAATATCGTCTTCTTTTATAGCCCAACCGACTTAATTACCAAAACCCCGGAACCCGACCGTCGCCTGCGACTGGGTGGATTGGTGGAAGAAGACAGCATCGACAAACAGAGTGATGGCAACGTGAGTTTTCGGGTCACCGATACAGCGGAAACGGTAGATGTCAGATTCAAAGGACTATTGCCCGACCTGTTTCGGGAAGGTCAGGGCGTTGTCGCAGAAGGTCGGTTCATAAAAGGTGTTTTTGTTGCTGATGAAGTCCTCGCCAAGCATGACGAAAACTACATGCCGCCCGAAGTTGCCGAAGCGTTGAAAAAATCTGGCCAATGGCAGGGCGATACGAAAGCGAGCGCGCAGTGACCGCAGAACTCGGACATTTTGCGCTGATACTCGCCCTGTTCATTGCAGTGATACAGGCCACTCTTCCGTTAATTGGTGCCCAGCGTAACGTCGCCACCTGGATGGATTTGGCAAACCCGGCCTCTTATATTCAGCTCGTCCTTACAGCCCTTGCGTTCGGTTGTCTGATTCATGTCTATTTGATCTCGGACTTTACGGTGGTCAATGTTGTTGAAAATTCTCACACAGCAAAACCCCTGCTATACAAAATAGCCGGTGCGTGGGGTAATCATGAAGGCTCATTATTGTTGTGGGTCTTTATTCTCTCTTTGTTCGGTGCGGCCGTTGCCTTATTTGGCCGCAATCTGCCACCTGCGTTTAAAGCCCGTGTCCTGTCCGTTCAGGCGATGGTTACGATTGGCTTTTATCTGTTTATGTTACTCACTTCAAATCCCTTTGAGCGGATATTCCCGGCACCATTGAATGGAACCGATTTAAACCCCCTGCTCCAAGACCCCGGCTTGGCGATCCATCCGCCCATGCTCTATCTGGGCTACGTTGGGTTCTCCATTGCTTTTTCTTTTGCCATCGCCGCCCTTATTGAAGGCCGGGTTGATGCGGCATGGGCACGTTGGGTCCGTCCCTGGACATTGGCAGCCTGGGTCTTCCTGACCGGTGGCATCGCACTTGGTTCCTGGTGGGCCTATTATGAACTGGGTTGGGGGGGCTGGTGGTTTTGGGACCCGGTGGAAAATGCATCGTTCATGCCCTGGTTAGCCGGTACCGCTTTATTACATTCCGCCGTTGTTGTTGAAAAACGTGACACCCTCAAGGGCTGGACCGTTCTGCTTGCGATCATTGCCTTTTCCATGAGCTTGCTCGGCACTTTTATCGTGCGCTCCGGGGTTTTGACATCTGTACACGCGTTCGCGACGGATCCGACACGAGGTGTATTTATTCTGCTTTTACTTGCCATCGTCATCGGTGGATCGTTGACCCTGTTTGCGTGGCGCGGTCCACAACTGAAAAGCTCGGGTCTGTTTCAGCCCATATCCCGTGAAGGCGCGCTCCTATTCAATAATCTGGTGATGACAACCGGCATGGCTGCGGTCTTGCTTGGTACACTCTATCCCTTATTCATTGATGTTATTGGTGGTTCAAAAATCTCTGTTGGTGCCCCGTTCTTCAATGCCGTCTTCTTACCGCTGATGGTCCCGATGATCATCGCTATGGCGGTCGCACCGTTTCTGAACTGGAAACGCGGTGACGTAATCCCGGTGCTTGGGAAACTCCGTCTTGTTCTGGTTTTTGCGCTGGTTTCCGGAGCCGCCGCATGGTCCATCGAGACCGGCGGGCCGTTCATGGGGGTCATTGGCATCGCCCTTGCCGTTTGGCTTGGCGGCAGTGTAATTGCCGAAATCAGCGAACGCATTCGCCTGTTCAAGGCACCGGTCTCGGAATCGTTACGTCGCCTGGGCCGCATACCACGTGCAACTTGGGGCATGTCGCTGGCACATTTAGGCATGGCCCTGGCGATTGCCGGAATGGCCGGTGCCGGCGGTTGGAAAGTTGAAAGTATTCAAACCATGAAGCCCGGCGAAACCATAACCGTTGGCGGCTATGATTACCGGTTTGACGGCGCTCAGTCAGCACAAGGGCCAAACTACAACTTTGTCGCTGGCACCTTTACGGTCTTAAAAGATGGTGACGTCTTTACGACACTCAAGCCGGAAAAAAGATTCTATCCAGTAACTCAAATGCCGACAACAGAAGCTGCAATCCACACGACGTTAATGGGTGATTTGTACGCGGTGATCGGCGACGAGGACGGATCCGATGGCAGTTATGTGACCCGTATATACTATAATCCGTTGGTCGTTTGGATGTGGATTGGTACAATTGTCATGATGTTTGGGGGGGGATTAAGCATCTCTGACCGCCGACACCGTGTTGGCGTTCCGCACCGACGAAAGTCCCCTGGCATAAGCCCGCAAGCGGTCTCTCCATGACCCAGAAACGGCTTTTATTTATCGCGCCGCTTCTGGTGTTTCTTATTTTGGTTGGTTATTTTGCAATCGGCCTGACAAAAGATCCGCGCGTCTTACCCAATATGCTGGCCGGCAAACCGGTTCCTGAATTTTCGCTGGCCCCTTTGGAAAAGCGCGACATGCTTGGGTTCAAGAACACAGATTTGTTGGGCGATGTTACGCTGGTCAATGTCTTTGGCTCCTGGTGTGTTGCCTGTCGGGTCGAACATCCATTCTTGATGTCTATCAAGGAGCAAGGACTTATCCCCATCCATGCCATCGACTGGCGTGAAGAAGATCGCCAAGCCGGACCTCTCTGGTTAAAAAAACATGGTGACCCTTATACACTCATCGGCGATGACCCCATCAGTAAAGCCGCCATTGCTTTTGGTGTAACGGGTGCACCCGAGACGTTTCTGGTCGATCGGAAAGGCGTCATTCGCTTCAAGCATATTGGCCCACTTTCAGAAACCATTTGGCGCGATACGTTGCAGCCTTTGATCGAGACCTTGCGCAAGGAAGGCGCACCCTGAAATGCGTCATCTCTATCTGCTCATCGTTTTGTTATTTGCAGCCTTATCGCCAGCTCACGCAGTGACGCCAGACGAAGTTTTAAAAGATCCGGCGCTTGAAGAAAGAGCGCGCGAAATTAGTAAAGGATTGCGCTGTCTGGTCTGCCAAAACCAATCCATTGACGATTCTGACGCGACCTTGGCCAAGGACCTTCGCGTTCTCGTGAGAGATCGCCTTACGTCTGGAGACACGGACGAAGAAGTCATTAGCTACGTCGTCTCCCGCTATGGCGATTTCGTTCTGCTGAAGCCGCCTTTTAACGCTGAAACACTATTGTTGTGGCTGGGTCCCTTCTTATTGGCACTCGTCGGGTTATGGGCGATTATTGTTTTTTACCGCAGAGCCAAAACATCACAAGCTGCCAGCCCCGCGACCCAACCCTTGAGCGAGGATGAGAAACGTCGATTGGACGCCTTGCTCGCGGAGAATCAAAAATGAGCCTTCTGTGGATCCTCATTGGCGTTTTGTTGATTTGCGTCTTCGGTTTCTTAATGCTTCCCCTGATCCGCCAACGCGAGGCCGAACCGCTTGCCCGCACGACCTATGACGTGGCGATTTATAAAGACCAGATGGCCGAAGCCGAGCGCGAACTTGAACGTGGTTTACTGAGCAACGAGCAGGCCGAAGCCGTTAAAATTGAACTCCAGCGAAAGTTATTGGCCGCCACAGAAACGCCGGATTCCGGCGCGGCAATGCCCGAGACACGCACGCTCTCGCCACGTCTGACCGGAATTGCCGTTCTGCTGTTTGTTGGTGTCGGGTCGCTGGGGGGCTATGCCTACCTGGGATCACCAAAGATCGATAATCTGGCCTACGCTGACAGAGACATCGACAGCGAACAGCAAGATACAGCAGGAAGCCAACAGGCCGTTGCCGAAATGTCCATGCTGGTTGACCGCCTTGAAAAAAAAATGCAAGAAAACCCCGATAACATCGAAGGTTGGTTGATGCTTGCGCGTTCTGCTTCATCCCTTGGTCAATTCCCACGCGCCCTGAAAGCCTATGAACAGGCTATGCAAATGGCACCAAATGACCCACAAATTTTGGTTGATTACGCTGAGACTGACATTTTTCTCAATGAAGGGCGGGTTGCAAACCATGCCTTTCAAACACTCGAGAAAGCGAGACAGATTAATCCCGCGCATCCAAAGGCACGCTATTATATGGCCTTGCGCCATGCGCAAACAGGTGCCTTAGAACAAGCTGTTCAGGAATGGATTGATCTTCTTGCGATCTCTTTACCCGATGCTTCGTGGGTTCCAACCGTCCGCCAACAAATTAATTCGGCGGCAAACGAAGCCGAAATCGATTTGCAAACGCTACGTCCCTCCGAAGAGGCCGTTCGTATTGGCGCGCGTATTCGTGAAGCGGCAAAAACCACGCCCACCGTGCCCGGTCCAACGCGCGAAGATGTAGAAAACGCAGAACAGATGACACCCGAAGATCGCCAGGAAATGATTCGTTCGATGGTACAGCGGTTGGCCGATCGATTGGAAGACAACCCCAATGATCGCGAGGGATGGCTCAGGCTTGCCAATGCCTACACCGTTTTGGGAGAAACGAAAAAAGCAACCGACGCCCGCGCGCGGGCGGCGCAAATTCAAAGCCAATAGCGCTTTAAATCAGAAGGTACGCTCCTAAAATAACCTTTGAGTCCCGATACAGTTGCTCGGCCCCCTTTCGGATCAGTCCACATGTAAAGACGTGACGGGTATAACCGCATGATAACGTACAAGACTTGCCGGTTGGTGTAAGGGCGTTATAACATTATCGAAACAGCTTAACGGGGTACGAGAATGAGCAATTTCAAGACCATTGATGACGTCACCGTGTCTGGAAAAAACGTCTTGGTGCGGTGTGATTTAAACGTGCCGATGAAAGATGGCAAGGTCACGGATGGAACACGTATTGAACGCTCGCTCGCGACCTTGAAAGAGCTTTCCGATAAAGGTGCTCGGGTCATCGTGTTGTCTCACTTCGGCCGCCCTAAGGGACAAGTTGTCGAGGACCTTTCGTTGCGTCCGATTGCAGATGCCTTGAGCCGAGCTCTTGATATGGACGTTTCCTTTTCTGAAGAGTGTGTTGGACCTGTGGCCACACAGCTTATCGATGCCCTAAACGACGGCGATGTGGCGATGCTCGAAAATCTTCGTTTCCATGGCGAGGAAGAAGCCAATAGCCCCGATTTTGCCGGTCAATTGGCCCTGTTAGGCGATATCTATGTCAATGATGCGTTCTCTTGTGCCCATCGCGCCCATGCGTCGACTGAAGCCATTGCCCGCATTTTGCCATCGGTCGCCGGACGGCTGATGCAAGCTGAACTCGATGCCTTGTCCAATGCACTGGAGAACCCGGCCCACCCTGTTGCAGCGCTGGTTGGCGGTGCAAAAATTTCAACGAAAATGGATGTGCTCGGCAATTTGGTCGCCAAGACAGATATGGTTATTGTGGGCGGTGCGATGGCAAATACGTTCCTGTTTGCGCAAGGCGTTAATGTCGGCAAGTCACTTTGCGAAGACGACATGGCGGACCAAGCGCGTGAAATCATGAACCGAGCTGCGGAATCAGGCTGCGAAATTATATTGCCGCTAGATGTAACAGTCGCAGACGCATTTGCCGAAGGTGCCCGATCCAAAGAAGTAACTCTGGATGCCGTTCCTGACAATTGGATGATACTGGATGTTGGGCCAGCGTCGATTAGTGATCTGGAGGCGCGTTTGGCAGACTGCAAGACATTGGTGTGGAATGGTCCTCTGGGCGCATTCGAGGTCTCTCCTTTTGATTCGGGAACCAATGCCATTGCGCGTGAGGCGGCACGCCTGACCAAGGCGGGCCACTTATTATCCGTGGCAGGTGGGGGCGACACCGTCGCAGCACTGGCAAATGCCGGAGTCACAGAGGCATTTTCCTATGTTTCGACTGCAGGCGGTGCGTTTTTGGAATGGCTTGAAGGAAAAGAGCTCCCGGGGGTCGCCGTTTTGCGGCAGTGAAGCCAATAAAAGCAGGTACATATGCACAACGGTTTCATCCCTTTTAATGCGCTTGGTGTCCTGTGCGCGATTGGGTATTCCGGCTATGCGACAAGCCCATCGCATATTCCCTGGGGCGGATATGCCGCAAGTGTGATGTTTTTTGTTGCGGCCATCACTCCGATCATTCAGGAATACCGCAAGTTAAACATTGGCTTTAGGGATATCGAAAGCGACTATCTTGAAAATCGGCGACGAGAACACACGCCACCAACGCAGGAAATTCTTGGTCCAGATGGCATGGCGGCTCAATTCCGTGAGACCCGAAGCGGGTCCAAAGTTTTTCTTTATTTAGTGTGCATTGTAGCCGTGGTCACGTTGTTGTCTGACATCACTTACCGACAACTGACACGCCCCATAAACATCGATTCTTCAGATCACATCAGCAATTTTTAGGCACCCGTTTCAGGGCCCTTCTCGTCGACAGTCGTCACAGCGGGGAACCATAGGGAAATGCAGGTCCCCTTCCCCAATTCACTATCAATGTGAAGCGTACCGTCATGCTGCTCCATTAATGTGGCACATAGAGACAGACCAAGGCCCGTGCCTTCATGGCCTCTGGTCATGATATCATCAACTTGGCCAAACGGTTCGAGGACCCGCGGAATATCCTCTTCCGCAATGCCGATTCCGGTGTCACTAATTGTGAAGGTCGTACTGCCATCTTCGTTAGACTGACCTTCAATCCAGATCCTTCCGCCACTTGGCGTAAACTTAACGGCATTCGAAAACAGATTAATGATAATCTGCTTCACCCGAAGCTCATCGGCAAAAATAAGAGGAAAATCATCTGGGATCGCGATGTCCAATTTTAAGTCGTTGAGCTGTATGGGTTCGTTCAGCAGTGAACGACAAACGTTGGCGACTTCAACCATACTTACGTCCGATTTATCCAGAGACAGCTCGCCAGCTTCAATTTTTGACACGTCAAGAATATCACTGATGACATTTAACAGATGTGTACTCGAGGCCAGGATATCATTTGAATATTCCAGATACTTCGCAACACCGATGGGCCCAAACATCTGTTCTTTCATAATGCGAGAAAATCCAATAATCGCATTTAGAGGCGTCCGCAACTCGTGGCTCATGTTTGCCAAAAACTGGCTTTTTGAACGACTGGCGAACTCAGCCATTTCCTTTGCCGCTCTCAATTCACGTGTTCGACCATCGACAATTTGTTCAAGCCGTAAATTCATCCCCTGAAGTGATTTCTCGGCATGCTTACGCTCGGAAATTTCTTTTAGGAGCGCAGCAGTTCTATGTTCGACACGGTGTTCCAGTTCGCTATTGGCAAGCCTTAACTGTTCTTGAGCCGCATTGCGTTCTTCCAAATGGCGTACATTAGAATCCAAAAACTCGTTGCCCGATTTCACAAGAAGGCCTAACTCGTCATTGTCATGGCTGGGTGCAACATTTAGTCGCGCTGTACCAGGGTTCTCTGGGTCTATCTTCCTGAAAGAATCGATAATCGCGAGCATCGGCTTGGTTAACAGCGCATAGAAAACCAGACAGAACAAAACCACGAGAATCATGTTTCTCAGAATTCCGGTCGTCAACACGATCAAAGAGCGGTCAAAGAAACCAGAATATGCCGTATCCACATCTATGAGAACATAGAGCTTTCCAGGGGCGATATGTCGCAGACCAGGCGTTTCCAGAGTGCGATTAAAGGTCATATCTTCGCCTTTGATGGAGCGCGTGATCCATCGTGTCTTACTAACTTCTATGGGGCGACTACGTTCCGCCAAAGAGACGCCCAGATCATCCACAATTCGGGCTTCCCGCACAAACTCATACTCCATAAGCCCTTCAATAACCTCTTCCGCCAGATCTTCGTCCAGCAAGTGAACTGATCTGGCTGCGGGTCGTTCGACCACTGATAAAATTCGGTCCATCTCCGCATCGAGCGCTTGCCCCTGGATTGAGAAATCAAAATAGACCTGGATGGAACTGAACAAGAGCCCGAGGAAAAACGCAACGATGACCCCGATACGCGCAAGACGAAACGATATACGATCCAAAAAACGGACTTTGGTGTCCGAATTATCAATACCGACTTCCGGCCCTTGTTGCGGTGCCGGCGAGACAGTATCTTCTAATTTTTCTGTTGTGTGTCTGGAATGGTCAATCATAAAGCCTCATAAAAGCACACGAAGAGCGTCTCGACACAGACAAGTCTATTCCAGAAGCTTCAACATACCCAGCAACCATTACATACTTTTGCATTACAAGCAGCAACATCTTAATCAGTGCTTCAGAAGAAATTCATGTCAGGCAAGGCACAGCATGACTGACCAACAGTCAAGGGACGGTTCACACCGTTTTTTGCTCCATAATGTTCGACAACGCCGCATTTAGATCATCAAAATGATCAATGGTTCGAGTTGCACCAAGCTGATCAACGGGAATTCTTGTATAGCCGAATGTTACTGCGACCGAACGCACCTGCGCGTTAATAGCGACATAGATATCGTTTGGACTATCACCAACCATAACAGCGTTATCGGGTGAAACATCCATGGCTTCCAATGCCGCGGCAAGATGTCGGGCGTCGGGTTTCCTGACCCCTCCCAATTGATCCCCACCAACGACAGCATCAAAGAAACTCATCAGACCAAAGTGTTTTAATACCTCCAAGGTCGCGAACTGTGGTTTGTTGGTACATATAGCCAACTTGATATCGAGTGCTTTCAACGCCTTGAGAACGTCTACAACCCCTGGAAAAAGGACCGTTAGTTCTGTTGCTCTTTTTTCATAATCTGCAGTAAATTGCGCGATCTTTTCATCCAAATCATGCGAATTCGGTACGGCTCCAGTCGCTTCAAATGCGCGTTCCACCAATTTAGGCACGCCGTCACCTATCATCAGGATCACTTCTTTTAAGTCGAGTTGGCGTCGGCCTTCCAAAGCCATTAGCCGGTTGAGCGCTGCGTGCAAGTCGGGCGCGCTGTCAATCAGCGTTCCATCCAGATCAAACACGACGGCTGCGGGGAAAGGTGGCGTCTGCACTTTCATGGGTTATTCCTTGTAAGAATCCGAAACAATCTTTGACTTGGCCCAGAGTCGGGCCTATGGCAGTGTCCGACATGATCAGCCCCTCTATTCCCTTGTTTAAACAAACGTTTCCCTATGACCAAGATAAATAACCCATCTTCCATAAGTGCCGTTGTCCTTGCCGCAGGGATGGGGACCCGTATGGGTTCAAACCTTCCCAAAGTCATGCACAAGATTGCCGGTCTCCCCCTCATCAATCACGTTATCACTGCGCTAGAGAAAAGCGGAGTTGAAGATATCATCGCCGTCGTGGGGCCAGACATGGATACTGTTGTCAGTGCGGCATCTCCCTATCAGACAGTGGAACAAACCGAACAATCTGGCACGGGCAGCGCGGTTAAGGTTGCCCTTGATATTATTCCAGATACTGAAGGTCACGTTCTTGTGCTTTTTGGCGCTGATCCACTGATCCAAAGTGACACAATTGCCCACATCGCCGAACGATGCCAGCAACCGGACAAACCGTCTGTTGTTGTCCTTGGTTATCGAATGGCAGACCCCGACGGCTACGGACGCTTGATTACTGACGAAACCGGTCAATTGACAGCGATCATTGAATCAAAAGAAGCCGATGCGGATACCCTTAAAATTAATCTTTGCAACTCTGGTATCATGGCGATTGATCGCAAACTTTTGAGGCGATTTATCAGTCAAATATCGAATGATAATAAAAAGGGTGAGTATTATCTAACCGACATCGTGGCAATTGCCCAATCGGAAGGATATAGCTGTGCCTTCGTTGAAGGTAATACCGATGATTTTATTGGTGTCGATTCCCGCCAAGACCTCGCCGCTGCGGAAGCGGCAATACAAAAACGTCTTAGACAAAAGACTTTGGCCGGTGGGGCAACTCTTGTTGATCCGTCATCTGTTCACTTTTCATTCGATACGCAAATTGGCGCTGATGCTGAGATTGAGCCGTTTGTTGTCTTCGGTCCAGGTGTAAAAGTGCATAGCGGAGCGACGATCCGAAGTTTTTCTCACCTAGAAGGATGTGAAGTATTGGCCGGAGCGATCATCGGCCCTTATGCAAGATTGCGCCCCGGCACTGAAATCCGTGAAGATGCAAAGATTGGCAACTTTGTTGAAGTGAAGAACGCAACCTTTGAAGCGGGAGCCAAAGCCAATCATCTTTCCTATATCGGGGATGCGCGTGTTGGTGCGAAGGCGAACATCGGTGCCGGTACCATCACGTGTAATTACGATGGCTTTAACAAGTCTCGCACGGACATCGGGGCTGGTGCCTTTATCGGATCGAACTCGGCTCTGGTGGCCCCCGTCACCATTGGCGATGGCGCCATCGTAGGTGCGGGAAGCACCATTGCCAAAGATGTCTCGAAAGATGCGCTGGCGCTCACACGCGCTCCTCAAAAAGCCTATGGCGACTACGCTGTTTCATTTCGTAAAAACAAAGCCGAAGAAAAACAGCGCGCAAAAAACAAAGAATAGAAGAATTTAAGGAAATCACCCCATGTGCGGTATCATTGGAATCATTGGCAAGGACGATGCGTCCGATGCGTTATTGGATGGCTTGAAACGTCTTGAATATCGGGGTTATGACTCCGCCGGGATTGCCACACTGGACCAAGGCCAGATCAAACGCCGCCGAGCTGAAGGAAAAATTAAAAACCTGCAGTCTCTGATACATAACAACCCTATTTCTGGCGCCACGGGTATCGGTCATACGCGATGGGCGACCCATGGCATTCCCAACGAGGGTAATGCACATCCCCATTCAACTGAACGCGTCGCTGTGGTGCATAACGGCATTATTGAAAACTTCCAGGCACTTCGTGATGAAGTTCTTCAAACCTCTTGTCAGCTGTCTTCTGATACAGATACGGAAATTATTGTCCATTTAATTGACCAGCGCTTGCAAAAAGGGGCCTCTCCCAAGGAAGCTACCGCTGAGGTCTTGAAGAAATTGACGGGGGCCTTTTCGCTGGGGATTATTTTTGCCGGGGAAGAAAACCTGATGATTGCAGCCCGTCAAGGCAGCCCTCTGGCGATTGGTCTTGGTGAGGGAGAGACCTATCTGGGTTCCGACGCCTTTGCTCTGGCCCCCCTTACACAACGTATCATTTACCTCGACGATGGTGATTGGGCGGTTATGACCGCTGATTCTGTTCACATATTCGACGGTGATGATACCCCCGTAGAGCGCGAAATCAAAACCAGCGCCTTGTCTGGCGCCGGAATTGGTAAAGGCGGCTATCGTCACTTTATGCTGAAAGAAATATATGAACAGCCGCAAGTTATCGGCGATACGTTACAAGCCTACATCAACCCGACAACCCGCACCGTAAACCTACCACCGTTTAATTTTGATCTCGCTTCCATACGCAAGATGACCCTTATTGCCTGCGGCACATCCTTTTACGCCTGCCTGATCGCAAAATACTGGCTCGAACGCATTGCCCGGATTTCCGTTGAGGTCGACATTGCCTCGGAATTCAGATACCGCGAGGCCGCCATGGAAGAAGGTGGGGCCGCTTTATTCATCTCTCAATCTGGCGAAACCATTGATACCTTAGCTGCCCTCAGATATGCCCGATCGCAAAAGCAGCATATTCTTTCGGTTGTGAATGCGCCGGAAAGTGCGATTGCCAGAGAATCAGATGTTTTGTTCCATACCAACGCTGGACCGGAAATTGGCGTCGCCTCGACCAAAGCCTTCACCACCCAGCTTACCGTCTTGGGATGTCTGTGTATTGCGCTGGCCAAGGCGCGCAATGCCATCAATGCCGAAGAAGAAGGGCGCCTGGTCAATGCCTTGACGGAAGTCCCGGCGCGAGCGGCAGAAATCTTGAACCATGATGAACGTCTGGCTGAGATCGCTCATAAAATATCCGAATCCCGGGATGCCCTTTATTTGGGCCGTGGCACGAGCTATGCAATTGCGCTGGAAGGCGCGCTTAAGCTTAAAGAAATCTCTTATATCCATGCTGAAGGGTATGCGGCTGGCGAAATGAAACACGGTCCCATCGCGCTCATCGACGAAGACATGCCCGTCATCGTCATTGCGCCTACCGATGATCTGATCGATAAAACCATCTCCAATGTCGAGCAAGTCATGGCGCGCGGCGGACGGCTCATTTTCCTCTCGGATGCGCAGGGCGTATCGCGGATCGATGATCAGCAGGCAGAGACCATTTCCCTACCGGCCGTTGACCCCTTCGTCGCCCCAATCCTCTACGCCATCCCCGTACAACTTCTTGCCTATCATGTCGCGGTCATAAAAGGCACAGACGTCGACCAGCCCCGCAACTTGGCGAAAAGTGTGACTGTGGAGTAATACCAAGAAGTTTCCAGGCTATTTTTCAGCAATTAGCCATTTTTGTATCGATAATAAGAGAGGGCGTACCGAACATTTTGCGATAACCAAAAGCCCCCAACGATGTTGCATACCATTTTTGGATCAATGCTTGCCTAGCGAGATGGCAGAGAGCTAATTTATATCAAGAATCAAACCATCCGCAGTTATGTTTAGACAACAACTTTTAAGAAAAACTTGATAGAGAAATACAGGAAGCTTACTTATTATCAATTTCTACTTCTCAACAGGCACTTGATATGAACCTAGAACAAGCACGAGCCGAACGCCAAGCCCGTCGTGATAAGAAAAGACGGCTACGGGCGAATCTATCCGAATTCAATCGGTTTCTAAATAGCGCTTATACGCATCATCAGGCAAATGAGTTTTCTTCTGCTATCACCTACTATGAACAAGCGTTGGCAATTGATTCTGATCAACCGGTTGTTCGGAATAATTTTGGGATTGCATTGAAGGAAGTAGAACGTTGGGATGATGCCATCGCTCAATACGAACTCGCAATAGAGATGGACCCCAAATATGCCGCTGCATATAATAATCTGGGAAATGCATTAAACCAGGTTGGTCGTCAACAAGAAGCTGTTAAAGCCTATCGTGGTGCCGTTTCATTGCATCCGGAGAATGCGTCCGTGCTCAGTAATTTCGGGATCGCTCTTCAGGATGTTGGAGATTATGAAGAAGCGGAACAGGTTTTTTCAACTATCCTGAAAATGAACCCAAATTTTGGTTCTGCTTATAGCAATCTGGCAACCGCCCAACACTCTATGGGACGCACAGACCAAGCGTTAGAAAATTTCAAGAAAAGGTTCGTGCTGGAACGTGGTGACAACCCCCTATTACCAGAGCACAAATCGTTCCTAACGACCAGCAAATCCAAGATAGATCATGATATCGAACAATACAGGTATTTGGCCACGCTGAATTATTCAGAACCCGATTTCAGTGAATTGGCTACTCTATATGAAACGTTACGTGATGAAACAGAATGGCCAACAGGTGAGGAACCACTGGTTAAACTTACTCCGGATCAACTCCAGCGGGTCGGGCACGTATATAATCGGGCGGTATATGTTTCTCAGGCACCCAAGCTGGACGGCCCCGCGATAAATCCGGATCTTGATGCTGAAGCGATTACAAAAGCCTATTATCAGGGTCTCGATGGATGCAAAGAAGTGGCTGCGGTTGATAATTTACTTTCAGATGAAGCCCTTAAAAGCCTGAGGTCTTTTCTGCTAGAAAGCACTATTTGGTACGATGTTTATCGTCGAGGTTATTTGGGGGCCTATTTCGGTGAGGGACTTGAATGTGGGCTTTTATTACAAATTGCAGAAGAATTAAGCCAAAAATTTCCAGATATAATGAAGAACTACAAACTAAACCAGGTTTGGTCTAATAAATATGATAGTCAATTAACTGGAATTGGGCTTCATGCAGACTATGCCGCGGTCAATATTAATTTCTGGATTACACCCGACTCGGCTAATCTAAATCAAGAAAATGGCGGGCTCGTTGTCTACGGACACGAAGCACCAAGGGATTGGAATTTTGAATCCTATAATCGAGATGAAGAAAAAATTAGGACTTTTCTGGACACCCACAATAGCGAACATACGGTAATTCCATACCGGGAAAACCGTATGGCGATTTTTAACTCTGATTTGTTCCATGAAACAGACACCATCGATTTTAAGCCAGGGTATGAGAATCGAAGAATTAATGTAACGATGTTATTTGGGACGCGACAATCTGCGTAGGTTGGCCATATCTCCCGCTTTTAATTCATTGGAGAAATATTGTTTCCTCAATTTTTTCAGAGGTATTACGTTACCTAGTAGAACGGTTTAATGCGTATAGAGTTGTGAGATGTCCCATATCTTAAGATCAGGGAAGAGGCTTATTTTAATGAATAAATTGAGTACAGGCCTTATTATGCCTATGTTAGCTTTCCTTGCCTTCACGGTTACTTCAAATTTAAAAGCAGAGAACAATCTGGCGTCTACCTGCTCAAAACAATTCGATCAATGCCTCAAAGACTGTGACCTGCTCCCCAACTTATCCTCATTCATAAGTAGAATCTGTTCTGGTTATGGTCCTGTTTGGACCGATTTACAAA
>JBLXEY010000013.1:0-43676 GCA_048262655.1 Rhodospirillales bacterium | reverse complement strand
TGGCCAATCGCAAGCATGAAAATACCCGCTTTTTGTACGCCAGATAAACTTCGATAGTCGTCCTTAACGCGTGCCATATGAGATCCTTAACCCTTTAGGTCTCTTGATACATCCAGGCACGGATAATCGAAAGGGCTTCGTCTGGATGTTTCTCAACAATTTCGCCAACCTTTTTAACCGATGAAGCTTTAACCCGGCCTTCGACACGGTCAATATCGATCAGTTCCTCGAATTGTTCATCTTCGCCGCCGGCATCAGAAGGCGCAGGGACGCCAGAACCACCACCAGGTCCGGCAAGTGCCGGAGCGCCACCTGCCTGGTCTGCCAACAAACGCTCACTTGCTGCCTGCGCGGCAGAGGCCGCATTGGACGTGGCTTCAAATGCCCGAGAAATGAGTGGGCGAACGACCAGCAGAATAACCAGTAGGGCGACAATGCCGAGGACCAGCATCTCTGCGACACGAAGCAGATCGTTTTTACCCAAGCCAAAGAACAGTTCCAGAGCTTCTTCTTCTTCGATAAAGTCCCGGAATTCCATATTGATGACTTCGATCTGGTCACCCCGGTCTGCATCATAACCGATCGAACCTTTGACCAAATTAGTTAGCAATTCCATTTCTTCTTCGGAACGCGCGGCGGGGGTCCGTGTGCCGTCTTCTTTAATGCCACGATCATAATCAACCAGCACAGCGACCGATAACTTCTTAACGGTGCCCGCTTCTCTAATGTGATTGATGACTTTTTTAGAGATTTCGAAATTGTTCGTTTCTTCGGTGCGGTTTTCCGCAGATGTACTCGATTGGCCATCGCCTAGGCCGGTCTCGGCGTCCGGCAAGTTTGTTCCGACTGTTACGGCAGGCGTGCCTTCGGCGTCTCTGGCGGATGCCGTTTCTTCAATAGCTTGTGTTGAGCGAAGAACTTGCCCCTCGGGATCGAAAATCTCTTCGTTTGTACTGATACGATCAAAATCCATCTCTGCATGTACTTCTGCCCGAACCCGTCCAAAACCAACGGTTTTTTCAAGTAGTTCTTCAATCGTGCGAGATAGACGGTTTTCCAGGACGCGGTTCTTTTCTTCCAGTTTGGAAGAAATAGCCGCAGCACTCTCTCCATCTTCAAAACCGGCTGCTAACAACTTGCCTTTATTATCGACGACAGAAATCCGTTCAGGTGCCAGGGACGGCACAGCTGCAGCAACCAAATGCTGAATTGCGGAGACCTGTTCTCCATTTAGACGGACTGAGCCGCGCATGCGAAGAAAGACAGACGCACTGGGTTCCTGTTTTTGGCGACTGAAAAGCTCTCGTTTCGGTAGAACCAGGTGAATTCTGGCACCTTTTACGGAGTTTAGGGACTCGATTGTGCGCGAAAGTTCGCCTTCTAAGGCTCTAATGTAATTAACGTTCTGAAGAAAATTGGTTGTTCCAATAGATTCAGACTTATCGAAAAGCTCGTATCCAAGAACATTTCCACCGAGGCCTTGTTCTGCCAATTGCAGACGAATGCGGGCGACATCGCTGGATGCCACCAGAATTTCTTTGCCGGCTTGTTTGAGCTCGTATTTGACGCCCATGGTCTGCAATTGGGTTGTGATACGGCTGGAATCGCCTGATTCCAGGCCACTATATAGAGCTTCCATGCTTGGAGAGGTAAATCGTGTTACAAAAATAATGAAGAATGCAATGAGGGCCAAAAAGACGCCACCAACTACTGCGATGCGTCCTGGACCGATGTTTTTAAGGGCTTGGCCTATTGTTTCCACGAATTTTCCCCGTTCGTTGTCTTAGTTAAAAGGGACCTTGGCACTCAAACAACGTTGGAAATTGTTCGCGTGTCTGTCCATAAGCGCATCCTAGCGCCTCGACTCTGAACAAGAAGTTAACAGTAGGCAAAAATTGCCGATCAGAAATATTTTTTGTTTAAAACGCTCAGCGTGAGCCGTTTATATCATCATGGCGGGGGCTATTGTGGCGGTATTTCTTGATTTTTGTGGTTCTTAAGCCTTTGACGCCGTGGCTTTCCAGCAATCTTTGCCATGATCGAAATTCATCGACGGTTAAATTATAGCGATTACATGCCTCGTCGAGTGTTAACAGTCCCCCTCTGACACCTGCGACAACTTCGGCCTTGCGTCTGATAACCCAGCGCTTCGTTGTTGGCGCGGGCAGATCCTCTAGCGACATTTGCTTGCCAAGCGGTCCAATGACGGGACGCTGACGGGGCGAGGCTAGCGCTTCCGCATCTCGTTGGGGCATATGTGAGGTTGTCCTGCTGGTCACGGTGGTATGATTTCCTGTTGTGGCTCGAGAAAACCTTAGCTTGAGGCTCTTAAAGAAAGACTAAAATATGTGGTTAATGAGGTGTTGATGAAAAAAAAGCCGAAATTGTTTCAATTTACCCGGAGAGATTTGGCGACTAAGGTGCTGTCAAATTGGCAGGGACGGCATGGCTTCAGACAACAACAATCCGGATACAAAGGCGACAGTGGAGAAGGGCCCTCTTCCAGAAAAGTCGGTTGAAGAGATGTTAAATCAAGCAATCGCTTTGCATAAAAGTGGAAATCGGGAGCAGTCTGAAAGGCACTATCGCGAAGTTCTTGAGGTGTCGCCGAACCATGGGCGTTGCCACTATTATCTTGGACTGTTGTACAGCCAGCACGGTGATCTTGAGCAGGCACAACAACACATGGCCCGTGGTCTCGATCTCGATTCCATTTCGCCTGAGGGGTATATTAATCTCGGCAACGTTTACGCGAGGCTTAATCAGCCGGAGAAAGCAGTAGCCAGCTTCAAACACGCATTGGCGTTAGACCCCAAACTCGCGGATGCCTGTGTTAATCTTGGACAACTATATCTACAAAAAGGGAATATTCGAGAAGCCGAAACTTATTTGCGTCAGGCGCTGGAACACGACCCCAACGCGACGGGAGCCGGGGTCAACCTTGGTGCGCTCTTGCGCCTAAAAGGAAATATGTCTGAGGCGGAAGAGGTGCTGCGCAAAGTTATCGAATTGGCCCCTGATCTTGCCGCTGCCCACAATAACCTGGGCATCGTTTTGCATGAAGAAAACCGCCTTCTCGACGCCTTTATGGCTTTAAAACAGGCACTTGAAATAGATCCTGATTATGTGGACGCCTACAATAATATGGGCTCAGTCTTCCGAGACCAAAATCAGGTTGAACCAGCCCTTGCCTGCTATTCCAAAGCACTCTCTCTGGATGAAACCTATGTCGACGCCCATAACAATAAAGGTGTTTTGCTTCAGAATATAGGGAACTGGCGCGAAGCAGAAATACACTTTCGGCGGGCCAATGCTTTGAAGCCTGATTATCCGCCAGCGCTCACAAACCTTGCGAACATCCTGCATAAGTCCGATTGCGGTTCCGAAGCAAAAGCGCTCTATGAGCATGCGATCGACATCGACCCGGCCTATCCCGAAGCTCATTTTGGGCTGGCTGAATTGCTCCTCTATAGGGCGGAAGATTTACCGCGCGGGTGGCAGGAGTATTTTTGGCGTTGGAAAAAGAAAGAATTAGAAGCGCAGTGGCGCCCATTTGAGTGCCCAGTCTGGCAAGGTGAACCCGTTGCCGGAAAAACGATTCTGGTTTGGGGTGAGCAGGGGGTTGGAGAAGAAATCCTCTATGCCACGATGATCCCCGATCTCATTGGCGCAGGAGCAAAAACGGTTGTGGAATGCGAGAGGCGACTTTTGCCGCTTTTTCAAACGGCTTTTCCCAAGGCCATTTGCTACGCCAGAGGGCAAGCGATGCCTGATGACATTGCGCTCGACTTCCATAGTGCCACCGCCGATTTAGGCCGATGGTTGCGGCCGGATAAGGCGTCCTTTAAACGCGAGAATACACTTTTCAATGTCCCGCGCCAGCGCGTTGAAGAGCTCAGACAACGCTATAAATCTATGGGAAATAGGCCCGTGATCGGTATTTCTTGGTCCAGTAAAAACCCGGAAATGGGGTGGGAAAAATCAATCAGCCTTGCCGACTGGGCACCTCTGCTAAGTCAAACCCTCAATGCAACTTTCGTTGACCTACAATACGGTGACACACAAGCAGAACGGTCAACGCTAGAAGCCGAAACAGGTTTAAAGCTCACACATGATGATGAAATTGATCAATTATCCAGCCTTGATGATTTCGCGGCTCAAGTTGCTGCAATGGATTTGGTGATTTCTGTTTCAAATACAACAGTGCATATGGCTGGAGCCCTTGGTGTGCCGACCTGGACTTTACTGTCTTCAGCGCCTCTATGGCGTTGGTTCAAAGACGAAGATCAGTGTTTGTGGTATCCGTCCGTCACATTTTTTCGTCAGACGCAACAATCAAACTGGGATGATGTTATCCAGCGGGTCGCCGTTCAATTGCGCGAAAAATTCAACTAGTCCAGCGCGCGGATCAAGTAACGGCCAAAAATCGCGTACAAAAAACCGCCAAAACTGCCAAGAGGCCCGGCAATGGTCCGAAGACCATCACCGAACCCCTTGGGTTGGGACGGTGGGTTGTGGAATTTAGACTTAACGTTTAACTCTCAGAAGCTCTTCAAGCATTTCATCCGCTGTCGAGATGATCTTGGCAGAGGCGGAGTAGGCCCGTTGCACAACGATCATTTTGGTGAATTCCTCACCAATATCGACCGTCGATTGTTCTAGTGACGCCTGTGTGATCTGTCCCGCAGGTCCGTTATCTGCGGTTCGCAGTGTCGGGTCCCCTGAAGCTTCAGTTGAATTCCAGACGTTACCTGTTCGGTTGCCAAGTGAATTCACGTTTACAAAAGTCGCAAGCGGGATTTGGAAGACAGGTCGGGTTTCTCCGTTGTCGAACAGTGCCGTAACCAAGCCATCATTCGCAATTGTCACCCCGGCAAACGTACCGAACTGGGATCCATTTTGGGTAATAAAGGCGGGTGTAAATTCGCCACCAAACTGGGTCATGCCATTCGCTTCGCCTATATTACCGAAATCGAGGGTAATTTGGGGACTGCTGGAAGGGTCATCATCCATATTTGCAGAGCCGTTTTCAAAGTTCAAAATCTCGGCTTCTACAATGTTAATCCCGGTTGGCAAACCATCGGAATCGAAGACAATTGCGTTGGATTTATCAATGGTAAACGCGGTTGCATCCGTGTAAGGCGTGGTCCCATCTGGATGGATGGGTACGTCATCGGCCGTCGCAAAATCAAATGTAACGGTGTACGAGTCCCCCAGAGTAGAAAGCATCAACGTATCGACAGCGGTTGCCGCCCCATCTTGGCGTGTTCTGACTGTATTGGAGCCTGACGCAAACTCGGGGTCCGCCGTTTCAATCGCCGTTTCAAGGTTTGTAACAACAGTCGCGATATCGGAACCCATAACGACCGCCGTTCGGCCAGCAGTCACACCACCGCCGTCCCGGTTGGTAGCTGTGGTGGTTGCGGTAAACGCTGTTCCTGCAGCAGCAGAGGTCAGGGTGATGACCGCGCCTGTCGAGGTTGCTGTTGCCTCAGCTGTAAACGTCGCATCAGCCCCCATTGCTGTTGTCAGGTTCGCTGCGACACTGGTCAACGTGGCCGTGTTATTGGCACCAATATTTCCAGCAGTGACAACATAACTAACTTGGTCGCCGTCGACGGTCACTTCAACCGTATCGCCGATTTCATAGACACCTGATAGGGTAATTGTATCTTGTTGCGCGACAGGCGTCACGTTATTGGCCGCCACCGTTGTGGTGAAGGCTGTGTTGACCGCATCTGCTGTAAGTGTGATGACCGCTCCTGACGAGGTCGCATCAATGTCAGCAGCGCTGTTTCCTGCATTGAATACGGTAGCCGCACTTGTTGCGATGGATGTTAAGTTTGCGGTCGCATTGCCAGTTAGGTTTCCTGCGCTAACGGTGTAGGTGTCTGCGCTATTCGCACCGGTATTAAATGTAATATTGTCACCAACTTCATAGGTACCGGTCAATGTGATGGTTTCAACTTCTTTACCAGCGGCAGTTGCCGTCGTAACGTCCGCTGCCAAAGTCAGGCCTTCCGCGACAACACCCGCATTTGCAACAGTATTGGCTTGCGCGGATGCTTGCGTGTCGTCGTTGCCATCGTTCTCAAATTCATAAGTGATGCCGTTAATTACGACGGTGTCACCATCCGCTGGCATCGCATCAAACTTGAACTGCTCGTAGTCGCGGTATCCCGCAGCCGTCTGCCGAACCGTAAACAGGGTCTGCTGGTTGGAAGCAGGTGTTCCAGTTGATGTCAGTAGTCCGGTCGGATTAATTGCAATTGGCCCCGTTCCGTCATCCTCGATCAATACCGTCGTTGAGTTTCCAGGATCGACTTTGATACGCTCGTTTACCGAATCAAAATCAGGGTCGTTATCGATAACTCTGGCGATCAAGGTGGCTACATCTTGCGCCGTCGTTGACGTCGCTGTTTGTGTAACCCGAACATTGCCCGTTGTTATCGTCGCATCTGTTGAAAATTCATAAGTAACGCCGTCAATTGCGATTGTTGCGCCCTCATTCGGTTTGTCGATGAATTCAAGCTGACCAATACTTTTGTAAGCACTGCCACTGGAATCTTCCAGAGTGAGTACGGCCGCTCCCGGAGGCGGCTGGACCGTCGCATCCCACTGGTTGTCACGTGACTGTTTGGTATAGACAACGCTGATAGAATTGGCATTTCCCAACGTGTCAAAAAACTGAACGTCGGTTTTATGCGTTTGACCCGTCGTATCATTGGACGGCAAGTTTGCACCGATACCAATGGTCGTGGTCGCCGCAGCCGTGCCGCCGACCCGGTTCAGGTTAACAGTCGCCAGATAGTCAGTAGAAATAACGTTCTGGTTGGGGATGCTCAAAGAGGTGTTTGCCGGGGTAACGGTTGCATTGGCGGTAACCGGCCATGCCTGGAGATAGAAACCTGCGGTATTACGCAAATAACCTTCGTTATCTTGGAAGAAAGAACCCGCTCTTGTGAACAAAAATTCGTTGTTGATGGTCGGCACAGCGGCTTCATTCACAACAAAATAACCGGAGCCGGAGATCGCTATATCGGTTTGAGATGTTGAAGACGCAAGCAGGCCCTGAATACCTGTATCCTGCCTCGGGCGAGATTGAACACCGCCCGCTGAGTAGAACGTGGATGACGTCTGGGTCGTTACCAGTGTCTGGAAATCAACCTGGGTATTTTTATAGCCCACGGTCGAGACGTTGGTAATGTTGTCCGAAATCGCACCCATCGCACTGGATTGTGCTGTAAGGCCTGATACGCCTGAGCTTAATGCACCGAACAAACTCATTTTATTTCTCCTTCCGTCCGCCGGCTATGTTGCCGGATCGAATACTCATTAATTTCTTCATTGTCCCAAATGGGATCTATAACCTATTCCGTTGTTTCTTCTGGAACGCCTTTGCGAACACTAAGAATGTCAGATTGCAGTATGGTTTGGGCCCCGTTGACAAAGAGTTTGCCAACGCCATCGTCAACACCAGCTCCTGTGACTGGGCCAACAACAAGATGCTCAATGTCCGTAACCAAATTACCGTCTGCATCTTTGCCGCTAACCAACAATGTATATGTGCCATCTGGAAGCTGCTTACCGTTTTTGTCGGTTCCATCCCATTTGACAGTATGTTTTCCAGGGCTGTTTTCGGCATCCGAATAAAAGACGTTGAGGCCCGCTGAGTTTGCGATGTTGACCGTGCCATCTCGGACGCCAGCGGGCATGACATAAGAAAACTCTGCATAGCCATCCGCTAACGGCAATTCCTGGCTAAAGAATTCCACCTGATTGCCAATAAAATCAACCAGCGATGCGATTTGACTGGTTTCTTGGAGGTTGAGCATCTTTTCCAGGTTCGAGTTTTGGTAAATTTGCTGCTCAACACTGGCAAACTGCACCAGCTGAGACGTAAACTCGGTCGCGTCCATCGGATCAAGCGGGTCCTGGTTCTGTAACTGTGTTACCAGCAACGTCAGGAAGTGGTTAAGATCCTCATCGAGCTTCGCCTGCGCGGCATCTGACTTCGTGCCTTCGGTGGCTGCCGAGGTGGTGGTGGTTGTATCTGTACCGCCGATGATCATTGTATCTTTATCCTTCTTATAAGATCGATGTTATGCTTGAACATCGATACGAGAGTCACTGATGACATCCGTATCTTGTGCAAGAATAAGATCGTCTATATTGGCATCGAGTACGGCATCCTCAGCGGCGTCGGATCCTGAACCGCCTGAATTGCCATCGGCCATCATTTCGCCTTCTTCACCACGCATGTTGAAGCTGAGATCGCCTGAATCGAGCTGCAAACCCGCATCCTGCATGGCACGCTGAAGTTCCGATGAATCCCGACGCAACAGATCGAGCGTGTCTTTATTATCAGCGACAACCACGGCCATTACCCGACCATCGTGTGTCAGTTCCATTTTGACATCGACGCGGCCCAACTCCGATGGCTTTAGCTGAATGCTAATCCTGTCATTGCCAGCCTGAAGCGCCTTGCTGATTTTTACGGAAACCTGATCGGTAACGGAATTGCTCTTTGGCGCTTCCTTCGCCAGGTTCCCTGATTGTGCCTGCTGGCTTTGCTGGGCTTGCTGCGTCAGATTTGATGCATTTGTCCCCGCACCAGCTTGTGCACCCGGTGCTGATTCAGCACCGGCGACATGTGTTGCCGCACCCGCGTGGGAAGCCTGCCCCGCAGCGCCTTTAGCGGCTTGTGCGGATTGAATTTGTGCTTGTGACTGATTGTTCTGGTTGGCGTTTTGTTGGTTCTGGCTCTGGTTTTGAGCCGCTTGTGTCATTTGTGCATTTGCGGCAACAGCCTGGTTTTGGGCATTTGCCGTTTGACCATTTGCTGATTGCTGTCCGGATTGGTTAGAGCCTTTGCTTTCTGTAGCCGATAAAACAGCACTGGAGACCAACGTGCTTCCGGGCTTTGACGTCAGTGTTTCCGCATCTGAAACTGTATTTACATTGATCTGCACTTTATCATTGGGGTTTAGCGATTTGGCAATTTGCTGCGCTTGCTGTTGAGCAGCGCTGCTGGCTTGTGCATTCGCATTGGCCTGGGCTTGCTGTTGTCCCTGATTTGCACCAGCGGCATTAGCGGACTGCGGTCCCGTATGGGTGTTGGCATTGGCTGATTGTCCGGTAGCCGACTTGCTTGCGTTTGAAACACTTGGACCTGCTTGCTCTACGTTTTGAGCGATCTGTCCTAGATCATTTTTGCCCACCGTCGCATTTTTGTTGGCCGCACCAGTTATGCTATTTCCAACATTTAGTCCGGCAGCAGCGCCAGCGACCGCAGCTTGTTGTGCGTTCGCATTGCCGGCTCCAGCATTAGTTTCAGCCGACGCCGTGTTTTCACCTTTGTTGACATTTTGGGATGCCGTGTCGGTGTTTCCATCGTCGGAACTTACGCTGTTTTTATCTGAGTTGTTGTCTGAGGCATTTGCGGTTTCATTGTGGTCATTTGCATTTGAACCACTATCATTTGCCGTCTTACCAGAGCTTGGTCCGTCATGCCGATCATCGCCTGTATGGGCATCGCGGTTGTCCGCGACATGAGTGTCATCTCGTCTTGGGGCGTTTTCATCCCGATAGTCGCGCGAACTTGTATCTGTTCTTGCCTCGCCACGGTTATCTTTGAGATCGTTTGTGTCCCGATCACTGATATCCCCAGACGAGTCGCGATAATCATCAGCCGACGCTACAGTATCCGTATTCTTGGAAATGCCGCTGATGCCAGCTTGTTGCGATATGGTGCTCAGGCCCGTATCAAATGATGCACCTGTCGTCGTGACGAGTTGGCGAAACGTATTCGCCAGGGCTTCAAGAGATGTGTCCTTCTTTTTGGAAGGCGCGCCGCCGATCGTTGTGTCAGCAGCATTTGAAGTTTTGATCGCCAGATTATCCATATCGTAAATCCTCGAATTGTGTATATCCGACCTACAATAAGCAATCAGCGTGCCAGTTTGTTAGTGTTGTCTAGTGGATTGAAAAACAACAAAAATTATGATTTTTAACAAAAAACAGAAATTCTGGATAATGGGTTTCGGCAACTATTGACCAGAGCATAGGGCACATTTTGCAGACTCACCCAAAAAGATCTGTGGCAATAAACCGTGGTCTATGTTTGCGGTTGTGTCAGAGGGGCAAGAAGCCTGGTCATGGTTTCGAAACTGTTGTGCCAGGTCTCATCTGTGGCGCGTTCCATGCTGATAACCTCTGGCCCCCTGGCCTTGAGTAAAAAGTTATTCCAGGGGCTCTGCTGCCAAGCCAGTAGCCATGTCTTTGTGCCAACACCAGCCGCTATGGGAGCAACGGCTGTTGATACTGATATGGCGACATCAAGCGCTTGGCAGAACGCAGCAACGTCATCAAGATCGTCATACAGGTCAAGGTCATCGAAGTCGTGGATCGTAATGCCGAATTGTTGTCGAAATAGGTGAAGGTCTGCCTCTCGCTCGCCGCACTGGAGGTTAACGTAGGTGGCAGGCATCCGCATCATCGGTTCCCAGTCAGCTATTCGCGTGTAGTTCGGCGCGCGCGCGTCGGTGATCAACGCTCCTTTCCAACTCATGCCAATAAAAGGCCCGGAACCAAGTGTGTCTAATCGGCTTCGCCAAAACGCGACACGTTCAGGGTCTGGTGTCAAAAAACGTGTTTGTGAGGCGGCGGGGTCGATTTGCAAACATTTGAAAAGGCTTCCCATTGGGACATGGTAATCAAAATCATTTTGTGCCGGATCATATGCGCCGTTATCTTCTCGCACGTCTGCATTAGGGAAGGAACGACGGAACAAGGGGACAAGTTTCGGATACACACTAATAATGCAGTGCTTGCATTTGTCGATGACTTCGGAAAAAGCCGACGCCCAAATGACGATGTCCCCTGGTCCTTGTTCAGGCCACAACATCAGTGTTTTTTGGCTAATGTCCTGTGTGCCGTCCCACAATGGCTTGGCATACTTACGGAATGGGAAAGCCCAGTTTGGCGTCTGCCATCGCCATTCGTACTCCTCTAATGCTTCACGCACCTGTCCTTGGTTCATTAGAGTAAAGCTCAAGTTTTGATGAGCTTCCGCATATTCGGCGTCAATTTCAATGGCCTTGCGCAGATCTTGTTCTGCTTCCTGATAGGACCCGCGCAGACGCTTGAGAACACCCCTGTTCGAATAGGCCGATGCGTAGTTCGGCTGTATGGTCAACGCCTGTGTGAAACAGGATAACGCTTCATCGTATCGTTCAAGATTGAGCAAGCAGTTACCTTTATTGTTATGCAAACTCGCAACCTGGTCGTTAATGCTGATTGCCGTATCATAGAGCGCAATCGCTTCACGTGTTTTGCCCAAATTGTGCAAAATGACCGCCTTCATTTCGAAAGCGGGAATAAAGGTCTGGTTTGCTGCTAAAGCCGAATGACAATGGTTAATGGCGTTTTGGTTTTGGCCCATGGCCTGATTTATTTCTGCCATACGGATGTGGATTTGGGGCGATTTTGGCGACAGGGACAGCGCTTGATTTGTACTTTGCAGCGCGGCGGGTAATTGCCCCAGTTTTTGCAAGGTAATACCTCGATAAACCAATCCGTTCAGGTAATCTGGTTTGAGCCTGATGGCCTGGTCAAAGGCTTTGAGCGCTTCGTTATAAAGACCTTCTGATAGATACACCGTGCCTAAATTACAGTGGGCATCTGGAAACTCCGGGTTAATTTCTATCGACCGTGAGATCAATGTGATGGCTTGGTTGTTTTGTCGCATCGCCTGAGCAATAAGGCCTAGCATACAAAGGGCTACAGAATGGTTGGGGTCGAGTTCAAGGATTTCCCGATAAGTTTTTTCGGCTTCAGATAACCGTCCCTCTTGATGGTGGATGAGACCTTCCTTGAGCGCAGCTGTGGTCTTTGCTGTCATATCGGACCCCAAGTGCGAGGAGGGTGTTTTTGTATTCATGGTGGCGGCGCCTTTAAAGCGGAAAGAATGTGACCGTTTTCGTAAACTATGTGTCTCACATTTAGATGTGTCAATTAACAGCACCTGCTGAGCCTTAAAATACCAACTCGTCTTTTCCGTCAGTCCAACATAGAGGCAAATTTTTGTCTAAGGTTGTTTCTTTGAACCTAAAGGGGCATCTCTTTAAATTGACCCATTATTCGTTATAGTCGCTTTAAATGATTACCACCGGGAAACTGGGTTAAAATGAATAGAGCTGAAAAACGCCGTCAGAAAAAACTCGCGGGCAAAGCAGCAAAGGTTAAAAAATCAATGCAGCCCGCAACTGCGGCACCTGTTGTGAATGGTCACGGGCTGGACATTGAGCAAGCCTTCCAATTGGGAAACCAATACCTTCGTGCGGGAGACTTGCCGAAGGCCGAAGCTGTCTATCAGCAAATCGTTCAGGCAGATCCAAGTCAGCCCGTCGCGCTTCATACCCTTGGAGTTATTGCGCACCAACTCGGGAAGAATGAGGCGGCTGTCGAATTGATCCGACAAGCGCTGGCCATACAGCCAGACTATGCGGAAGCACATAATAATTTGGGCGGTGTGCTCAATAAACTGGGATATCTGGAAGAGGCAATCGCCTGTTACCAAAAAGCCCTGGGGATCATGCCTGACTATGCAGCGGCCCATTTCAACCTCGGAAATGCCTTTCGTAAACAAGGTGAGCTGACTCAATCCGTCTCCTGCTATCGGAGCGCGTCCACTCTTCAACCTGAATACGCGGAAGCTTATATCAACCTCGGCAGCGTGCTTTTGGAGCAGGGCAATATTGATGATGCGATTGCCGCCTTTCAGAAAGCACTGATCATCAATCCCAATTATGCAGAGGTTCACTATAATATGGGTAATGCGCTTTTGCAGGGTCGCAGGCTTGACGACGCGTTTGAGAGTTATAACAAGGCAATTTCTGTTCGCCCAAATTACGCAGAGGCTTATAGCAATCTTGGAAATGTGCTTAAGGAAATGCGAAAACCTGATGCAGCGATTGCAAGCTATCAGAAAGCATTGGAAATAATGCCTGATTTTGCAGAGGCTTGTGGCAATCTTGGTAATACGCTTTTAAGTGCGAACAGACCCAGCGAAGCCATCGTTTATTTGACGAAAGCACATGCCCTGGAGCCAAACGAGAAACATGCCTATCTGCTGAACTCTCTGCAAGGTGTTACCTCTGAGAATGCGCCAAGAGAATATGTCGAGGACCTATTTGACAGTTACGCGGAGCGATTTGAGGAGCATTTAGTTGGTAAGCTCGAATACGGCATTCCAAAACTTTTGAAGGAAACACTCGCAGATTTAGATCTGCTCAGCACGGTTGTATCGACGACGGTCGATATGGGATGTGGCACAGGGCTCTTGGGAACTGAATTCAGACCAAAGACCAAAAATTTAATTGGAATCGATCTGTCAGAAAAAATGATCGCTCAGGCCAGGTCCAAACAGCTTTATGATACTCTGATCGTTGATGATCTTGTCAGTGGCTTAGCGGGTATTGGTGCCAAAATAGATCTTTTCCTTGCGGCTGATGTCTTTGTTTATGTTGGGAAATTGCATGCAACCTTCGAAGCCGTAAAGGCCGTTGCAGCTCGGGGGGCTCATTTTGCATTCTCGCTAGAGGAACACGATGGGGCAGAACCTTTTTACCTGCAAAAATCAGCCCGATATGCCCATTCGAAAACCTATATAGAAGCACTAGCGGAAGAATTTGGTTTTAATGTTTTGCACTTTCAACGGACCCAGATTAGGAAAGATAAGCAAAACTGGATAAATGGTTTCATTTACGTCCTGCAGAATTCGGATTCCGGTCTATAAAGCCAAACCGGATTGATCATAAGTTGACGGCGTCTGTTGCCAAGAACGGCTGACACGTCGCTGCCAAATGGCGGAGCGGTTCAGTTTAATCGGTTTTGTTATTATGAATTGATTGCTAGGTTTCTGAGTAAATCCAAAATGATATTTGTTAACCTAAGGACAAAGTTTATGTGCCATATTGAAACTTTCAATGGAAGCAAGACTTGGGAAAACCTGTAATTGAATGCCTTTGTGAACGCGCAGTTTCGACGTCGTCAGAAATTAAAAATGTTGGTGGACTGTTTAAAAATGGACTCAGTTCATTTTTCCAACTTCAGACCAGTATGCGGCACGGATCGAATTAGGCGCTGATAATTGGAACAGAAACAAATATTGGATGCAGCCATCCAGCATCACATGGCCGGGCGGTTGGACGCGGCAGAGAAACTGTATCGAGATCTGCTTGCTGAAGACCCGAACCAACCGGATGCACTGCATTTAATCGGTGTGATTACCTTGCAGGAACAAAGGGCTCATGAGGCGCGTGCGCTTTTTAAGCAGGCACTCTGGGTAAAGCCAAATTTTCCGGAAGCGCACAATAATATGGGTACGGCGTTGAAGGCGCTTGATAAACTAGATGACGCAGAAGCATCTTATCGGCAAGCCATATCGCAAAAACCAGACTTCGCCGATGCGCATTACAATCTGGGGACGGTGCTCGATGACATGAAGCGCTATGAAGAAGCTGCCGCAGCCTACCGGATGGCTTTGTCGATAAAACCTAAATACCTTGCGGCATTGGGTAATTTGGCAAGTGTCTGGGTTAAGCTCGAAAGGTTTGACGAAGCCATTGAACACTATCACCGTGCGCTAGAGATCGAGCCTGATTACGTGCAGGCACACCTCAATTTGGGCCACCTCTACAAACGGGTGGATCGAATTTACGATGCCGTTACGAGCTTTGAAAAAGTAAGCCTGCTGAATCCAGAGACCGCCAATATTTTTTTATATCTTGGTCAAACGTTGCAACGCTCTGATGAGCTGGAAAAAGCAGAAGTTGCGTATCGCCAGGCGTTGGAAGTTAAGCCAGATTGTGCCGAGACATATTTCGGCCTTGGCCAGCTGTATTACCTTAAAGAGCAAATGGATGGCTGTATTACGTATTACCAAAAAAGCCTGACACTGAACCCGCAGTCGGCAGAGACCTATGCCAATCTGGGCCTCGCATTCCATGACATTGGAAACACGGCCGAGGCGTTAAAGTGCTACCGGGAAGCGCTTAATTTAAATCCAGAACTTGCAACGGCACACTTCAACCTGGGCAACGAATTCCAGCATCAGCAACGGTTTGATGAAGCCTTGGAATGTTATGAAAAAGCACTGGAAATAGAGCCGGCTTTCGTAAGGGCGATTAATAATACGGGTACAACCTTGCAAAGTATGGGGCGATTGGATGAGGCGATCGACCATTATAGAAAAGCCATTTCTATAGAGCCTGATTACGCGGAAGCACATAATAACCTGGGTAATGCTTTTTTCGACTTGGGCAATCCTGACCAAGCCATTGAAAGTTATAAATCGGCGATAGAACATAATCCGGATTTTACGGGGGCTTATAGCAATTGGTTGCTTGCTGAGCACTATCGTCCTGGTCATACGGTCGCGTCGCTCTACAAACTGCATCGTGGATGGGATGAAAAGTTCGGGGCGCCGCTTCAACCCTCATGGCAAAAGTTTCCCAATTCAGTAAACCCTGAAAGACAAATACGGATTGGATTTGTATCTGCTGACCTCGGTCGGCATCCCGTCGGCTATTTTGTCGTTGGCTTATTTGAAAATTTACAGGGGTTTGGAATTGAAACCATCTGTTATTCAGACCGGGTTGCCGATGACCAGACCAATCGCATCAAAGAGGCGGTAAATCTATGGCGCGACATTCGGGGGAAGTCCGATGAGGAAGTGGCATCGATGGTTCACGAGGACGAGGTTGATATTCTTTTTGATCTGGCCGGGCACTCGGGGAAAAATCGACTTCCTGTGTTTGTCCGCAAACCGGCACCGGTACAGGTGTCATGGGCTGGCTACGTTGGCACAACAGGTTTGTCTGCGATTGACTACCTTTTGTCAGATCATATATCGACCCGCTCTGATGAAGAAAAATACTATAGTGAGAAAATTATTTATATGCCGGATCAGTGGCTTTGCTACGAGCCTCCTTCCTATGCGCCCGACGTCAACTCTTTGCCATTTGATCGCAATGGCTATGTCACGTTCGGCTCTTTCAGCAATCCGGGCAAAATAAACAAGGAAGTGATATCCGTCTGGGCGCAAATCCTGGCGGCGGTAGACGGTTCACAGCTTGTGCTTAAATATCGACGTCTTGATTCTGCTCCTAACATAAAGCGCTTGAGTGATGGTTTTGAGGCCCAGGGAATAGATCCGTCTCGGTTAATTCTTGAGGGGCGGTCGCCGCACCCGGATTTATTGGCGCGGTATCATGACATCGATATTGCTTTAGACCCATTTCCATACTCTGGTGGTTTGACGACCTATGAAGCGTTATGGATGGGAGTGCCTGTGATTACGGCGACGGGGAATACTTTTGCAAGCCGGCATTCGGAAAGTCATTTGAAGACCATTGGATTCCCTGAGTTTGTTGCCTCAAGTTCGGTTGAATACGCGGAACGCGCTATCGATCTGGCAAACAATTCAGAAACCCTTAACACAGTGCGTCGACACTTAAGGCAGAAGATGGCTGCGTCTCCGACTTGTGATCATCGAACATTTGCGAGAAACTTCGCTTTTCAGATGCGCGGTATCTGGAAAGACTGGTGTGCGACGAACGACGACGGCCATGCTGATGACAGGCTATAAGACAGATGGGTGGCGCTAACGTCCTTTGTGGAGATGGAACGAGATGACGGATCTGCCCAAATTGGACAGCCAGCAGAAACTAGCGGCCGCTTTGAAGTACCATACCTCGGCTCATTTATCTGAGGCGAAGCGGTTGTATCTGGAAGTTTTGGAGGAGGACGGTCAAAACCCGACCGCATTGCATCACTTGGGTGTCATTGCGCTTCAGCAAGGCGATAATGACACCGCCGTTGACTTCATATCCCGGGCAATCGCTTCGAAACCAAATTTCGCAGAGGCATACAACAACAAAGGCACTGCCTTGCGGGGACTGGGTCGAGTTGACGAAGCAGTTCAAAGTTACCAAAAGGCCTTATCCGTTCATCCTGGTTTTGCGGATGCGCATTTCAATTTGGGACTGGCCCATCTGGATTTGGGATGCCTTGAGGATGCGGTCTTGAATCTTCGACAGGCGGTATCTTGCAAACCTGAATTTGAGTTGGCGCATTTTAAGTTGGCGCAAACACTCGGGAGGCTGGGTAAAACCGAAGAGGCAATTGCGTCCTACAAGCAAGTGTTGGCTCTTAATGCCAGCCATGCAGAGGCGTTTTTTCTTGTAGGCGCGCTTTACCAGAATTCAGGGCAATTTGAGGCTGCGATACACAGTTATCAAGCTGGGCTTGAGATACAACCAGATACACCAGCGATTCTCTGTAACCTGGGCATGATGTACCAGGAATTTGAAAAGAATGTCGAAGCTCATGAGTGTTATAAAAAATCTGTACAATTAAAGCCTGACATGTTCGAAGCGCGCTATAATTTTGGTAATTTATATCACTCCCAGAAAAAACTTGATGAGGCGTTCGTTGAACTGAGTGCCGCTTTAGAAATTGAGCCAGAATCCGTGCCGGCCCATAATAACCTTGGTGTGGTGCTTAAGGACCAAGAGCGTTTTGAAGAAGCCTTGGTGCATTTTCATAAAGCCTTGAAACATGATCCCGGCTATGTCGCCGCATATGACAATATTTGCGAAATTCAGGAAAAGACAAACGACACAGAAGGACTGCGCGGCACCGTCAAGGAAGCCCTTTTACACTGTCAATCAGACCCTCGATTGGCCTTGCGGCAAGCACAGTTGTTAAAGCGTGACCGAGACTATGTAAACGCACGAAATATTCTTGAGGGACATGGTGAAATCGACGGTAATATTGCATTTAATGCAGCACGTTATCAGGCGTTGGGGGACTTATGTGATCGCCTGGATGATACCGACGCCGCCTTTCAATATTTTGAGAAGTGCAACAACGAACGTAAGAAAGAATTGGCGCAATCGACTTATCGGGCAGAAAATTATCTTGCCGGTATTTCATTGCTGCGGAACTCATATACATCCGAATGGGTATCGAGTTGGCAAGATCACAAGCATGAGGGGGAGAGGGCGGATCCCGTTTTTTTGGTCGGATTCCCGCGTTCCGGAACGACGCTGCTAGATACAATTTTACGCAGTCATAAGAGTGTTCGCGTTGTTGAAGAAGGGCCCGCCACTAAATACATGGAAACGGCAGCAAAGAATGCGCTTCCTTCCTATCCGGATGGTTTGAATGTGATCCGTGACGAGCAAGTCGCAGAAATAAAGAATGCCTATTTTGCGGGGCTTGATGACTGTGACATAGACCTCGGCGCATCCGCAATTATTGTTGATAAAATGCCGCTAAATCTTATCGATGCCGGCCTCATCCATCGAATTTTTCCTCAAGCCCGTTTTTTGTTCGCGCTGCGCCACCCGTGTGACTGTGTCTTGAGTTGCTTTATGCAGGACTTTGCTCTTAACGATGCGATGACGAATTTTCTAACCCTCGAAGGCTCTGCTCATCTATACGACGACGTCATGTCACTTTGGCAGCAATATCGGTCTCTATTGCCATTGCGGGTACACACGGTGCGTTATGAAACGCTTATTGAAGATCTGGAAGGGACAGTGAAGCCTGTCCTCGATTTTCTTGAGTTGGAATGGGATGAGGGCATTCGAAATTATGCGGAAACCGCACGCGCACGCAAACTCATCGGGACGCCCAGCTACAACCAAGTGACGCAACCGCTTTATACCCGCGCACGCGGGCGCTGGGAACGATATCTCGAGAAAATGGGACCGGTAATGCCCAGATTGGAGCCCTGGATTAGTCAATTTGGGTATGAGTTTTAACTACTTTTGGAACTCATCGCAGTCTTGAAGGAGGGATGCAGTCGTCACTGGTAACCCCACCTTAACTAAGCTACCAAAAAATGTCAGAGCTATCGGTCAGAAGTGTCTGGCTTGTGACGGACAAATTTTACAAATAGTAAAATTGGAAGTGGCGTATCCGAATTCTAGTAACGGGCGATTGTGGTTATGGGGTGACTGTCCTAGTGCCAAAATTGTTGGCGCTCGGTCACAACGTTAAGGTATTCGACACAATTTGGTTCGAAATTTTTTTGGAGCCATACGCTAACCTGCACATCGAGTGTGCTATCGCGTCCTCGTCGGTTTGATTGGTATAGGGTAATAATTTTATTTTCAGGTCGGGAGATGTGCTCGCTTACGTGAATCCGAAGGCGAGGCACGCTTTTCATAAGAAGCAGCGATCCTTTGCAAGACCGCCGTTATTTGCTCCTCAACTCACTTTTTGACTAGGGCGTATGAATTAAGCTTCTTCCGTCTGGGAAACAAGAGGCCCACCCTTCCGCACTCCCGGCTAGTGAGGTTGGATAATTGACATCGATTTCAGAGCATAGTTGGGCATAAACTTTATTTATGACCATAACGACACAGTTTCGCACAAGTTTGATAAATAGTAACGGGGGGGGGGGGTAGGAGGTGGTCTCTTGAAAAGGAAGTTTGAGACTCTTGAATTTCAGTGGCAATAGAAAATTAAACATTACCGATTAGGATCAGATTGTTTATTTTCTTAAAAATGACAATATCACATGTTTATTTGCTTAAAATAACAATAATGTGCCTATATATATTTCGACAAGACCAGTTTAGCGCATTTTTGCATTGTTGAAATACGTAAGTGATATGAGTAGTCGTACAGGTTGAGATTTAAGATCAGAGAACTCATAGCTTGTTCGCTATATGAGTTGAACCTTTGGATAAAGAACTAATTTCATGACGGAATCTGCGAAAACCAAGCTTGATTTGATTTGCGAAAAATCATTTGCTAACGACCCGTTTGCGGCATCGGAAGTGGCTGAAAAAAATGCAGCTGACAACAGAATGGAATGTTTGTCGCGCCATGAAAAACTAACATCGACGCCTGTGCGGGTTCGTCTTGAACTGACGAACAAATGTAATCTCAATTGTGTTTTTTGCTATAGGGCTCATTTCCGAACAGATGATCGTTCTCTTCTGACGCCGGAAGATATAGACCGGCTTGATCCCGTGTTAAAGTCAGCTAAGCATATTTCGTTGTCTCAAAAAGCCGAGTCGACGATGTCGCCGCATCTCATACCCATTCTTGAGAAAATGGCAGCCTATGACGCCGTATTTTACATGAGCACCAATGCATTACTTTTAAATGATGATATTTCACGCGCATTGATTAACAGTAAAATTACATTTCTTACAATTTCGGCCAGTGTGTTTAATAAGGATTATTCAAAAATTTATCGGGGTGGGGAATTCGAAGATCTGGAAAGAAACATTGCCCGACTGAATGAATTGAAGAAAGAAGCCGGGTCGACGTTGCCTCGCCTCAGACTATCGTTTGTTCTGCGCAAAGATACATTACCTTATTTGGATGATGCGTTGGAATTCGTGAAAAAGCATGAATTTAGCGAAGGTATTCAGCTGCTTTCCTTCTTCAGTTATGACGAGGCTGACCGTTATCTGGAGCCTGCTTTGGATTGGCAGCATTACGAAAAAGACATCGAGCGGTTTCGGGAAAAGGCAAAACGGGAAAGTGTCCCACTTGACCTCTCCTTGGATGTCCTCGAAGGCATGCGGTCATCAAAGTGCGAAGATTATACGAAAGAATGTTATGAGCCTTGGGAGTCCTTCAATGTGACGCCTGGAGGCAATACGTTCGCCTGTGCCGGTTCCGGAGAAGTGATGGGGAATATTCGAGAGAGCGCCCCTGCTGATATTTGGAATAATCAGAAATTCAAAAAATTCCGCAAAGGCATGAATGAGAGCCCCTATAACAAGGACTGCGCCGAATGTTGGCATTGTCGATATGTTTCAGCCAACGTTTCCGGACGCAAGGTTTCAAAGCTTAACAATATTTACGACACTTTTTACCGAAGAAGCAGGCCGGCAAAAGGTATAGGTTTATTAGAAGAATAAGGCGTCTTCGTATTCCATTTTTCTTTAGCAGAAAAGGTTTCAATTATGACTGTTCGTATCAGCTTTAGTGAACTTAACCACCCCGATCATTCCTGCAATATGGTGCCGTTAGGTGTTGCAATGGTTGCCGCAAGGGCCGTGCAAGAATTTGGAGACACTATTGATGCTGATCTGTTCAAGGAAGTCAGGGACTATCTTCCGTACCTGGAAAAGGCGACGCCGAATATCGCCTGTTTTTCAATATATGTATGGAACACCGAACTGTCATGCGAGATCGCCCGGCGTATTAAGCTAAATAATCCTGAATCTATTACTGTTTTCGGCGGCCCCAATTATCCGCTTTTGGAAAGCGAACAGGAGCAGTTCCTGCGCGATCACCCCTATATAGATTTTTATATAAATCGCGAGGGAGAAGAACCTTTTGTCGAATTGGTGGCCGAACTTCTCAAGAACAATCTTGATGTTGAAAAGACAAAAGAAAGTTCTCCTATTCCGAATTGCCATTATCTGTTTCAGGATAAAGCCGTGTTGAATGCCGTTCGTCGCCCCAACGATGATCTCAATGCACTCCCGTCGCCCTATCAACTAGGACTTTGTGACGGATTTCTGGAGCAAGGGCTGGTCCCGATTGTTCAGTCGGCAAGGGGATGCCCATTTACGTGTACGTTTTGTCAGGAGGGTGAAAGCTTTTTTAATAAGGTCAGGCGTTTCGATTTGGAGCGAGTTGTTGGAGATTGTCAGTATATTTCTGAGAGGACGACCGCACCGAATTTGATATTTGCAGACTCAAATTTCGGTATGTATAAGCAAGATCTGGCATTGGCACACGAGCTCTCAAGTATTCAAAAACGATGTGATTGGCCAAAGAAAGTATTCAGTATCGAAGGAAAAAATAACAAGGAGCGGGTTACCGAAGTTGCCTTCCTGATCAATGGTCACCTTAGTGCCGCTGTTCAGTCGACCAGTGCAAACGTACTTGATAGTGTAAAGCGCAAAGATATTGGCACGGGAGACCTTATCAAAGTCGCAAAGAGCGGCGAGCAAATGGGGCTAAGCAGTTTTTCTGAGTTGATCCTCTGCCTACCTGGGGATTCCAAGGAATCCCATATGGCATCTTTTTACGAATTGATGGACGCAGGTATTAAAACGATACGTTCACATCAGTTCATTTTGTTGCCTGGAGCCTCGGCATCGAGCGCTCACGACAGAGAAAAATTCGAAATGCAGACCCGCTATCGGATCGTGCCTCAGACGATCTCCAGCTATCGGTTATTTGATGAAGAATTCACGGCTCCTGAGATTGATGAGATTTGTATCGCGAACAACAGCATGTCTTTTGAAGACTATTTAGAATGCCGCATGTTCACCCTGACGGTTGAGATTTTTTACAATGACAACATTTTTGGCGAACTTATCAAGCTGCTGGTTCATACCGATGTGAAGGTTTCTGACTTTATTTCAAAGGTCCATGAAACGATCAGGGCCTCTGACGGGCCTCTTGCCGGTGTTTACGAAAATTTTGTCAAGGAAAGTAAAGAGCTATGGAATACGTATGATGATGCGAAAGCAGACATGCAAAAACCGGAGGTGCTGGAGCGAATTACCAGAGGCGAACTGTGTTTCAATGAGCAACTGGTTTTCCGTGCAGTTGCGTTAACCCAACATATGGATGAGTTGCAGACAATAGCGTTTGGTGTCGCTGAAAAACTGCTTAATCAGCGTAAGGACTTGATGGGTAAATATGAAACCTATTTGAAAGACCTTGCCGCATTCACATTGTTGAAAAAGCAAAATATCCTTGATTGCAACGCTGCTTATAAGGGGAAATTTTCTTTTGATTTGAAAGGTCTTGAACAAGCAGATTTTAATGACGACCCACTAGCCTATAATGGGGTAAGGGAAGTCGATATCGAATTCAGACACTCAGAAGAGCAGAAGAATACCATTTCAAAATATGTAGATTTGTATGGTGATACGGACTACGGCCTTGGGACGATTATTAGCTCAATGGCCCATTTCCCGAGCTTCTTCCGGGAAACCCATTATGGATAAAAAAAACATGGACTCGACAAGCCTCACGTTCGTGGGCTGGATAGTGCGTGTTCTTTTTTAGATTCTACTGAAGGCCAATAAAAATATGAATATGCCGGTTCGACAAGAATCTGTCCTGTATGCATTTAATGATTTGGCCGTATCAAAGCCAACATATGATTTTATAAACTTTGTTCGGATAGCGGAATTTCATCGTATCCGCTATGGATACGAAAAAATTTATTTTGTATTTGTGCCAGGTCCGAGGGAAGGGTTTCGGGCCGATGATCTGCCTCCGAATGATCCCGAGGCGCTGCGCGGCATGATGCGGAATATCGCACTGCCGGGTTGTTGGCTGCTTCCCGCATGCGCCGGTGTCAGTTATTTTTCTTCCCGTGAAGAAGCAAAGGCCTTTTTCTCGAATTGTGGGGATAATGTATTTCCCCGCGGGTATATGCCTGACGCGCCCCTTTTTGATTATACGTGGATGGGGATTAATGCGGCCATGATCCGAGGAGAGAAAATATCACCATTTTCGGCTCCAAAAGAGTATTTGGATCAAGCGACCGAATTTATCAAACTGGTTGCGGGTGATCGAAAGCTTATTACGATTACTTTACGCGAAAGCACCTATTATCCGCAGCGGAACAGTCAAATTTCGGAGTGGAAGAAATTTATCGATTATCTTGACCGGTCAAAATATGCGTTGGTTATTATCCGGGATACATCTCAGGCACATGCGCCGGCACTATTTGACGGAGTTCCTGAATGCCCGCTTGCGTCAATTAGTATCTGCTTTAGAGCGGCCTTGTATCAGAAATCTTATCTGACCATGCAAATCAGTAATGGTCCCGCCTGCGTCGCCTATCATGTAGCGGTCCCGACGTTGACCTTCGGGATTCTGGCGGAAGGGCATGCAGCTTCTTCGCTGGACTTTTTTAAACGCGTAATGGGGCAAGGATTTGGGGATCAATTATACGGTTATCCCACTTGTCAGAAACTGGTTTGGGAGAAAGATTATTTTGAAACGATAAAAACTGAATTTGAAGGGATGACCGAGCTTATCGAGCAACACGCTGACGGGAATTTTCCCTCGCATGACTTCAGTTCAAAAACACAGTTGCAGGACACCTGCACTAATGTTGTCCAATACACGGCTCTGAAGATGCAGAAAAATTCTATGGATGAAGACCGAGACACGTTGATCGAGGTCGCTAGATTGACCGAGGGAATGGATGCGGGTGCCAGTAATCTATTAGGTGTCTGGTATTCAAATAAAGGACAGCATAGTAAGGCAGAACAAGCTTTTCGTGAGACAATCAAAGCGGATGGGTCGCTAAAGATCGCCTATACGAATTTAGCGGCATCGTTACAAAACAGAGGCGCGTTAGAGGATGCTTTGCCTGTTTACTATCACGCGCTTGAAGCCTTTGAGGCAACGCCGGATGTCATAGAGGCTGCCTTCACTTGCGCCATAACGCAGGGTAATATTGAGGCGGCCAATCGTCTTGTGCAAAAAGCGGAGGCTATGCAAATGCCACCTAGTGCTATTCAAAACCTGAAATCAAGAATTCCAGAAGCGAATTAGGGTTTCGTTATTATTCGTCTGCTAGCCTCCGGAATTGAAGGTTCTGTCCCGTCGTACAGACCAATGGGGCACGATGAGAACCGCACAAGAATAGGGTTTTGAACATGAAGATACTTGTCACGGGTGGCTGTGGGTATAAAGGAACGGTTTTGGTTCCCAAGCTATTGGCATTGGGCCATCAGGTAAACGTTGTCGATGTGATGTGGTTTGGCAACTTTCTGGAACAGCACCCGAATTTGACGGTGACCCAAGGCTCGGTTCTTGAACCTGATCTGATCCCTATGGACGGTCTTGATGCGGTCATTCATTTGTCGTCCGTAGCCAATGATCCGTGCGGCGACCTTAACCCAACCCTTACATGGGAAGTCAGTGCCTTGGCCACCATGCAACTGGCAGACAAGGCGGCACGCAATGGAGTTAAGCAGTTTCTCTATGCTTCATCGGGGAGCGTCTATGGAATTAAGGAAGAGGAGCAGGTAACGGAAGATCTCGAGCTCAAGCCGATCTCAGGTTACAACAAGACTAAGATGGTGTCTGAGCGAGTCTTGCAATCCTATACGGGGGATATGAAGGTTCAGGCTTTGCGCCCAGCCACCGTTTGCGGCTTGTCACCGCGTATGCGTCTCGACGTATCAGTCAATCTGCTGACCATGGCAGCCCTGACTAAAGGTGAAATTATGGTGTTTGGTGGTACGCAAATTCGCCCGAATGTCCATATCGATGATATTACGGACGCTTATTTATTCTTCCTCGATAACCCGGATTACACAGGTATATATAATGTTGGGTTCGAGAATATTTCGATCCTCGCTATTGCCAATATGGTTACGGAATTCGTTCCGGCCAAAGTCACTGTAACGGAATCTAACGACCCAAGGTCTTATCGGGTGAATTCAGACAAGCTTCTGGCGACGGGATTTAAGCCAAAGAAAACAGTGCGGGACGCAATTTCCGAAATCGTTGAGGCTTATAATGAGGGGAGACTCAAAAATGAACTGTTTTTCCATAATTTAAAATGGATGCAAGAGAAGGGGCTGGCATGAACCCTTTCATTATGGGGGGGCGAAAGAGGCGATGATGCAGGGAATATACCATTGAAAATTGTCGTTTTGGGTAGCAATTCGTTTTCAGGCGCTAGCTTTGTCAATTTCGCTCTGAAAAAAGGGGCTCAGGTTTTTGGCCTCAGCCGATCAGAAGAACCCCATAAAGCCTTCCTGCCGTACCGCTGGTCTGTCCATGATCAGGGAATTCAGTTTTTCGCTTATGATCTGAATAAGCATATGGACGACATCATGGCTTTGATAGTCCGTGAACGCCCCGATTATGTTGTCAATTTTGCCGCCCAAAGCATGGTTGGTCAGAGTTGGGATCATCCTGAGGATTGGTTCCGGACCAATGCGATGTCCACCGTGTCTTTGCACAATCGGCTGCGCAAAGAATGTGATGGGCTGAAACGCTTTGTCCATATCACGACACCGGAAGTCTATGGCAGCACGGATGGCTGGATTACGGAAGACACTTCCTATAATCCCAGTACGCCTTATGCGGTGTCGCGTGCGGCCGGGGATATGTCACTGAAAACCTTTGTTGATGCCTATGAATTTCCCGCCGTGGCGACTCGGGCGGCAAACGTCTATGGGCCAGGGCAGCAACTTTACCGAATCATCCCGCGAACCATCCTTTTTATCCGGATGGGTCAAAAAATACAGTTGCATGGCGGTGGCCACTCTCTCCGTTCGTTCATACATATCGATGATGTATCCGATGCCACATGGCGGGTGATGACCAATGGAAAATCTGGTGAAACTTACCACATTTCTACGAATGAAATTGTTTCGATCCGACAATTAGTTGAGCGCATTTGTAAAAAAATGGGCATTCCGTTCGAAAATGCAGCGGAAGTGGTTGGCGAGCGGTTGGGCAAGGATGCGGCTTATATGCTGGATAGCAATAAAATCAGAACGTCATTGGACTGGTCGGACCAAATCACACTGGATCAGGGGCTGGAAGGATGTATTGACTGGGTAGATGAGAACTTTGAAGAATTGAAAAAGCAGAATTTTGATTATGTTCACAAGCCTTAACTCTTCATGCGTTGGCCAGTGCGAAATACATTATGAAGAGTGATGTTTTGGAATAATAGAGTAATCGCAATACATCTGACCTGCTTCCAACAAATTGGACCATTTAGAGCCGGAATTTTTTAATATTGATTCTGAGATCAGGAGAAGGAGAATTTGACCCTCTCCCCAAAACTTGATCCTGACGGAAGTTAGTGTTTTCGTTATTTTCAACGGAGGTACGAATGAAGCGCAGATATACAGATGAGCAGATAATCGGTTTTTTGAAGGAACATGAGGTGGGTTTTACGGTGAAAGAACTTTGCCGCAAACACGGCATGTCAGATGCGGCGTTCTATAATCGCTGCTCGGCAGGGCCATTTCATGGCCTAAGAGGGTGACGTAAAAAGTATGCCGGCCTTGAGTTTTCCCTGTATCTTAGCTCCCCGGCTCCCATACCTTCAGCAATGATATCACACGTTCAATGTCCTCTAAACTCTGCGCAGGACCACTTGGTAGGCATAATCCTTCGGCTGCGAAAATTTCTGCATTCGCCCACTTCCGGATGCTCTGCGAGAGATAGGGGGCGCTAGATACCGGCGGATGAAACCGCGACACATTAATATCGTTCTTATTGAGATAGGTACACAAGTCGTCTCGATGCTTTGTCCGTACATCCATTAATAGGGGGACTTGATTTGAAGATATGTCGACAGGTATCACATTGAGATAAGGATGCTCTTTAAGCCCTGAAACATAACAATTGTATATGTCGAATAGCTTTGTAACTTTTTCTTCAACAGCCCGCACTTGCGGTAATGCCATTGCACACAATAGATCACTTATCTTAAAGTTAAACCCGGGATGAGCATAGTGTTCTCCTTCCCCCCTAACGACGCCATGATCCCGTGCTAAGACCAAACGTCGATACAAATCAGGATCTCGCGTCGCAGCAAACCCGCCATACCCCGAACTAACAAGGCTTATCATGCCCATTGAATAACAGCCAACATTGCCTATCGTTCCAAGCCATCCCCATTTGGACTGAGAGCGCATGGCCTTGCATGCGTCCTCAACGATCTTAAGGCCATATTTGTTGGCTATATACTTGATGCCGTCCATTTCACACGGGCGACCATTCAAATGAACGGGCACGATCGCTTTGGTTCTTGACGTTATCGCATTTTCTAATTGATGGACGTTTATCAGCGGGAGCTCCTCACCCACGTCCACGAAGACTGGTGTCGCGCCTAATACAGAAATTGCCTGGGCCGTTGCTATCCAGGTCAATGCCGGAACAATAACCTCGTCACCAGGACTAACCCCAAGCCCAATCAAACTTAAGGTGAGCGCAGCGGTCCCGCTAGGTGTGACCACCACGTATGGGACGTCCAACATTTCACCTAGGGCCGCTTCTAAAGCCGTAGCATAATGACCAAGCGTAAGATTACGTTCATCAAATGCCGATAAAAGAGTGTCCCTCTCATTATCGCCTAAAGCAGTATTCCACCAAGGAACTGACTTCATTTATTCCAATCCTCTGAAAAGGCTTCTAATATGTCAGTTGCGCACATAAATTGGTCACGAAGACCGGAGCCGCCGTCTAGGGTGATGTTTTGCCCGGTCACATAGGCAGCTGTGTCGCTGCATAGAAATGCCACAACCTGCCCGATTTCGTCTACGGTCGCAGCCCTGCCCAGCGGAACGATCGTTTTTGTAATCAGCTCGTTCTTAGGATCGCTCGTCAACATCCGTTGGCGATCCTCAATATCGACCAAACCCGGGGAAACTGCATTCACCCTGACGTTTTGATCGCCTAACTCCGAAGCGAGAACCCGTGTCAAATGCACTATAGCCGCCTTGGCCAAATGGTAAGTCAGAGGCTGCTGCGACACATGGCGAGCATTCGACGACGAAATATTGACTACACTTCCACACCCAACTTGTGCGAAATATTCAAGGGATGAGGCAATCGCCTGCGCTGGTGCCTTAACCATCACGTCCATCGCCACATCCCAAGTCTCCATACAATCAGGAAAGCGGCCGTTGTTCAAGAATGGACGCGCATTATTGATAAGGATATCCAATCGCCCAAACTTATTTGCGGCCGTACTAATCATATTCTTAACGTCTTCGCTGTTCATAAGGTCAACGCTTATCGCTAGGCAGGGCCGTCCTGTTTCTGACGACAACGCGGTCGCTGTATCACTAGCAGCAACCAAGTCAACATCGGCGATAAGCACAAAAGCCCCATTATAAGAAAGCGCACGTGCAATACCACGACCAATCCCCCGAGCACCACCGGTGACCACCGCTACACGCCCATCAAGTGCAGGCATCGCTTCATTACTAATGACCATACTTAAATTTCCAAATAATCCACTGGCCTTGAATTCACCTGGTACGTCAACCCTACCTGGTCAATCAAATTCTCTAACACGACTTTGACCTCAGGCTCAAGAGGTTGGCTTCCTGCACCTAAGCAGCCCCGGAGTTGAGAAATACTTCTTGCCCCAACCAAAGCAACTGAGACTGCGGGTTGGGCCAGTACCCAGGCCAGAGAGATTTCTGTCGCCGTCCTTCCGGTATCAGCAGCAATTTCCTTTAAATGCCCAATAGTATCTAAAACTGCAGGCTCTAGCCATTTAGCAACTCTATTTGATAAGGCGCCACGCGACCCAGCTGGAGGGCGTTTCCCAGATTTATAACGGCCGCTCAAAATACCCCGTGCAAGAGCCCTATTTACTATCATACCAACGCCATATTCAGAGCAAATAGGCGCAAGGCTATTGCCGGCCCTGCGTTCAATGAAGTTAAAATGGGCCTGGCAGGAACACGGCGAGCTACCATTTGCCATTAGCATAGAGGCAAGCTCATCTGGTGAGTGATTAGAGCAGCCCCATGCCCTAATTTTCCCTTCCTCCCGCAGCCGATCGAGCGCTTCGATCAGATAATCAGGATCAATCGTTGGGTCGAAAGAATGAAGTTGCAAAATATCGATAACATCAATTTTTAGTGCCTGAAGACTATCTTCGATGCTATCACGGATCCTATCGGGACATAGGGGATATGGTGCGACGCCAAAACTTCCATCCTCTCGTTCACACTTTTCTAAGCCTACCTTGGTAGCGACTATAAATGATTGCCGCTTATGTCGTATTGCCTCACCAACGATCGTCTCAGAATAGGCATGACCATATATGGGGGCTGTGTCGATAAGATTGACGCCTTTATCAAGCGCGTAATCTATTAGCCTAATTGACTCCATTTTAGTCAGAAATGCCCCGAAGTGAAGTGCACCAAGACCAATCACAGAAATCGCTTCCGGGAAGCTGCCGAGAGGACGCCGTATCATTGTTTACGGACATCGCTGATTAACTCGGGACAAACTCGGACCTCGAGGTTTAGACGAGTGATATCAGCATGCTCAACGTCCTCGCTATGGATAAGCCGGGGATCAAACATGATGATTTCACCAGGATTCATTGATGGACGGAAAAAGGGCAGCTTATCAGGATAGCGAACACGATATTCGTCCTTACAAAACTTGCTCGTTTCGGGAAGCACCGACTCAATATCCATTTTATGGGAGCCCGAAACAATAGACAAAGTTTCACACGGGCCAAATCCAACAATCGGAACCCATAGAGAAATAACATCTTTAGCCGGCCCCCATGCTTTGCAGCTCGGCGGATATCCGTCTTCCATGCCAGGACGAACAAGCCTAAAGCCAAGCCACCCTAGACCTTCATCCCATAGCCTCCAACCTCCAGGTAGGAACTCATTTAGAAAGCCGCTGACTTTGGCGTTTACAATCATGTTACGGATCGCAATGTCAGGCGCCCTGTGACGGTTTTTTGCTCGAAAGATATCATCATGATTAACTTGAGCATCGTGCCACCACAGATGATAGTTTTCGATCGTCTCTATATTAGATAATGGACGGGATATATTAGCCGATATGAGAGCCTCAACCCACTGGATAGCATAAGCCGAGATTTTCTTATATGCCTCTTGAGCATAAACAGAGGCAATCAGAAAACCATCGCGCTCCCAATAAGCGTCAGAGTTATCGTTCATACTTGGGCCCATGGTACACAGTCGTTAGACGAAATAAATAGACTTCCATCTCGATAGCTAGTTGGCATATCGCCCAATTCTTCGACCCGGCGCCAACCTGTCTTCTGTGAAAAGAGGTTGACGTTAAAAGACGCAAAATGTTCGTAAACCGCGCTGGCGTTTTCAGCAGTACCAATTTCGACCATGGCATCAACAGATACCCAATCATCTTCATTAGTCCCGCAAAGAATGGGGCGCTCGTGTCCCTCAACATCAATTTTCATAAGATCCGATTTTCTCATTAAATACGCGAATTCCTCAACAGGCACATTAAACCTTTTCAATTCGCCATATGGATCTTTCTTTGAACCTGCCAAATGGCTTCCTGTTGTATTGCCAAGAACACGGACAAATTCCATTTCTCCTTTTTCCACCGAAACCGCCTCATTAACGCAGATTACGGCTTCACACCCGTTAGCTTTCAGGTTTGCATTTAGGATATCAAAATGCATGGGGTCTGGTTCGTATGAGATCACATCATATCCGCAGCGTGATAACATGATCGAATGCAGCCCTATGTTTGCACCAAGATCGAGAACGCGTTTGTAGCGTCCACGATTTACCCAGTAAAAACTAAATAAGACTAATTCATCAAGACCGAACAAATCGAGTGAGGAGATTTTACCCATCTTCCGAAAAGGAAATATCAATTCACCAAAATCTCCAAAAGTCCCCTGCCCACTAGCATGCTCACCAAAAACTTCTGATGCTTTTCCCTTAGCTATTTGAGATAACAGCCTATGCAGAGGGCCGTGAGGAGAATGAAACTGGGGAACCTTTGGAATAATCTCTAGCAAATCAATGAAGCTCATGAGTTTTTCTCGGACCAAGGCTCTGACCGTATCAAAACATCGTTACTGTCTCGTCTTAACTTAAACATATCCGGGTTCAATTTTAGTGCCGTTTCCAACGCTGTATCTCCCCATTTATCCCAAGCGCAGGCAAAATTCCGGCCACTGACCATCTCGCGAGGCGAGTTTATTATCCAGTTACAGCATTCTATAACTTTTGACATGGGGACGCATTCATCACTCTCAAGTTTAATTTTTGTTCTATCAAAATTATCACCCGCGGCAATAGGATTATCTAAAGTCGATTGATGGATTTTGGTTTTTACCCACCCAGGGCCCAAAATGGAAAATCTCATGTTAGGAATTTCTGCATCAAATAGCTCGCACATTTTAATCTCCGCGATCTTAGAGATCGTGTAAGCGGAATATTTTTGCGTGGCATTGTTTGTGCCACCACCAGCGAACATTAAGACCATTGGTCCCAAATCCATAATCTCATTTCGATATGGAAGCAGTCGATGAATAATCCGCATCTGATTAACGAAGTTCACAGTGATAGATCTGCTCCACTCATCAAAATCTATTGTACTGAAAGAACCAACAGGATCCTGCAACCCCGGCGCAAGAACGAGAGTGTCCCATGGCTGTCCATCATGGCACAGCGCCAAAGCAGCATCGTCCGTTTCTTCATCATTCGAAAGATCGCACTTCACCAAGTCAACGCCGGAACGCCGCAAATCCTCCGTTTTAGATGAAGGCGTACGATAAGTTCCTGCGATGGAATGTCCTTCGCTCAGCCAAGCGCTGGCCAATGCTGCACCAATATCACTAGAAATCGAAACAATGATCCGCCGGCCCATCATCTAGCTCCCAACATAGATTTGACGCGTGTGGCCACCGCAATATCTGTAAGGCCACATCGCTCAAGGTGGTCAGTATACTCACCATATCCTGTGACGAAGGTGTCTGGGATGGCCGCCCAATCAAACTGTAGATTATTAATGTTAAAAACTACTTTTAAGACTTCGTCACCAAGGCCACCGGATCGCATATGCTCCTCAATTACGACCACCCTCTTCGTTTTACGAACACTTTCCAGGACAAGATCATTGTCCAGGGGGCGGATTGTGTGGATGTGGATGATCTCGCAAGAAAGCCCATCAGCAGCGAGTATGTTTCGGGCGCCAATAGCCGTTTCTAATTGTGGTCCAGTCGATATAATTGTGACGTCACTACCTTCAATCACTTTAATGCCACGGCCAAATTTTATATCATCTTTACCAAAATCAACACTATGCAGATGGCCGGAAATCCTCGTGTACGTCAGTGCGTCATTTTTATAGGTTTGGCGGACTAATTGATCAAACTCTATAGCTGAACCAGGATGAAGAATTTCGACCCCCGGCAATGTCTTTAGAAGCCCTATATCTCCATAGCAGTGATGCGTACAGCCAAGGTTAGAGTAATCAAACGCTCCGCCCACTGTGATAATGTTTCCGGATAATTGATGATAACAAAAATCAAGTTTGATCTGTTCATAAGAACGCTCGACAATAAACGGCGCAATTGTATGTAGAACCGGAGTAAGCCCAGCCTTTGACATCCCTGCACCGGCGCTAATCATCGTAGGCTCGAGAATACCGATATTGTAAAATCGTCCTGGGCAAGCCTGAGCAAAAGGTTGCATGATTCCATGGCTTATATCGCCAACCACAACAACTAAATCTTCATCTTCCTGCCCAAGTGCTAACATCGTATCGGCAAACTGTTGACGGACATTCTTACCCGGGTCAATTATGTTGGCGCTCACTGCAACTCCTCCATTAAAAGCTTATGCTCATGATCGTTTGGAATTCGGTGATGCCATTTACCATGCCCTTCTAACATTGGAACGCCCTTGCCCTTTATTGTATTAGCGATAATGGCATTAGGCACGCCCGTTACGTCCATTTTTAAATTGGTAAACACACTTCGAAGGGACGACAAATCGTGCCCATCAACTTCTTGTGTTTTCCATCCAAAACTACTCCACTTAGCCGGCATTGCATCATTAGGTAGCAACTGCATGGCAGATTGGTTCCAATCCACAATCACGCAGAGATTTCCAAGACCAAAATTTTGCGCCACATTAGCAGCCTCCCATATTGTTCCTTCGTGGCATTCTCCATCTCCTACAAGGACAAACACACGGTTAGGTAGGGATTTTATTTTTAAGCCCATGGCTAGGCCAACGGCAAAGCTCAAGCCGTGCCCTAGCGAGCCGGTAGAAGCCTCAGCACCCGGCACTTTGGTTGCATCTGGATGCTCCCCCAAGATACCGCCCCGCTTGCAAAACTCGGAAATATCCTTGTCGGTAATAAAACCATGACGATGCAAGTTTACGTATAACGCTAAACATCCATGCCCCTTGCTCAAGATAAAATAATCCCTTGCTGATGACTCAGGATTGTCCGCATCGAAAGCTAATACCTCGTCATAAAGATATGTAATAATATCCAAAATAGAAAATGCACTTGGTATATGACCATCTTTTCCAGCAACAACCATATCAATAATGCGACGACGTAAATCTTTATTAAGCGGCAAAACGTACCTCCCTCTGATCTTTAAAAATATTTATCATTGTCAAAGCAACTTCATTCCAAAATTGATACTTGTAGAAAACAGACTCAGTCCAAACGTCAAAGATCTTGCCTTTGTTATTACTCATATAAATCAAATTTGCGGTGAAACAGATGCTAAGGCTTGAGCTCTCTCATATGATTCTATCGTCCCGATGTCTATCACCTCTCCCAATGTTTCAACGGAATAGATTCTTCCCACAAGCTTTGGGATTACCTCCAAGCTGAAGTCCGTGATTTTTTTGTCGAGAGAGAACACAAAGTCTTTGGACAACATATAGATCGCTGCGTTCGCCAGATTGCCAGGTGAATTTTGTTGTTTTTCGTAAAAAGAGGAGATTATCCCAGATGAATCTTTGGATACAATTCCGCATGTTTCAGGAGTAGGTGTTTCAAATAGCATCATTGTCATCTCACATTTTGATGGTCGTCGTCGATGCGCAGTGACGAGTTCATTTATGTCACCTGTGTAAAAATTATCTCCGTGTATAAATAGTAGGTCCAAGTGATCTTCAAAAAATCTTTTGTTTCGGATGAGTGTGCCCGCGGTCCCCAGGATTACTGGTTCGAGTACAAGAACAACACGGTCTTTATAGGGAGATTTTTTTACATATTCGACAAATTGCTCTGATTTGTAATGTGCATTAATTAGTACACGTTCAATTTGGCCTGACTTAAACAAGGCATCTAGCCAATAATCTAATAGCGGTCGTCCTGCTATAGGCAGCAAACATTTTGGTGTGGTTAACGTCAACGGTCGCAATCGTGTTCCGAGACCGGCGCATAAAAGTAACGCGTTCATCGTTCAATAATTCCTGCCAAATCGTCATAGGATATTGGAATGTTACCAATTCTTGAAACTTGAAGTGCCGCAGCATGTGAAGCAATAAGCGCTGACTCCCATATCGATGCGCCTACTGAAAGCGCCATGGAGCCGGCGATTAACATTGAATCTCCGGCCCCCGCCACATCTACGGGATTGAGGTTCAGTGCTGGTAATGTGTCGGTGGTCCATGTGTCCGGCGCCGTATTGAAATCCAAATTCTTATTGGCAAAAATCAGAACCCCGTCTTCGCCCATTTTTAAAAATACGTTCTGGGCATTAGCCATGTCGCCCAGGCGGTCAGCTAGTACAACCAATCCGGATTGGTTATCATGCAGAGAAATTCGTGCTTCACGTTCTGTGGGTGTTATAAAGTCGACACCCTGGAACCGCCCAATGTCACCGATCTGCGATGAAGACTGGCTATCAGCTGAAATGAAAATATTATTTTCTCGCGCAATTTCAATGAGTTCGTTAACAAGTTTGTCGGGCAGGCACCCATAGTTAAAGTCGGAGAACACGAGAAGATCAATGTTTCCACAAATATCGCGAAACCGCTCTCGGATGAGTGCCTGATTTTCCAGGCTTATGTTGTTTTGGTGTAAGCGATTGACGCGCAGTTGTGACTGATTCTTGGCCCGAAAACGTTGTTTGAGGGTGGTTGGACGACTTTCATCTTTAATGATTATGGCTTCGAGTTCATCGCTGAGGTGGCTCATGGCGTAATCATGTAACTCGTCATCACCAGAGACGGATATAAAGTAGGTTTTGGCTCCCAGCCCCGCTGCATGAAGCGCAACAATACCCGCGCCACCGACAAATTTTATTGAATTGGTTGGCGTTACAACCAGACACGCATCTTCCTGTGACATGCCCAGCGGTTGGCATTCGATGTATTCATCAATAATAAGATCACCGATAACGGCAATCCTGAGTGTATCAAATTTGTTTAGTATCGCTTTTATTGCATCGGTACTAATTTGATGGTTAAGCCTATATTCGCTTGGAACATCTCTTATCGAAAACGGCTTTGTCATCAGTTGGTCTGCTAAAAGATTAAGAGTTGAGAACTCGGTCTCTCCTGAAGTGAAAACAAGCCGTCCACTGTATTCTTCCAACGCAACGGCTTCTATATTCTCGCGCCCTTCGTGTTCTTTACCCTTAACAACGATATCGGGTTTTAGCTTGCGGATTACGTCGACGATGGGCTCATCAATAATAAGCGCTTCATCGACAAGAACGTTGTTCATAACGCCTTCAAGACGCATGTCTTCTGAGACGAGATATTCTGTTCCATGGTACTGGTCGGCGTAAACCCCGACGATAAGTTTTTGCCCGATCTCTTTCGCAAACTGGAACAGCCGAATATGACCCGGATGAAGGACGATGAAATTGCCAGCAATAAAAACGGTCTTTTTTCGCGCAGCCATCAAGCGTGCTCCATAACGATTAGGGGACGAAATACTTTTCCCGCCGCCAGGTCGGCGAGGGCCATGTTAATTTGCTCGAGCCGATAATGCGAAGTAATTAAATCGTCCAACGGTAATTTTCCATCAAGGTAGCTGCGAGACAGTTTTGGAACGTCGTTGTCTGGAAAACAGGCACCGCCCCAACTGCCTTGAATTTTTTTACCACGGATGAGGTCATGAGGCGGCAGAGTTATATTGTCCCCCTCGGGTGGGTGTGATGCAAATACCAGCAGCCCACCGCCCGTTTTAATTAGGCGAAAGCCCATTTCAATTGTTGATACGTGTCCCGCGGCTTCGACACAAAAATCGATACCTTGAGGTTGGTGTGCCTGCACCCATTGATCCACATTTTCGTGTTTCGAATTCACGGTATGCGTGGCGCCAAACTTCCTTGCTAATTCAAGTTTATCTTTGGATAGGTCAATCGCGATAATCGTCTCAACCCCGATATTGACGCAAGCCATTAAAGCGCTAAGGCCGATGCCCCCTAAGCCAACGATAGCGACAACATCGTCGATTGTCGGTTTTATTTCGTTGAATACAATACCGGCACCGGTAGGGAGTGCGCAGCCAAATAAGACTCCTACGTCCATTGGCAGGCCTTCTGGCAGCCTAATTAAACGGTTCTCAGAGACCACAGTATGATTGCTGAAAGTTGTGACGCACCCTGAGTTTATAATTTGGTCGTTGTAACGATACTGTGCCGGGGCAGCATCAATACCGTCGCCTTTAATCCAACCAAGAATAACCAAATCGCCCGCGGCGACTTTTGTCACATCCTCTCCAACCGAGAGCACCTTCCCGCAGCCTTCGTGACCGAGTAAGTGAGGTAACCATTTGTCTTCGCCACGTTGTCCGGTGACTTCCATCAATTGAGATCGGCATACACCGCTATAAGAGACTTCGACCAGAACCTGGCCACGCTCCAGCTCTGGCAAATCAATGGTGCATATTTCGAGCTGCCTGTTGGTGTCGAACAAAACAGCAGCATTGGTTTGTTTCGGGAGCACGTTAAAACGGTCCTTTAAACCAGTCGCCGGGAACATCGTGAGGCTGCGGTTCCAACAGACCGTTCGGTACATTGGGGCATTCGCCGGTTAACATTTCAGTTGCGCGTGTGAAGATATTGTGGGCGCGGACATAAAAGCCCTTGGTCAGCGCAAAGCTGGTGCCTTCATGAATATCTGGCATCGCAATGCGCGCAGGAGGCGCTTTTAGGTGATGGAAGAGTTCGCTTGAAACCCGGGCCAATACTTCGCCACTGATTGAACCAGTTGTGTAACCGCTATCAAGACACAGGATTCGCCCGGTTCGTCGGACCGATTGGTAAATGGCTTCCCAGTCCAAAGGCTTAATTGTTCGTAGATCAATGAGTTCGCAATCTATGTTTTGATCTTGCAGGTAGGGTAAGGCTTTTAGGGCTTCGATGGTCAGGTAAGATGACGATACGATGGTCAAGTCTTTCCCACTCTTAAGGGTGCGCGCTTTTCCGATGGGGACGCGCTGGTCATGCTCGGGTACCTCGCCACTGAGATTGTGCAGCCATCGATGCTCAAGAAAGACGACCGGGTTCGGATCAAATATAGAAGACAAAAGCAGGCCATGGGCATCATCGGCGAACGAGGGCATAACGACTTTCAAACCTGGAATGTGGGAAAACCAGGCTTGCAGATTTTGAGAGTGCGTTGGGCCTTGTCCCCAACCTCTACCGAGGATCAGGCGTATCGTGATCGGGACACTTTGTTGTCCTCCAAACATAAAATGCCACTTGGCAGCGGAGTTTACCAATTGGTCCATTGCAAGCAGGAAAAAGTCGAGGCGTTGATGCACCATGACAGGGCGATAGCCAGCGAGTGCGGCTCCTACGCCAATGCCCGTCATAGCATTTTCTGATGTCGGAGTATCAAAGACCCTTTTATTACCAAAAGCGGATTCCAAGCCTTGTGTCGTGCCAAACACTGCTTTTGGGTCTGTAACCCCCAGACCGTAACATAAAACCTTTTCATCGGATGCCATGGCGAGGTGCAGCGCCTTATTAATCGCCGTCGCATAGGATATGGTGGCCATTAGATTGCCTTTGCATATTCATCATTAATAACGTCGCTCAAGAGAGGAAAAGGGGCGTCCTTTGCATAACGAAAAGCGTTATCAATAGACTTTGTTAGTTCGTCTTCCGTTTGCTTTTGGAAAACACCAAACTCCGGATATGCGCGTTCCAGTTTCTTGGCATACAAGGCAATCGGGTCCTTTTTTTGCCACGCCTGAAACTCGTCCTCACTGCGATAACCAATATCGTTGTCATAGTTGGGACCGCAATGTTCGAGCCAACGATATGTTGCAAACTCAAGGAACCATGGGCCATTCCCAGCGCGGCACTCTTCTGTCGCTTTAGAAATAATATTCAGGCAATCGATAATGTCGTTTCCGTTCGCGTGGCCTGCTCGGGCGCCTAAACCTTCTACCATCTCCCAAATAATCCGATCAGGCGGTTGGCGGACTTCGAGCGAACTATATACCGAATACAGGTTGTTCTCACAGATAAAGACGACCGGTAAATGACTGACAACAGCAAAATTAAGTGATTCGTAAAAGGCCCCTTCTTCTATGGCTCCATCGCCCAGAAAGACATAGGATACTTGTTGATGCGCATCGAGTTTCGCCGCCAAACCAAAGCCGACACCCAGGGGAATACTATTGCCCACGATGGCCGATGTTCCCATAAAGCCTACGCTCGTATCGATCAAATGCATTGATCCACCTCGGCCTTTTGAGCAGCCCGTTTCTTTGCCGTAAATCTCCGCAATCATGGCATTTAGATCGCCACCTTTGCCTAGATAATGGCCGTGACCGCGATGGGTGCTTACGGCGTAATCTTGGTTGCTTGATACCTCACCAATAGCTGCCGGTACGGCTTCCTGACCAATGGATAAATGGGTGGGGCAGCGCATTTCCTGCTCTGAATAGCGCGAAGCAATTTGTTCTTCGACACGTCGAATTTGGCACATACGTTTCCAGAGACGAAATTCAGTGTCCTGATTTAAGGCATAAACCAATAATAGTCTCCTGTGTACCCGACTTGCTTAAAGTAGGCAGTCCAGTCGTCGACGCTCAATATGGTTTTTGCTGTCAGATTCCAGGCAAACATCGCTTCCTTTTCATCTTCGTTGCTGTAGGCATCCACCGTAATGAAACTGTTTCCTCTGCTAACGCGCTGTATTTCCATCAAGCTTTTTTCAAGGTCCTCACCATCAAGGTTGTGGACTGTATTGATCGAAATAACGAGATCAAATGAATTGTCCTGGAAAGGCAGGTCTGTTGCGTTAGCAGTCTGCAATTGATCTCGGACTTCTTCTTTTGCATTTTCAATGGCATAGGAGCTGATATCTATGCCTTGGATATCAATTCCAGGTATGATTTGAGTGAAATCATAAACCATAAAACCTTTCGCGCAGCCGACGTCCAGAATACGAGAGTCCGTGGTTAATCCGTAGTGTTTTTGGAATGTCGGAACGACGGGCTGCCAAAATCGCGGAGAATATCCGAATCCGCCGTAACCATGGCGCCGATCTCCATCGAAGAATGCTTCGCCAAATTGACGCGCAATCGCCCGGTCTTCCTCGGTTTTTTCCGCGCCGCGAGCTTTCGCGTCTCGTTGGGTTCGCGGATAGTTTTCCATTAGATTTATGAGTTGGCCCATTTATACGTTCTCAGGTTTATATTTACATTAGTCAGTTAACTTAGCTGTTCTGACATAAAGATATTGTTAACCTAGAAGCAAAAAATCCCTTTTTCTGTCGAATTATTGTGTAACTTCACCGAGCGTCTGGTGACACAGGTTATGGAGCATAATCTCTTGAGATTAATTCGTGTGCCAGATAAAGGAATTGGTGCCGTTATGGGCTTTAAATAGACATCCCGGAGATAGTGGCCCACTATCTTGAAAGTAATTTTGTCGTATATCTCATTGCTTCTTAAAGGTCGCGTCATTTGGAGAATGAATCAAATCAGGCGGTAATTGAGCAAATTACTGTCGCGGTAAATACAGCCGTGCAGTTACATAATGCAGGGCGTTTAGATGAAGCAGAAACCCTGTATAAACAAATTTTGCAGGTGGTTCCAAGCCACCCGATCGTGTTGCATTATCTGGGCGTTATCGCTTATCAGTCCGGACGAAACGAAGCTGCCGTTGATTTCATTAAACAGGCTCTTGTTATACAGCCCGACAATCCCGAGGCGCACCAGAATTTGGGCAGCGCATTAAAAGCTCAAGGCAAGCTGGAAGAAGCCATTCAGAGCTATAGGAAAGCCCTGGATATCAATCCGGGACTTATTGCGGCTTACTTCAACCTTGGCAACGCATATAAAGATCTCAAGAGGTTCGACGATTCAATTTCAAGCTTTCAAGCTGCCTTATCGATAAATCCAGACAATGGAGATGCCCATACGAATCTGGGTAATGTCTATAAGGATAAAGGCATGCTGGAAGATGCCTTGAAATCCTATAACCGAAGTCTCGAGATAAATCCCGACTTTGCTGAAGGCCATTATAACAGAGCCAGTATACTCCACGGACAGCATAAATATGAGGAAGCGGTCGAGGCTTTCAAGTCCGCCATTGAATTCAAGCCTAACTATGCCGAGGCTTATTGCAATCTTGGCAGTACCTACGAAGAAATGGAAAAGCCTGATGCGGCTTTGGAGTGTTATGAAAAGGCGTTATCGATTGACCCTCAGTTCGCGGCAGCGCATTCCAACCTTGGCGTGATCTATAAAAATCAGTGGCGACTGGAAGAGGCTGAAGAGTGTTACCGCAAGGCTCTGCAAATCAACCCAGACTACGCTGATGCGCACTCAAATATGGGTAATGTTCATAAAGAATACGGAAGACTGGACGAAGCGGAAGACAGTTATCGCAAGGCACTGGCATTGGATGACCGTTATTACGAAGCCTATCGTAATTTGGGACTTACGCAGCTCTTGCGAGGCGATTATGAACAAGGCTGGCGGAATCATGCCCTGCGGTGGCGTGAGAAAAAAGACCACAATATTCCGTCTCGGGTTGCGGATATACCGTTATGGCGCGGTGAAACACTGCGATCTGGCACCTCTTCCGGCGGGCAAGCGGAAGCAACTGGTTGTCTGCTTGTCTGGATGGAGCAGGGGGTTGGCGACGAAATCATGTTTGCAGGTATGATACCTGATCTTGTCAAGATTGCACCGGATCTTATCGTGGAATGCGAAGAACGGTTGCTTGACTTATTTAGACGGTCCTTTCCGACAGTTACCTTTGTGGCCCGTCAGAACGCCCCAGACCGTTACCTGAGTGCGTATCAAATTGGCTATCAGGTGCCGGCGGGAAATCTCTGCGAGTATCTTCGATCTGACATTACGAAATTTCCTCGTCAGGACAGCTATTTGGTTCCAGACCATGACAAGGTAGAAGCGTTTCGAAACACTTATTTAACTCTATGGCCGGAAAAAAAGCGAATTGGTATCGCGTGGGAGACAGGAACACTCTCGTCTGCAGCAAAAAGGAGGCTTCCTCTCCCACAGTGGGCCCCGCTGATTTGTGGTTCGAACCATCAGTTTATTAATTTGCAGTATGGGGATGTCACCGACGATTTAGAGGGCTTTCAGGAGCAGTTTGGCGTCCCGATCTATCGTGACCCCTCCGTCAATGCGTTATTGGATATCGAAACCTTCGCGGCACAGGTGGCGGCGCTGGATTTGGTGATATCCATCGACAACAGTACGGTACATGTCGCCGGTTCCCTTGGGATACCGACATGGCTCATGTTACCGTTTGCCCCTGAATATCGCTGGCTTCTGGATCGCTCCGATTGTGTTTGGTACGACTCTGTCCGTTTGTATCGGCAGCCGGCACTTGGGGATTGGGACAGCGTTATCCGACAAGTCGACGAAGACCTGAAAAATGTTTAGGTTAATGGTTTAAAAATGTATTTCGTCTAATCTTGATGCCTGTCTGGGATACTAACGCATGTGTTAGGCGCTCGCTCCTTGGAAAAGGCCACTAGAATGAACGAAGAAGAAGTAAGCTCAAAAGAGGGGCGGAATGTGCCATCTGGTGATCCTGCAAGGGAGCCTAAATTGTCCTCAATTCCCGAACTTATAAAATTGGCATGGCTGCATTACGAAGCTGGACGTTTGATGGAGGCACTACATCAATACCAGGAAGTTCTGGATATAGAGGCGGAGCAGGCAGTTGCCTTGCATATGATTGGCCTTATTCACCATCAAATGGGTAAAAATGAGTTGGCCGAAGAGTTTATGAGCAGAGCCGTTATAAGCCAGCCAACCTATATTGAGGCGCATCATAATTTGGGGATCATTCGCCAGGGCCTCCATCGATTTGATGCCGCCGCATTAAGTTTCCAGAATGCGATAAACGCAAAGCCCGATTACGTAGAAGCTTATATCAGCCTCGCCCATCTGTATTTACAATGTGACGAACGTGAAAAAGTAATGGAAACCTATCGTCAAGCCATTGCCGTTGCACCTGATTATCTGCGCGCCCACTATACGTTTGGTGTGGCGCTGCAACATTATGGCGAACATGAGAACGCGTTGGTGCACTATCGGAAAGCCATTAGCCTGAAGCCTGATTATTTTGAGGCTCATAACAACATTGGGAATTCGTTCAAACAGCTTGGGCGCATTAATGAGGCCGTCGAAAGTTATCGAAAAGCGATAGAGATCAAAGGTGATATTCCCGAGATGCACTATAACCTTGGGAATATATTGACTGACCAGCAAGACTACGAAGACGCCATTTTAAGTTATCGGACGGCCATTGCACAAAAACCGGATTATGTTGAGGCCTGTTTTCGCATGGGAGGTGCGCTGGAAGAAATACATAAAACGGATGAAGCCGTAGCGAACTACTATAAAGCGATTGGTATTGATCCCAGTTTTTGTGATGCAAATTTGGCGATTGCCAAAGTACGATATGCGCAAGGTGATCTTGACGCGACAGCTATGATATGTCGCGGAATTATTGAGACTGACGCGACATTTTCGCTAGGACACAACCTCTTAGGTATTGCGTTGCTTGAATCTGGGCAGCACGACGAAGCTTTATCGGTTTTGCGTTCGACGGTTGATCGCTTTCCAACTTATGCGGAAGCGCATAATAACCTGGGTAATGTTTATTTCGCGAAAGGCGAGATGGATGCGGCTTTAGCCTGTTATCAGAAGGCGAT
>JBLXEY010000012.1:0-67310 GCA_048262655.1 Rhodospirillales bacterium | reverse complement strand
GCTTCAATGGAACACTGAGAAACGAAGTCTTAAATGCTGAATGGTTCTCGACGATTAAACAGGCGCAGATCGTCATCAACACTTGGCTACGGCAGTACAATTACGTCCGTCCGCACCCGTCATTAAACATGAGACCGCCGGTGCCGGAAACTCTACATCAATGTGGTACATAGGATGGGGGCTTTACAAAAGGCGTCAGATTCTCCAGAAAACTGGAGGGAAGTTGGGTCTCAGGTCAGTAGTATACTTGGATAGAACAAAAATTACTTGCTCGCAGCAAACAGCTAAGCCATTATTCGCTCGGTTTGATTTCATTCTTTAATATGAACCACAGACCTGCTCGTCCATATTTTGCCTCATAAGTCAAAGAGAGAACCGGTGGTCTTTCGTTATGAGTTTGGATTATAAACCGAATTAAATAGAGGGCCTTGTTTGTATGTGCAAAACTTCATTAATACATCGTACTAAATTGTGAGATACATCTAAGTGAGTAGTGCGACACATACCGTAATTTTAGCCGGTGGTTTGGGAACAAGGCTAAGCGAAGAAACACGCTATATCCCGAAGCCTATGGTCGAAATTGGTGGGATGCCTATTCTTTGGCATATAATGAATATATACGCCAATCACGGACAACGGGATTTTTTGATAGCATGCGGATATAAAGGCGAAATTATCAAGGAATATTTCGCGAATTTTTTCCGGCACAATAGCGACCTTTTTGTCGATTTGGGAAGAGGGCTTGTCGAACTTAGTGAGGGGAACCTACCCAACTGGAAGATCGGTTGTATGGATACAGGGCTGGATACAATGACCGGCGGCCGGTTATTAAGAATGCGAGAAAAGCTGTCGGAAACGACGTTTATGGTCACTTATGGAGATGGCCTTGGTAGCATCGATGTTAGTAAACTTTTAGCGTTTCATCGAAGTCATGGAAAACTTGCAACGGTTACTGCTGTGCGTCCACCTGCGCGTTTTGGGGGGATGCAAATTGAAGGTGACTTGGTTACTAATTTTGCAGAAAAATCACCTTCTCAAGTTGGTTGGATTAATGGCGGTTTTTTTGTATTTGAGCCGGCGGTTCTCGAATATATTGATAACGATTCTACGCGTCTTGAAGCGGAGCCACTGTCAAATCTGGCTAGTGATGGTCAATTACGAGCCTATCGGCATGAGGGGTTCTGGAAACCCATGGACACGTTACGGGAAAAGTCAGAATTAGAAGAGCTTTGGATTTCTGGCAAGGCTCCTTGGAAAATATGGTGACACCATCTCGTATCTTATCTCGGTTCAATGGGACGAAGGTTCTCGTCACGGGTCAAACGGGTTTTAAGGGGGTTTGGCTTTGCTTGTGGCTGCAAAAACTTGGTGCAAACGTTATCGGGTTTGGGCTTCCACCTGAACACCCTGACCGTAATCTATATACGATGGCAAGGCTATCAAATATTATTGATTCCAACTATGGTGATTTGCGCGATTTAGGTGCCGTTACGTCCGTTCTAGAGCGCCATCAGCCAGAGATAATTTTTCACCTCGGAGCTCAATCTCTTGTGCGACGTTCCTATGCGGAACCCGTCGAGACATACGCGACCAATGTGATGGGCGGCGTTCATTTGCTCGAGGCAGGTAGGCGCTTAGACAATCTGAAAGCGATTGTCATGGTGACGACAGATAAATGTTACCAAAATGATGAATTGGCGCGGCCCTTTAAGGAAACAGATCCCATGGGGGGCGCGGACCCTTATAGTTCGAGTAAAGGCTGCTTGGAGTTGGTTACGGAAGCCTACCGACATTCCTTTTATGCGCCTGAAACATCAACACTCATCGCTTCGGCGCGTGCCGGAAATGTTATTGGTGGCGGTGATTGGAATGATGACCGTTTGATTCCGGATATTGTTAGATCCATTTATAAAAACGAACCAATCGAAATTCGAAGCCCCGCAGCTGTTCGCCCCTGGCAACATGTTCTTGAGCCTTTGTTGGGATACATGACACTCGCGTCCCGATTGTTAACAGGCAATCGAGAGTACGCAGAAAGTTGGAATTTTGGGCCGTTACCTGGCAACAGTATAGAAGTCGGCAGTCTGGTCGAGAAAATGGTACGGCACTGGGGTGCTGGAAAGATTGAACATCATATCGATCCCCATGCACTTCATGAGGCAACGTTTCTCTTGCTCGATACGACAAAGACAAGTCGCCGACTGGGTTATGACCCTATTTTAGATATCGAAACAACAGTGAAGTTTACAGTTGATTGGTATCGGCAGTATCAGCAGGATGCAAGTTTGGCGCGCACGCTGTGTTGTGATCAAATTGATGCGTTTGAAGCCCGACTTGAGTCCTAGCATGAGCACGTCGGTTTTGGTTATTGGCGGTTCAGGGTTTATTGGACAGGCCCTCCTGCGCGCTTTGTCTGAAGCAAAAATTGAGACAACGGCCCTTATTTTTTCGAACCGAAATCAAGCGTCACGAATACCAGAACTTGCGGGATTAAAGCTTCTGATGGCACCTTCATCAGGTGTAGAAGATTTATCGCGAAGCCTTGAAAACCATTCCTTTAGTCATGTCGTAAACCTTGCAGCAGGGGGCGTTCAGCCGGATTTCCGACATATTGATAAGCTCACCCAGAGCAATAGTGTTTTGTTGCTAAATCTTCTGCAGGCGTTTGCAGTCAATCCGCTAACCCTGTTTATTCATACGGGAAGTTGGTCAGAATACGGTCCTGCGGTCCCGGGATGCCCGATTGATGAGAGCCATTCCATACTTGCGCAAAGTGTTTATGGCGGCGCAAAAGCAGCAGCCACAGTTGCTGGCAACGGCTTTGCGGCGGCGAATAACATACCTTTTGTTACCCTGCGTTTATTTCATGTTTACGGTCCGGGGGAGCCCGAACATCGTTTGACGCCATATCTCATTACACGTTTGTCGGAAGGGAATGCGGTTGAGCTTTCTGCGGGCGACCAAATTCGCGACTATGTTTTTGTCGACGACGTCGCTGACGCTTATGTGAAAGTGATAGAAACGGACCACATAGAACCCTATAAAGCTTATAATGTGTGTTCCGGCGAACCTGTTACGGTGCGTTTCGTATGTGAAAGTGTTGCCCATGAATTGCAAGCCCCTGACGCGTTGCTCGGTTTCAGCGCATTGCCGCCGCGGGCGGACGAAGCCCATGAAGTTGTTGGGGCGAATACCCGTCTAGGTTTGGCGGCAAACTGGGAACCAAGAACGCCCTTGAGTATCGGCATTCGTAAAACAATAGATGCCGTACAAAGGAAAGTTATAGATGGCTGAGTTTGACGCTTACGCAAAAAACTATAATCAAATAATGAACGCCAACGTGACCCAGTCAGGTGATGGGTTCGAGTATTTTGCTGAGTACAAGGCACGGTATTTGAGTGAGCACGTGGTTCGCGCGGATGATGCCAAAATTTTGGATTTTGGTTGTGGCGTTGGAAATGTTTCTGTTGTGCTCAAAAAACAAATGCCGAAGGCAATTTTGCATGGGTTTGACCCGTCGCCGGAAAGCATTGATCAAATTTACGATGTTTTAAAGAGTGAGGCAACATTTCAATCAAGTCTGGAGCAATGTGATTCCGACTATGATGTTATTTTCCTCGCAGGCGTTATGCATCATATCTTACCGGAAGATCGCCCAGAGATACTGCGACAAATTCGTCAACGACTGAAGCCCGGTGGACAGCTTGTCATTTTTGAACATAACACCCTAAATCCGGTGACCCGCAGAGTTGTGGATGCTTGCCCGTTTGATAAAGATGCGGTGCTTCTAAACTCTAACGAAGCAAAAGAGTTGGTCGCTCAAGCCGATTTAAAAGTTATGCGCAGACAGTTCATTGTATTTTTCCCTAAATTTTTAAGCTTTTTAAGATCCTTCGAAAACTTACTGGGATGGTGTGCGCTTGGAGCTCAATACGTGGTCATTAGTCAAAAAGCGGATAATTAAAATTGGCACAAAAAACCCCCCTGCCTCTCATCTCGATTCTCATTCCCGTTTTTAACGAGGAAGAGAGTCTGCCAAAATTATATGCACGCCTAACGGACGTCTGTGACGGCCTATCCGATCGTTACGCATTTGAGTTCATATTTACAGATAACCATAGTACGGATGAAACGTTTCAGATCCTTGATAAATTGAGCCAAAAAGACGCTCGAATTATCGTATATAGATTTTCCAAAAACTTTGGGTTTCAGCGATCTATTCTAACGGCTTACTTAAAAGCTAACGGTGTTGCCGCGATACAAATAGATTGTGATTTGCAAGACCCACCAGAATTGTTTGTTGAATTTCTCGATCAATTTGAAAAAGGCCACGACGTGGTATACGGGGTTCGTGAATCCCGTCAGGAACATTTTGTTTTAAATGCGCTTCGTCGATTTTTTTACTGGCTGATTAATGTGTTGTCAGAAGATCATTTGCCCCGCAATGCGGGTGATTTCAGGCTCGTTTCGAGACGAGTCATTGATGCCTTGGCCGAAATAGATGACTATCATCCCTATCTGAGAGGAGCCATTGCATCTTTGGGTTTCAAGCAAATTGGTATTTCCTATGATCGAGAAATTCGCGCGAATGGAGAAAGCAAGTTTTCAATGAGGCAATTGATATCCCTTGCATTGGACGGAATTCTTTACCATTCGGTTTTACCTCTTCGAATAGCGACTTTAACGGCCTTCATTATGTCCTTATTGACGTTCTTGGGAATTTTATTCTATTTCGTGGGAACGCTTCTTTTTGGTCATCAATGGCCACAGGGTTTTGCAACAACAACACTGTTATTGCTATTATCGATTACTTTAAATGCTTTGTTCTTAGGGGTGATCGGCGAATATCTTGGACGCATATACCAGCAAGTTAAAAAGCGTCCGCTTACAGTGATTGAAACCGAAATAAAGAATGTTCAACGTTAACATGACTTGTTTGCCGCTCATTAAAAATGGTCAAGGCCTTCTCGTTGTCGCACAACGTGCGTGATGTTTATGAAAAGAGCGTGAAGCCCATGTTATGCCGTATTTGGACACTATAGTTAATGCCTAACGTCGCTGTAACCTCCCGCTCTTTCTCAAGACATCCGATCCTCCGTCAGGAGTTGTTGGATCGGTACCCTGATGCGCAATTTAACGATGATGGGCTTTCTCTAAATGGAAGCGCGCTGATCAAATTTTTGCAGGGTGCTGAGCGGGCGATTACAGCCCTGGAGCCTTTGGATGATGCTATTTTCTCGGCCCTGCCGCATTTGCAGGTTGTCTCCAAATATGGCGTCGGCGTTGATATGATTGATCTGGCGGCAATGCAGGCGCATGGGGTCAAGCTGGGCTGGACGGCTGGAGTCAATCGCCACGCCGTTGCTGAATTAACGCTGATGATGATGATTGCGCTTCTCCATCGTGTGCCGGAAGCAATGGCAGACGTGCGCGCCGGGAACTGGCAACAGATCAAAGGGCGCGAGTTGCGCGAGCGAACGGTCGGAATTGTTGGCTGCGGGCATGTCGGCAAACTGGTTGGGCGATATTTAAAACCCTATGGATGCGAGTTGCTCATTCATGATCTTGTCGACCTTGCTGATTATACTGCGGAAACTGGTGCGCGACAGGTTGAGTTGGATGAACTTTTGACAAAATCTAATGTGGTCACCCTTCATTTGCCCCTGAACGCGACGACGCGCGAAATCTTGAATGCAGACCGGTTGCAGGCCATGCGGTCTGATGCCGTTCTGATCAACGCTGCGCGGGGTGGCCTCGTTGATGAGCGGGTTCTAAAAGAAATGCTCATGGATCATCGTCTCGCCGGAGCAGGTTTGGATGTTTTTGCCGATGAGCCGCCACAGGACCGAGGTCTGATAGATTTACCGAGCGTTATGGTGACGCCGCATATCGGTGGCAGTACGGAAGAAGCCGTATTGAATATGGGGCGTGCCGCCATCCGAGGCCTCAGTGACTATGGAGATCCATTGGTGGTCGCAGCAGGCGCTTGAAGGTGGTCGGGTTTTTTGGCCGATAAAAACCACGAAAACCCGATTCCTTTGCCCAGCCATAACTCAAGTGGCGATTGGATCGGCCAGGGCTCACCATAAACCAGAATACCGCCCGGATGGGTGCCGTAACGTTTGATCTGCCAACGTCGATAGAGACGACCCAACTTTGGAATAAGATAAAAATAAAAGTCCGTTTTTCGCAGTGTTATCTGCTGAAACCGTCGAAACAATTGGCGCATTTCGCTGGCTGTATAGCAGCGTGTGATGGGGTTTTCGACGGTTTGTTTGTTTTTACCGCCCCATTCCGTAGCCCGGCCTAACCAGTTTCGCCCCGTTAACAATTTGCCCTGTAATAACCCAACACAAAAAACCATATTGAACCAATAGTGCCACGAGCTTTTACAATAAAGCATGATAACCGCCTGACCGCCGGGCTTAAGCACCCTGAAGGCTTCATCAATGGCGCCTTGTGTGTCCGGTGAATGGTGTAAAACGCCGTTGGAATAAACCAGATCAAAAGTTTCATCAGCAAAAGGCAGGTTTTCACCATCGGACTGAAGGGCCTGGCACCCTGCAGCAGCATCTCCCATCAATTGAAACTTAGCATTTGTGGCGCGTGCCCGATCAAACGTCAGGTCGACACTGCTCATGACCGCACCATATTTAGCCAGCAAGGCTGAGTGTCCGCCAGCGCCAGGGCCGATTTCCAACACCCGTAAACCTCTAAGGCTTTCGAGTGGGACCTCAATCGTTGACATATGTCCGCGGAAGCGGAACATATCTTCCAGATCGTCAATACCCTGCAAGAGTTGTTCGCGCGTCAGAGTGGCGTCAACGTCATCATATAAAGATGCGTAAAGCGACTTCCAGAATTTTTGAACATCCTGTTTTCGAACGGGATCGGACATGTTAATCAGTGCCGTCGTTAATGAACTTTAATGGCTTTATATAACGCTAACAGGTCGGATACGACAGGCGAATTTTTGTTGGAGCCTCTTCTTTAAAATGTTCGCATCCCTAACTCGAAAATTCGGTCAACTGGCTTCTGATCCGGTGCTCCGCCGTTGGTTGATCGGTCGTTTGTTCGGCCAATGGCCGGGAGAACCGGATTATGTCGCCCATAAACCACCCTATTTGACGCTTGATCTGACAGGCATGCGTGACGTCGCTCATTGCCAATTCAAACAAAGACAGCCTGACGCTCCAAAGGCTCCCTTGACGATGACATTAGCCGGCTTGGATATAAATCTTCAGATTAACGACGTCGCCCGGTTATTTTCGCGAAGCTTCGAGGATGTTGAAACGCTGTTGTCGTTACATCGCTTCGCATGGATGCCGGCTCTTGACCAGGAGATTGATGCAAATTGGGTCGATGTGATTTGGGCGCAATGGGCCAAGCTCTATGGACGACCCGATGACAGCTGGGTTTGGCATCCCTATACAGCCAGCGAGCGGGCAATAAATATTCTCCGCTTTGCACTTGCTTATGGATGGGCCGGCGATCGGGATGAGGTCTATAAAATTCTCGTGGACCATGCCGAGGATATCTATGAAAAGCTTGAATATTTTGGCGACCATCATACGTCGAATCATCTGGCGAACAACGGACGCGGTTTGTATCTGCTGGGGCTATGGCTGGGGATGGAGCACACCCGCGCGATCGGGCTGAAAATATTGCTGCAAGAGGCGAAACGCATCTTCACGCCATCGGGCCTCTTGCGGGAAGGGTCTTCGCATTATCATCTGTTGCTAGCGCAAAATTATCAGGATGTTTACGAGGCTGCAAAACATGCGGGTCGCCCGGAGCAGGTGGACCTGGGGGCTATTGCCAGCCGTGCGATGTCTCACGCAAACTTGTTGATAATGCCGGGTGGGCTGGCCCTCATCGGTGACATTTCGCCTGATGCGTCGCCGGAACAAGTCGTGAGCAAGCTGCCTCGACTGACGGATCAGACAGAACCTTGTGTCTCTATTGATGGATGGACACGGTTTAAGCAGGGCCCTTGGACGGGGCTTTGGCATGTGGCGCCAGGGGGTTGGTCACATATGCCGGGACACGGTCATCAGGATTTGGGGTCGTTCGAAGTTCACTATAAGGACGAGCCTTTGTTTATCGATCTCGGGCGCGGGACTTATGGGGAGCAAGGAGACGCAGCACTTTATCGCTCCGCCCTTATGCACAATGGGGTTACCGTGGATGATCAGGACCCTTACCCGCCAAACCGCCCCTATTACCATCAAAAATTCCGAGATTTCATAGGCGGTGCGTCTCCCTTGATCTCACAGACAAATAGTGAAATTGCGCTTGATTTTACAAGCACTGGAACTCGCAACCACAGACGCACTTGGCAATTCTTGGACGATCGATTTACACTTGAAGACGTTATAACGGGTTCAGGATCGCATCAGATAACGCGGCGACTCCATACCACTTTGGTGCCAGAGTTGATCACCGGCGGCGTTCGGCTGACCGGGCGGTCAAAATTCGATTTGATCTGTCCCGAAGCGCGCATCGAAATTAACCCGGCGACCCGCTGGGTTGCCTATGGGCGCGGTGAACCTGCTTACCAAATTAAGATTTCACAAATGGCATCTCTTCCTTATCGAGGAGACCTTCAGGTTGAGGTGGTGAGCCATGCCCCCTGATCCAAAGCTAGAGGTCGATATCAGTGTTATCATACCGGCTTATCAAGCTGAACGAAGCATCGAACGTGCAATAAGAAGTGCGGCTCATCAAACATACCAACCATGTGAAATCATTGTTTGTGATGACGGGTCTCATGATAAAACGCTCGACGTCATCAAAGCTCTGGAAGATGCTGTCAACGGCGTCCCGATCAAGGTTCTGATGCAATCCAACAAAGGGGCCGGGGCGGCCCGCAACCATGCAATCCGCAAGGCGGCGTCTCGTTGGATTGCCTTTCTGGACGCGGATGATGAATGGTTACCGGAGAAACTGGAGCACTCCGTTGCCGAAATCCAAAAATCTGATTTAATTCTTGTTGCCCATAGTTTCACGCAAATCGCCCCGGATGGGGATGAGACACTTATCGACTGTAAACGGCGGTTTTCGGAGTCGGATGACCCTTTGCGTGCGCTTTATCGTTACGGATTTATTGCGACATCCACAGTTGTCGTTCGCAAAAGTGCGGTTACAGATTGTGGAGGATTTGATGAAACACTGGCGGCAGCACAGGACTTTGACTTATGGCTGAAGGTCCTGTCGCAAAAGGGTGCGCGCTTCGCGGTGTTTGCCGCCCCGTTAATGCGTTACACGGTGAGCGATGGGGGTATCACCAGTCACACCATGAGGCGTCTTGATTGCACCTTACGCGTTGCAAAAGACCATCAAAAATCCTATGCAGATTTGGTTTTTCGGATCATAGCGATCCACTATGAAGCATTGAATGCCTACAGGCGCGGCAAGATGCCGCTCAAAATGGCCTGGGTCTTGATGCTTCTGGCAGCACGGCTTATAGGATCACCGCTGATGATGGCGCATACGGAGACCAATAACGGTGACCTGCCAAACTGGCTTGTTTGGCTCTTTTGGCTCTGGGTCTTAGGCGCATTTGGCGCCTATCTGTATCGATTCCGTCATTTGGTTGAGGCTTTTTATAAGTTGGTATTAAGCTTGTGATTGCTGTTCTCGTTCTTTTGCTGCAAATCTCAGCGTGCGTTGGTTTTGGCGCCTTTGTGTTACGGATCTTTCAAATCTCGGGAACACTTGCATGGGTGGAACGTCTTGCCTGGAGTTTTGTTCTTGGCCTTGGGTTGCTTGGCTGGCTGCTCTTTTTTATAGGCGTCGCCGGGCTGTTTTCCGATGTACCCTTACTGATGCTGTTGGGCGTTGGAGCTGTTGGCCTCTTTTTCCTGGGCCTACCGACAGAAACGCGCATAACATCCTTTTCTCAGCTGGAACTTGGCCTGTGCGCCCTTCTGGCCGTGGTTCTTGTTCTCGATTGTTTTGAAGGCGTTGCGCCGCCGGGTGATGCCGATTCTTTGGCCTATCACTTTAATTTGCCAAAAGAATTCCTGCGCGAATACAAAATCGTTTTTGTTCCGCGGGCCATTGATGGCGCTGTCCCGCTTTTGGTGCAAATGACTTATGTGCCTGTTTTAGGGCTGGGGGGTGAAAAAGCCCTGACGCTCTGGACCATGTTTTCGAGTTGGGGTGTGGCCTTCTTTTTCTACGTCTTCTGCAGAGAGCATCTCAGTCGGTCTTGGTCATTGGCTTTGACGCTAATTTGGTTAACGACACCTGCCGTCCTTTATGGCGGCGGTTCTGGGCAAGTCGAAGTTCGAATCGCGGGTTTTGTTCTTCTGGCCATAGCCGCTTTAATGAAAGCGAAAGAGACGGGTCTTGCCCGCTATGTTGCCATCGCGGGAATGGCCACGGGAATGCTTGTCGGGGCCAAATATACGGGCCTGATGTTCGGTGCTGCTTGTGGTTTGTTTCTCTTTATGATCCGCCAATGGCCAAGACAAATGCTGGTCTTTGGCACAACTTCCCTTTTGATCGGTTTTCAGTGGTATTATTGGAACTGGGTACATACGGGTGATCCGGTATTTCCGATGTTATTCAAGGTCCTTGGCTTGCAAGATTCTGCTTATTGGGACAGCAGTTATCATACTTTTTTCGTTAACCGGCATTTTAAAGCTGAAACCGCACTCCCCAATAACTTTCTATGGATGCTCCTCTACCCTTTTTATGCCACCTTCTCCATTTATCATAAATTTGATTCTGAGCGGGTTGGGCTGGGACCATTTATCATGTTGGCGAGTCCCTTTATCGTTTTTGCCATATGGCGAATCAGATCGCGTCTGCTCTCGAATTGTTGGCTTGGGCCTGGACTGACACTTTTGGTTTTTTATATGATCTGGTATTTGACGGGAAGCTCCCAACGAGTCCGTCACGTGTTGCCCGTTTATCCGGTTCTTTTACTGATTTCGGGTGTCGCTCTCGCCAAAGTATCAAAAATGCGATCCCTGAAAGCACCTATAGTCTTGATAGCTGGGTTTACAATCGCTTTGCAGTTCGCGGCGAACGGTGCAACCACGTTAAATTATATGCGTTATTCCGTCTTCGGGGAATCGAGAGATGCGTTTTTGTCGCGCAATATATCCGGGTACAATGCAGTTCAGTGGCTAAATGATCATTTAGGCTTAAGCGATCGCGTTTTTGTCGGTATTCGCCAGTACAATTATCTTTTAAATAGTCCGATATTCTATGCGAGTATCCCCGCTCAAAAATTAGTTGATTTGAGGCCACATCAAAGAGACCCTAAGGTATACTATAATCAAATAAGGGCACAAAAGATTACCCACATACTTAGTTTGCCAATGGGCAACATTGAAGAGGACAATGCCCTTTCTTTCAGTGGTCAAAAATTATGGAAGGTTCTGCTCAAGGCTGGCTGCGTTCGACAGGTGGCAACGATCCCATATAAATCTATTGCTTCACGAAGCTTGTCGTCGCCAAAATCGACACAGAACCGACAACTTGTTTTAGAAATAACACCGGATAACTGTACCTTATAGCGAGATGGTTTATTGTTGCGCATATGCAGGCGCCTGACTTTTCATAAAAAAGCTGACTTGTTGTACCCTAGCGGTAGGCATATAACCACATTCTTATGGGGTTTTAGCTTTATAATTTGTATCTCAGCGGGTTACCAACGAGCTCATTTCAGAGTATGTGTAGAATGATTTCCGTATCAATTTTGATCCCAGCTTATAATGAAGAAGCAACGATTCTAGAGATACTTAGAAAGGTTCACGCTGTCAAATGCCGTGGTGTTGAATTTGAGGTCTTGGTAATTGATGATGGATCGACGGACCTAACGATTGAATTATTAGAGGATCAACCAGAGCTGTATTCACGTCTCCTAAGAATGCCGAAAAATGGAGGCAAAGGGGCGGCCGTCAAAATGGGTATGGCTTCAGCAACCGGTGACTACATTCTATTTCAGGATGCTGATTTGGAATACGATCCTGCGGACTACCAAAAGCTGATGTTTCCTGTCACTGAACACCAGGCCGACGTAATTATGGGAAGTCGGTTTGTTGCTCCACAATGTATACGTGTATCCTACTTCTGGCACAAAGTCGGCAATCGTCTTATTACTTTTATTTTCAATATTCTGAATAACACAACGTTTACAGATGTTTATAGCTGTTATTTAATGTTCCGGCGCGAGCTTGTTGATCCGGAACAACTAAAAACCGTCGGTTGGGAACAGCATGCAGAAATACTGTCTATCGCGACGCGAAACAGCAAAGTTTTTTATGAAGTCCCCGTCAGTTATCATGGGCGCACCTACGAGGATGGTAAAAAAATTCGTGCCCATCATACAATTGCGGTCATTTGGACCATGATTAAGAAACGCTTTTTTTAAATCCAAGACTGCCCAGAAAAAAATAAAATAATGTCACCACCTCACATTTATAAAGGCCATGATCTGGAAATATTGGCTGATTTGCCGAACTATTATGGTTGGATTCTTGAAATATTCAGGCCTTGGGTTTGTGGACGAACGATGGAAATCGGCTGTGGAATCGGTACGATCTCTAAAGAGATTTTCCAAGATGCAGAGGAACTTATTCTGGTTGAGCCGTCCGATCATCTGACAAAATTATTACCAGAGAATATTGCGAATAGCCGTAAGGTCTCGATTTACAACGAGATGTTGGAAACTCGCTTACCGAAAATGGCAGATGCGCATTGTGATAGCATTATTATGGTAAATGTCCTTGAGCATATAGAAGATGATGGAGGCGCGCTTGAAAGCTTGTTTCGTGTGCTGAAACCTGGTGGTCGTTTGTTGTTATTCGTACCGGCCCTGCAATTTTTGTTTAGTGAACTGGACCGCCAACACGGCCATTTTCGACGATATCATTTGTCGCCACTAGAGTATAAGCTGCAAACGCACGGGTTTAAAATTCGCAAAAAGCGGTATTTTGACCTAGCGGGTGTTTTACCATGGTGGTTGATCAATACATTAGGCAAAAAAACCGACTTTAACCCGGCAATGGCGGGCGTTTATGACAGATATTTTGTTCCTGTAACAAAATATATTGAACGATGGATTGCTCCACCGCTTGGGAAAAATATAATAATCATCGCTGAACGACCTGTTGAGTAATCAAGAGAGAAGGGATCCCCTCTATGACCGTTAAACCCGTCACCGACGCGGAAAAGGCCAGCTGGCCAGCTCATGGCGTCGTAAAACTCGAGAAGCCATTCGTCGATGCGCGGGGTGAAATTCAACCCCTCGTCGACATGATGATGGAAAGCGCGGTTATGATTGAATCGGTAAAAGGCTCCCTTCGAGCCAACCATTATCATAAAACCGACTGGCACTACTGTTATGTGATTTCCGGCGCTATAGATTATCATCATCGCCCAACAGGCAGCGAGGATGCCCCGGAAACCATTCATGTCAAACAAGGAGAAATGGTGTTTACGCCGCCGATGGTCGATCATGGCATGACGTTTCCAGAAGACACGGTTTTTTTAACCCTTTCGCGAAATCCACGTGATCAGGAATCCTATGAACAAGATGTTGTGCGTGTAGATATGATGCCGACTGAGGGGCTGACCTCCTGGAAGCCTGGTGATCCGACGGTTGAGAAAAACTAGAGAGATGTCTGCAGATTGTCATCGTCGAACAACGTGTCGTCTTTGTGGCGGTTCTGATCTTGTGGAAGTTCTGAAACTGCAACCCACACCCCCGGCAAATGCGTTTGTGCCGTCAAATTTGGTTGGGACAACGCAAACCGTGTATCCACTTGATGTCTTTTTTTGTGAGTCTTGTGGGCACGTGCAATTACTTGATGTTGTCGATCCAAAAATATTGTTTGAAAACTATGTTTATGTTTCCGGCACGTCTCCTGTTTTCGTGAAGCATTTCGAAGATTACGCCCATGACATTTTAGATCGTTTCGTGCCACCGGATGACAGCCTTGCCGTGGATATTGGCTCAAATGATGGGACTTTATTGAGCTTTTTCCAAAAAGCGGGGCATAAGGTTTTAGGGATCGATCCTGCGAAAGATATAGCGGCACGTGCGACAGATAACGGAATTGAGACAAGGTGCGATTTTTTTACCTATGAGCTCTCTGAATCTCTTAAAGAACGTTATGGCGCTGCCCATATCATCACGGCAAATAATGTTTTTGCCCATGCTGATGATCTAACCGGGATCGTAAAAGGGATCCGCAATCTGTTGGCAACTGACGGGGTCTTTGTCTTCGAGGTTTCGTATCTGGTTGATGTTTTCGAAAAGACGTTGTTTGATACCATTTATCATGAGCATGTGGCCTACCATTCTGTAAAACCATTGCAACAATTCTTTGCAAGCAACGGGATGGAACTTATCAGGGTAGAGCGCATTGGCAGTCATGGTGGGAGCCTGCGCGGCGTTGCGCAAATCGCAGGAGCTGGACGGCCTGTTGACGCGTCTGTCGAAAACCTGATCGAATTGGAAGCCTCCTTGGGACTGGACAAAGCGGATACACTCAGGGCCTTCGGGCAACAAATTGAGACGATCAAAACCGAACTGACGGATATCCTTCACGATCTTAAGGCGCGTGGTAAAGCGATCGCTGCATTCGGTGCGCCTGCAAAAGCGACGACGTTGATGTATCATTTTGGAATTGGTTCTGACCTCATTGATTTTATTGTTGATGACAGTCCTTTAAAACAGAACCTCTTTTCACCAGGCATGCATATACCGGTTCTGCCATCTAGTGCCCTATATGATCAAAAACCTGACGCCGTTGTCATTTTGGCATGGAATTTTGCGGAGCCGATCATAAAAAATCACAAGGAATACCTGGATGATGGGGGCCAATTTATTGTGCCATTGCCAACGATAAGCCTTCATACGCTAGCGAGTAGGGCTTAACGCCTATCTATATCGTTTGAAACGGCATTCCGAACCTTATATACAAAGGCTCGTACCAGTGCCTTTATTCCAGCCGAAAAAGAGACCAAATTTATGACCGAATTCCTGCTTCCATCAGATATTGCTGAAGTTGTTGACCGTTTAGGCGAGGATGTTCAAAAATTTAGCGGTAAAACCGTCCTTTTGACTGGGGGGCGGGGATTTCTGGGTCGATATTTCATGGAAGTTTTTGGCGCGCTCAATGCCGGTCCGCTGAAAGAGCCGGTTAAGCTGGTTGCGCTTGATAATATGATCACCGCGGGTAAAGAAGGCGCTGTTATTCCCGATTTGCCGAACGTTACCTTTGTAAATCATGATGTGGTTAAAGACTTTAAATGGGAAGGCGATCTTGACTACGTCATTCATGCCGCCGGCATCGCCTCACCTTTTTATTATCGCGCTTATCCGCTCGAAACTCTGGAAGTCGCCATTACCGGAACCCGGAAAATGCTTGAACTCGCGGACGCTCATGATGCTCGTTTTACGTTTTTCTCTTCAAGCGAGATTTACGGCGACCCGGACCCGAAGCATGTGCCAATGGCAGAAAGTTATAGAGGAAATGTCTCCTGTCAGGGGCCTCGGGCTTGCTATGATGAAAGTAAACGCGTTGGCGAGACGCTTTGCTACATCTTTCACAATACAATGGGGACGCACACCAACACGATCCGGCCGTTCAATGTTTTTGGCCCGGGCATGCAGGAAACCGACTACCGCGTCCTGCCCAACTTTGCCAGCCGCATTAAAGGCGGTCAGCCTTTGCATGTTTACGGCACGGGCGATCAAACACGCACGTTCTGCTATATTACGGATGCAATTGTCGGGTTTCTTCTGGTTGTTCTTAAGGGCGTAGCCGGAGAAGCTTATAATATTGGAAACCCTGACCCTGAAATTTCAATGGTTGATTTGGTTAAACGGATTGAAAAGGTTTCTTCGCAAGCTGTTTCCTATGACGTGGTTGAATACCCTGATAGTTACCCGGCAGATGAACCAAACCGCCGTGCTCCAGATATACGGAAAGCCCGTCTTCAACTCGATTTTGGGCCAGGCGTTGATCTGGATGATGGTCTTAAACGATTCTTGGATTGGTCGGATAAGACCTACACAGGCGTCCAGTAACTCATTGGCCCATTTTGGCAGATAATCATCTAATTCATCCTGTTGTCTTGTCAGGGGGCGCCGGAACCCGGTTATGGCCGGTCTCCCGGCATCTAAAGCCAAAACAATTCCAACCAATTGTGTCTGAAAATTCATTGTTTTCAGAGACAATTGGCCGTCTGGTCCAAGATCGATTTTCAAACCCGATCGTGGTTTGTAACAGTGACCACAGGTTTCTTGTTGCTGAAGGGTTTCGAGCCTCTGGGCGTAATGCGCAGGCCATTGTTTTAGAGCCAAGCGCACGAAATACGGCCCCGGCAATTGCTGCGGCTGCATTTTTGCTGAGTAAAACCCAACCGGATGCTTTGATGGCTGTTTTACCATCAGATCATGTCATCGGCGATATATCCGCTTTTTACCGATCTCTGGATCGTGCTGTTGACGCAGCGTTAGCAGGGTTTCTTGTCACCTTTGGGATAACGCCGACATGCCCTGAGACGGGTTATGGTTACATCCAGGCGGGAGAAGGTCTCCAAGGGTTCGATGGCGCGCACAAAATCGAGAAGTTTGTGGAAAAACCGGATGCTGTAACCGCGAAAGGGTATTTGAGTGAAGGATCCTATTATTGGAATAGTGGAATGTTTTTGTTTCGGGTGTCCGATTTTTTAACGGAATTAACTCATTACGCGCCGACTATTTATGAAAACTGTTTGGCAGCAACAGAACACGCCCGGGAGGATATGGGGTTTCTAAAACTCGACGAAGCAGCGTTCGCGGCTTCACCCTCCATATCCATTGACTATGCGGTTATGGAGAAAACAAATCGGTCCGCTGTTGTTCCGAGTGAATTTGGGTGGAATGATGTCGGTTCTTGGGCCTCGCTTCACGAAATTGGGGTGCACGATAAACGAGGAAATGTCGTTGTTGGGGATGTCGTCCTCGAAGGAGCCAAAAACTCTTATGTCCGTAGCGAAGGGACTCTTGTTACCGCTGTTGGCATTGAGGATATGGTGGTTGTGGCGACAGATGATGCGGTATTGGTGGCTCCCCTCGCGCGTGACCAAGATGTGCGTCAAGCGGTTGAGACACTAAAAATTCAAAACCGACCTGAGGTTATTTCCCATCAACGCGTTTTCAAGCCCTGGGGTTCTTATAAAAACCTGCAGATTAGTATAGATTATTTGGTAAAGGAACTCGTTGTTAACCCCGGCGCAAAACTAAGCTTGCAATACCATCATCATCGGTCCGAACATTGGGTGGTGGTTGAAGGTATTGCCAGAGTAACGAACGGGGAGGATGTATTTGAACTTTCGACAAATCAGTCAACTTATATCGGCGTTGGTGTGCAACATAGACTGGAGAATATCGGTACGAGTGTTCTCAAAATAATAGAGGTTCAAACCGGGCCTATCATCAGCGAAGATGATATTGTCCGTGTTGAAGATGACTTTGGGCGCCATTAATCGATAGCTGAGCTACAAACGAACATTTCATCGCCCCTGAAGATCGGATATAAACCCACCATGAATTGGGGTTTATTTGCCGGTCTTTTTTTTATCCTGATGGTGTGCAGCTATGGGCTCACGGCCCTGGTTACGATGTATCTTCGTCGTCGCGCTTTGCTGGATGTGCCAAACGAGCGATCCAGCCATACCCAACCGACGCCCAGAGGGGGTGGATTGGCGGTGGTGCTGGTCATCCTGGCCGGCCTCGGCATCTCCAGTGCTCTAGGGTTAATTGCGCCCTCAATCGCATTAAAGCTATCAGGCGTTACGGTTTTTTTGGCCGTTGTGTCCTGGCTTGATGACGTTCGTAACTTAGGGGCGCTTAGCCGGTTTGGATCTCATGTTGTTGCGGTCATTCTGGCCTTGGCGTTAACTCTGGTTGAAGGCCCTTTCTTCGGGGGCGTCGTTCCACCAACCCTTGAGATCATCCTGATCAGCCTGGGATGGGTTTGGTTTGTTAATTTGTTTAACTTTATGGATGGCATTGACGGGTTGGCGGCGACGGAGACGATTGCCATTGGTTTGGGCTGTATCCTGGTCAACCTGTCGGTGGAATTCAATCTGTTATTGGTGACCGTATGTACCATTATGATTGCGTCTGCATCCGGATTTCTACGTTTTAACTGGAATCCGGCGAAAGTTTTTTTGGGGGATGTGGGCTCAATTCCCATTGGGTTTTTATGTGGATGGGCTCTTTTGGATTTGGCATCACAGGGGTATGGAGTTGCTGCAATAATCCTATCGTTGGTTTTTCTTGCCGATGCAACACTAACGCTTTTCAAGAGGCTCTTTAGAGGAGAAAAAATTTGGCAGGCGCACCGGCAACATTTCTACCAGCAAGCTGTTCAGCGCGGTATGACGCACAGTTGTGCGACATTGGCAGCATCTATCACGAACGCTGGTTTGATCGGATTGGCGATCTGGTCAACATCGCAGAACGAGATCATCGCTTTTGCGGGTGCATCTCTATTGGTGACGGGATTGTTTGTTTTTTATCTTAAGTTTCCGGTTTCGCCACAAGGTGAGGATATACAGGCATGAAGATTCTCTTTCTGACGGAAAATTTTCCACCTGAAACCAATGCGGCGGCAACTCGGGTGTTTGAGCGTGCGCTCTATTGGGTTAAAGATGGACACGAGGTAACGGTCATCACTTCGGCGCCTAATTTTCCGCAAGGTAAATTGCATGAGGGTTGGCAAAATCGCTGGCATCAGGTCGAAGACCGGGAAGGGATTCGTGTTGTTCGGGTGAAAACCTATATTGCTGCAAATCAAGGGACCGCAAGGCGTACCTTTGATTTTGTAAGTTTTATGATAACGGCTTGTTTCGCCGGGTTATTCGAAAAACGCCCCGATGTTATTGCTGCAACGTCACCGCAGTTTTTCGCTGCGGTCGGTGGCTGGTTTTTAGGCGCCGTTCGCCGCATTCCCTTTGTCTTTGAGCTGGGTGATTTGTGGCCGGCCTCCATCGTAGCCGTAGGTGCCATGAAACCAAGTTTGGCTTTGCGTGCGCTGGAAAAATTGGAACTGTTCCTTTATCGACGTTCGGCTTGTGTGGCAGCGCTGACCTACGCATTTAAAAAAAACCTGGTTTCGCGAGGGATCGCTCCGGGTAAAATTGCCGTTGTCATCAATGGGGTCGATCTGTGGCGATATGGCCCACAAGTGAAGGACCCGGCACTATCTGAAGAATGGCAAACCAAGGACAAGTTTGTCTTGGGCTACGTCGGTACGCATGGCATGGCACATGGATTGTTTAATGTGTTAAACGCCGCCGACCTGATTAGGGGCCGTGATGATATACGGTTTTTGTTGGCTGGAGATGGCGCTGAACGCAAGGCTCTGATGGAGCGTGCCAAAGAGTTGAATTTGGATAATGTTATTTTCTTGCCTCCCCATCCCAAAGAAATGATGCCAAAGGTTTGGAGTCTCTGTGATGTTGCATTGGTACACCTCAAAGATTCTCCAGCTTTTGCTGAAGTAATTCCTTCCAAGATGTTTGAAGCGATGGGGATGGGGTTGCCGGTTCTAATGGCCTTACCGACGGGAGAAGCCAGCGCAATATTGCTTCAGGATGGGGCGGGGCTTCATATCCCACCGGAAGACCCAGGCGCCCTGGCAGATGCGGCCATTCGGCTTTGTAAAGATACAGCCTTACGGCAATTGTTGCGGACAAAAAGTTTAGAGGCGGCACCTAAACACAGTCGGGAAGTCCAGGCGCAACAGATGCTTGAGGTTCTTCAGGCTGCTGCCGAAGGGCGCGGCATGACGGTCGGTAGCGGCGCGTCATGAAGGTTCTTGTCACTGGAGCGTCTGGATTTGTCGGTCGGGCATTATGTCGATCTCTGGCAGACCAGGGACATCAGGTGACCGCAGCTGTCCGGTCAAAAAATACAGATGTCATTGAGGGAGCCCATCGGACCTGTATCATTGGTGAAATAGGTCCGGAAACGAATTGGTCTTCAGCCCTGGCAGGTCAGGTTGCGATTTATCACCTTGCGGCACGTGCCCACGTCATGACAGAGACCCTTTCTGATCCCGAACCATTGTATCGTCAAATAAATGTTGAGGGTACAAAAGCCCTCCTCAAGCAGGCAAAGGCATCGGGGGTCCGAAGGCTAATCTTTCTAAGTTCCGTAAAGGTTAATGGTGAAAGTACGGACACCAACCCCTATACGGAAGCAATGCCCGCCGCACCAGAAGATGCCTATGGGCGGACAAAAAAAGATGCTGAAGACCTGGTCAGGCGTGAACCCGAATTGGCGCCTACTATTATGCGTTCCCCTTTGGTGTATGGGCCCGGAGTCAAAGGGAATTTCTTGAAATTACTCGGTCTGAGCCATCGCGCATGGCCTCTTCCTTTCGGGTCTATAGAAAACAAACGAAGCTTGATTTATCTTGAAAACCTTGTTGATGCTTTGTCTTTGGTGCTTCAAGATGAGCGCTCTTATGGTCAAACCTATCTGGTTGATGATGGGAGGGCCTTATCGACGCCTGAATTGATCAGATCCGTTTCTTTGGCCTTGGGCAGGCCATCTTTTCTAATACCATTTCCACTGTATCTTTTGAAATTGGCTGGAGCCTTGAGCGGAAGATCAGCGCTGATTGACCGACTTTGCGGGTCTCTACAAATTGATAGCCATAAAATTCGCCAGCAATTGGGTTGGAAACCGCCATTCAGTGTTGAACAAGGGCTTGAAATAACGGCGGAATGGTTCCAAAACCAATCGAAAATGAAAGCACCCCAAAGGTTCAATGATTAAGTCACTTACCCTTCGCGGCCAAATTGCCTTTGCCCATGACCTGATTATGGCTGCAGCTTCATTTTGGTTGTCAATCTATTTGCGATCTGCGGGTGATTTTATGGTCGGCAGCACATCCGGTCTCATGCCGGCTTGTATCGTCTTTGTCACCATATCGGCCATCGTGTTCCTTGTTTCCGGCCTGTATCGGGGGGTGTGGCGATACGCGTCGATAACGGACCTGTGGGCGCTGATAAAGGCGGTTACGATCGTTGTCGTTATCTTTGCCTTTGTCATGTTTCTCTGGACCCGCCTTGAGACATTTCCACGGTCCGTCCTGATTATCAATTGGTTCATATTAATGGTCATGTTGGGCGGACCTCGGTTTTTTTACAGGCTTTTTAAAGACCGACGGTTTGATTTGAGCGCAGGCATAATTGACGAGCGTCAAATTCCCGTTTTGTTGGCAGGTGCCAGCGATGGCGCTGAGCTGTTTATTAGGTCCTTGCGGCAAAATGGAGATACCAGCTACAGGGTTGTTGGTATTGCAGCAGAAAACAAACATCGAGTGGGGCAGGAAATTCACGGTGTTTCCGTGCTGGGTACACTGGATGAATTGGCTTCGATTACCGAAAAACTAAATGCAAATAATAAACCTCAAAGAATCATTTTAACCAAAGATGATATGGACGGTCGTGTCATCCGTACGGTTCTGGATCAGGCGAACGCATTGGGCTTGACGCTTGCGCGCACACCGAAACTCACTGACTTTAAAGCCGGTATCACGGAGCAAACGGATATTCGCCCTGTTGATGTAGAAGATTTGTTGGGACGTGCGCAAACGCCATTGGATCGAGATGCAATGCGGCACTTGATCGAAGGCAAAACAGTCTTAATTACCGGAGCGGGTGGCAGCATTGGGAGTGAACTGGTCCGTCAGGTTTCCAGTTTCATGCCAAAATCATTAACGTTCGTCGAGAACTCGGAATTTTCCTTGTACACAATTGATATGGAAGTTTCAAAAGCTTGTCCCGATCTGGAACGCGCCGCAATAATTGCGGATGTCCGCGACCGTAAGCGTATTTCAGATGTGATCATGACGACGGCTCCTGACCTCGTCTTCCATGCGGCGGCGCTAAAACATGTGCCGCTCGTCGAAGCGAATATTTGTGAAGGTTTATTGACCAATGTGATTGGAACCAGAAATGTTGCAGATGCCTGCGTCAGTGCTGGGGTTCAGACCATGGTTGTGGTTTCCACGGACAAAGCCATTAACCCGACCAATATTATGGGTGCTACGAAACGTTTGGCTGAGATTTATTGCCAGGCGCTTGATCTGGACCACGCGAGCACCCGAACCACTCGCTTTGTTACTGTTCGGTTCGGCAATGTCCTGGGTTCGACGGGATCTGTCGTCCCGTTGTTTCAAAAACAGCTGGCTGAAGGCGGGCCGTTAACCGTTACCCACCCGGATATGACGCGCTACTTTATGACAATTCGTGAAGCGGTAGAATTGATCCTGCAATCGGCGACATTGGCGTCAAAGGCTTTGGACAGCAGTCAAGAAGGTAAAATCTTTGTTCTTGATATGGGTGAGCCGGTAAAAATTATTGATCTGGCACGACAGATGATCCGTCTTGCGGGTAAAGTCCCTGATCAGGATATACAGATCGAATTCACGGGAATTCGTCCCGGGGAAAAACTGTTTGAAGAAGTTCTGCATGATGATGAAAATCTGGTCAGCACAGACGTAAAGGGTATTTTCCTGGCCGCGCCTCGAACCACGAAACTTGCCGACATCTCCAGCTCTATCGAACAGCTTGTCGAGATTTGTGGGTGTGGAGACGTATTGTCTGCGCGGCAAATAATCTGCAAGTTTGTGCCGGAATATCATCCGAATCCGGATCAAAATGGTGTCAAAAAAACACGATAATATAACCTCAACATTACAACATTCGAGATTTCATACATGTCAAACCCAATAAAACGTGCCTTAATTTCTGTTTCTGATAAAACCGGTCTGATCGATTTTGGGCGGTTTTTAGAGAAAAGTGGGGTCGAAATTCTATCAACCGGAGGCTCTGCCAAAGCGCTCAAAGAGGCCGGTATTGCAGTTATTGAGGTTTCGGATTTCACGGGGTTTCCTGAAATCATGGACGGTCGTGTGAAAACCTTACAGCCAAAAATTCATGGTGGCTTGTTGGCCGTGCGCGGCAATGCGGAGCATGAACAGGCGATGGTTGACCATGGCATCGCAAATATCGATTTGCTGGCAGTTAACCTTTATCCGTTTGAGGCAACCGTAGCCGAAGGCGCTGATTTTGATACGTGCATTGAAAATATAGATATTGGCGGCCCCGCGATGATCCGGGCGGCGGCCAAAAATCATAGGTTTGTAACGGTCGTCGTCGACCCTGCGGATTATAGTGATGTTATGGATGAAATGAAGCAAAATGGCGGCGCAACCAGTGACGTGTCCAGAAAAACCTATGCGGCGAAGGCATACGCCCGGACAGGTTCCTATGATGCGGCCATTTCGGGCTGGTTTAACGACCAAACAAAACAGACTTTTCCGCCACGCCTGGCACTTGGCGGAGCACTCAAGCAAACACTGCGATATGGCGAAAACCCCCATCAGGAGGCGGCTTTTTACAGTAACTCTGAAAACCGAGCCGGGGTTGCTACAGCAACCCAACTTCAGGGAAAAGAACTAAGCTTTAACAATTTTAACGATACGGACGCAGCGTTTGAGCTTGTGGCGGAATTTACGGACGGCCCCGCCTGTGTGATTGTGAAACATGCAAATCCGTGTGGGGTCGCTGTTGGTGAAACGCTTGGAAGTGCCTATGAAAGAGCCCTCGCCTGCGATACAGAAAGTGCTTTTGGCGGGATTATCGCCTTCAATCGGGAGCTCGATGGTCCGACAGCAAAAGAAGTTGCAAAGCTTTTTGCAGAAGTAATTATTGCACCGAAAATAGATAAAGCAGCGCTTGACGTTTTGTCTTCAAAGAAAAACCTGCGTGTTCTGATAACCGATGGATTGCCGGATCCGACAGCGACTGCGCCAACCATCCGCACGCTCGCTGGTGGATATCTCCTGCAAGGGCGCGACAATCAGGTTTTGGATGAATTGAAAGTGGTTACCAAGCGGGCCCCAACCGATCGGGAAATGGCGGATCTCAGGTTTGCGTTTATTGTTGCTAAACACGTTAAATCAAATGCCATTGTCTATGCAAAATCTGGCGCGACAGTTGGCGTTGGCGCGGGTCAAATGAGCCGTATTAATTCGTCGCGAATTGCGGCGTGGAAAGCGGCTGATGCGGCTAAGGTTGCAGGCGATTCACAATCTTGGGCAATTGGTTCTGTTGTTGCGTCCGATGCCTTTTTCCCTTTCGCGGATGGTTTGTTGTCGGCTGCTGAAGCCGGCGCAACGGCAATTATTCAGCCGGGCGGTTCTGTGCGGGATGATGAAGTGATAGCGGCCGCGGACGAAAAGGGCCTGGCAATGGTCTTTACAGGGATGCGGCATTTCAGGCACTAGAGTCACTAAGACTTGGCCAAATCAGCATTTTTATGATCGCTTTATTCGGATGGCTTTGGTCGATGTCCAGAACTTTTGTCGTCGGCGATTAAATCTTGGCGTAACGCGAGCGAAAGTGCGAGCGACAGAATAAAGGACAGTTGCCACCAGGATGACCAAAATGAAAAATTAAATAGCCCTGATACCCAATAACCTGCGAATATCGCAATGGCTGACAGATATGCAGGGTCAGCACTTATACGATAACGTCGCAACAGTGTTAATGCCTTAAAAACCAAAAAAATAACTAGAAGTGTGAGGCAGATGGCGCCAACTTCGGCGAAGAGCTCCACAATCCAATTGTGTGGGTGTGCAGGGATCGCATGCAGGCCTGCGGAGCCTGCCAAGGGTTTGTCGGCACCTTGAGCAAAGTTAATTGTATTTGGCCCACGCCCAAACCATGGTGTACGGAGCCCTATTTCCAGCGCGTTGTTCCATATGGTCTGTCGCTGAAAATCGATCAACCATAGCGGCAAAAAGTAGTTTCCGTCAGGAGCGACGGCCACCATGTGACGTCTGGTGATGTGCAACCAGACCATTACGAGACCAGTGCTGGTTAACGTGAAGGCCATTGTAACAAGAACCTGCAAGCGGCTTGCGAACCGGATGCAGAGTGCTACTGCAATAGTTATGACAATGCCTAACAAACCCGCAACTGTTGCTCGGTTTGAAACATCCCAAACCAGAAAACAAAAACAAAAACCGGCCAGAAATCCAATAACGCGATACATAACTTTTTGGCGCAGGCTGAAGATGTAAAGGAGGGGGATTACCAAGACAGTAGTTGATGAGAAGCCCTTCAACGTGAACTTCAAATATTCTGTTTTCCAGCCCTTTAAGTGCAAAAACCAATATAATGCAGGCGATATATGCTGTGAATAAAGGGCAAACAGGATGGAGATAGCGGCTGAAATGATAAAGCTTTTCATCCAGATATTGGCCAACGCAGGTCGATCTTTTAAGTAGACCCAAATTAGAACGCCAAGATTACAAAAGACAAATGTCCTGAGCAGCGCGACACAAGATTGTCTGGTGAAATCAGAAGTGATCAGGCTTGGCAAGCTGGCCAAAAAGACGGCAAGCAACAGCAGTGCAAGATTGCTTTTATACACCTTTTTAAATTCACGCTTGATGTTGGAAAACGGCGTATCGATTAAAATCAACAATACAGCGATGCCGAAAAATACCCCAAAGACACTTCTTCCTAAAATGAGGCCAGAGATAGAGATGCCGAGAAAAAAAGCAATTATGTTGGGGATAGACGTCAATCGTCGGGCCATTTCTAAATGTTTCAGTCAGATAGGCTTTTCCATACTCATCCGCATAGGTCAAGTCTCGAGATTTCAAGAGTTCTGTTCTTCTCAGAATATATGATGACAGGAATTGACATTTCCTGTCATCACGCGGAGATTGGCGCCCTTAATTTTCCGTTAGGTTAGTGATGTCGTTCACGCCCCTTGAAGAAACAAGAATAGCGATTATTGGTCTCGGCTATGTCGGGTTACCGCTTGCCGTTCGCTTGTCTGCACATTTTCCTGTGATCGGATTTGATGTTGATTCGTCGCGCATTAACGAATTGCAGACGGGATATGACCGGACGGGCGAATGCGATAGCAACGACCTTGAAAAGGCATCATTTTCTCTATCAATTGACCCGTCAAGTCTGGTCGGAACGGATGTATATATTGTGACCGTACCGACACCTGTCGGACCCGATAACGAACCTGATTTATCCGCAGTCTTGTCGGCGTGTCAAATTGTCGGGAAAGCCTTGCGAAATAATGCCGTTGTTGTCTTCGAAAGCACCGTTTATCCGGGTGTCACAGACGATATATGCGGGCCCGCTCTGGCAGAGGCTTCGGGTCTCATATGTGGTCAGGATTTCTTTCTTGGCTATTCGCCAGAGCGCATTAATCCCGGTGACAAGGTGCACACCGTTGATAAGATCACGAAAGTTGTATCCGGTCAGACGTCGCAAGTTGCTGATTATTTAATGGCACTCTACGGCAAACTGACGAACGGTAATGTATTCCAAGCTAAAGATATCAAAACGGCAGAAGCGGCCAAAGTTATTGAAAACGCACAACGCGATATCAACATCGCTTTTGTCAATGAAGTGGCCATGATTTTCAACCAAATGGGCATTCAAACCCATGATGTTCTGGCTGCTGCGGGAACCAAGTGGAATTTCCTAAATTTCACACCGGGGTTGGTTGGAGGTCACTGCATTGGCGTCGACCCCTATTATTTGGCGCATGCGGCCCGCCAGTTAGGCCATGACCCTGAGGTCGTCCTTGCCGGACGCAGGATAAATGACGATATGGCGGGTTTTTTGGCACGCCAGATTGATCGTCAAATGCAACAGCAGAATAGAAGCTCCGGTCCCGCCCGAATTTTGGCTCTGGGGTTGACGTTTAAGGAAAATGTTCCAGACTTGAGAAACTCCAAGGCGGCAGATTTAATTAAGTCCTTACAAAAACTTGGTCATCACGTGGATGTTCATGATCCTCTTGCTGACTCGCAAGAAGCGGAGAAGTTTTATGGTATTGGAGTACTGGAGACCCTTGCGGATGCCAAGGGATATGACTGTATTATAAGTGTCGTAGCACACGCGTCCTACGGCGCATTCACGGCGGAAGACTTCGTTCGAGTGTTAAAACCGGGCGGGTTAGTCGCCGACCTGAAAGGGATATGGCGAAACATAACGTTGGCGGAGACCTATGGTCGCTGGGAACTTTAATATACGCATTTAATGCTCTTTGGTCAGGCGCCATTTGACAACGGATTTTGGACTCGTATGAAAGAATTTCACTTCAATTTGTTGGCATTGCCGGCGTGTATTGTTGTCGTAGTGCAGGCTTTGACTGACCGTTAGATCTGAACAGGATGCTTTAAAGCGCCAAACCGCCGATTTCCCGAATTTGATTAGAATGGAATCCCGCGCTTCGACAAGCAAAGCCTGAACTGAAGGGTGAAGATGGAAACGCAGAATCGCATCTTCGTCGCTGCTACCAGAAACAGTATCTTCCCCTCTCAATTCATTGCCCTCGGCGGACAAATAGAGAGCTCGTTTATGAGTGAGGCCAAAGGCCGAAACATAACCGTCATGTGCCGCCTCGACCAATGTGTTTTTCTCAACCTCTCGACGCAGATCCAATACGCGTTTTGCATAGCGGGGACCCAATTTTCCGTCAGGTGCGATCTCACTCGAGTTCGTATGGTGTATACATAGCGTTGAGTGGGCGTCGGTGCCCCGTAAAGCCAGAGCCATAGAAGGATTCGCATGAATCGGAGAGCCACAATTGATAATGATCCGTTGTTTGCCGACGGACATTTCGAATGACAAGGTGCCGGCACTTTCACGGGCGGACAGGGTATCTGCATGCGGTACACCAGTATCCAAAAGGATAACAGTACGCCGCGCCGCAATGCGCTGAAATCCTGTGTGGGGTGCGTTTGTTGCTGGCCGCGGTTTAAGCCGTGTGGCCTGCAGTACAGTCTCGATTTCACCAGCGTCGGCCAGATAACCGCCATTGAATGCGGCCAGTTTACCGTCGCCCATTACGTAGGTTCGCAGAATCGGGCTCATTTTGTCGATCAGCCCCTGCAACCACATTGGCGGGCCCGAAGGAGTTGCTTCTAGCGTACCACGGATTTCGATAAGGGTTTTTAAAGCACGTAGGTGGGCGAATGGATTGCGCGAAAAATGTCCACCATCTGCGAGCACCTCGACTTCCGCTGCACGTTCAAGTAAATCAAGCCCCCGCTCCAGTTGACGTTTATTGCCGGGAATAGAATGCCCCACATAAATCATTGCTTTTTGTACGCAAAAACCAGGCGGCAAGGTTTCATTAAAATAGCTGCAAATCCTTAAATGAAGGGCCTGCTGGGCCAGGGCAGATGTAAAGCTTTCAGAAAATCGCTGGTTCGCTCCATCGAGAAGAAACCGACTGGCTGAAACCCAATTACACAGGCGTGCACTCAAAACGTCCAGGCGCCAGCTGTTGGTCTGCCACCGACTGTTATGGGCTATCCATTCTTCTGTTATATCGCGCGCTATTCGCGCGGCCGTCTCAAGTCCGCTTGCTTGAAGATCAGCCAACCACAGGAATTGATCCTGGCGACCATCGTATAGAGCGTCAGTATTGTCTTGGTATTGAATGGTCTCGATCAGATCACTGAACTGAATGGTGCGGCCGCGTTCTGGATCGCCGGGAAAGACGGGCTCAGTGGGGGTAACGGATTGAAGTTTTGAGAAGGATAGGGCCCACGCATAAAGGGGTGATGCAAACAATGTATCCCGCAGCTTGATGATGGGTCCTGTGATCGTTTGTTTAGGCATGATGTGTATCAGACCATGGTTCAGGTAAAAACCCTGTTAACTGCACTTTAAGAGGCACGCATAAAACCCGTCCCGACCGCCAAATTCTGGCAGGTCTGTTGGCAGGCACCGCAGGCTTTCGATGACATCTATATTTGCATGTGTCTGCGTAAATTTTGCCATCTGATCTTGTCCCTCTTCGGGCTGTAACGAACACGTCGCAAAGACGATAGAGCCTCCGGGTTTAACCATATCAATAGCGGCGTCCAATAGGCGTCCCTGCAAAATAACGAGTTTTTCAACATCATCCTGAGATTTAAGCCACGATATTTCCGGGTGTTTTCGAAGTGTGCCGGTTGCTGAACACGGAGCGTCCAGCAACACGCAGTCCGCCCTGTGTTCAGGGCGCCATTCCGTCGCATCTGCTACCACGACTTCTGCACTCAGGTTTAGGCGGGAGAGGTTATCATGAAGACGTTTCAGACGGTTTTCGGAACGATCGACTGCCGTCACGTGGGCACCCGCATTCACCAAAAAGGCGGTTTTCCCGCCAGGTGCCGCGCAAAGGTCGATGATACGTTTTCCCTGAACGTCTCCCAATAATTGGACGGCAGCACGGGCAGCGGTATCTTGCACCCACCACTCGCCCTCGTTAAACCCCTCCATCTCGGGTACGTTTCGGTTTTTATCAAGTCGAACGGTCCCGTTGGGCAGAACCTGGCCGTCCAATTTCTTTGCCCATAAAGTCGCGTTAGATTTTACAGATAAATCAAGAGGAGCTTCACCCAAATGTGCTGCTGCCAATTCACGGGCTGCACTTTCCCCATATCCGCGGCGCCAGCTGTACCAAAGCCAGTCTGGCACATTCAACCTGTCCGCATCTTGCGTTTCTAGAAGCTCTTCGCCTTCGCGACTCATTCGGCGCAGTACCGCATTGATCAGCTTTTTTGTGTGTCCTTGACCGCTCGCCCCGGCCAGTTCGACACTTGATGACACCGCTGCATGGTCGGCGGTCGCTAAAAATAGCAACTGGCAAATTCCAAGCCTCAAAATGTCATGGCTTCGGCGTGATTTTTTAGCAAGTGGCGTTTGCAGGCAATGGTCAATCAGAGCATCAATTTGGCCCAGCCGGCGCAACGTTGTTGATACCAGGTTGCGGGCAAAGGCTCGATCCCTTTGCTCAAGTTTTCCATAGCTTGCCGTTTTTTCTAAGGCATCTTCCATCATTGTCTTTCTTCGGATGACGGATTCCAATAATTCGAGCGCGGCAAGACGGACATTTACACCAGATTTTTTCATGCGCCTTTCATGCCCCAGCTGTCAGGCAAGTACAAGGCTGTAAGTGGTTGATCCATTTAAACTGCGGTGCGATGCTACCGACATTGGATCGGGATTAAAATTGATCCGCTTGGAAAGTTTGCTATTTTAATTTGTGTGTATTGAAAGGTTTATCTAAAATGGAAAAAAAACAATTCCTTTCGACCAACGATGGGAAAAGCAGGTTGCGTCGCAGTCAGGAACAATTGGCGAAAACCGAGAACGAAAAGGTTAGTCCCAACCTGGCTCAGAGCAGCCAAATCGATGTTAATGCTGGACCCGACTCCCCTCGTCAGGAAACGGTAGAGGTGGATGGCCCAGACGGACCGGACCCAACCCGTTATGGAGATTGGGAGCGAAATGGCCGCTGTATTGACTTTTAGTTAGGTTGTCAGGAACTGGTAAAGCTTCCGAGTTATAGCTTTAGAAACATCATTCAGCGAAAGAGCTATGTTCAAAGGTATTTTTGGCCTGTTCTTTGCCTCGAGAGTTCCAAAGTCTTCGAGTCAAAACAGACGGCGTAAACAGAAAAAAAAGAATGGGGCGGAACGAATTTCGGGGGCATCTTTTGCGCCAGCCGATTCTGATGGGCCCGGTTTACCAAAGATTCTTGTTGCCGCGATTACGGGCGATAAATCTGGCGAAGTGAGTGCCCGGCTTGCCACATCTCTGGATGGGTTCCAGGCTTATGAGGTCTTTCGAACAAAGAGCGCCGTCAAAATGGGTGACCAAGGCATTTTGGTTGATCGTTTGATTGCGGCCGCTGATCAGGGGCGCGACTTGTTGGCTCAAGAGCAAGCGGACTTGTTGGTTTGGGGGCGGATGGCCAACGGCATTGTTGAGCTTAGGTTCATAGCAACGACACCGTTGTCTGACAGTCAGCCAGGATCTTACGGGCTGGGCGATATGTTGGCTTTGCCTGCCGCTTTTGGTGATGATTACAACCATGCTCTCCATGCGGCGGTTTTGAGCGCAGTTGGTCCGACCTTCAAGGGCATGCGAAGCAAGGTTGGTAACGAGCTTGATAAGGCGCTCGGGCAAATCAAATCATTGGTTCAACAAAAACCACCCGACCTGAGCGGTAGCCATTATGCCGCATTTCTGAGTTGCATGGGCAACGCCTTTGCCGCCCATGCCTTACTGGGGGGTGAAGCCAAGCGCCTGGACCAGGCCATTTCGTCATATAAGCTGGCCCTGACACATACGTCTGCCGAGGTTGACCCGATTGTATGGTCACTAACGCAAAGTCATCTGGGAAAAACCCTGAAAGTAAAAGGTGAAAGGGCGAAAGATGCCGATGTCTTGAAAGAAGCGACAGTCGCTTATAAAGCGATTACGGACCAACTCAGCCGAATTGAGCATCCGTTTGATTGGGCACTGGCGAATATCAATATGGGCCTCGTCCTCTATCGGCTCGGGATGGTGTCCGGTAAAAGCTCCTACTATCAGGAATCGACCAAGTTTTTTGACGAGGCGTTAACTATCTATACGAAAGAAGGAACGCCGGGAAAATGGGCTGAGGTCTGCAATCAGTATGGCGTCGTGCTGTTAGCTCTCGGGGAACAGGTAAATGGGAATGCGACGCTGGAGATAGCTGTGAAGAAATTCAGAGCGTCACTGAACGTCAGAAAAAAAGAGGTTGTACCGGTTTTATGGGCTCAAACGGCCAATAATCTGGGTGCGGCCTGTTTTTCCTTGGCAAAACGAAATTCAGAACTGGCTTTACTCAGAGAAGCATCCTCCTGTTTCGAAGGGGCGATTGAAATTTATGAAAGCTCTGGCGCTGGAAAACGCGCCGACTTAATTGCCAATAATCTGGCACGCGTACAAAGGTTGCTGTCCAGCCGGGCTGACGCCTGAGGTTCGTCACATAAAAAAGGCCCGCTTATGAGCGGGCCTTTTACGTTTTTTGACACAAATTTATGTGTTCTGGCGATTTTCAATCAAGTCATCGACAACCGCCGGATCAGCGAGCGTTGATGTATCACCAAGATTGGAATAATCGTTTTCGCCAATTTTTCGCAAAATCCGACGCATGATCTTGCCGGATCGGGTTTTGGGTAATCCCGGTGCCCATTGCAACCAGTCTGGAGACGCAATCGGGCCAATTTCTTTTCGTACCCATTGTACCAGTTCTTTGCGAAGGTCGTCTGTTGGCTCGACACCGATATTCAGCGTCACATAGGCATATATGCCCTGTCCCTTAATCTCATGCGGTGCGCCGACAACGGCCGCTTCAGCGACGTCATGATGAGCAACCAGGGCGCTTTCAACCTCGGCCGTGCCCATTCGATGGCCGGAAACGTTAATGACGTCATCAACACGACCGGTAATCCAGTAGTATCCGTCCTCGTCGCGACGGCAACCATCACCGGTAAAGTATTTACCTTTGTAGGTTGAGAAATAGGTCTGCATGAAGCGCTCATGGTCCCCGTAGACCGTTCGCATTTGGCCGGGCCATGACTGGATAATGCACAGATTCCCCTCGGTTGCACCTTCAAGAGGCGTGCCTTCACTATCAACCAGTTGCGGTTGGACGCCGAAGAACGGCCGGGTTGCCGAGCCCGGTTTCAAGGCCGTCGCACCCGGCAGCGGTGTGATCAAAATGCCACCCGTTTCCGTTTGCCACCACGTATCAACAATCGGGCACCGCCCTTCGCCCACTACGTTATAATACCACATCCAAGCTTCTGGATTAATAGGTTCTCCAACGGTTCCAAGGACGCGAATGGATTTCCGGCTTGTTGATTTGACGGGAGCGTCACCTTCGCGCATCAAAGCTCTCAGGGCGGTCGGCGCGGTATAGAAAATGGCAATGTCGTGCTTGTCGCAGACTTCCCAGAACCGTGAATAGGAGGGATAGTTCGGCACGCCCTCAAACATCAACGTGGTCGCGCCGTTGGCAAGAGGGCCATATACAATATAACTATGACCTGTGACCCAGCCGACATCAGCCGTGCACCAATAGTTTTCACCATCTTTGTAATCAAAGACGTACTGATGGGTCATTGAGGCATAGACCATATAACCACCGGTCGTATGCAAAACGCCTTTCGGTTGACCCGTAGAACCCGACGTATAAAGGATAAACATGGGGTCTTCAGCGTTCATTTCCTCTGGAGCACACGTGGTGTCGGCGGCGCCGGTTGCTTCTTCGTACCATACGTCGCGACCGTCAACCCAGTCGATATCACCACCGGTGCGCTTGACCACAAACACGGTTTCAACACCGCCGCTTATTTCAATCGCTTTATCTGTGTTCACTTTCAGGGGAATCGGCTTGCCACCGCGAACGCCTTCATCCGCAGTAATGACACAGTTGGAATTACAGCCTGATATGCGCGCCGCCAAGGCATCGGGTGAAAACCCGCCAAAGACAATGGAGTGAATTGCGCCTATGCGCGTGCAGGCCAGCATTGCGTAGGCAGCTTCGGGCACCATCGGCATATAAATCGTCACCACATCGCCTTTTTTGATGCCGCGTGCTTTCATAGCGTTTGCTAACCGGCAGACCTCATCATGCAGTTCTTTGTAGGTTATTTTTTTGTCATCAGTGGGTTCGTCGCCTTCCCATATGATGGCGACTTGATCCGCCCGCGTTGGTAAATGGCGGTCAATACAGTTTACAGACGCATTCAAGGTGCCGTCGTGATACCATTTTATAGATACGTCGGGAATGTTGTAGTTAACATCCATAACCTGCGTGTAAGGTTTTATCCAATCGATCCGTTTGCCATGTTCGCCCCAAAATGCCGCCGGGTCATCGACAGATGCCTGATACATTTCCAGATATTTTTCATTATCACAATGAGCCGCAGCAGCGGTTTCCGCCGGCACGGGAAAGAGGTGGTGATCTGTCATTTTATGGCTCCCTTTAATAAATTTCCCTGTGACAAGTTGTGGGTCAAAGCCCAAGCCTGTTATCACATACTGTATTTCCAGCTTTTTTCGAATTATCGCAAAAATTTCCTTAGAAACAAGTAACAGGAATGTCGTGCGCAGCAAAAAGCCCCGTTCCAATGAATGTCTGTTAGGAAGGCCAGCGGATACCCAGTAGACCAAACCTTTGAGACAGGATAGGCTCACCTGCATTGTTGTATCGGTTTGGAGTAAAAAATGGATTCGCTGATTAAGCTGGCAGGTGACTTAAACGAAAACAAGGTGACAGCCCGTGCATTGCTCGAGCGGTGTCTTGAAAAAATCGCGGATTCCGATGGTGAAGGCGAACGGGCGTTTTTGAGCGTGAATAGCGACAAAGCCCGGGTGCAGGCCGACGCGATCGACGCCTTGCGCAAGCGTGGCTTAGAGCCATCCACGTATGCAGGTATTCCGATTTCAGTGAAGGATCTCTACGACGTAAAAGGGGAAACGACGTCGGCAGGGTCACGAATCCTGCAAGGTGCGGCGCCAGCGACGTCAGATGCGCCGACAATCGCCCGTTTGCGGGCGGCCGGGTTTGTTTTTATCGGTCGTACAAATATGGTCGAATTCGCTTATGCCGGGATCGGTATGAACCCGCACTATGGCACTCCTCGGATACCATATGACCGGGGAACCGGGCGGATACCCGGTGGATCCACATCCGGCGGCGCCGTTTCCGTTGCGGATGACATGGCCGCTGCCGCGCTGGGTTCTGATACGGGCGGGTCGTGTCGGATTCCCGCCGCGTTCTGCGGTATTACCGGGTACAAGCCGACGGCGAACCGTGTTCCGCTTGAAGGCCTGACACCTCTTAGTTTTTCGCTCGATTCCGCGGGTCCCTTAAGCAACACGGTTGAGTGTTGTGCGATCCTGGACGCCGTTATGGCGGGCGAACCTGTCCGTGATGTGCCTCAACAAGATGCGCATCGTATTCGATTGGCGATCCCTCAGACGTTGATGATGGAAGGCCTGGATGCAGAAGTTGCGTCAACTTTTGAACAGGTGGTGAGCCGGCTGTCGAAAGCCGGTGTTATTATAGAAGAAATCCCTTTTGCGGAATTATCCGAGTTGCCTCAGATCAACCGCCTGGGCGGGTTTGCCGCGTCCGAATCCTATGCTTGGCACAAGGATATGCTGGCAGCACAACTGGATGATTATGATCCAAGAGTTGGCGGGCGCATTATTAAGGGCGCGGACCAAACCGCAGCTGACTATATCGAGTTATGTCAGGCGCGTAGACGGGTTATCTCCGCCGCACAGGAATCCACCGCGCCTTATGATGCGTTTATCGCACCGACCGTCGCCATCGTTCCGCCAACCATTGCTTCCCTGGAAGACGACGATACTTACTTCTCAACGAATATGATGACCTTACGCAATACCAGTGTCGGTAACTTTCTGGATCGTTGTTCCATCTCTCTGCCCTGCCATAAATCGGGTGAGGCTCCCGTTGGCTTTATGTTGACGGGGCGACATGGCGACGATCATCATTTATTTGCCGTTGCGAAAACGATTGAGCATCTGATCGCTGAAGGGCGCTAGTTTCGGGCTTTTGCCAGACGACCAGCACCAAAGAAGGCAAGAACGCCAAGGCAGGAAATAGCGATTGCTGTTTTCAGGACCAGATCATAGCCGCCGGTCTTCCATATCAGGGCCGCTAACGTCGGTGCAATCGCGTATCCCAGCATGAAGGGGACTGCCAACATTCCGGAAACGACGCCAAAGCTTTGTTTACCCAAAAACGCGGCGGTCATGACGGGCCGCATGATGCTGGTTACGCCGTAGCCAGCACCATGAAGAATGACAAATGAAACGATGAGTGCCGTAATTGCGCTGGCGTTTAACAAACAGATCGCCGCCGTTCCAATGGCCAGAAAGCAACCAACGGCGATTCCGAACATGGAAACATGGCGCTCGGCAGCCATCATTGCCAAGCGCCCTGAAACTTGCATGGGGCCGATCATCGATGCTGCAAGGACGGCGGTGTCGGCAGTGATACCGCGGTCGGCCATTATGGGTAAGAGATGCGTTAGAACCATTCCATGCTCAATTGCGATTGATGTGAAGGCAAGAGCTAACAGCCAAAATACAGGATTAACGGCGACATGAGGTGCGGGGCTGGATAACTTTTCAACTGCTGGCTCCAAAGTTTGCGCGTAGGCGTTGGCGTGACTGCAACCGAACCAAATAAACGGGACGGCAACACATAAGGAGGCCGCAGCAAAAACTTGAACCGCACCCTGCCACCCAATAACGCTGATCATTGAATGGGCAGATGGAAAAGAAATCGTGCCGGCCAGGCCACCAATGAGCGTTATAAGCGTTATCGCCTGTTTGTTCTTTTCGCCTACGGACCGGGTGACAATCGCGAAGCACGCTTCATAGAGTGATCCAGACATGGCAATGCCGATCCCTAGCCAGGCGACGTAGAATTGCCAAAGTTCCGTGACAAAGGAAAGCGCGATTAAAAAAATGCCTCCGATGAACGCACAGCCGACAAAAACTGCTCGGGCATATCCACGGTCAACCAGCCGCCCAACGACAGGGGCGCAAATGGCAGAAACCACAAGCGCTGCTGTAAAGGCGCCAGCAAGTTCTGCCTTTGACCAACCCATTGCACGCTCCCATTCAGGCAACAGTGCCGGGAAGGAATAGTAGAATGCAGCCCAGACAATAATCTCTGCAATGGCAAACGGCCATACAATGCGCCGGAAAGCCGCATCCGGTGATGGTGTTATGGGAGACAAGAGGTCACGGAATCTGAGTTATCAAAAGATAACCCAAACATTATTTTCTGCCGTTTTGGTTTTCAGCGGTTCCAGGTGTTTATTGGTGCACGGTCCGGCAATGCATAGCCCGTCGTCAATTTGAAACAAGGCACCGTGGGTCGAACACATGATGTGCGTTTTATCACGATTCAGAAACCGTCCGGGCTGAAAATCAAGGGGCGCCCCAATGTGCGGGCATGAATTGACATAGGCGAAGACCACGTCAGCCTTGCGAACCGCGACCACACTGCGTTTGCCATCGTCAGGTGTCTCAATTATGAATCCGGCAGAATCGCCGTCTTCAATATCGTCCAGCGCACATAGTTTTACATCAGTCATGGTGTTGCTATTCACTCTGGAGTAGGAAAAACTTTTTTCCAGGCTGTAATGGAGACACTTTCAAAAAGTCCGGCTTTTGCATAAGGGTCCTGCGCTGCCCAGGCTTCGGCTTCAGCGATCGTGTCAAAATCCATTATGAGCACGCTTCCCGATGGATTGCCGTCAGAATCCAGTGTTGGCCCCGCGACTAGCATATTGTCGAGATGGCTCTTCAGAAATTCGACGTGAGCTGGACGCGTTTCCATTCGAACGGGAAGATGTCCGGCTTTATCCTTACAAGTAATGACGAAATGCATGGTTTGTCCTTTGTCCTAAATATATTCAGCAGTGAAAGGTCGGTTGAGCAGGTTTGAAATTTCCTGATCGATATCAGACCCTTTGTTTAAAATGTTATCGACGGCCTTACAAATTGGAATTTCAACGTTAAGCGTACGGGCCAGACTGACGACCGAGGATGCCGAGAACACCCCCTCCGCGACCGAGTTCCTGCCGCTCAGGACATGCTCCAGCGTTTCACCGGTTCCGAGCGCCATCCCCAACGAAAAGTTTCGAGATTGTGTTGCAGAGCATGTTAACGTCAGATCGCCAAGTCCGGACAGCCCCATCAATGTTTCGGCCTTGGCCCCCTTGGCCTGACCCAGTCGGACAATTTCAGCTAGTCCTCGCGTGATCAGGGCCGCGCGCGTATTGTCACCCATATTGCGGCCTTGCACGATACCGCATGCAATGGCCAAAACATTCTTAACGGCCCCGCCAATTTGTGCTCCGATGACATCGTCCGACAGATAAACGCGAAAAAAAGGCGTCCCAATGGCACTTGCCAATTGCGCGCCTTTTTCGACATCGTGCGTCGCCAGGGTAACCGCTGTCGGCACCTGACGAGCGACTTCCGCCGCAAATGTGGGGCCAGATAAGACCATGGGTGATACATTGGGACAGATATCGTCGATAATTTCGCTCAAAAGAGCGGAAGAATGTTGCTCAATACCTTTTGCGCAAATCACGATTGACTGATTTGGTGAAAGAGCCGGTTTTAGTGTCGACATCATGGTGCGCAGGTGTTGCGCCGGCGTCACAAGCAAAATCGCTTCGGCATGCTCAATGGCTTCTACAGGATCGCTAACAGCCTGAATTTGCGGATCCAGGGCAAAGCCTGGCAGGTAAACAGAGTTTTCATGGCGGCCATTGATCGCGGCAACGACTTCGGGTTCACGCGCTTGGATGCAAACAGTGCTGCCGGCGCGCTTGGCTGCCATTGCGAGAGCAGTGCCCCAAGCACCTGCGCCAATGATCGATGTTTTGGTCATGAGTTGTTTTTAAACAGCTGGCCCAATACTCACAAGTCCTGGAATAACGCAGAAAACCCATAAGAGGCTCGACAAAATCACCAAAACAAGTGGAATATGGCCGTGTTCTCAATAATCTGATCTAAAGGAAAAAACCTCAATGCCGGACAGCACGCCAAGACTGACGCTTGCCTGTTGGGACTATGATCGGGTGCAACCCCTGTTTGATGGCCGTGCGCCAATTGATGGCATAGAACTTGACTGCCACGCTTTGCCAACCACGACACTCTTTCCACTGGCCGTGTCACAAGCGAAGTACGATATCACCGAAATGTCCATGAGCAGTTATCTTATGCAGGCCTCCACAGGGACATCAGCCTATACGGCAATTCCAGTCTTTCTTTCCAGAGCCTTTCGACATAGCGGGTTTTATGTGCGCACCGATGCCGGCATCAAATCGCCGAGCGACCTGGAGGGCCGAATTGTAGGCGTTCCCGAATACCAGATGACAGCAGGGCTCTGGATGCGGGGAATTCTGGCTTCTGAATATGGGGTCGATTTGCGGCGCATCAGTTACCGGACGGGTGGTCTGGATGGCGGAGTTCGAAAAGAGCGCCTTCCCTTGTCTCTTCCCCCCGGGTTTGTTGTTGAACCAATGGCGGATCATGAAAATTTGAATGACTTACTTCTGGATGGCGCAATTGACGCTTTGTTCGCGCCAAAAATTCCAAGAGCCTTCCGGGAAGGGAATCCAAAAATTGCGCGCCTGTTTCCTGATTTTTCCGCTGTGGAGAAAGCCTACTTCCAAAAAACCGGTTTCTTTCCAATCATGCATGTCGTCGGGATTCGATCAACTCTGCTCGATAAATATCCTTGGCTTGCAAAAAAAGTATACAACGCTTTTGTTTCGTCGCGCGATGTTGCTCTGGAGCGTCTTCGCGATGTCTGGTTGGGGTCGGCAAATCGGCTGTCCCTGCCCTGGTTGCACGAAACCATGGAAACAACACAGGACGTGATGGGGCGCGACTACTGGCGATATGGGCTTGCAGACAACTATGATGAACTTGACTGGATGTGTCAGCAGTCCGTTGATCAATATCTGGCAAAGTCCAAGTTGGCGCCGGAGGATATCTTTGTCGCTGTTTAGGCTTTTACCCCACCACCGATCGCAGAAGGGGCATCTGGATCTAAAGGCCAACGGGGGCGTGGCTTAAACGTCAGGTCGTCAACATCGCCCTTTTTAAGCCGTTCAAGTCCCGCCCATGCAATCATTGCCGCATTGTCAGTGCATAGTTGAAGCGGTGGCGCAGCGAAGGTCAGATTCCGTGACTTACACAAAGCCCCCAAGCGGCTGCGGATGGATTTATTGGCAGCGACGCCGCCAGAAACGACTAAATGTTGTCCTTCTGGAAATTTCGTTAAAAACACATCAATGGCATGGTTGCACCGATCAATCAGGACATCGCCAGCAGCATTTTGAAAGGCAGCACAAATATCTGATTTATCCTGATCCGTAACCGGACCCTCGGGTAAATTCTCGATGGTTTGTCGGACTTTTGTTTTAAGTCCCGAAAAAGAGAAATCACAGCCCGTGCGGCCTTTCAACGGGCGCGGCAAATCGAATCGTATGGGGTCGCCCTGTTGCGCCCATTGTTCAACGGCCGGTCCACCGGGATAGCCTAACCCAAGCATTTTCGCAGATTTATCGAAGGCCTCCCCCAAGGCGTCATCAATTGTTGTTCCCAGCCTTTGGTAACGCCCCGGCGCTTCGACAATGAGTAATTGGCAATGGCCGCCAGAAACCAGAAGAAGTAAATAGGGGAACGCAACTTGATTTCCCGCGTCATCCCCGGTCAGGCGAACAGTTAAGGCATGACCTTCCAGATGATTGACACCGATGAACGGCAAATTGTGGACAGCAGCGATCGCTTTAGCAGTCATTACACCGACCAAAACGCCGCCGATTAAACCCGGCCCGCCGGTTGCGGCAACCGCATCCAGATCGGCGAAATGGACGTTGGCGGTCTTCATGGCGCGGGCGGTGATCGTATCAATTGCGTCAAGATGGGCACGCGCGGCAATTTCTGGAACAACGCCGCCATAGGGGAGGTGTTCTTCCAATTGAGAGAACACTTCGTTGGATAAAATTTCGCGCTGGTCGGTAACAACCGCTGCAGCCGTTTCGTCACAACTCGACTCGATGCCCAAGACGATCATCAAAAACCCTTTATCCTGAGGCCATCCCTGAGTAGGGTGCGCCATACTTAAATATGCATAAATGTAGTTTGTGGCGCACGGAAATCCTAATGACAAGTGTTGATCCTTTGAAAATTGGTACACGCGGCAGCCCGTTGGCAATGGCCCAGGCTTTTGAAGTGCGTGATTTGTTGATCGCCCACCATTCTCAATTGGCCGCGCCTGGCGCGGTTGAAATTGTCAAGATCAGCACGACAGGTGATCAGGTGCAGGACCGGGCGTTGTCTGAAGTCGGCGGTAAGGGCCTGTTTTCCAAAGAGATTGATGCCGCCCAATTGGATGGTCGAATAGATATCGCGGTGCATTCTATGAAGGACCTGGAAACCCATCTGGCGCCGGGTATTGTCTTAACAGCGGCCCTAGAGCGCGAGGATGTGCGCGATGTTTTCATTTCGGATAAAGCCGCAAGTCTTGAGCAATTGGCGGCCGGTGCTGTTGTTGGCACATCATCTTTGCGAAGACAGGCGCAGATTCTGCACCGACGACCGGATTTAAAGGTCTGCCTGTTTCGTGGAAACGTACAGACCCGCTTGCGAAAGCTGGCGGACGGAGAAGCCGATGCGACGCTGTTGGCTTTGGCTGGCCTCAACCGGTTGGGCAGAGCCGACATCCTAACCGAAATTCTGGAACCTGAAGTGCTGTTGCCTGCAGTTGCGCAGGGAGCGATCGGCATCACCACCCGTGCCGACGACGAAAAGGCAATTTCATACTCAGACTGTTTGAATCATGAGCCAACCATGATACGGGTTTCATCGGAGCGCGCGCTTTTGGAAGCCCTTGACGGGTCTTGCCGGACACCGGTTGGTGGCCTTGCTGAGTTTCAAGCGGATGGCAGCCTCCGTCTTCGGGCACTGGTTGCAAAGGAAGACGGAAGTGAAGTCTTTGAGACCGAGCGGGTTGGCGGTGCTGATGATGGCATTCAGATGGGGCGTGACGCCGGGGCGGAATTGAAGCGCCGGGCGGGTTCGGATATTTTCAAATAGTGACGCAAAAAGTATTGATCACACGACCCCAGGAAGACGCTTTGCCGCTGGCGGCGCTGCTTAAGAAGCACGGTATTGAAACGCTCATTGATCCGATGCTGCGCATTGAATACATAAGTGGGTCGCCCCTCGATCTGTCGAAAGTCCGGGCCTTGCTAATGACCAGTGCGAATGGCGTTCGGGCTTTTTGCCGCCGCAGTCAAGAGCGTGATCTTCCGGTTTATGCTGTTGGCGATGCGACCATGCGAGAGGCCAACGCGCAAGGGTTCCAGGACGTGAAGACGGCCTCCGGTGATGTCGATGCGCTGGCCAAACTTGTAGTGGCCAGCGAAACAGATCAATCGGGTGTTTTTTTGCATAGTGCCGGTACTGATATTGCGGGAAGTCTGGGTACAAGGCTTGAAGCCGCAGGGTTTCGATATAACCGGCAGGTCTTGTATAAGGCTGTCGCTGCCTCACAACTCAATGAGGAAGTCTGTGGGGCCATTCGCGAGCATCAGATACGCGGTGTCCTGTTGTATTCGCCACGCACTGCGAAAATTTTTTCCAAGGCGGCGGCGCAAGCCGCACTTGCTACGGATTTGAGCAAAATGTCGGCTTACTGCCTGAGCAATGCGGTTGCTGAAAAGCTTTCAGGTGTTCGTTGGCGGTCCGTAAGGGTCGCTACACACCCGACGCAGGCAGACCTTTTAGAAATTGTTCTTGATGATGTTTGACATTATCATGGCAGAATGAGAAGCCTTTCCCGTAAGTTGCGCAGGCTTCGTTGCCCAATGTTCTTTGACCAGCGACCGATAAGAAGGAAAGTCTAGAAGATGGCGGATTCAGTAAATAAATCGCCCAAAACGGCATCTTCTCGTAAGAAGACAAAGACAGAAACCGCGTCGAAACAAGACCCTTCTTCAGGCCCTGTCTCTGAACCTTCGTCTGATGAAAAAGTTAAAGTGTCCATGACTTCTGATGAATCAACGGCTGATTACGAAGTCGTGACGCCACCCCCAACTGTAGATGCACGCCGAGGCGGTGGACTGTTGGTGATCACATTGTTTGTTGCGGTTTGTGGCCTTGGTATCTATGCGACGTGGCCGCTGTGGTCGCCCTATGTGGCGCCAAGGTTTCCTGCTTTGGAATATAAGCAGGCGATTGACCCCAGGGTTGAAGGAATCGCCGGTCGACTGGAAGCATTGGAAGCCAAAACCAGCGGCGGTGTGGTTCGCAGTGCGACGATCTCGGATATGGAACAAGAGCGGGCGCGACTGCAACAGGAAGTGGGCTCGTTATTGCAGCGGCTTGAAAAAATTGAAACGACAATCGATGGGGTCAAGGAAATGGTTGTCGCAACCGGTGTCAATGCGCCGGGTCGTGAAACCAAACGCGCAATTGAGGCCATTACAGCGCGGCTGGCGGAACTGGAAAAGACCGAAGATAACTTTGGCGCGTTAGGGGCGCGTGTCGAACAACTTGAAACCAAAACAGACCAGGTGCCGGATGTTGCTGCCAAGCAAGTAACGGAAGCCAAATCACAAATCAACTCGATGATTAACAAATTGGAAGACCGGTTAAATTCGCTGGAACAGAGTGAAAGCACGCAGCAAACATCACAAACCAGTGTATCGGCGATCATTCTGGCAGTAAGCCAGTTACGGAAATCGGCAACTTCCGGTCAGCCATTTGAAGCCGAGATCGATAGTTTGAAAGCGTTGTCCAAAAACCATACGGAAATGCAGGCGGCTTTGTTGGTTCTGGAACAAAATGCCAAGACCGGGACGGCGACAATTGGTCAGTTGCGAAACCAGTTTGCCGCGTTAGCGGGTGAAATTGTGCGGGCTGATAATATCAATGCGGGTAACAGTTGGTTTGAGAGCGCAAAGAAGCGCGTTATGTCATTGGTATCCATCCGCAAGCTCGGCAGCACCCCGGAGACAGTTACGGTCGATTCCATTGTGGTCCTAGCTGAAGACCATTTGCGAAATGGCGACATTGCCGCGGCGGTAAACATTGTTGACGAATTAAAGTCTGTTTCTAATGCAGCGTCCCAAGTGGCGGAGCCTTGGCTTGTGGTCGCGAAAAGCCGTCTGAAAACAGAACGTGCCGTCGCCAGTCTTCACGTTTACGCGGTCTCTCTTCTCGCATCTGCCAAAGGTTAGGGCGACACTTATGATCAAAGCGCTCTGGTTTCTGGCCGTTGTTACATTGGCCATTTTGGGGATGGCCTGGTTGGCGGATCGTCCGGGAAGTCTTGTTTTGGATTGGCAAGGCTACCGGGTCGAAACATCCGTTGCCATGTTGATTGGCGGGATCATCGGGGTCGCGATTGTCAGCGCTCTGAGTTATCGGGTGTGGTTGTTTTTGCGCCGCGCACCATCGCAGTTAAGTGGGGCCTGGAAACAACGGCGCAAGCAACAGGGGTATCAGGCCCTGACACGGGGTATGGTCGCTGTTTCCGCGGGTGATGCTGACGAGGCACGGCGCAGTGTTAAACGGGCCGAAGTGCTGCTGAACGAACCGCCCCTGACGATGCTGTTATCGGCTCAGGCGGCGCAATTAAACGGTGATGAAAAAGCCGCTGAAACCTTTTTTAGAGCGATGACTGATAATCCGGAAACGGAATTTCTGGGGATACGGGGTTTGCTGACACAGGCCTTAAAAAAGGGTGATCGACCGGATGCTCTGGCATTGGCGCGCCGGGCTTATCGGTTGCGGCCCAAAAGTGAATGGGTTGCAGCTCAGCTCTTTGAACTGCAGACCCGCGAAGGGCTGTGGCTCGATGCGCGCGTCACCGCAGATGAACAGGCGCGAAACCAGACCATCGAAAAATCCGAAGCAAAACATCGTAATGCCGCGCTCTCCTATCAGTTGGGTCAAGAAGCCAAACGAGCCGGTGACGATGCGGCTGCGCTGGTTCAGTTTAAAAAGTCGACGGATAGTGATCCCGGTTTTACACCGGGCGTCTGTTCTCATGCATCGGCGCTCCTTGATAAAAACCGTCGCCGCAAGGCGCAGTCGTTAATCGAAAAAGCTTGGACGAGTGCTCCGCACCCTGATCTTGTCAGCATCTACTGGCAGGCTTCAGAAGCCCATGATGGTTTGGAGCAGGTTCGGGCAACGGAACGCTTGTGTAAGTCAAACCCGGAAAATATGGAGAGCCGGGTGGCCAAAACGCGTGCCGCCCTTGGGGCACATTTATGGGGCGAAGCACGCCAGCAACTCGAACTGTTGGGCAGTAGCGACCAGCAACAAATCGATTCACGTGTTTGCCGATTGTGGGCAGAACTTGAAGAAGGCGAGCATGATGATTTGGCGAAAGCCCATGCCTGGTTGAACCGCGCCGCGCTTGCCGTCGGTGAGACAACATGGGTTTGTGGCAACTGCGGAAATACGGCACCCCAATGGATGGTAAATTGCGGAAATTGTGGCAGTTTTAATAGCTTTAGTTGGCGCCAGCCCCTTCATGTTCTGGGCTTGGGGGTGCAGAATTCAACGTCCGCTCAAGAACAGGTCAAAGTGCCTGCGGTTGTTGAAGGGGCATCAACTTCCCTGCCCACCGTCGATCCGTAAAATACCGTCACGAACTAAGTCTTCGATCTCTTGATCGGAAAGGCCCAGTTCACGTGCCACTTCGGGGCCATGCTCGCCAGCGGCAGGTAGATCGTGGCGAACCTGCATGCGCCGCCCGTTCATTTGTATCGGCAGACCCGGGATGCCAACTTCGCTACCACCCGGAACATTCAGTTTAAGCAGAGCACCTGACGCCTTTAGATGAGGGTCCTCATACAGTTCATGTGGTTTTGTGATGGGCGCAAAAGGTAAGCCAATGCGCTCACATTTTTCCATCAGCTCAGTTTTGTTGTAGCTACCAAACAGCTCAATTAACTCTGGCATAAACTCCGAACGCAAATGATAGCGTTCGGCATTTGTTTTATAGGCCGGGTTCTCAGCCAGATGAGGTTTGTCGAAGGCCTCGCAAAAAATGGCCCATTGGGTATCGCTAACGACCCCGATAAACACCTGTTCAGCATCTTGCGTATGAAAGATATCGTAGACGGACCAGGCGCGGAAACCATCGGGCATGGGAAGCGGGGGTTCTCCCGTTACCGCATATTGTGCCATATGCTGGGCAACGGCATGGACGGTGGTCTCAAAAAGTGCGGCGGAAACGTCTTGCCCTAAGCCGGTGCGCTCGCGTTCTCTCAACGCAGCCTGAATGCCAATGACCCCATACATGCCGCCCATGATATCGATAACCGATGCACCGGCTCTTAACGGTCTTCCGGTTGGGCCGGTCATGTAAGCAAGGCCGCCCATCATCTGAACCACTTCGTCGAGCGCTTTGCGATGCTCATAAGGGCCCGGTAAAAAGCCTTTCAGTGAACAGTAAATCAGGCGGGGATGTAGCTGTTTGAGGTCTTCGTATCCAAAACCCATATCCGCCATACCGCCGGGCCGCAGGTTTTCAATCAACACGTCGGTGGTTGCGACCAGTTTTTGGGCAATTTTTTTACCTTGCTCCGACTTTAAATCGACAGAAATACTTCTTTTATTCCGGTTATAAGTGGCGAAGAACCCGGCTCCCTGGCGCTTTAAGCGACGTGTGGTATCGCCTTTCAAAGGCTCGACTTTGATTACGTCAGCGCCCAGATCTCCCAAAATCATCCCGCACGTGGGCCCCATGACCATATGGCAGAATTCGACAACACGAAGACCACTTAGCGGCAAAGCTGGCTGTTCTGTTTCTTGTAATTTACCCATGAGTGGCAGACTATAGGTGGAAACAGGAACCGTCAAAGAAGGAAATGGCAATGAGTAACAGGAACGAAATCGATGTTCTGGTTTGCGAAGTTGGCCTGCGCGACGGGCTGCAAAATGCCCATGGAGTGATGGCAACGAATGCGAAAAAGGCTTGGATTTCGCAGGCCGTCAAGGCGGGCCTTCGTGAAATCGAAGTCTGTTCGTTTGTGCCGCCAAAACTGGTTCCAGGTATGGAAGACGCGGCCGAGGTTGTGGCCCATGCACGCGATGAGTCAGGACTGGAAGTGGCCGTCTTGGCACCCAATTTACGCGGCGCTGAAAATGCATTTAAATCCCGAGCCCATAAAGTCACTTTGCCTGTTTCTATCAGCGATAGCCACAGCCGTGCCAATGTTCGCAAAACGCGCGCTGAAATGATTGAGGAAGTGCGGCTTGTTTGTAACCTTCGCGATCAACAACCGGACGGATATCGCCCACATATTGAGGCCGGTCTGGCAACAGCTTTTGGCTGCACCATAGAAGGCGTTGTGCCGGAGAAAGACGTTCTGGAGACGGCTGTCGCCTGCATGGAAGCTGGCTGTGATGAAGTCGGTCTTTCGGATACCTGCGGCTATGCCAACCCGGTTCAAGTCAAAAAACTGTTCACATCAACAAAAGCTGAAGTAGGCGATGCCTCCAACGGCGTACATTTACACAATACTCTGGGTCTGGGCCTCGCCAACGCCTTCGCGGCCATCGAAGCGGGCGCAACGGTCCTGGATAGCTCCTTAGGCGGCCTCGGCGGGTGCCCATTCGCACCCGGCGCCAGCGGCAATATTGTCACCGAAGATCTGGTTTATATGCTTGAGGCGCAAGGCCTGAACACGGGCATTGATTTGGACGCCTTAATGCAATGCCGCGACATTGTCCTGGGCGCCCTGCCCGATGATCAGCTCTACGGCTTCGTCGCCGAAGCCGGATTACCAAAGGGGTTTAGATAATCGCGCCACGAACTTTTGCTGAAACCCATTCACTCACCAAGACGGCAATTAAAATTACCAATAAAATAAGTGATACCTGAGGCCAGGCCAAAATATTCATAGACCCCTGCATCTGCAGGCCAATCCCACCGGCACCGACCAGACCCAGGACGGTCGATTCGCGTATATTGATATCCCAACGGAAGACAGTAATCCCTGCAAGTGCCGGCATAATCTGTGGAATGATGGCGTAAACCATAACTTGCCAGCGGCTGGCGCCCGTCGCTGTAATCGCTTCGACCTGGCTTTCGTCAATTTCTTCGATCGCTTCGTACAGCAATTTGGCACAAAAACCGATGGATCGAAGGGAGATTGCTATCAAACCGGCGAATACGCCCGGACCAATAATTGCCACTAACAAAAGTGCCCAGATCAATGAATTGATCGAGCGCGAGGAGACGATTACCAGCAGAGCCAATGGCCGAAGGATTAGCCGGCTTGGTGTTGTGTTGCGTGCCGCCAGGAAGGCAATGGGGATCGCCATGACAAGTGACAGCGCCGTACCCAGCGTCGCAATGTTTAGGGTATCCCATAGTGGAACCCACAATTCTGACATGTAGCCCCATTTTGGCGGTACCGAGCGACTGCCAATATCAGCGGCAATTTCTGGCGCATCCCAGAAAAAATCCCAATCGGTTTCGGCCGAAATCACCTGCCAGCAATAAACGAACAGTGCCGTGCCAACGAACCAGCAAGCCCAGTTAGTGAGTTGTGACTTTCTGTCTCTGACGGCCCAGATCTTTTGGCCATCGGGTGTTTGTGTAATTGCCATTATTGTAACCTCGCCCGGATGATGCCGGAGCTGTATTCAAGTGCCATAACGATGGCAATGATCGTGATGATGATCGCCGCTGCTGTATCAAATTCGTAGCGGTCGAAAGCTGTGTTCAGGGTTGCGCCGATCCCGCCAGCGCCAACCAAACCCAAAATCGCTGATTCGCGGAAATTGATATCCAATCGATAGATGGAGAGTCCAATCAAGCGGGGCATGACTTGCGGCTGAATGCCATAGTTGATCCATTGCAGCCAGCTTGATCCTGTTGCCTTGATGGCTTCTGCCTGAGACTTGTCGGTATCCTCAATGTCTTCTGCCAGCAACTTCGATAAAAACCCAATGGTCGCGAACGAAAGCGTCAGGAAACCTGCCAGAGGACCGAAGCCAAAGATCGCGACTAACAAGATTGCAACGATGATTTCATGCAATGCTCGCGACAGCGCAATAATCGCCCGGCAAATCAGATAGACCGGCAATGGAGCAATGTTGCGGGCAGCTCCCAACCCAATGGGAATCGAAATTATGATGCCGGCGATTGTGGATGAAAACGCCATGATGATGCTTTCGAGCATGCCGTCGTATATGTCGTCCCAGCGGTCAACGAAATTGGGGTTCGAAAAGGCGAGGATAAACTTCTTGCCCCGCTCCAGGCCTTCGTAAACACGGCTCCAATTCACTTCGATGGAGGCAAATGCTGCAATCAGGTAAATGACCGCGCCAATGATCAGTGTCCACCGCAATGTCGCATTTTGGATCGAGGGTGGGCGTGTCCACGTCCGACGAGGGGTGCTGATGGTTTCGCTCATAGGGCGCCTTCTTCATCTTCCTCGTCGTCGATCTTTTCGATCGTCGCTTCCCAATCTTCTTCACCGTAAATATCGGTAAGCACATCAGGCGTTAATCCTTCGGGGGGACCATCGAACACCATCTCGCCCAACTTTAGGCCGATAACTCGGGGAACAAACATTTTAGCAAGCGCCACGTCGTGAATATTAATAATTGCCGAAAGCCCGCGCTCGTCACAGAGCTCACAGATCAGGCGCATAATCTGGCGCGATGTTTTGGGGTCAAGGGATGCGGTCGGCTCATCAACCAACAACAATGCCGGGTCCTGAATAAGTGCACGGGCAATGCCGACACGCTGGCGTTGACCACCGGAAAGTTCATCAGCGCGTTTGTCCGCCATATGATCAAGGCCAACACGCTCGAGGAGCCGAAACGCTTCATCAACAGCGCTCTGCGGGAATTTACGCAAGAAACTGCGCCAAAATCCGACATAGCCCAATTGTCCGGAAAGCACGTTTTCCATGACACTCAAACGCTCAACCAGAGCGTATTCCTGAAAGATCATGCCCATGCGGCGGCGCGCTTTGCGGAGATTGGAAGACGACAAAGCCGTCAGGTTCTCGCCATCCAGAATGGCGCTGCCAGATGTCGGTTCGACCAAGCGGTTGATGGAGCGGATCAAGGTGCTTTTACCAGCACCAGACGGACCGATCAGAGCAATGATCTGGCCCTTCGGGATTTCAAGGTCGACACCGTTGAGCGCAAGATCGCCCGTTGGATATCGCTTCGTCAGCTTTTGCAGTTGAAGCATTAAAAACTCATTTTTCGTTAGGTTGGTAAAGAAACGGCGCCTTCCCCATAAAGGAAGGCGCCGAAGGGTCTGTTATTTGCAGGAGTAAGAAACGTTGTTAGCCGCATCAATTTTGCGGATCACGTCCCAGAACTTCTTGTATGTCATTTCAAGGAACTTGCCTTCTTTGGACTTCGAGAATTCTTTCTCAAGGCTGGTGCCTTCCCATTTGAAGTTAAGGAATGCGTTCTTGATTTTCGCCTTCAACTCAGGCTTCAGGTTGTGTGCAACACCAAAACCGGTCGTTGGGAAGGTTTGAGACTTGTAGATAACTTTAACTTGGTCAGCCTTGATGACACCGCGCGAAATCATCCGCATTTTGACGGAGTTTGCGATTGACGCTGCGGGGTAATCTTTGTTGGCAACGCCCAATATGGAGTTGTCATGCTTGCCAGAGAATGTCGGTTTGAAGTCTCTGTCTTTGATCATGTTAAACTCGGATTTCAACAAAGCCGATGGGGCTTTGAAGCCGGAGTTCGATGTTGGCGACGTAAAGGCCAATGTTTTGCCTTTGATGTCTTCCACTTTTTCGATGCCACTGCCCGGGTAGGTCAGGATTTCCATCTCGTAACCAAAGGTATCGTCCTTGCGGGCCATGATGACGAACGGATTGAAACCCGCACAGTTAACAGCCAGCGGGTTGGAGCCGGTGTTGAAGCCGGCAATGTGCAGACGACCGGAGCGCATGGCTTCAATTTCAGCAGCATTTGACTGAACCGGGAAAAACTTAACTTTCTTGCCAGTTTCTTTTTCAAGGTGCGTCAGGAAGTCAGCCCAGGCGGTTTTATAGACAGCAGGGTCCTCAACTGGCGTGTAAGCAAAAACCAACGTTTTCGGGTCTTTTAATTTGGAAGCATCGGTTGGTGTATCTGCGACCAAATCGCCGTCGACATCGCAGTAGCGATCATCCAATGTGCCGCGCGCGCATTCAGCGGCATGGCTGGGGCTCGCAGAGAACGCCAAACCGGCGAGCGCTATTCCTGCCAAGGCGTGCTTGGCGATGGTGTTTGTGAATTTCATGCTAGGTATCTCCCTGATAATAAGATGGCTGCGGAATGGCATCTAACCCTCATATTCCCGGCGCTAACCGGGCGTCGCTGAAAATCAGCGCCCCCCTTGTAACAAAAATATGACACTTTTGTGACAGCCGACACTAGCCCGGCACACCCGTCTTTGGCAATTCACCATTTGCAAAAAAGTTCGATTCGCTTTCTCTTTTTTCGGTTGCGAACCAAAGTGCCGGAAATAGGCAGAGAATTTGAAAATCACAGACTTGACACAAACGCCGGTAATGCTAGTTTGCGCCCATCTTTCAGGGCCGCTTTAGCTCAGCTGGTAGAGCATCGCATTCGTAATGCGGGGGTCGGGTGTTCAAGTCACCCAAGCGGCACCATTTTTTTTCAATACATACATGGTTTTAACGTCCTGCTATTGGGGCATGTTAAAAATGTGTGTGCGCTTGATCGAGACCGGGTCTGGTCCCGCAGGTTTATGGTCAATTTCCTCGCAATGAATGATCGTTAACAACCCATGTAATGGGCAGAATGAACGCGCTTGATTGACGCACCTCATAAGCGACGTATAAGGTGCGGCTGGAGTTTTAAAATGGCCCGACCAACAGTTAAAGATATAGCAAAAACAGCGGGAGTCAGTCTTGCGACGGTTGATCGTGTCTTGAACGGACGGACGGGTGTTCGTCAGAAGACAGTCGATAAAGTCCAACAGGTCATTGATGAAATTGGCTATACCCGCGATATCTACGCAGCAAACCTGGCCCGACAACGCCAATACAAACTGGCTTTTGTGTTGGCCGAGGGCGAAAGCCGGTTTTCAAATGTTGTGGCGACGGAGGTTCTGGCCTCGATTGCGCCTTCAGCCACGGACCGTGTTGCCATAGAGCTGATTAAGGCCCCCAGTGACGATTTGCACAAGCTGGCGGAAATGTTGAATTTACTGATCGGTCAAGGATACGACGGTATTGCCGTAATGGCGCCCGAAACGCCAGTGGTACGCGATGCGGTCAAAAATTTGGTCGAATCCGGAATTTCTGTCATCACGTTGGTGTCTGACCTCCCTGAATCGGGACGCCAGCATTTTGTCGGCATTGACAATATCGCGGCCGGGCGCATTGCCGGGTTTCTTATGGGCCGGTTTTTAGGTCGCGATGGCGGAAAAGTATTGGTTACAACCAGCTCAATGCAACTTCGAGACAGCGTTGAGCGGCGGCTGGGTTTCGATGCGTTGATGTCGGAAAAGTACCCTATGGTTACACCCCTGCCAACCATTGAGGGGCATAACGATAAAGAGACCCTCACCACAACAATCAAACGTGTTATGGACATTCACCCTGATTTAAAGGGCTTTTATTCGGTTGGGCCAGGGATCAGCACTCTGGTAGGGTTGCTGGAGGAGTTGGGGGTCGCGCAGGAGATGGTTGTCATCGCGCACGATTTGACGCCCAGAACCCGATCCGGGTTGAAGAGTGAAGCGATCGACGCGGTGATCGCACAAAATGTGCGTCATGTGATTCGAAGCGCCATCCGGGTTATGAAAGCCTTAAGTGATGGTACCGCTATTGATGCCGATCTCGAGCGCATTCGCATTGATATCGTTTTGAAAGAAAATTTATTCAACTGGGAATAAATTTTGTTTTCGACCTAACCCAAAGATTATAAACGACTAATTCCGAGAACCTCCATCGGATTGGTGATCATTTGATCTAATTGAGGTACGTACTTCAATTTTTACTAGACATGAGGTACGTACCTCATTATGGTCGCGGCAAGATTAGGGAAGAGTATCGTTTGAATAGAAGATCTGTAACCATCTCGAAGGGAGAATGTGATGAACAAAAGTATAATTGCCGGCATCATGCTGGCGGCTGGCTTGGGGGCGAGCGCTTCTACAGCTCAAGCAGAAGATTTGACCCTATGTTGGGCCTCTTGGGACCCGGCAAATGCGCTGGTCGAACTCAGTAAAGATTTTGAGGCAAAATCGGGTCACAAGATGAATTTTGAGTTTGTGCCCTGGCCCAATTTTGCTGACCGCATGCTCAACGAACTGAATTCTAACGGCACGCTCTGCGATTTGATGATCGGTGATAGCCAGTGGATCGGTAGTGGCGCTGAAAATGGCCACTATGTAAAACTGAATGACTTTTTTAAGACCGAAGGCATCACGATGGATGACTTTATCCCTGCCACGGTGACCGGTTATTCTGAATGGCCGAAAGGGACGCCAAACTATTGGGCTTTACCAGCCTTTGGCGATGTTGTTGGTTGGACCTACCGCAAAGACTGGTTCTCACGGCCTGAACTTAAAGCTGAATTCAAAGGCAAATATGGGCGTGACCTAGGTGTGCCAGGCACTTTGGCAGAGCTGAAAGACATCGCCGAGTTTTTCCAGGGCCGTGATATTGACGGCACCAAAGTTTATGGTGCGGCGATTTATACGGAGCGCGGTTCAGAAGGCATCACAATGGGCGTAACGAACGCGCTCTATAACTACGGGTTTGAATATAGCAACCCGAATAAAGCTTATGATCTTGAAGGTTTTGTGAACTCGGAAGGGGCGATAAAAGGACTGGAGTTTTATAAAGACCTGTACGACGCTGGTGCCCCTCCGGGCTCTTCCAACTGGTATATGGGTGAAAATATTGACGCTTACAAATCAGGCCAGGTCGCAATGCAAATGAATTTTGCATTCATCTGGCCAGGCGTAAATGCGGACCCCAACGTGGGCGGTGACAAATCCGGTTACTTCCCAAATCCCGCAGGGCCGGCGGGGCAGTTCGCCCAGTTAGGTGGCCAGGGAATATCTGTTGTGTCGTATTCGAGCAAGCAAGCCGCAGCGTTGGAATACATCAAGTGGTTTGCACAACCAACTATCCAGGCCCAATGGTGGGAGTTGGGTGGCTATTCGGCGCTCAAGGCTGTCGTTGAAGATCCCGGCTTTGCTTCAAGTCAGCCCTATGCGCAGACGTTCTTGGACTCAATGGCAATTGTGAAGGACTTTTGGGCAGAGCCGTCTTACGCCGAGCTTCTATTAGCAATGCAGGCACGGGTGCATAACTACGTGATTGCCGGCAAAGGAACGGCAAAAGAAGCTTTGGATGGTCTTGTAAAAGATTGGACAGAAGTCTTTGAGGACGAGGGAAAGCTGTAAGCTAGGCCCTTAACGCGTTAAGTCTCCCCTGGCAGTATCGATATGCTCGATATACGAAATGCTGGGGGAGACGCTGCCGACTTGTGTGTTTTCATGTCAATAAAGACTTTTAAACGTTATTATCTAAAAAATTAGGACGAGAGAATGCCGCAATCCCCAATTGATCGTATGGCTAAGGCGACGCCTGAACCAATCGCAATGCGAATGCGTGGATTATCTGACCGCTCCATTGCGTGGATCTTTGTGGCTCCGTCGATCTTTCTCCTGTTAGCGATTAATATCTTCCCGCTGATTTGGACCATCCGGCTCAGCTTCACCAACTTTCGGGTTAATCGCCCCAACGCCGATGTTAAGTGGCTTGGTTTGCGGAACTATGAACGCATTCTTACCGATAGCGATATTTGGTTGACGATGCAGGCTACAGCACACTTTTTGTTGTGGACAATTTTGCTGCAAGTTTTGATTGGTTTCGCACTGGCGTACTTAATCAACAAAAAATTCAAAGGCAACGATATGTGGACAACGATTATCGTTTTGCCAATGATGCTGAGCCCGGCAGTCGTCGGAAATTTCTGGACCTTTCTCTATCAACCCCAGATTGGGCTTTTCAATTATATCGTATCCTTTTTTTCTGGGGTTGATCCTTCCAGTTTCTCGATGATCGGGGATGTACACTTGGCGCCGTGGTCAATTATTATTGCAGATACATGGATGTGGACACCTTTTGTGATGCTGATTTGCCTCGCAGGCCTGCGTTCGATCCCCGACAGTATTTATGAGGCTGCTGAATGTGACCGTGCCAGCAAGTGGCGTCAGTTCTGGACGCTTACTGTACCCATGGTCTTGCCGTTCTTGATGCTTGCCGTGCTTTTTCGGGGCATCGAAAATTTCAAGATGTTTGATCTTGTCGTGCAACTAACAGGTGGCGGGCCAGGGTCTATTACGGAACTGACCTCCATCAATCTAAAACGCGAAGCCTTTGAAAAGTGGCGTACGGGCTATTCATCCGCCTATGCCGTAATTCTTTTTGTAACGGTTTTTGGTTTGGCCTCGGTCTATGTAAAGGCCTTGAACAAGGTGAAAGAAAGATGAGTTATTCAGTAACAAATCCTTCCAACCGGACAAAATGGTTCGCGGGTATATTGGTGGTTGGCTATGCACTCGTTACGCTGATGCCACTTTTGTGGATTATTGCGACCGGCTTTAAATCGCCATCAGATGCCATCGCATACCCCCCTAAAGTGGTCTTCGAGCCAACACTGGAAGGTTACGTCAACCTTTTCACCACCCGAACGCGCGCAACGGAAGAGATTTTATCTGCCAAGGGCGAGCCAACCACTTGGTATGAGAGGATTGTCCGTGACCAAGGCATGATGATTTCCGGCGCTTCGCGCTATGGCGAGCGTTTTCTAAACTCTGTTATCATTGGCTTTGGTTCGACATTCCTTTGCATGGTATTGGGCACTGCAGCTGCTTATGCCTTCTCGCGCTTTCGTGTGCCGCTCAAGGACGACCTGTTATTTTTCATCCTCTCTACCCGAATGATGCCGCCGATCGCTGTCGCGATTCCCATTTTCCTGATGTTCCGGCAATTGGGACTCAATGACACCCATTTGGGAATGATCCTGCTCTATACCGCGGTTAATCTGTCGTTATCTGTTTGGCTGCTTAAGGGGTTTATTGATGAGATCCCAATCGAGTATGAGGAAGCGGCGCTCATTGACGGTTACACGCGGTTTCAGGCGTTTTATAAAATTGTATTGCCCCAAGCTGCGACCGGTATCGCTTCGACGGCGATATTCTGTCTGATTTTTGCCTGGAATGAATATGCTTTTGCCGTCTTGTTAACTTCAGGGACAGCGCAAACGGCACCTCCCTTTATCCCAACCATCATCGGCGTTGGCGGCAAAGACTGGCCCGCAGTCGCGGCCGGGGCAACGATCTTTCTTGTGCCGGTCATGGTCTTCACAATTGCTCTGCGCAAACACCTGTTGCGAGGCATAACGTTTGGAGCCGTTCGCAAATGAGCCGTTTTTTTAACGAGTTGATGCAACTGCGTCGGGGGGCCTGGGAGATGGTGGCCTCGATCCTGATCGCCGTGGGTGTTGTCATGTTGATGCAACCCTTTGCGCTGTGGGTCTTTTCTTACTCCTTCATTGTTACCCTTATCGGCACGGTCATGTTTATTGTCGTCAGCCATTTTCCGGAGTAATCATGGCACAAATCAGAATTGAAAACGTGAGGAAAGAATTTGGCAGCTTCACGGCTGTGCAGTCTTCTTCCTTTACGATTGAAGACGGCGAGTTCTTCATGTTGCTGGGGCCATCGGGCTGCGGAAAGACGACGACATTGCGCATGTTGGCGGGGTTGGAGCTTCCGACGTCCGGGCAAATCTTTATTGATGGAGCCGAGGTCAGCCAAAAGCCGGCCAGCCAGCGTGATATCGCTTTTGTATTCCAGATGTTTGCCCTGTACCCGCATATGAACGTGCGCAAAAATATCAGCTATCCCTTGCTAAGTCAGGGCGTCCCGAAAGCTGAGACACGTAAACGCGTCGATGAAGTTGCTCGTATTCTGGGGATTGAGGACATTATCGAGCGCCCGGTGGGTGGTTTATCTGGGGGCGACCGACAGCGTGTTGCGCTGGGCCGGGCGATTGTTCGCGAACCCAAGGCGTTTCTGATGGACGAACCATTGGGTGCCCTTGATGCGGAGTTCCGTGAACATATGTCTGAAGAGTTGCGGGCATTGCATGACCGCATGGGCGCAACCACAGTCTATGTGACCCATGATCAATTAGAAGCCATGCAAATGGGGGATAAAATTGTCGTAATGAACCACGGGGTGGTCGAGCAGTTCGGTGTCCCTCAAGCGATCTATGACTGGCCCGCAACCAAATTCGTAGCCGAATTTATCGGATCTCCGCCCATGAATTTTCTCGAATTCCACGGCATGGTCGGTAAAGGCGTAACGTCCGTTCTACTCTCTGAAGTGCAGCTTGAGGTTCCGGAATTGCGCGAAGGCGCCAATGGCGATTTGATTTTTGGTGTCCGGCCGGAACACATCCGCTTGGATGATGCGGCCCCTTACAAAGGCTTGGTCATTGCCACAGAATATCTTGGCACCACCCAGGTTATTACGCTGGAGACGCCTAACGGAATTGTAAAGGCACGCATCGCAAGCAGCGAAAACATCGCTGTTGGTGCGCGAACGGGCCTGACATTCGATCGGCGTACAATCTCCCTTTTTGAAGTGGACACAGGTCGCGCATTGCTCTCTGCCGCCAATGAAGGAGTGCTAAACCATGGCTGAAGTTACGTTAACGGGCGTTTCAAAATCCTTCGGCTCTGATGTGGCGCTTGATGACATCACAATGTCGATTGCTGACGGATCATTTGTCGTTCTTCTGGGGCCAACAGGTGCGGGCAAGACGACGACGTTGCGCATGGTATCCGGCCTTGATGTACCGGATGCCGGACAGATTACAATTGGCGGCCAATCCATGGCTGGGGTGACGCCCGCTTACCGGGATGTCGCGATGGTTTTTCAGCAATATTCGCTCTATCCGCACCTGACTGTGCGCGAAAACCTTGAGTTTCCTCTGAAGTCACCGCTGCACAAAAAATCGCAGGTAGAGATTGACCTCAAGGTCGGCGAGGTTGCTGAAGTGTTACAAATTTCCCATAAACTCGATAACAAATCCACGGAACTTTCTGGCGGCGAAATGCAACGGGTCTCCATTGGGCGCGCACTTGTGCGGAACCCATCCGTCTATCTAATGGATGAACCACTGAGTTCGCTTGATGCAAAGTTGCGTTCCGATCTGCGGATAGAACTGAAAAGAATTCAGGCCAACTCTGGGGCGACACTGCTTTATGTAACCCACGACCAGATCGAGGCAATGACGATGGCGACCCATGTCGGTGTTTTGGATCAAGGCAAGCTGGTTCAGTTCGGTTCACCTCGAGAAATTTATGAAAATCCCGTCAGCATTTATTCTGCCAGCCGCCTGGGACAACCGCGCATTAACTTGCTTCCCGCAGGTCTTTTTGCCAATGCGCCTAAGGCTGCCGAAAAAATTGGCCTTCGGCCCGAACAAATTGTCCAGGGTGAAGGGGAAGATAGCCTGGTTCAAAGGGTCGAGCACTTGGGAGATCAAACCCGACTGCACTTATCATTTAAAGATCACGAACTGATCACTGTGACAGATGCACATACCAATCTAAACACTGGGGATATTGTTAAAATACGTCCTAATAATCCATTCTATTTCGACGCAGCAGGCGCACGCCTAATTTGAAGGGACTTAAGATGGCACAATTTATAAATAACAAGGAAAACGCAGTCACCGAAGCGATCGACGGCATGATTCAATCTTCCGGTGGCATGATAACGCGCCTTGATGGCTATCCCCATATTCGCGTCGTCGTGCGGAGCGATTGGGATAAATCCAAGGTGGCGTTGGTTTCTGGTGGGGGATCGGGTCACGAGCCGGCACATGCCGGGTTTGTCGGGGCAGGAATGCTTACAGCTGCCGTCTGTGGCGATGTATTTGCATCCCCTTCTCTTGATGCGGTGCTCGCAGGGATCTTGGCTGTTACTGGTAAGGCGGGTTGCCTGCTTATTGTAAAAAATTATACCGGTGATCGACTGAATTTTGGTTTAGCGGCTGAGCGGGCGCGTGCCTTCGGTCTTAAAGTGAACATGGTGATCGTTGATGATGATGCAGCGTTGCCCGATTTACCACAACAACGAGGGCTTGCCGGGTCTTTGTTTGTCCACAAAATCGCAGGCGCCTTAGCGGAAGCGGGTGAAAACCTGGATGCGGTCACCGCAGCTGCGCAAGCGGTGATTGCCGGAACGTCAACAATTGGTATGTCATTGGATACCTGCACAGTTCCGGGCTCGCCTAAAGACGACAGGATAGCAGAAGGCCATGCGGAACTGGGGCTTGGCATTCACGGAGAAGCTGGCGTGGAGCAGGTCGTTTATACCAATGCCCGTGATGCGATGAAGATGGTCGTCGAAAAACTTGCGGATGTATCGGGGTCTGAACCAAAAGTGGCTTTGCTTAATAATTTGGGAGGCGCGACGGACCTTGAAATGTCGGTGCTGGCGCATGAACTCCTGAACTCACATATTGCACCCCAGATCAAATATATGGTTGGCCCCTCCAGCATGATGACATCGCTGGACATGCGAGGATTTTCGGTCTCTCTGTTTTCCTATAAAAAATCAGACATCCTTGCCCTGCAAGCGAATTCAAGCCCAAGCGCCTGGCCAGAGTTGCGAGAGATAAAAGTGAATGGCCTTATACCGTTGCCGGATGGATTGAAGCCGGTATTGCCGTTGCCGACGGCACATCCCGAAAGGAGGGCCTTTATCAAAAAGTGTTGTGATATTTTAATTGCCGCTGAAGCGGATCTCAATGCGCTGGATGCAAAATCTGGTGACGGCGACACGGGCTCAACATTGTCAACGGCGGCACGTGCTCTTATTGGCTCTCTGGATCGTTTGCCGCTTGCGGATATGACGCAGTTGTACAGGGCAATTGGTCTTGAACTTAGTCAAACGATGGGTGGATCATCCGGAATTTTGTTAGCTATTTTCTTTGCTGCCGCCGGCGACGCGTCCGCTTCTGGAAAGGATGATCTGGGCGCTCTTAAATCGGGACTGGAACGCGTGCAGGAAGTCGGCGGCGCTCAATTGGGTGACCGGACACTCATTGATGCCCTCCGCCCGGCTCTTGATGCATTAGCCGACGGTATAGCGCAAGCCGCCCTTGCCGCGCGCACAGGAGCAAATGTCACGTCTACAATCGTCAAAGCAAAAGCCGGGCGAGCAACCTACATTTCTGCCGACAAACTTGAAGGCCATAATGACCCCGGCGCGGAAGCCGTCGCACGCTTGTTTGAGCAACTGGTTTAATTAAATGCCGCTGACGAACGTGCCGTTTTGTAATCTGGAGAGCTAGAAGAGGTGGTTACAAAGTCTGATGGTTAAGTCGCCCCGCGCGTAACCTCGTTAATTTAATCTTCTGCGGTTTAACCCAAACGTGATGCGAATCAGAGGCCAAATGCCGTATTGATTTTTAACAGCTTTTACGTCTCTTGTTTCCATTCATCTTGCGGGGGTCGGGTGTTCAAGTCACCCAAGCGGCACCATTTTTTTCAATGACTTAGCTGTTTCAGCCAGATTTTCTATTTGGCCTAGCAACCAATTAGCAACCATAAAAAGCCATTTCGTGGAGTTAATTGATAATCATGTGGCACCTGAGTTGGCGCCATTTCTTGTCAGGGATTGAGCGCATTATGAGGTTACATCAGTCGCAATAAAAGCAATCTAATACCTACCCCCCCATGAACCTTATGTGCCCCGGATAGGTTCCGTTTTGGGTCCCTCGGTCAGCTCGTGAGGGGGTGTCTAAGTTCAAGAGTAATTGCGCGTGATAGATAATCATAAGCCGGTTGCCAACGGTGATTGAATAGCCCCTAGATTTGTAGACACCTTCTTAGCTAAATTTGAGGCAAGGAGGCCCACTATGAGTAAAGCTATTTTCAGTGACGACTTCAAACGGGACGCGGTGCGTCAGATCAGATATCAACGTTGACAGGGAATTAAGCAACGAGCCATGGACCAACTTCTCCGAATGGTGATGCCAAGCAGTGCATATGAAGTTCTGCAAAAAAATGGCCTGTTGGTTGCTGATGGCAGAAGAGTACCAAAGTCTTATCGCCATGGATATCGCTGGATGGCCAAGCAGATGTGTAAGAGAATCGGCCCTTCTCCCACCGGGATCAATTACCCGCTCTGGGCTTGGGCGCAGCGGGGCGATGAGACAGAAAATCCAAGCCGTAGGTTTTCCTGCCGATTGCCATCGGGAGTTCCAGGTTATTTGATAACATTCAGGGCTAAAGACGGAGCATTTCTCTTATCTGATTTTATAGCCTGGGATGCGGTTTTGGATGGAGTTTACTTGGCAAAATCCTTTAAGGACCGGGAGCAGTTCCAAAAGGAACTCAACTACGCAGGACTATTATATGAAGCTCCATACCTTGAACCATTTAAATCTCGAGTGGAGAACAGTTGGGAGTCTATCTTCGACCTTGGCGAGTTAGATAGAAAAAGTTTGGAAAATAAAGATCACCGGAGCATCCAGGCAACACTTTGGGAGTTAAACCCGAGTTCGATTGTTGAAGTAGAAGCATTTGTTGCCGAGTAAATTTGACGAGATAAAAGCTATAGTATGACCAAACCTTTGCTTCCTTAGTCTAATCACCGACGAACCAATTAACGTATATCTGGGCATGGTTTTGTCATGGCCATAAACCTCGGCTCGCTAATCCTGCGCCAATCACACCTTTCCGATATTGGATTTGAAATCCATCAAAAGTCTGGGCTCCGATACAATCTATCGGCCAATTAGTAGATGCATGGATTGTCGAAGGACAAATCAACAGTTCACTTATTTGTTCATTTTTTATATAATTATTGTTGTTAATAAGTTACAATCTTGTTCACTAATTTGTTCATTTTTACCTTGATGAACAGGATTTATCGTCTGTCCGCGGTTAGTTTTGGAACATCGAAACAATGAACCAAATGAGGCACACGATGGACAAGTCAAAACACGCTGAGAAGATGTCACAATGTCGGGGAATTACGATGGCGAACCTTGAACTACACCAAAAATTCGCGGACCGAGAAGCGTTCGTCGGTTCTGGTTGTACAAGTTGGACCATATCTCCAAAAGAAACAAAAGCCATGATTGATGGTGGAGTGTCAGCTCAAGTAGTGGATAAGATCCGACGAATAGCAGTTGTCTATGGCCAGAATGGAAAAATTGTCACACTCCTCCCAATGATTGGAGGCAAGGCAAAGAATTATACACGGGGCGCACGGCGACGCTCTCACGGTCGGGCGGCGCGAAACAGTAAGGAATGTTTGAGGAGGCGCTATCGTGGTTGAGGAAAACCAAGTCACACAGCAAAAACCGCCAGCCACGAGCGATTTTCCGGAAAACGTTTCCGGGCGCAATGTGGGCGCCGAGCAAGAGCTCCGGGCTCGTCACATTGTTTCAGAGATGACACAAGCTGGGAAAATTCGCGACCTCCGCAATCGTCGGCAATTGGCCGAAAACCTTGGGCGGATCATTTCTCATAGAAAGAATCATCTAAACTTATCTGAATTGGTTGTCGCTGCCAGCATAAGTGAGAATGCTGATCCAGCCCGACTAGGACGATTTCGAATATTGCCAGGGAAAAGTGTAGATCAGTCGGTAGTCAAGAGATTGAGCCAGGATCCACTCGCCTATGTTCGCTTGGTCAAAGAAATTGCTAAGTTCACTGGCGATAATCAATCGATGCTGATTGAGGAGTTGTCCCTCGGCACACGTTTTGACCCGTCGGGATTAGAGGCTGTGGAAATTGAACCGTTTGAGCAGCTTCAGACGCTCATTCAAAAGAAGATTGATGCTATCGATGCCAAACTTGATCTGGACCAATATTTCCATACCATCCAAAAAAATGGATTGCTTCCAGTGTGGTCGCACGGGCCAGTTTGCGGGGAAAGGGTGTCATCCTATCATTCCGTAGATAAACCACAAATTGTAGGATGGGAAAAAATCCCCCATTCATATCGCTACATAGAATTGCGTGATCAAGTAATGCCTTGTGTGCCGCTATGTCGGATTAGGTCTTCCAGGAATGAGTCTTTTCCTGCCTCAATAAGATCCGGCAAAACACTGGATGAAGACGCAACTTTGAATCTTTATTCACGCGTATTCTTAGGCATTGGTAAGTTCGATCGCGAGTATGTTAATGCCGAAAATTTTGATCCTATAATCGTAAAAGATCCATCACCTCGACCATATTTGATTTTTGCGGATGAGTTTCATTATTCGCCAGGGATGGAATTCATGTTTTCGCGGCCTTCAGATATCCCCTCTACAATCGCAGGCGGCGTGGTCGATCAGGATGGAATGCCTTACATTTTTTATAATGAAAACTCGGATCTTGAAATTCGAAGTTTAGAGAGCCCGTTCTGGTATGAACCTTCTCCTGGTTCTGATGATCCAGGTTATGGGATGCCAGTAAATTGTTTTGAATCAGTCTACCCTCTCGATCTTAGCTTATTTCGAAATGTCTTCGGAAAATCCATGGACTCGGAAGAAGACTCTTTTCCCGCCTCAAAAGTGTTGACGTTTAAGGACAAGGATTCTTTGGACACACACACACTTTCGATGACCCTGGCACCACACAACACAATCGCCGAAATGATCGAGACCAATTTACTCTCTCCCTCAACCCAAGATGCGGATGGCAATTTGGAAATTAATCTAACTTTTTTGGACAAACTGGAACAAGATGCGGAATGTATGACCGCCAGCTTGAAAGAATGGATGGATAGTTCCACGTCCGATCTAGAACAAAGACACAAGTCCTTAATCGAAAAATTTGAGCGTGAGTGTGAAGACGCTAAGAAATAGACGTAAGTATTTTACAAAAGTTATGGATCTAACCGCTTTGAATAATAGGCCGGTAAATGGGTAAAGTTGTTTCCCCGGAGAAGTCTGAATTGGCAAAACTCAAGACCCCCCTCGAAAAGGGTGAAAAGTTGGTGCTGGAGCTTTTTGAGCGGTCATTAAGTGATGACTGGGAAATATATGTTCAACCGCATTTAAATGGGTGCCGTCCAGATTTTATACTTTTGAACCCGAATGTTGGAGTTGGCGTATTCGAGGTGAAGGATTGGGACCTGAACTCAATGGAATATTATGTGAAAGGAGATAAATATCCGAAGCTTTGGGCCACTCGAAACGGAAAATCCTTTCATGTTCCGGATCCTATTAGACAATCGCAAAGATATAAGCGAGAAATCTATGAAATTTACTGCCCGCGGCTTAACGAACGTTTTGGCATAGCAACTATTACGGCTGGTGTGATCTTTCCGTTTGCCGACGACGAGCAGCTTGAGCGGTTGTTCGCTCCCTTACGTTCTTCGCAGAGATTGTTCCCTCAATATGACACGCTGGCAGGTTCGTCCGCTATTGAGTCAGGCAACATGCGGAAAATATTTCCTGAATCCGGCCGAATAACTTCAAGAATAATGAGTGAAGACCTAGCTGCCGATCTAAGGAGTTGGCTTATCGAACCTGATTACTCCGCAGAGCAACGAGAACCATTGGACTTGGACACCAATCAACGCGGATTGATTAATAATCGAACGGAAAGCGGATTTAGACGCGTGCGTGGCCCTGCAGGATCGGGGAAATCACTCGTCCTTGCAGCCCGCGCAGCGAAACTCGTCGCAGAAGGGAAGGACGTATTGGTAGTTTCATATAACATTACGCTTCTCCATTACCTGAGGGACCTTTGCAGTCGATATTCCGTCGGTCATCCGAACATGGTAACCTGGCTCAACTTTCATCATTGGTGCAAACGGGTTGTTGAGGACCTAGGCGCCAGTTCTGAATACAAATCCTTGTGGAAAAACCACTTTGAAACAGATGGAACGGTAGATGGTGAAGTAGACGATGTTCTGAGCCTAAAAGTTCCACAGCTCGTCCTACGACATCTTAGGGGGGAGCATAGGGGAGACACGCCGACATACGACGCGATACTTGTTGATGAGGGGCAGGACTTTTCCCCCATTTGGTGGAGCGCACTCCGAAATATCTGCAAGGATGGAGGCGAAATGCTGCTTGCAGCCGATGTCACGCAAGATGTGTACGGAACTGCAACCAAGTGGACCGATGAAGCTATGCAAGGTGCGGGTTTCCGAGGCGCATGGAGCGAACTACCTACAAGCTATCGCATACCACCAGAAATTTTCAAATACGTAATCGAGTTTGCTGAAAAATTACTACCTGAGGACATTCGATTGATCCCTAAGGCTCCCGAAAATCAAATGGAGCTTGATCTCTCCCCGTGTTTCCTAAAATGGGTTCAGGTTGACCGTAAAAGCTCAGTTGATACCTGTGTAAACGAACTTTTGGAAATTATCCGAAAAGACGAAGATGCTTCAAGAGCCATGTCAGATTTAACTCTCCTCACCGATAATGTCGTTGATGGATTGAATATATCCAAGAAGTTGGAAGACATGGGGATCAAGACAGTTCACACTTTCTCATCATCAACAGGGCCCAATTTTGAGAAGCCAAAAGAGGACCGACGAAAAAAGCTAGGTTTTTGGAAAGGGGATTCGCGTGTAAAAATAACCACTTTCCATAGCTTTAAAGGATGGGAGGGTCGACTTATGGTTCTCCATATCACCCGCGCACGGACGCCTAAAGAATATGCCCTTGTTTATACAGGCTTAACGCGTTTGAAGAAGCATCCACTTGGAAGCTGCCTAACAGTAGTGTGCTCCGAACAATATTTTTCAGGATTTGGTAAACATTGGCCGGTTTTTGTCGGGCCTAATTGAAGAATTTTGAATTAATTGTGCGGGGCGGCCAACCGTAACCGTCCGGCCTCCTACACCTTCCAACTGATCCGTTGATCTGTGAGTCTAACGTTCCTAAGCGGGCACCTGTTGCCCGCTTAAATTAGGTGGACACTAAGCAATTGCAGAGAGACGCAAACGGCGTAAATGGAGCGATGAGGAAAAGAACCGGATTGTTTCCCAGGCCAGAGTGCCTGGTGTATCGGTTCCCGAAGTTGCGCACCGATACGACGTGAATGCGCACCTGATCTTCAAATGGATACGTGATCCCCGATATAATTGTGCCAGTGGCAACGAGCCAGAGGCGTTGAGCTTCCTGCCTGTTGAAGTAACACAGAACAGTTTTCCGGCTGAACGGGCACATGAACCTTCGGCGGTCCCAGGTTCGATAAAGATCGTTCTGGCAAACGGCCACCACCTGGAGATCACGGGCGCCCACGTCGTAGCCAATAATGGGGATCTCGTGGGTGTACACCGCAGTGTCTTGGTCTCGTACCTAGTGGGCTGGCCTGGGTGGATGGTGGCGATAGCGCATCCTGTTTTGGTGCCCATGTCCAAAGCAATTACACGATGGGGTACACCGTCCGTCACCAGGCCGGATCCGACTACGTCGTCTCTCTTAACACCGTCCGTCATTTGTTCGTGATGGGATAGACTGTTCATCCCTGCCATATAACCAAATGACTGACGGTGTCACGTTTCTCGACACTTTTCGTCACAATGGCGGAGTTCTGCTGTTTATGACAGTATTACACTAGGATTACACTAGAAATTTTCTACTGTAATAGACTTAAGTGATTGAAAATAAACAGTTATTCCAATTCTATTACAGTATTACACTAGATATATATATATAAAAATAATAATATAATAAGAAAGAGAGAGTATAGTAATAAAAAAAATAGTAAGTGGTTTGGAAGGGCACTCTACCGTAAAGTCCCCCATCCAGAGAGAATACCCCAGCAAAAACAATAGCTTACGCGCATTACGCTACGATTTTCTAGCGTAATGATTTAACGTCCTAGCGTCATAGATCGGGCAAAATCTCATAGAATGCTACCATCGATGTCTTTGATAGCACGCACTGCACCTTTAAGGTGATCAATCAATCGTAAGCCAGCTGGTTTAAACACAACCATGTTGAGAGTGTCTGATGTCAGCGCCTATGGAACAAATTAGCGGGATTGCATAAGAGAGGATTTCTGGTTCATCGTATTGACCCGTAGGGGAATGGTAAGCGTACGGGCTCGTACCCCTTAACTTGTAACACAGTCGGGGGGAAGCTGCACGGGATTAAAAAACAGGATCTGACCGGGTGCGATCCGTTAGAAGACAGGGAGGGGCCGGGAAAAGCTGAAACCCATGTGATCGGGGCTGGCCTGCAGCCCTGCCCGCACGCACGCACAGCCGGATGATCAGGCGCTCAGGTTAACCCGGTTTCCCCGGCTTGCCGTCACGGACTGCAGTTCATCGACCGCTTTCGCTTTAGCAAACCTTGCTTCGAACATAAAAAATACTCATGAAAATTGGCGTACCAGCCGCCTCGGTGAATTGAGACAGAAATCGATATTACTCACGCCATGTTTAAGACGTTGTTTCACTGAATTGTACGAGCGTTCCGTTAGTTAAAGTAAATTCAACCGAACTCTAGAAAAGAAATTTTGTCACATGATATGCAACTTTCGTATTCTCAATTTTAAAGGATACTTCCCCTCTACCGTTCTCTATTGCCCCATATTTTTTAAATTCTTTTAACACCTTCTGCTTATCTAAGGATAATTTATTAAATGCTGGCTTCCTAATATAGAATAAAGGAGCACTATCTTTGTTTATGATAAATGAAAAAGGATAACCCTTCTGGTTTGAAAAACCGAACCGAAAGGACCTCTTATTGGTTTTGACCTGCTCCCCAACTTATCCTCATTCATAAGTAGAATCTGTTCTGGTTATGGTCCTGTTTGGACCGATTTAC
>JBLXEY010000011.1:0-76707 GCA_048262655.1 Rhodospirillales bacterium | reverse complement strand
AACGATTTGATCGATTATACCAGCCTTGCATTGACCGGAACGACTATAGATGGCGGGGCTGGTACGGATACGCTTAATCTGGACAATGTCGGTAACGATGAACTTTCGGTAAGTAACATCGAGACAATTACCAGCGGTTCCGGAAATGATACGATCAGTTATACCAGCCTTGCGTCGGTTGGCACCACTATCGACGGCGGCGATGGCACAGATACTCTTAATCTGGACAATGTCGGTAACGATGAGCTTTCGGTTGGCAATATTGAAACGGTCATCAGTGGTTTTGGCAATGATACGATCAGTTATACCAGCCTGGCGTTGGACGGCACTACAATCGATGGCGGCGATGGTACGGATACGCTTAACCTCAATAACACGGGGGATAATTCTCTTGCTGTGGCAGACATTGAAACCATTACCGGAAATGATGGTAACGATACGATTACTGCAAGTAACTCGTTTGCTATGAAAATATCCGGCCAAAATGGCGACGATATAATTACCGCTGGAGATGGCGCCGATACGATTACGGGAGACGCCGGCGCTGATACGTTGAATGGCGGCGGCGGAGATGATTTAATCATTGGGGGTGACGGAGTAGATACGATAACTGGCGGCATAGGTGCCGATGCATTCCGTTTTGCCACCTATCAGGGTGGCGTCGTGGGGAATGCGAAAACAAACACCGCCAGTCCCGCATCAGCGCCTATCGACGATATTGTTACAGATTTTGACCGCACCGAAGCAGATAAAATTCACATTGGAAAAAGCCTGCTTAAACATGTTGCGTCAAGTAATAGCTATATAGCTAATTTACTACAGGTTACGGGTGCCGCTAAGGCGACTAAAACTGTAAATACCTTCTCTGCTAACAATTCCAATACTGCGGGTAATTTTGTAAACCTAGGCGCAAACTCGCTCTTTAAGGGGGTAAATCTGGCCGATCTTTTTGGTAAAATTAATGGTCAGGTTAGCAAAGCTGGGTTAAATGATACCTTAAACGTCTTTGGTTTAACGTCTGGAAATAATTTATATGTTCTGGGTGGTATCGTGAAGACTGCTTCGATAACGACAACGACCACGTTGGGATCTACCAACTTAATTGGCACAAATCATCTAAGCATTACCAGGTCACATGTAGTCAAATTGAGCGGTATTACAGGCATTGCTGCGGGCACAGCCGATACCAACGCGAGCTTGATTCATGCTGATGACATTATCCTGTTCTAAAACTGTATGATTTGAGAAGACGATTTGACAACGACTCGTTAGCGATCACTCTATGAGCAAACAAAACAATCAGGCGCTTAGAGAAGCCCGGGTACTTGCTCAAGAAGGTGAGCACGAGTCTGCGGAGAGAGCTTGCCGTGTTCTTCTCAAAAAAGGTATCTGCGATAAGAATGAAATCGGCTGTTTGCTCGCTGCGGCCCTGTTTCAGTTGGGTAAAACTGAAGATGCGACATCACTTGCGATTTCTGTCCTCGATTGCCCTCCTCAAAATGCGGCATGGGCCAGTGATTTTGGTTTTTTGCAACTTCTTTTAAATGATGTTGAGGGCGCATTTACGTCTTTGAACAACGCGATATCGATGACCGATCCAGATGGTACCGCATTTAATCGACTGGGCTGTATTTTGTTGGTTAAGGGAGAGCTGGACGCCGCGCTTCAGGCCTTCACGGAAGCCAGTCATCGAGAGCCAGATAAACCGGAACTCCTCTCAAACCTGGGCGGTGTTTTAATGCGCTTGGAACGTTCAGACGAAGCATTGGTCACTTACCGGCGTGCCTTGCGACTTCGGCCGAATTTGCGTAACGCAATAGATGGCGAGGCATCGGCTCTGATTGCGCTTGAGCGTATTGACGAAGCGATTGAGAGAATGCGCGGTGAAGTTGATGATAATCCTAGTGACTCTGTCACACACGTTAAGCTGGCTTGCACCTACGCCATTGCGGACCGTTTTCAAGAGGCGGAAGATCAACTACAAGAAGCCATTGAGCTTGAACCGGAAAGTGTCGACTTTCGATTGGAACTGTCGGCTCTCTACAACCGCCAGGATCGATATTTCCTTGCCTCAAAAGAATTGAAAAAAGTCCTCGAAGTTGAGCCCGAAAACACGGTCGCATTGAATAGGCTGGCCCGTACACAGTTGGAAATGAGCAATCTTGAAGACGCGTCTTCAAGCATTAAGCGGCTCGAAGAATTGACCCCGGAGTCGCCGGCGATGCTGATTTCTCGCGCTCTGTTGAGGGTTGAAGAAAAAGACTACGCCACAGCAGAAGTTGATTTGTTAGAGGCTTTAAAGCTTCACCCGGGTGCTGCTGACGCACATGGGACACTTGGCAGTCTTCTTTTGGAAATTGGCCGCGTCGATGAAGCGGTTGAACATTTCGAGCGCGCTGCGGCAATAAATCCGGGATCTTTCGCTGCGCTGGTTAATGCACGGGTCTTCCCGGATGATCCTATTGTCCTTGAAAAAATGGAAAAGTTCGCACGCAACCTACTGTTGCCGAGCGAGGCCCGCGCGGCAATGTCGTTTGCCCTTGCCAAGGTCTATGAAAAGCACGGTGATTATGACCATGCATTCGAGCATGCCCGGCGGGCGAATGCCATGGTCAACAAGGTAATAGGTTATTCAAGTGTGCCCTCACGGCGCTTCACTGACCGCATCATTAAATCATTTGATGCTCAGTTATTCGATAAGTGGGGAGGTGTCGGTCATCCCAGTAAACGCCCGATTTTTGTTTGTGGTATGCCGCGTTCCGGTACGACCCTAACGGAACAAATTCTATGCAGCCATCCAGATATCTTTGGAGCTGGCGAGCTCGGTATTCTTCCGGCAATTACCCGCATGATGTCGAGTGTGTTGAAGACCAATGTACGTTACCCGGAATGTATGCGATCTTTTTACGAACGGACTGCCGAACATGCGGCGATTTATTATTTACAGAAAATAGCCAAACTTGACGATACAGCCTCGCGTATTGTCGATAAGTTGCCCCATAACTTTGAACACCTCGGCTTGATTGCACTGATTTTCCCGAATGCAAAGATAATCCATCTGCAGCGTGATGCACGTGATGTTGCCGTTTCTAATTTTTTTACTAATTTCAAAATGGCGCGTGGCGGCATGGGCTTTGCGTTTGACCTCGCTGATATCGGCCATGCGATCAACGACCATAACCGAATTATGGAACATTGGCGCACTGAACTGCCGATACCCATTTACAATCTGAAATATGAAGATCTTGTGGAAAACCAGGAAGCGACAGCACGCGATCTTTTAGATTTTGTTGGGCTCGAATGGGACCCTCGGGTGTTGGAATTCTATAAGACGGAACGTTCCGTTAAGACGGCCAGCGTCTGGCAGGTTCGTCAACCTATTTACAAATCATCGAAAGAGCGTTGGCGGTCCTATGAAAAACATCTTGGTCCCCTAATCGATGTCATAAATATGCCTGCTGTGAGCTCCAGCAGGACGCATAAATAGAAAATGAAGGCGCGGCCGTAAGTGGTTCTAACATGTGGATCTTTCATGCGGCGATCCCGCCCTGATCAATTGCCGTCTGGACCGCGTCCTCATCAATTAAACTCATCAGGCTGTCATATCGGTTGCGCCGTCTGTCCCAGACGCCCAGCCCCTGTGGCATGAAGGGCGTATAAAGATCATCGACTTGCAACAGGCATGAAACAAGTTCGACATCGGGGCCTGATGCCGGTTGCGCGTATGGCCCCGAGGCAATAGCGGGTTCCATGGGTGATACTGTGGCGACAATGAGGAGTGTGTTGTTGCCGAAGGTCGTTGTAAATTCGACGGTTGTCATAATCATTATCCCGCAAGTGGAAATTACCATATTCCTTTTAAAGAGGAAAAATCATTTCGTCAAGAGGAAAAAGCTTTTTGAGATGCGGCGGGTTGGGTGTCGGTGTGCGCGAGCTGTGATCTTGCGCTTGAGTTGTTAAGGGGGGTCAGATATTCCATCCCTATCACAATTGCCGCTTCATCGATGGTTAGCCCTTCGTGACGGTGGCGATGAGTGTTTCATTATTGGGGAGTTTGGTAAGTGGAAACCGATACCACTACGTTGGATCAGGATACTGTGCAGCCGTTGGCGCGGGTGTCGCCTGTTGCGAAACCGCTTGTTGGAAAAGTCGTGTTGCCGGGGTCAAAATCTGTGACCAACCGGGCGCTCTTGTTGGCGGGATTGGCAACAGGAACCAGTCAGCTTTCCGGCATGTTGGTCAGTGATGATACAAAATATATGACGGCGGCCTTGCGGGAATTGGGGGTCGACATTCAGGTGCTTGATGAGACGACGGTCCAAGTTAAGGGGAGCAGCAGGTTAACCGTGCCAGCGGATCCTTTGTTCTTGGGGAATGCCGGGACGGCGATGCGGTTTCTAACCGCGGCTGCGGCACTTGTTAACGGGGAAGTCGTGCTGGACGGGGACGCTCACATGCGCAAACGTCCGATCGGGCCGTTAGTAAAGTCACTACGTGAAATTGGCGTGACAGTGTCTGATGCCAACGGCTACCCGCCCGTTCGTGTTGAGGGCAACGGAAAGTTTGATGCTGATGTATTGGAAGTTGATGGTCAATTGTCCAGCCAATACATTTCTGCCTTGATGATGATGGCTGCCTGCGGGAATGCGCCTTTGGAAATACGGATAGCCGGGGGGCAGATCGGTGGCCGAGGCTATATCGATATTACACATTCTGTCATGGCTGCTTTTGGCAATCGGGCCGAACAGTGCGGCGATAATGCATGGCGAATTGCGCCCTCGGGCTACCAATCTTGTGACTATGCGATAGAGCCTGATGCGTCGGCTGCAACGTATTTGTGGGCCGCTGAGGTGCTTACGGGAGGGGCGATTGACCTGGGTGTTGTGCCTTCAGACATGGCGCAACCTGATGCCCGTTCGCATTTTCTGATCGAGCGCTTTCCCCATTTACCAGAAACCATAGACGGCAGCCAAATCCAGGACTCGATTCCAACGCTGGCAGTGTTGGCAAGCTTCAATGAAACCCCTGTGCGATTTACAGGGATTGAGAACCTGCGCGTAAAGGAATGCGACCGGATTGAAGCTATTCACCGGGGGCTTAACAGGATCGATCCGGGGCAATCGGAAGTGATCGGAGACGACTTGCTTGTGCGGGGTGGAAGTCAGGCGGTATCCCATGCGCCTGAGGCAATTGTTGATTCATTTGATGACCATCGCATCGCCATGAGCTTCGCGCTGGCAGGTCTCAAGCGCGACAACATACTGATTATGAACCCCGACTGCGTGGCGAAGACGTTCCCGGAATACTGGAACTGCTTGCGGAGTCTTGGTGTTAAAGTTGAAATGGTAACGTCTTAAGCCTCTGTCAGAGACTTAATTTGCACCATCATTTGCTGCTGGCGGTTCGCTAAAGCCGGAAAGCCAGCTTCTGGCGATGGTTTCAGCAGCGGTTTTATCGGCTTCCGACAGCGCTTGCGCAGCTGTGCTCAAATATTGCAAGGCCTGCTGGTTATTGTTAACGGCTGCGATATACCACCACTTATAACCTTCGATAGGGTTTTGCTCGGTTCCCAATCCAAAAGAAAACATTTGCGCGACTTTCGCCTGGGCGATTGGCGAGTTCAGTTCGGCGGCGCTTAAATAAAGATAAAAAGCCTGAACCAGGCTCTCTTCCGTAATCGGTCTTTGCTCATATTGAGCGCCTAAAAGATAAAGCGATTGTGCAAGTGCCTGTTGGTTTGTGAGTTCCGTTGACACCCCATAGAGGCGCTCGCTTCGCAAGGGTTTTTGGTAGTTTTTCTGATCCAGGGTGATGGGCCCTGTTGGTTCAGTCAAGCTGCAGCCCCCGATCAGGACTGTCGCGAAAACCATTGAGACCCAGTTTCGGCGTCTGGTTGTGAGGGAGTACATAATCACGTCACCCCCCAAGCAGTTCGCTTGCAGGCACGACGACGTCGACACTTTTTACCTGCTCGACTGGAATTTCAATATTCTGTTCGTAGTCTGGGTTATACGACGAGAAGACATAAATCGTTGGCGATTTCTTAATGTAAATTTTCAACATCGCCCGTTTGATGCCGCTATGACCATTCCCATCATGAAGTTGAATAATCACGTCGTTGCCGTGGCGCGGCTTCAGCTTGGTATCCACCAGAACAATTTCGCCAGGGAAAAACCGCGGCGTCATACTTTCGCCTGAGGCGCGAACGGCATAGACGTCGTCGCGCCCGGCCCAAACCGGTGGCCTTTTGATTTGAAAGGTATCCGTAAATTCCATGTAATCACCATCGCCGCATTCAACTGTACCGAACACCGATAAGTCAGTGTTCATATCAGAAGGGGCCGGAATGGTTGCAGGCGATTGTGTCAGAATTGCGTTGTGTTCAGGCAGGTTTGAGGGTGTTTTTGCGGCAGTGCTGTGGTCATCAAGCCCCAATGCGACCCGTGTTTCAGGTGATACAAGATCTTTAAGCTCAATGCCGGCAACCTGTGATATGGCGACCGCATCCGCAACAGCCAGTTCTTTTGGCGTGCCGCGGTTCAAATATTGCTGGATGTAACTGTCGTTTTTACCGAGGCGTGCGGACAGCTCCTTCATATCCATTCTATTGGCGGCCAATGCCATGCGCAAAGCCCTGCGGGGTCCATCATCATGCATGCGATTGTCTCCTCGATTCGCTGCATATTGAAGGAAATATCCTATTTATGCAATGATAAAAGGAAAAATGCAATAAATCCTATTTACAAAAGGAATTAACCTTTTATGTAGGAATTATGAAACAACCACTTTTCACACCGGAACGGCTAGCCGAGCGCATCCGCACCTACTGCAAGTCCAAAGGTGTCAGCCCGACGCGGTTTGGGATTGATGTCGCCAATGATCCTAACCTTGTGGGGGATTTGGAGTTGGGGCGGAATCTTGGGATGCGTCTCTACGCGAAGATTACCGCAGTGCTCAGCAGTCCGCCCAACACGGAACAAAATCAAACAGGAGAATAACGCCATGTACATGCCGAGCGAGGAAACCGGAAAGATGGGCTCTCATTGTCTGCCAAAGCCTGACGCTGGCGCCAAGGCAACCGCGTTTATGCTGGAGATGATGCAAAGCATGGCGACAACAGCTTCCCTTGATACGGAACGTGGCGTTGCTGACGATGTTCGCTGGAGCTTTTACGCAGAAAGCCTGCAACAGCATTTCAAAGCCTGGAACGGGCAGGGGCTACGAACTGACCCGGCCAGCAAGTGCTCGCATCTGGCCCATGTGGCGGCCCTCGCCATGGTTCTTTGGACCCTGGAGCGTGATCAGTCGGGTTTGGATGACCGTCCGGCAACCCGGGCGGAAAACCTATTGATCCAACTGCGTAAGGGCCCGTGATTAACGTGAACGTCAGAACAATCGCTCACCCCCTATAAAGGAAAAACCGAAATGGCAAAACGTAAACGCAATCCAAAAACACCTGACCTTGTTCTGATGACCCCTGAACGTGCCCGAAAAGAAGACGTGGTCAAACGCATGGGAGGGCGACACCTGATCAAGAGTTACGGCGAACGTCTTATGGCACGCGGTGTTATTGATCAGCGCCAACTCGATACATGGGAACGTATCGAATATTTAGCCGAAGTCGCCGAATACAAAGGCCGTCCCAAAGCGTCGCACCTAGGCTCCATTGGCGGCGGTGTCGAGTTGCCAGAGACGGAGAAATATATCTGGGCCCGCAAAAAACTCGCCAACCTGTTCGGCACCCTCGGCCTGATGGGCACCTCATTGGTCGAGTTCATCGTCATCATGAACGAAGACGCCGAAACCTATGCCCGCAGGGTCCCCGGCTGGAACCGCCACAAAATTTTAGGAGGCCTCTCGATCGCCCTGGATATCGCGGCGAACGAGTTGGGAGTTGGTTATCGGGAGCAGGTGGGGTGAAGAGGGTGTTTATAAAGAATGACCTTTTAAGGGATATGAACTGCTCTCGTAACGGCAATAGGAATCAAAACGATGGGTAATTGAAAGACTGCCGTAGCTAAAGCGCTGGTCTGGTTTAACGCCAGCGCAGATAAAAATAACTCTTGGTATGATCGATACATGGGTGCCGTCAATGCTTTCAACCATACAGAAAATGCATTGTTTCCAGCCAGAAAAGAAATCGAACGGCTTCGCGAAGCCGGAAAAGATATGCTGGACCACATAGTGCGCAGTGATCCGCCCGATATGGGAGACATTAACAAGTGGGGCGCTTTGCTTGACGGTTCTGGCACAGACCCGAAAACGGGCAGTTTCGCCACATCTTTAGAACCTGTCGAGAACGGCACAAGCACAACGGGTACAGCGCCAAGTGTGGCAGAAACCAGACCCGAAACTAAAGTGGGTAAAAACTGATGAGCAACGGGTTTCGGCTACCCGCCAATAACGCGATTTCACGTGGGCAGATTGCCTACGAGCGAGATGTAGCTATCAAGCCGCACTACCACGACAAGACACCAAGGAAAACTTGGCAGCAACTAGGCGGATTGGAGCAATCGACGTGGGAACGCAACCCCACACCGAAACACAAAATTTAACCGGGCGTTAAACGTGAGCCAATCCGTACACGACAAAAATCAGCATCGCTACTGCAAAGATTAGTTGAATTTGATACCATCGAATCGTGATGTCGAAGGCCTTTTTTGCAACTTCTACAACAACGTAAAGAGCTTTTGTCATGCACAAATTTTAACAGAGATCAAAGCAATAACAACCAAACCTTAGCGTTTTCGGGGGGAGTAAACGGTTCCCCAATATTTTCGAAGAGGGTCGTTATTGTTTGCTACCCCTCCCCCAAAGCCTCCAAAAAATCTGCTGTCAGTCTGACATCGCCGAAATTTCGAAAGATGTTGTAGAGGGCCATCAGGTGTTCTTCGTCGGTTCGTGCCGCGTTGGCGTCGGCGATTTGGATCACACGATAGCCGCGTGCGGCAGCGTCGCGCGCGGAGCTTTCGCAGCAGATGTTGGTCAGCGCACCGGTGATTACGACCGTATCAATGCCGCGCCCATTGAGCTGTTCGGGCAGGTCGCATTGGCCGGGGAAAAAGGCGCTGTAGCTATTTTTCTGAGCGAACAGGTCATGGCCTTCATCAGGGTTGAGACCGGTTGCGAAGTCAGGCTTTTCAGAGATTGTTTGAGCGCAGGTCGCTGTAGCAATCGCGCTGTAATGCTGTGCGCCCCATAACGTTTGCAGATTTGGATTGTGCTTATCCATCGGAGCGGGGGATACCCAGGCGACGGTGCCACCTTTGGAACGCAGAGCATCAGCCAAGTGACTGATTGGTAGAATGATTGAGGCGACCGTCGGAGTGTTTTCCAGATAGTCCTGCATCACATCAATCACGATCAAGGCCGTTTTTTTTGGGTCGATCTCCGTATACGCATAACGAGAGCCGCGCCGTTGGGTCATTTTGTGAACGGCCCATTCAGGCAATTCACTGGGGTGTTTTGCCTGATTGCCGGCGGGCGTTGAGGGTCGGGCGGGAATTTGCATCGGTAGCTCTTTGTCTGCGTTTATACAGTCTGTGGAGAGTCAATCGGGCGCTTATGGATGCGTTGGCCGCTCGCCCCGTCAAACAAATGGTGTCGTTCGGGATTGAACGCGAAAGTAACCTGTGCGCCCGCGCCGAAGTTTAGACGTTGTTTGCTGGTGCTGATAAGCTGGGTCTCCCCCCAGTTCAGGGTGACAAGCGTTTCAGAACCCGTGGGTTCAATGAACAAGGCCTGTGCCATCAGCTCGGCGCCCGGTACCGTAATCTCAGGCCCTGGATCCAGGATGATGTCTTCCGGTCGTATCCCCAAGATAACGGGATGGCCATTTGGGGCGGTAGTGATGTCCGGGCCGATTGGTATTCGTTTGCCGTCGTCTAATACAAGAGTGGCGGCCTCGGTACTGGTGTCAAGGTGACCGTGTAGAAGGTTGATGCCTGGAGTGCCGATAAATTCCGCAACAAAAAGCGTTTCAGGGTTGTCGTAAAGGTCCATGGGGGTGCCGATTTGTTCGATGCGGCCGTGGTTCATGATGACGATGCGATCCGCCATGCTCATGGCTTCAACCTGATCATGAGTGACGTAAATGGTTGTTGTCGCCAACCGTTGGTGCAAAGCCTTCATTTCTGTGCGCATTTGCACCCGCAGTTTTGCGTCGAGGTTTGAAAGTGGTTCATCAAAAAGAAAGACGCGGGGTTGGCGGACGATGGCCCGGCCCATCGCAACCCGTTGGCGTTGCCCGCCAGAAAGTTTACTCGGTCGGCGGTCGAGCAAAGGCGTGATATCGAGAATTTCGGCAGCGCGTGCCACATTTTGCGCGATGTCTTGCTTTGAATAGCCTGCCAATTTAAGCGAGAACCCCATGTTTTCGGCAACGCTCATATGTGGATAAAGCGCATAGTTTTGAAAGACCATGGCGACGTCCCGCTTTTGCGCGGGAACATCATTAACAAGGTCATTACCAATATAAGCCAGCCCGTCAGAGATTTCTTCGAGGCCCGCAAGCATCCTCAGCAAGGTTGTCTTGCCACAACCAGAAGGACCGACCAGAACCAGAAACTCACCATCCGCTATGTCGAAGGATAGTCCGTGCAAAATCTCAACCGGACCGAAAGACTTGCGTAGATTTTCGATTTTAACGGTCGCCATTCAGGTGCCTTTATTTCTTTAGCAGGGATGTCGTTTTGAACGAATCTGGAATTAATGCGTCTCTACATCTTGTGGGTCTCAAGAGCCAAAAAGCAAGGCTGCGATGCGCAGAATAAACCCGTGCGGCAATCGACGAAAGGGCATAGACGTGTTTTCCGGCTGAGGTGCAATCTCGTTGTATCTTAGGCCCTTCGAATGTTGTGCACAGAATTAGAATTGTCGATGGGGTAAATCTTTGAAGCGGAAACTTATGGAGATTTTACGGGGCCAGGTTCCTTCGGTGCCGGGCGGCAACTCAAGCGGTTGGGACAGGCGAAGTGCTGTATAAAAACTGTATAGCAGGTTTGACATGAACGTGTTGCCGTTCTTCAACGCTTCGTCGTACTGTGGCATGGCTTTGCCAGGGTTCCAGGGGGTTTTGCCATTGAAGGGCGGGGCCAGCATACCGTCAGGCAAGACCATTACCGATCCATTGAGGATCAGATTGTCCGTCGCTGAAGTGGCGTAATTGAAGCGCCAATATTTTATGATCTGGGCCAATATAATATCTCGTTCGGATTGGGTTAGCTCGGCACCCGTTCCGGTTTCTATTCCCTGTCCTGAATTGTCACCCGTGCCGTCATCAGGTCCTGCCACATCTTGCTGTTCTTGGTCGTTCTCTTCTCCATTGGCGATGGAAACGTCTCCAAAAGCTTCTGTTTCCTCAAAAATAACTGTATTGAGAAGGTCTTTTAGACTTTCCCCTTCAAGGGCCTCCGCTCCATCACCGGTATTGCTTTTGTCATCACCACCTCCCGCCGTGTTGTTATCATCTTTGCTGAGGTCTTCTTTGCCATCGACAAATTTGCCTTCCTTAAGTTGGGGGGGCGGCGGAATGTCCAGAGGTTTCGGTCGTGGGGTCGGCAGCGGAGGCTGCTGAAGTGTCGGTTCCGGTTCAGTTATCGTGTCTGTTAAAGGTTCCGGCAATGGAGCCGGTTCAGGCTCAGGAACGGGTTGCGGCGCGGGTTCTGGTTCTGGCGCAGGAACCGGCTCAAGCTCCGGTGCGGGCTCGGTAATGGGTTCCGGCTCAGGCTCAGGCTCGGGCAACGGTTCTGGTTCTGGCTCAGGTTCTTGCTCAGGCTCAGGCTCGGGCAACGGTTCTGGCTCGGGCTCAGGTTCTGGCTCAGGCTCAGGCTCAGGCTCAGGCTCAGGTTCTGGCTCAGGCTCAGGTTCAGGTTCCGGCTCCGGCTCCGGCTCCGGCTCCGGCTCCGGCTCCGGCTCCGGCTCCGGCTCAAAGATCACTTCAACGCTGGTCTGCTCTGCTTCAGGTAAGGCAGATGTAAGCGAATTTATGGCGATGAAACCGGCAACGATCACCCCATGTAATGCCAACGAGACACCGATGCCCATCGATAACCAGCGACCAAAAGGCATGGGTTGAAAGTCTTCGTTATCCGGGCTCTCGCCGTATTTCAAAGCTTCCACAGTCGTTCAACTACAATTCTCTATTGTGAATGGTTTCGCGCCAAAGCCTGACTGCGGCTGATAAAGTCATTCAGCTTTTGCAAGCAACGGCCCGCTTCGGTTAAATGCCGAAAACACAGACAAAATGGCTGAAATAAACGGAAAATCCAATAAAAAACCGCCCTGTCTGTTTGAGGACACTATGCGTTAGGGGGGACTGTTTTTACGAGCGGCAAGGTGAACATGAAGGTTGTCCCTTTGCCCACTTCCGTTTGAAACCCCAAGGTGCCCTTGTGCGCATCAACAATCGAGCGGGCGATGTATAGGCCCAGTCCGGTGCCGCCAGTGTTTCGCGCGTCATTGTTATCACCGCGGACGAATTTTTCAAAAATGGTTGGGCGCAAGTCCTCGGGGATGCCCATTCCGGTGTCAGTGACACGAACTTCGGCCAGGTCCTTGCGCTCAACAACTGATACAGAAACAACTCCGCCTTCTTTCGAAAACTTGGCCGCGTTAGAAAGTAAGTTTGCCATGACTTGCAGTAAACGTGACCTGTCCGCAAGAACCCCGATGTCCGGGGTATTGTCTTTGAGCAGGAACCGGACCTTATATTCTTCCCCATAACCCTCATAAAGGACCAACGCTTCTTCTACGAGTGCTGTCAGATCGAGAGGGATTAGATTGAACTCAAGTGCTTTGGAATCAAGTTTTTCTGTATCCAGGATATCATTTACCAACAAGGCAAGTTGATCGCCATTTCTTGTTGCCACTTCCAACAGTTCTTCTGCGTCATCAGATGCTGGTGAAATCACACCTTCAGTTATGAGGCGTAGGGAACCTATAATGGAGGTCAGAGGCGTCCGCAGCTCGTGGCTCATGGTGGTTATGAGTTGAGATTTCAAAAGGGTTGCAGCTTCGGCCTGGTCCCGTGCCATTTCGAGTTCTCGTGTTCTTTCATGAACACGGTTCTCAAGTTCGTCGTTAGCGGTTTTAAGAACATTTTCAGCACGTACCCGTTCAGTGACGTCTTCGATCATGGTGCATAGGGCAACTGTGACACCATCATCATCAAGAACCGGAATTTTTGAGATCGAAATGTGTTGTAGATTGCCGTCGGGACGTTGTTTGTCAGCTTGACGCCGGATTAGAATTTTCCCCGTTTCCCATGCTTCGCGTTCGATGCGCTGCCGGGTTGCGATGGCCTCAGGTGGGTCCTTTGTGATGTCATCAGTTCGTCGTCCTAACGCCTCATGCTCATCGACCCCCCACCAATCCAGGAGCTGCTTATTGGCCAGCGTGACGGTTCCGTCTTTCTTTTTCAATGACATCCCGATGGGCATATTATCAATGATGCGGCGGAATGTGCGCTCACGATCTTCCAGAGCCCTCCCGGCGAGCCAAGTGCGCTGATAGAGCAGCAAGGCAATTGAAACACCGATGGAAATGAGGGCAGCAAAACCATAGGATGAATATCTAAAATGCGAGAGATGAACCTCTATGTCAGCAACGTTCAGGCCGGTTAAGGCGATCAGGGGATATTCGTTAATATGACGATAGCTGTGGTACGTATCGCTTTCGGCTGTCTTGTCTTTAAGTTTGAATGCGCCGCTTGTTTCCTGACTGACACGTCCCCACAAATCGGAAATGCTATCGGTCGCCTGTTGAGATAACGACGGATATTTTGAGTGGGCGCGGACAACTGAATCATTTCCTATCAAAATCGCAAAACTGTTTTTGTTCTGGTTCGTTGTATTGAAAAAGGACATTAGTTTTTTGTCTTCGATTGCGGCAAAGATCACACCGTAAAAGTCCCCATTTGCGTCGTGCATCGGTCTGACAAGACGTACAGTTACTTTGCCTGTGTTTCGCCCCTTGTGGGGTAGTGACAGGTAGAGTTGATCTTTCTCAAGGTCCTTCGTTTTCTTAAAGTAGTCCCGGTCGCTCAACGACGAACCTGGCTTTATCTTCCCACGCGACAAAAAAACAACACGTCCCTCACGATCGGATACGGTAATATGAGAAACAATTGATGTGTCCAAAGGTACTTCAGCTAAATAAGTGTGGACTGCATCAAGATCATTGAACCTTAAAAGCTCACGCCGTACGGATCGAATATAATTGTCTGCGTAATGCAGGATAAGTTGAGATTCATTTTGGAGGACGACGGCCGAATGATCTGCGTCACGAGCTAGGCTCTGCCTAAGCTCCGTAGCTTCATCTGATACCAACTTTACAGCCAGTACCCATGCCAGAACGACGAATAGGAGGCAAAATGTGACCAAGCGTCTGAAACGGAGATTTAATGAGCCTGTCTTCACGCTTCGGTTTGCCTCAGTTATTTAACGCTGCGCCCAGTTTAAGCAATAATAAGGGGTGAGGCTACAGTTGAATAGAGAATTAGGTTTAGAGGGTTTAGGTAATCATGCGCCTAAAACAAGAACCATATATCCGCAAATAAAGAAATTTAGGTGAGGCGCATGATATTCAGCGCTTCTTCCCGGCCCTTAACATGTACTTCTTCTTCTGTTGTTCCCATAACTTCCGTTTGTGACGTCGAAAGCGACCCAAGGTCGATAATGATTTCACCTATCTTCGCGTGCGAGCATAAACGAGAGGCGACGTTCACGGTGTCACCGATGATCGTGAAGTCCATTCTTTCTGCGGTGCCGACGGTGCCAATAATGACGTCTCCAGAGTATATACCAATGCCGATACCACGGGATAAATCGGCGCGCGCCATGTTGGCTTGAGCCTCTTTTGCAGCCAACAAGGCCTGATCAACTGCGTCTTCACCATGAAAGTACGCTAGCACGGCATCGCCAATCATTTTGTCGACGTTGCCTGAGTGCTGATGGACGGCATCTATCACAATCCCCAGCGATGTATTTAGAAAGGAAACAATGCGCTCTGGCGTTTCATGCTCGCAAAAGTCAGTAAATCCACGAATGTCCGAGAACAGGATTGTCGCTCTGACGCGATGTGAGGCCACGGCCCCATCGTCCGTTGTCGAGCGCAAAGCTGAAACCGCTTCGTCGGAGACAAGCCGTTGCAGGCGGTTGCGGAATCTGGTGATTAAATCGGTTCTATAGTTGATATCCGCCTGAGCATTGAAGACCAGTCGATACATCATGCCGCCAACAAGCAATAAAACAGCAATCGGAAATATGATTGCAGGGATGATGACTTGTTCCACGATGGCATCCAGATAGTCGACCGGCTCATATAGTTCCATGACGGTGCCATGTGTGTTGTCAGGTACTTTTACGTAAAGCTCATAAAGCAGGGTTCCGTCTGGCAACTCTTTTTCGATCAGGCTCCGGACGCCATTGGAAGCGTCCAGATAACCTTCGCTGGGGTCAGAGGTGCCGATTTCATTCTCTTCAGTGGAGAATAAAATAAGCCCGCCGTCACCGTAAATTTTGAGATGCGAAAGTCCCAGTTCGCGTACCTTGCGAACTTCTTTGCGAATGGCGTCCAACAGAATACGCCCCTCAGGAGTTTCAAATACTGCCTGTGGGTTTTTGTTCCGTTGCAATAGATCCCAGCTTGCGGCGGTCTCGTTTTTGAGGGCGACGTCGATAGATGCCGCACGATTTTCAGAGACTTGGAGGTAAATGTTCTGGGTGAGCCAAGTGCTTCCTTTACCCATGATCAGTGATATTGCGATGGTCAAGATAATCAAGCCAGGCAAGACGTATCGCTGAAACTGTGACTTGAGGGGATACGGGGAATCCAGTCCTTCACCGGGCGCTTGGGCTACCATCAATAGATCTCGTTCCTCTGGGAAAACGCAATCCTAAGGGAAAAAGTAATGATCATACCACTAAAAAAAAGATCGCAAATGCCGAAGTTTTGCATTTGCGATCCAGGTTTTATCTCGTGGGTCGGACGGAGCGGTTAGATGGCTTCGTCATTGCTCCGAATTTCTGCCAGAAACTTCTCAACCTCTGTATTGAGATATACCGATTGCTGGGCCAGTTCGCTGACGGCAGATAACATCTCTGAGGCGGCGGATCCGGTCTCTGAAGCACCTTGCGTGACCAGTGAGATATTTGAGGACACCTCCTGCGTTCCACTTGCCGCCTGGTCCACGTTCTGCGCAATTTCTTGGGTTGCGCTATCTTGTTCTTCTACAGCGGCTGAAACATTGGACGTATTGTTACTGACAATCGTGATGCTTTCAGCGATTTCGCTAATGGATGATGCTGCATCCTCTGCAACGCTTTGGATGTTGGAAACTTGAACACGGATGTCTTCCGTCGCGCGCGCGGTCTGGTTGGCAAGGTTTTTAACTTCCGATGCGACAACTGCAAATCCCTTTCCAGCCTCCCCAGCACGAGCGGCTTCAATTGTCGCGTTCAGGGCTAACAGATTTGTTTGTTCCGCAACATCAGAGATCATCTCGACGACCTCGCCAATCTTCTGTGCAGAAACCACAAGCTCTTGCACCGTGTCACGAGACTTATCTGCCTTTGATACGGCATCCCGGTTTGCTTCCAGAGAGTCAGTTACCTGGCGGGTGATTTCGGCGATCGATGCTGAAAGTTCTTCAGCGGCGGCAGCTACGGTTTGGACATTTTGAGCCGCCAAATCAGAAGCCGATGACGCATTGCCAGCCTGCGCGCTGGTTTGTTCGGCCGTGTCAGCCAATGTTTGTGAAGACGCCTGTATTTCTGTTGCTGCAGAAGATACAGATTCAACAACATGTCCAATTGATTGCTCAAATTGATCCGCCAATGCATTCATCTGACGTTTACGTTCTTGTTGGCGCTGCGTTCGTTGCTCGATTTCTGCCGCTTCGGCTTCTTTCAATTCCTTTTTATTTTGCACGAAAGTCGCCAATGCTGTCGCGACCGGGCCAAACTCATCCGAACGTGCCGGATCAAGTGCCAAAAGGACGTCAGTGTTATCTGACATAACGGTGTCGACATCAGTATTCAGGTCGGCAAAGCTCCGCGTTAATGTTTGATAGAGATAGGCAACACCAATCACCATGGCGACAGCGCTGATTGCAGAAATAATGATGATCAATTGGACCAGATCATCATTATGGTCATGGACGTCGCCGACCAATGACTTAAGCTCTGTCAGACTTTCCTCAGACTTTGTTTCGACAATGGCGACCAATTTATCGATCGCATCCCCCATGGTTTCAGCGACGGTGTCAAATTCGCCCATTTGTGGATTGCCGGCCGAGGGGCCCTGATCAATATAGGCTTGAGCCATAACCTTACCGCCGTCATAAAAGGGGCCGAAAGCGGCTTCCAGTTGGTCCAGTGCGACCAGAACTTCTGAAATGCCCAGGGTCTTTGCGTTAGCCTTGGCTGAGGCAACGTCGGTCGCGAATTTCTTAGCGTAGTTTTCAGCTTCTTCAAATCCGTCATCATAACCAGGTAAGCCACGCGTAGCTGAGATGTCAGTCAGCCAGGCTTGGACCTGGATCACGTCCGTCTTGATATTCGCAATGTCATTCATAAGTGGCACACTGAAATCGACAACATTCTGCACTTTGACCTCTGTCTCGATCAACTCAGGTGCCAATGACCTCAATTGAAATACGGCGGTTCCCAAGCCAATCCAGGCGAGAACAAGAATAAGACCCAGAATTCCAAATACTTTGGCTTTAATTGTCATTTGTGTACGTCCTTCATGTGTGTTCGTGACAAACACGATCATACTTTGGTGTGAGCCGCGCGGCCCGGTTAAAAATAATTCATATAAAAGTTACAAAGAAAAGCGAGGTTGTTGGTCCGATAGTATCAAGCAAACTTCGTTAACGGGCATACTTGATATTAAATCATCGATGCCGTTGTACATCCGGATGCTCTGTAAAAAAAGAGGAATATGGTATGTGCAGGATTTAAATCAGTGATTTTGACGCAAAGGTCATTTTTGGCGCGTTTATTGACTTTTTGGCGTTAATTAATATACATTATAGATGTGTTAAACGTGTTTTTGATGTGAAAATACGAGCGCGTTTATTTGTTAGGTTGATGACTTGAGCGGTCAATCCGGGGCAGGGGTATAGGGGATGTTTACTGTTTTCAGAATGCCCTCCATACCCCCGTACGCATCAATCACCGTGCGTTGCTCTCGGAACGCTTGTGCGCTGACATCTTCCGGGGTGCAAATGGCATAAAGTTCTTTGGTCAATTCCCCAAGTTTATCCTGGTGTTCTGGTTGATCCCAAAGATCATTAACCTCGAGTGGATCGGATTTTAAATTGAACAGTTGAGGTCGCTGCCCAACAAAATACACCAGTTTCCAATCGCCCTTGCGTATCATGAATTGTCCCGTATCAGAACCGGAGGCATGGTACTCTGCGAATGCAATGCGTTCGGGTTGCTCTTCGTTCGCAAGGTCTATGAGTGAACTTCCGACGTAGTTCTTTTCCGATGCGTCGACACCCGTTGCATGCAACGATGTTGGCGCAACATCGACAAGGGTGACGGGTGTTTCAATCCGCTGGCCTGCTGGAATGTCTTTACCTGAGATGATCATGGGAACACGGGATGAATTTTCGTACATGACAGATTTTCCCCATAAACCGTGACTGCCAAGATTATCACCATGGTCAGATGTGTAGATAATCCGAGTATTATTGCCAAAGCCATTTTCATTTAGCGAGGCGATTACCCGGCCGATTTGGCTGTCCAGTTTTGAAACCATGCCAAAATAGGCCCGAAGTCCTTTTGTTCGTTTTTCATCGTCGAAGAATTTATCAAAGTTGGAAAAATGACGCACCCGGTTGAGTGTCGGGTGATTGTCGGGCGGTGCTGTTAATCCCTGGCGCAATTCATCTAAAGAGTATCTTTCATAAAGGTCGTAGAATTCGTCAGGTGCGATTAGCGGGAAGTGCGGCATAACAAAACTGACAAAAAGGACAAAAGGTTGTTGCGACGGGTTGGCGGCGCGTTGAGCCAGCCATTCAATCGCCCGATTGGCAATGCGTGTGTCATACTGGTTGTAAGTACTATCCCCGCGTCCAGCTTCATTTGCCATGTTCGCGGTGTTGGGTTTCGGCGGTAATTCTTTGCGCAGAAGCCCTTTTAAATCGCCAATGCCATCAACAACATGAAGCGGCAAAAGTTCTTCTGTAAAACCGTAGTCATCTCCGCCTCTAAAGTGAAGTTTTCCAATAGATGTCACCCCGACGCCGTGATCGCGAAGGGTGTGGTGCCAGCTTTCCTGTTCGCCGCGATAGGCGGCCGAATTATCCCATTGGCCTGTTTCATGGACATAGCGCCCGGTCGCCAGTGCTGCCCGTGCAGGAACGCAGATGGCAGAATTGGTGTATGCTGAGGAAAACAGGGTCCCGCTTTGTGCAAGCTTGTCAATGTTCGGTGTCTGAACAATCGGGTGGCCGTAACAACCTGTTATCTTGGGGTTGTGTTCATCGGACATAATAAAAAGTAAGTTTTGGGGTTCGATGGTCTTCTGCACAGTTTTACCTCAGGTTAATTTTAGGGTGGGCATGTTGGCGTCAAATTTGGTTGGGCTAGTTAAGATCGGTCTCTATTTGGGACTGCCGTTTCTTGCGACGCCAATCCACATAGAACGGATAGACCAGCGTAATCAGGCATACGATTGTGAAGGTCAGTGAGATGGGGCGGCTAATCATTGGCATGAAAGACCCTTGAGAAGATTGTAATCCGGAACGGAGTTCCGCTTCGAGTACACCGGCGAGAACGTAGCCAATCACAAAAGGTCCTAACGGCACTTTAGCGCGATCCAGAAAGAACCCAATCAGGCCAAATCCAATAACAACCCACACATCGAACATTCGGTTGCTCAGTGAGTATGCACCAATAACACAAAACACGAAGATTACAGGAAGTAGGTATGCGCGATTGAAATGGATTGCCCGTGCAATATGCCGGACGCTGTATTTCATGATAAAGAACATTAAAATATTCGCGACAAGATAGGCGGCGATCAAGGCCCAGACAAATGGGGCGTTTGTTGTAAACAAAAGAGGGCCTGGCTGAATTTTGTGAAGCACCAGAGCACCTAACAAAATTGCATCAATAGGACTGCCGGGTATCCCCATAGTAATCAGCGGAATGAGGGCACCACCTACATTTGCGTTGTTGGCAGCTTCAGACGCAATAATCCCCTCTTCGTGACCCGTCCCAAACTTTTCTGGTGTTTTGGAAAAGGTTTTGGCAACGCCATAGGAGACCATTGAGGAAATGCTGGCGCCGATACCCGGCAGAATACCGATCCAGGTTCCGATACATGCCGACCTTACGATGTTTGTACCGTGGCCCAGCCATTGGCGCAAACTTGGGAAAATTGCCCGGGCGTTGCCACTCATTTTCGCAACACGTTCAATATTAAGGCTGTCTTTGATGATCTGGCTCATCACAAACACACCCAGCAAAACGGGCAGCAGATTAAAGCCATCTGCCATTTCATTAAAATCATAGGTTAAACGCAATTGGCCATCCGACTCATTGAGACCAGGAAGGGCTGCCGTAATGCCCAGCACGCCGGCCAACAAGCCCTTAATCATTGAGCCTTGGCTGATGGAAGCGATCAGGACCAATGCCATTAGGACCATCGTGAAATATTCCCACGGGCCGAAACTGAGAGCCCAGATCGAAAGTGGCGGGGAGAGTACGACAAGGAAAAAACCGGCGACCAACCCTCCAATCAATGACGACCCGATCCCCAGACCAAGTGCCCGTCCGGGTTCGCCTTTTTGGGCCATAGGATAGCCGTCAAATGTCGTAATGATCGAGGAAGGGGTCCCGGGCATGCGCAGCAATGTTGCGCTAATAAGTCCCCCGCTGACAGAGCCCACGTACATGCCGATCATCATGATCAAGGCTTGAGTGCTATCCATATAAAACGTCAACGGCATAACGAGTGTGATCAACATGCCGCCGCCCAGTCCGGGGACAGCACCAACAAAAATGCCACTCGAGATGCCAATCAACAGCCAAAGAAAAGGCTCGGGAGTCATCACGTACGTAAGGGCGTCTAGTAAACCTTCCATGAATGGGTCTTTCAGCTAGGTAAATCGATATAAAAAATTTCAGTAAAGAGGTAGTGCCCACCAAATCCCATCAGGATCGCGAGCACTGCGGCGACAATGCAGACCTGTTTTGAAATGCCACCCAACAAGATGACCGCTCCAAACGTAAAGGCGGCGGCAGCAGTGTCGTATCCGAGCAAGCCAAGGCTCATTGAACCAATAAAACAAACCGTTAGAAGAACAATGCCCGCTGCTTTATCCCAACGCTGGCGATAACCCAGGTCAGATGGATCTTCTGTTGCCACTGTGGTCTTTTGCCTCAGGCTTTGAAGCACCAGTAAGGTTGATAAAAGCAAGATAAGTATTGCGCAGCCGATGGGGACTGCGGCCGACCCCAAGGGGTCAAAGAAAGCGGGTGGTATCTCCGCCGCTCCCCAAAGGATAAAAGCTGCGTATGAAATGCAAAAGAGGATCAGGATCAAGTTTGATCCGGTTTTGCGCACGAAAGATCGCATGTGTCCGCTCCTTATGTTGGTCGGCCTCATGTTGGGGTGCCTCCTTCCGTTTCAGGGAAGGAGGCACCAAGCGCATAGTTGAATAGACTACTTTTTGAGGGTGCGCGCCTTGGCTACCATCGGCAGAACTTTCTGCAGGTATGCTTTTAGCGATTTTTCCGTCTCGGCCGGACCCTTAAATTGTGGGTTGACGCCGAGAGACGCGAACTCTTCTTTTACACCTGGGTCATCCATTGCTGTTTTGATGGCATTTGACAGGTAGGCGATGACGTCTTTGGGTGTTCCTTTTGGCGCGATCCAAATTCGATTTGATTGTGTGGAGAAATTAATACCGGCTTCCTTTGCCGTTCCTATATCTGGCAGCAAATTGTTCCGCTTGTCAGAGAACACAACCATTGGCTCCAAGCCTGATTTCTTGAATTTAACAAACTCAGGAACCGAAAATACCGCGGCGTTGGTATGACCGCCGAGGATGGAGGCCAATCGTTTGGCACCGCCGCCTGTTTGGACCATAAGTGCATCAACACCGGCTTCATCAAAAATAATCAACGGATTGAAGTGGACAGGTAACCCAATATTCGTGGCAATTTTAATGCTTCTTGGTTCTGCCTTTAATTTAGCAATGGTTTTTTCTAGCGTGGTATAGGGAGAGTCCTTGCGGATACCGAGCCCCAGTTCTGAATATCCAGAAATACCAATGATTTCAAAGGCCGTGTGGTCATAGTCGACAACGCCCATCGCCTTCGAAGTGATGATGCCATCATGCCAGAAGCCAATGGTATATCCATCAGGCTCTGACTCCTTGATTTTGCGGGTGCCGATTGTACCGCCGGCTCCGGCGAGGTTAACAATGACGGTTTTCTGGGGGATGATTTTCTTTTCTTCAAACGTGCGTTGGAAAATGCGGCCGATTGAATCCATGGACCCGCCCGCGTTGGTCGGCACAATGATTCTGATTGGTTTTTCCGGATACGATCCAGCGTGAGCACTGATTGGTAGTGACAATGTCGCAGCGAGGGCCGCGATCAAAAGTGGGCGATACATAAGAGCCTCCTTGTTATGTGTCGGGTGATTTGATGTCTAGACTTCTGACTTTATGCGCCGTATGACTTTCCTGCAAATTCAAAATACTTCAATATCCATGACGGAAAGGAATACCATGAATTTACGGCAACTCGATTATTTCCTGCGGACTGCGGATCTGTGCAGTTTGAGCCGGGCGTCGGAGGAGCTGGGGATTTCACAATCTGGCTTGTCGAAAAGTATTCAAGCGCTGGAGGATGAGGTGCGCGCCCCGCTTTTTGTCCGCCGCTCGCGTGGTGTCGAACTCACTCAGTTTGGTCATACTTTTCATCGACATGCGATTACCATCCGTGCGCAAATGCGCAATACGTTGTCAGATCTGGAAGCGCTGACGGATGGTCAGGCGGGGACATTGGTCATCGGGACTTCTGTCAGTTCTATGTTTACCGGTTTTGAGCAGTTGATCCTCGCTTTTAAAGCTGAGTATCCAAATGTTCAGCTCCGCATCGTTTTCGATATTGCCCGCCGATTGCTTGATTCGCTGGCGAACGGTGAACTCGATATTGTTTTTTCATTGTGTGAATCTGCTCAACAACGAACAGATATCGATGTCATGGAAATCGAAAAAGATGAGCAGGGGCTTGTGGTCCGCAAAGGCCACCCACTGACAATCAAGCGACCACAGTCTTTGGAAGACCTGGATAAATACGGCTGGGTGTTGCCTGAGCAGGGGACCTTGTTCCGTCGGCGACTTGATGTGCACTATGTTTCGGCGGGGCGTGAAGTGCCGCGCCCCGTTATCGAGTCGTTCTCTCGTCCCTTTATGATTTCCATGGTTGCGCAAACAGATCATATCGGAATCGCATCGCGATACGAAATTGAAACCAATGCGCCCGGAAAAATTGAAATGCTGGAGTACCCATTCACCTGGTTCCGCACAATCGGCATTATGCGCAGGCGAGACGAAACACCTTCTGTGATATTAAACAGCTTGATCGAATGCGCTCAGGTTGCCCTTCGGGCTCCAAAAGAATGAGTTGGATACTCGAACCGTAAGGGGATGCTTCAAGCCCAAGCGAAAAGCGCGCTGACACACTTCGATTGGCACTCGTCTATCGTTGAGACGGTAAAGCGCTGACGTTCGCACCTCACCGTCTCAAGAGAGTTTAAGCAGCGACTCTGCTCAATTTATCAATATGCACCTGCATGCTTGTCAGGTGATCATGATGCAACGGCAACTGAATGGTTGTGCTGTTGTTTTCCTGCAGGGCGAGGCGCCCTGTTAGTTTGGTTTCAATCCCTTCGATGGTTAAGTCGACACTGGCACCGGCGGCGCCCGATATGGCGGGGCTAACCTTTACATGGGCACATGACAACTCTGTCGCCTTACAGGCCGTGGAGGTACCGTCTTCCTGAATGATTTCCGCGGTCAGGTTAACGGGAATCTCCGTAAACGATGATTTCTCTTCCGCGGCACCTACATTGCTGATCGCATCCAGAAAGACATCAATCTCTGAAGACAGGGAGATTGCTTCCTTATTCAATCCAGTAGCTGACTCGGTGATGAAGCTGGCTTGTCCTTCCGTCCCTTCTGCCTGATCGTGGACACTATTCATACTATCAGAAACCGATGACGAGCGTTGCGCTAGTTCGACCACGCTTCTCGAGATTTCCTGTGTCGTGCTTTCCTGTTCAGTGATCGCGGCAGCAATGCCGGAGGAGTATTGGCTGACCTGCTCGATGGTTTTGCTGATGCCTGAAATCGCGTCCGCTGATTTTTCAGATGCACTGCGGATGGCGTCAACCTGTTCAGTAATGCCGGTGGTTGCCTTTGCTGTTTGATCAGCAAGCGATTTCACTTCACTGGCGACAACGGCAAACCCCTTTCCGGCGTCGCCAGCTCGTGCCGCCTCAATGGTTGCATTAAGCGCCAGCAGGTTTGTCTGATCAGCGATGTCGGTGATTAATTGAACAACATCACCGATTTGTTGTGCAGCTGTTGTCAGGACGTTGACTTCTTGTGCCGAATTCTCCGCAGCCACCTTCGCTTCATCTGCAACGGCCAATGATTTGTTTGCGTTCATCGCGATCTCACCAATGGATGCGACCATTTCTTCCGCTGCAGCACTCAATTGCTGGGCAATGGATGAAGTTTGGTCTGCCTCATTGAGAACTGACTTTGACAATTCCAAAGTGCTGCCCGCATCATCGCGCATGCCATTGCTTTTTTCGACCATGGCGCCAGAAGCATCAGACACCATGTTGAAAATGCCACCAATGCTGGCGCCAAAGATGCCAATCAGCTGATTTATTTCTGCCTGGCGTTCCTGCTGGCGAGCACGGGCTTCAGCGGCACGGTTGTCGGCCTCGACAGCCTGCTTGGACTTTTCGCGAAAGACTTCAAAGGCGGTCCGCATAACCTCTATCTCGTCATTAAATGGTGCTTTTGGCGTTGCAACATCCAGGTCACCGTCGCTCAATAGTTCCATAGCTCTTGTCAGATCGGTAACTGGTTTGGTGATGCTTCGCGCAATTATCAAGCCTAAAGTGACGCCTACGACGACGGCAATGACGACAATAATTATCAGCAAGGTCAAGCCTTGTTGCTCGTCCTTAAGGGCAGTCTGGGTCGCTTTAGCTGTAAACGTCGAGATATCATCGAGCAGCGCCGTAACGGTTTTGTTGAGATTTTCTTCTTCGGCGTGAACGAGTTTCTCAAGTTTTGCAATTTTGTCGAATTCACCGGCTTCTACATAGTTGATCAGCTCAAGGGCATGTTCGTCAAAGGTGGTGTGATCAGCTTTTACGGATGTTAGTTGATCCAGAACCGCTTGCAGTTTTTGGCGGCCTTCTTCTGTATGCGTATTTTCGACACCATATTTGGCAATTTTTTGGGCTTCGATGATTTCTTCATCCGCTTTATGAGCAAGGGCCTCAAATTGGGACTTGATATCGCTAATGGACCCTACCGAAATCCCGGTTTTGGCCGAAGCGACGGCGATCGCTCGTTCAACATATATGGCCTGCTCGAGCTGATGCACCGTGATTTTTTGCAAAATTTCTGTTAGCGGAATATCCTGTTCTGCGATGTCAACCAGCTCAGTGCCGATTTTCTGCATTGTAAAAATCGCCACTGCCGCAAGAATCAACATTTGCAGCGTCAATATCGCAAGTAACGTTTGAATACGTCCACCAACCTTAAGGTTCTTAATTATCGACATCACTATGTATCCTCGCTTATTCGGGTTCGTTTGACTGGGTTAATCGGTCGACAACCATCAAGATGTCGTCCCGGGAAAACGGTTTTGCCAAAACCTCGTCAGCAAAATTACGGGCAATCGTCAGGGCATTTTCAGCCGATACATTGGCTCCGCCACCAGATATGGCAAGGATCGGGGTCGCCTTGGATTGCGACTGGTTCTTCAGTTGCATGATGACTTCAACGCCATCAACCTTGGGCATCAGAATGTCCGTAATGATCAGGTCAAAGTTTGCACCTTCGCAAAGTTTCAGTCCGGCTTCCCCATTTTCAGCCTGGACGACGTCATGTCCGGACCGGTCCAGAATGAGACTGAGTGATTCCCGAACCCCCTTCATATCTTCTATAAGCAGAATTTTTGCCATACCGAGTTTCCTTAATTTGCCGTGTTTAAGAGTAGTAAATTTGGGTTTTCTGAGACCGGGATGAGAACCGTGAAAACTGTCCCTTCATCCGATCGAACACTGATAGAACCGCCCCAACTTTGGACAATAGAATAGGCCATCGAAAGCCCCAAACCGGTGCCTTCGCCAGGGGGCTTAGTCGTATAAAACGGCTGAAATACGCGCGCCAGATCCGCCGCCAGAATTCCGTTCCCATGATCAGAGACACTAAATTTGACATAGCGACCCGGCTTTAGGCTTTTCTTTTCCGCCGTTTCTATATCAAAAGTCACCAAAGCTTGCTCGAAACCAATCTCGCCTTTTCCATCCATGGCATCGGCGGCATTCTTCAACAAATTTATGAAAACTTGCGTAAATTCAGTTTGATTAATCTCAACATAAATTTTATCGGTTTCTGGCGCTCCAATGGTGCCGGAACTCGCAAGTGTTATGGTCGGCGGCACGAGATCAGAAGCGAATTTCAAGACGTCGTCAATCAGTGGCTGCACTTCGAAAATATCAATTTTGGATTTTTCTTCGCGCGCGAAGCTCAAAATCCCGGCGACGACATCTTTGGCGAAATGGGCGTGTTCAAGGATGCTGTCAACGCAACCTTGCAACTGGTCGCGGTCTTCGCTCAAACCTTCATCTATCAGGTCAGCCATCAAGATGATCGGTTGCAACGCATTGTTCAGTTCATGGGCGACGCCACCCGCTAACTGGCCCAGCGTTTCCATTTTCTGTCGTTCCCGCTCAATCTCGGTATAGGCGATATCCTGGCTGACATCGATCTGAATGCTCATATAGGCGATCAAGTCACCTAAATCATTATGAATAGGCGAGAGCTGCAGGCGGTTCCAGAAAGGCGATGTGTCTTTGCGGTAATTGACAAGCAACACTGTTATTGCTTGCTCATTGACAAGCGCGTTGTGAATTCGGCTTACCGAACTTGGATCCGTATCTGGGCCTTGCAGGAACCTGCAATTGCGGCCAAGCACTTCCTGTGCACTGTATCCGGTCATTTTGAGAAATGCGTCATTTGCATAAAACAGCGGCAGATCTGGCATGCCAGCATCGGCTACAGTAACGCCAAACGTGCTGTCGCCGACTGCTGCCAGAATTAGGTTTTTCTGATCATCCGACAGGGGCAATGTTTTGATTGTCGATGCTTGATTCAACGGGCAGTCCTATCTCAAAACAATCATCAAATTGTATCGTACCATAGAGTCGCGGTGTTGCAGCCATATGAACGGAATGCGTCTCATTATTAATACCTGTGAATTGAAGTGGTCTGGCTTTGCTCTCTGCACATTGCGTAATCTGAGGCGCGATACCCTACTGCAGCTTGCCGGTGCGATCAGGATGATGGCTTGATTTTATCTTTATCATAATATAACCATTATGTTATGGAACAAGATGGTTATATAGAGGTGGGGGTAAATCTCGATAGCGTTTTTGCGGCTCTCGCGGATCCGACACGGCGGGAAATTTTATCCCGACTTGCGGGCGGGCAGGCGACTGTGGGGGAGCTGGCTGAGCCGTTTGAGATGAGCCAACCGGCTATTTCAAAACATCTTAAAGTTTTGGAACGAGCGGGCTTGGTCGAACGCTTTATTGATCAGCAGCGGCGTCCGGCTCGTTTAAAGGCGGATAATCTGGCCATGGCTGAAGAATGGCTGCGTGATTTTAAGAGTTTCTGGGTGACGAGCTTTAATCAAATTGATGATCTTCTTGTGTCGATCACGGAAAATGATGAACGGGAGAACCAAAATGAGTAAGCTACCAGAATATATGTTTGATCGCATATTTAACGCGCCACTAAAGACGGTTTGGCGCATTTGGACGGAACCTGAACTATTGGCGCGGTGGTACGGCCCCGGTGTTGAAACCATCATTCATGGTTATGACTTGCGACCTGGTGGAGAGTGGCGAAACGAGATGAACTGGGGCGGAAAAGCCGATCTGAGCAAAATGGTTTTTCAGGAAGTGGTCAATGAACAGAAACTGGTGTGGCTGCATTCGTCTGCCGATGAGAATTGGAACGTTGTTGCCAATCCGATGATGCCTGATTGGCCTCGTGTGTTATTGACGACCGTCACATTTACGGAGATCGGGGGCCAAACCAAGGTGCGGTTGCATCAAGTGCCCGTTGATGCCAGTGAAGCAGAAATCGCCTGTTTTACTGAAATGATGGCGGGTATGGATCATGGCTGGGGCAAAGGTTTCTCAGTCATCGAGGAAATACTGGCAGAAGCTTAGGCCTTGTTTTGGGGGTGGTCGTCTCTCGGAACAGGTGAAAGTTCCGTGACGCGCGCATGAGGCTCTGCTATCCGTTTTTGATGGCGACGGCTTACGATACCATTGGAATTAACTATTCCCAATTAAGGCTCCCTGACCCGCGGATAGAGCGAGTGATCCATCATGCCTTGGGGGCAGCAAAAACCGTGCTCAACGTTGGTGCTGGTTCAGGGTCGTATGAGCCCTTAGAACGACAGGTTACAGCTGTCGAACCATCGGAAAAAATGATCCGGCAACGGCATCCTTCCGATGCCTGTGTGATCAAGGGGTATGCTGAAGAATTGCCATTTAAGGATAACGCCTTTGACGCCGCGATGGCGGTTCTGACGGTTCACCATTGGGCGGACCCGGCAAAAGGCATTAAAGAGATGCGCCGGGTGTCACGCGGCCCTGTGGTCATTCTTACGTTTGATCCCGCCCACAAAGGAAGTTGGCTAACGGACTATATACCGGAACTTGTCGCGCTGGACGAAAAAATTATGCCACCTCTATCTATGTACCAACAGTGCCTTGGCCCGGTTAATATCTCTGAAGTGCCGGTTCCACATGACTGCATAGATGGTTTTTTATATGCCTACTGGCGTCGGCCCACCGCCTATCTTGACCCCAAAGTTACGGCTGCCATGTCATCCTTTTGGGCGATTGACACCATTTCGCAAGGGCTTGATAAGTTGGAAGACGATATTAATACCGGGGCATGGCAACATCAGTATGCTGACCTCCTCACCTTGGACGCTCATGATGTGGGCTACCGACTCGTTACGACAAAATAGCTTGTTCATCCGGCCCGGCCAGCGGCCCAGTTGTCGAAACGAGGTACATGCGCAGTCGCCAGCGTTGACCCTCTGGCATGTTTTATTCGCTTATCGTCTCTTCCGTTACAGGTTTGAGGTTGCATAATTGCGCTTCTTACTTACGATGGTATTAAGTTAATTTATCACCTCAATAGGTGTGTCGAAAAAATCGAATAGAGATCCCAAGTGGGCCAAGGGAGCATACTCTTTAACTTTCCGGGCTTTTTGGGTCGTTAGCGTAGGAAACAAAAAAATGATCAAAGAAGATAGACTGCCCACTGCTCAGATACGCCATTATAAGCCGAAGGCTCCAAAAAAATATTTACGCTCTGTGGCTATGGTTGGCCTGATTACGATTGCCGGATGTCAAACGACCTCGGTGCCGGAAAAGCTACGATTGGTGTCAACGCAATTTCCTGAAAGCAGCTTGAATTATCACGAAAAGCCGGCGTCAGCTTTGGAGAGACAAAAACAGCGCATAGACGCATCACACGGAACCAAAATTTTGGAAGTCATTTATCTGACAGCTGGCAGTGGATACGTATGGCTGCGACCGACCGAAGAACTTCCAGAGAAAGGTTTGAGAGGTTGGAATCGCATGAAAGATGCGTTGTTCAGTCTTGGCTCTTACCACAAAGTTTCAAGCAGTCTGGGTCAACTTAACTACCGCAGATTTACTGTTGGACAAAGAGAATGTGCGTACTTTGGTAAGTATTTTGGATGGTCGACACAAGACGACACGAGCCGTCCAACCAAAATGGTAAACGGGTATTTTTGTGAAGGTCCTTCGGTTCGTCTGACAGATTCAAATATAGCTGAACTTTTGCAAGGTTTCTCACTTACCCGTGAAACGCCAAAACCAGAAACTGCTTTGGTGCCGAAACCACAGGAACCGATTGCGCAGAAACAACAGGAGTCAGCCGAGCATAAACAAATGGTTTCAAGCAGTGCCATGACGCGGGAACTCAGCGGGACTTGGGAGGGAGTGTCGAAAAACCTCACAGGTACGTTCTCTTCTGGAAGTTCAAAAGGTCGAGGTCGATTAACCGTAGCGCTAAACGAACTGGATGCAACGTGCACCGGGCAGTGGATTTATGCGAAGGGACAATACAATACCAACGTTATACCACAAGGAACCTGGTCCGTGGCATGCGATAATGGGCTGACGGCAGGCGGCACGTATCTGTCAAAATCACCAACCCAAGGGACAATTGAAGGTGAAGATGCGAAAGGTCGCGAACTGGCCATGAATTTCAAGGAGATATAGCGGCCCGCAAGTGCGATTTCTTCGGAGCAAGCAGATCAGATGATCAAGGACTGTTGCCGGCTCTTAATTCACTGGTTAGTGATGACCACCTTCCCGCGAAAGGAGCAAAGGTGAAACGCTGCGAAATCCTAGGTGATTTGTGAGATTTAGTACCAAAAAACACAGCAATTATAAACCAAAGGGTCCAGGGATGAATAGATTACGATCGCTCTTTATTTTCGGATTTATTATCAGTGCCGTTGTTACATCAATATCTGTAGGACCCGCTTTTGCTTCGACATCCTTCTCTACCGATGTGCTTCAGCCCTTTAAGAGCCGCTTAAACAGCGCCTTTAATAAAAATTGGTGGCAACCGGGGAAGCTTTGGGGCCTTCGTCACCATGGCGGGATTGATGTTTCAGAGCGAGCGGGCGTTGGCCATATTCTAATCCATGGCGTGACCTTGCATGTTGACACAGGGCGCACGTCATTGCGGTTCGATGTTGGCGATATCGCGATGGTCATTCAGCCAAGTGATGGTGAGCATGTTGTTGTCGATGCTGCGTTCGGGAATACAGTTCTTGTCGAGAGCCAAGGCGATAACTCACAACTCAGAACAATTTCATTTGGTAAAAAAAGCATTGCATTTACCTGGAACTCTGCGTTGCAAACGATTGTTGAGCATGCGATCGAACTGTCAAATATTCGGGTGATTAATGAGCACGGGGATGGCGGCGCAGATACTCTGGCCAAGATAAACCAAATTTCGTCTAAGGGGAATTTGGTCGAGGGCAAAGACCGTCTCTGGTCCGGAATGTTTGATGCGACAATGGAGGGTGTCTCCATTTCTAGCCTAGGCCAGATCGAGGATATGACATTTTTGCATAGGTTTGATGCTGTGGCATTTGCTGAATATGCCGAAGCCCTTGTTAGGGCGGATCGAACCGGCGCATTGGGAAGCTGGGTATATGGTGGCCTGTTAACAACACATCAGGGTTTGTTAAGTGCGGCTTTGCAAGGCGATACAGTTGATATTTTATCAGCTTTGGAAACAGTCAGTTCGTTGGTTTATAAACGGACGATAGAAGTGCGTGTGAAGGCGCTGGAGATTTTGAATAATGCCGTGGGCTTAGTCGAATTTGTTGATCAAACGGTTTTTGAAAACGGAAATCTAGAATCAGAAGGTCAAGCGACTTTAAAGGGAATCGAATTCTCTGGCTTGGAAGCCGATCGGACAATGGCAGGACTTTTCCCGTCGGTGATTGAAGGTTTAACATCAATGTCGGCCGGGAACGTGCCCGCCAGTTATCGTGCGTTGATTGATCTTGAGCAGCGGTCGCCCGGGGTTATTTCAAAACTGAGCGATCCACAAGACAGTTCAGATGTCTATGCACAGTTAGAGCCTGCAATACGACAAATTGTCGATAATGGTGCAAACGGTGTATTTGAGAGATTTGAAATTAGAAGCCCAAATTATGAATTTGCTTTCAACGGCAGTGGGGCATTGACGAATGGCTCGGCTCTTGGATACGTATTCGATGCAGATCTGCGGGTAAGGTTGTCAGATGATCTCTACCGTTTGTTTCAGGGCGTGATGAAAAACAAACCACAACTTTCTAGATTCGTCCCCGGGTTAGAGTTTAAACCAATTACGCCGGGGGGCGCAGGGCTGGGATGGGAAGCGAAAATCACGACCCAATTGAAGGACACTGCTCACCTGTATGTGAATGGAGTTAATACCGGATCACCTTTGTCTTTGGATGTTGTGGAATTGGCCGGTCTTTTATTAAAACTCATTAGCCAGTCCTCAACCCAGCAATTGGGCGATCCTCATTCCACGAAAACCAACAACTAAAATGAACCCGCTCCCAAGGTTTCGCCCGCTCCGCAAACCGCCGACATGCGTTCTCGCGTTGAGCAATTCAAGCGTTTGGAAGCCGAAGGTTTGATCACTCTACAGGACGCCGCAATCAAAAGACCTGAATTATTAAAGGGCCTTTAGCGCATTAACATAATGGCCGCGGTGGGGGCAAATTTACGTTTCGTTGAGTTTTTACAGGTCGATTTCGACCATCTCGGAGCCTTCGGCTGGAACGGCGCAGCATATTAAAACTTCGCTATCGCCATGCGCCGCGGCAGGCGTTGTTCGATAGGTAATCTTGCCGGATTTAAGGGGGGTGCGGCAGCTTCCACAGGAACCACTTCGGCAACCGTATTCTGGTGTCAGGCCATGGGCTTCAGCGGTTTCTAAAAGTGTCTCCCCACCGGCGACCCATGCCTGTTCGAATTTTGACTTTGTAAACCGGATTAGAGCCTGGCCGGCTTCTTCGGTTTGTGGTGAAGGTGAACCGCCTTCATCGGCTTGTCTGGTTAGGGAGGCGGGTCCAAAAGCTTCGGCTTGGATACGGGCGTCACGGACGCCAAGCGCGCGCAAACTATTATAGATACCCTGCATGAAGTGGCCGGGGCCGCAGAGGTAAAAGTCATAGTCATCCAAGGCCAATAGCTGACGCAGTATATCGGCTGTGACGTGACCCGTGCCCGTAAAATCAGCACTCTCTTTGTCAAAACGGCGGGGTTTGCTGATGAACGAATGATAACGAATTTTGCCATCCGTTTGCTGTTCAAGGGAACGGAATTCACTGGAGAAGGCACGCTGGTTTATCGTTTGAGCTGCGTGAATAATTGTCAGCGGGCGTATGTTGCGCGTCCGTAAGCCTTCTTTAGCTATGTGATGGGCCATGGATATCATCGGCGTTACGCCAACGCCGCCCGCGAGCAAGACTGCCGGCCTTGAAACAGAGGCGTTTATGTAAAACTCTCCGCTTGGGGCTTTCGCTTCTATTGTTGCACCGGGTATCAGAGTATCATGCAACGCGGTTGAAACCGTACCGTTCGGTTCGCGCTTTACGGAAATACGGTAATAGGGATCACCGGGAGCGGAAGAAACGGTGTAGGTGCGGACGTGCTTTTCATTACCTTCAGTGGTAATGCGAAGTGTCAAAAACTGTCCGGCTTCAAACGGGGCCAAGCCGTCGCCATCTGTTGGTTCCAGATAGAAAGAACGTATCACCGAGCTTTCATCTTCAATGCGTGCGACACGAAAGCTGCGCCATGTCTGGCGTTTTTCTTCAGCAGCGCGAGTGCGTGCAGCCTCTTCCCAGGTGCCTGTGATCAATGTGTTGTTAGAATAGTCGCCAAAGCGGGAGCGGAACGGCAAGGCATTGATCAGGCGTTTGCCATGATCCAGCGTGAAGCGCCACGCCCGTTCGGCGCCTTTGAAACTTTGGACATCTGGATCATCTTCCCAGAGCACTTCTGCTGTCCCAGTGAGTAGCAGCAGGTCGCCGGTCCTAAAGTCGGGGAAAACAAGGCCAGCCTTCGGATTTATGAGGAAGTTGCCTAGAGTGTTGAAATGGAAATTGCCAGCATAGTCGGGGATTGTCAGAGTGTTGCCGTCAATTTTGACAAATCCAGGGCGTCCCCCTTTGTGCGATACGTCGACGCCTTCTCGCTCAGGATGCTCACCTGTTGGGATGTAGCTTGAGACGAAGAAGGTGTCGGCTGCATCTATCATCGCACGAGACGCATCGTCGAGTGTCGTGAATTCAGAGAAAGAATTGGGGAGAACTGGATCGTCGTGTGTGTTCGGGCTGCGGACAAAATCAACGCTGCGGGTTTGAATATATTGGGGGCAATTGCCGAAGGATTGATCGACGCTCAATGCAATACCACTGGAGCCCGTCGCTTTGACGCGACCGTTCAAGCGGTTGCGTCGCCGTGTGGTGATCTCCACACCAAGGACGCCAAGTGATGAGCCAGGTTGAAGGGCTCCTTTGATTGGGTCACCAGGCGCGGGGGCTGCGTTCATTAAAAGCGTTGTATCGTCTGGTGATGATGCAAAGCCGGGTTGGCCTGAAAGGATCGAGGCCCAGGGCCAACCCGATTGATCGACGCCACCGACCACCAGGAACGGAAGTTGCGCAAAAAATTGTTGATGTTGTTCGGGCAAGAAGGGACGTATGACCCGGCTGCCAAAGGCCTCCATGGCATCGCGCTTGCCGAGCCGTGTTTGAATTTCCTGTTCGCCCGCATGGAACGGTGATGGGGATGCGACGTTCGTGTTCAATGTGTTTGAATTTTGCATTTCATTTCTCGTTCTGGAACTCTGGGAAAGGTTGTGCTGTGCCGCCCGTAATTAGTCCCGCCGCTCTCGTCAGGTGACGATTGCAGCGGGACAGGGGGCCTTGGCCCCGGCAGAATTAGGCAGCGAGGCCCACCGGTGTTGAAGGCATTGCAACGAAACCATCAAGGGCTTCGATATTTGCCAACAAACGGCGAACGTTCGGATACGGCTCCAGGGAGACATCCCCTTCGGGCGCATGCGCCGTGTAGCTGTAAATGGCAATATCTGCGATGCTCGGTTGATCATTTACCAGAAACTCACGACCTTCCATGTGGGTTTCTAATTTTGCGAGGGCTTTGGCGGCTGTCGCTTTTGTGGTGTTCGCGTCCAGTGGCGCTTTAAAAACATTGATCAGTCGCGAAGCCGATAGGCCAAAGGCAACCTCACCGGCAGCAAGGGTAAGAAATTTTTGAACTTCTGCTTCCAGCACCAAATCCGTTGGTAAGAATGAGGGCGCATATTTACGCGCCAGGTAAACCAGGATCGCATTGGAATCCGTCAGTACGATATCGCCATCCTCAACAACAGGGACCTGCCCGGCAGGGTTTAAATTTAGAAAAGGGGCTTTTTTGTGCGCACCTGCTGCCAAATCGACATGGATCACCTCATGGGCAATGCCGGCAAGGCTGGCGAAGAGTTGCACACGATGCGCGTGGCCAGAGAGTGGAAAACTGTGAATGCGAATTGCGTTGGACATATGAATTTCCTTTCATGGAATGAGTTGTGTTTGTTTCAATACGAAAGGATATAGCAAATGTCTGAAATGATGATAATATACAAATATGTGGATTAATTACGAACATTTTGTAGATAATAGAGTGCTACCGTACAGTGCTGACTTGAACGGGGGGATCGATGGATACGATTGATGGAATGCGGACCTTTGTCGCGGTTGCGGGGCATCACTCTTTTACCGAGGGCGCGAAGCGCTTGGGGATGAGCACCAAACTGGCCAGTAAATATGTCCGACAATTGGAAGAGCGTTTGCAGGCACAACTGTTTAATCGGACAACACGAACTGTGACATTGACGGAAACAGGGCAAGCCTATCTGGAACGCTGTATGCCGATACTTGATCAACTGGATGAGCTGGAAGGTTTGGTGCAAGCAAGACAGTCAGAGTTGGCAGGCGTTATCCGAATGACGGCACCGACGGGTTTTGGAGGCTATCAGTTGATCGATGCGTTGCACCCTTTCCAACTGAAACATCCGAAAGTCAGTATAGATTTACACTTGTCCGACCAGCAAATCGCATTGGTTGAACAAGGCTTCGACCTGGCCGTCAGATTTGGTCAGCTTAATGATTCAAGTTTGATTGCCAGACGACTAAGCTCGATGCGCATCTCAACTGTCGCGTCACCCGATTATCTAGATCGTTACGGTATACCGCGTCATCCGGAAGCACTGGCGACGCACAACTGTTTGCTGGCAAAGTTTGCCCAAGATCCTTTGAATTGGCGTTTTCAAGTCGATGGTGAACCAATTTCAGTTCGTGTAAGTGGCACCTTCACTGCCAATGCGCCGCGTGCTTTGGCGCGTATGGCCGTGTGCGGATTGGGAATTGCCCAAACGCCGCTTTATGCCGTCGAAAGCTATTTGGAGCGAGGACAACTAAAATTATTGTTCGAGGAGCAAGAGCCGGTAGGCATCGGTCTCTATGCAGTTTATCCACCAAGTCGACATCTGACGGCGCGCATCCGTGCTCTGATTGATCATTTGGCGGATGTCTGTAGGTAGCCCAGATTTCACGGTAAGGGAATGAATTCCTGGTTGTCTTCAGGGGGCAGTCGAAAGCGGCCGTTTTGCCAATCGGCTTTGCGCCAGTCTTCCTTGGCGGCTTCGATTTTTTCTTTTGATGAGGCGACGAAATTCCACCAGATGTGACGGGGGCCGTCCAGCGCATCACCGCCCAGAAGCATTAAACGTGCGCCAGCGGCGCCAGCCTTAACGGTAATCGCATCGCCGGGTCGGAACACCATCATCTGGTTCGCTTCAAATGAGTCTCCTGCGATCTCAATGGAACCCTCGACGATGTAAAGGCCACGCTCTTCATGATTTTCGGGTACCGGAATGAGAGCATATGGGGCTAAAACAGCATCGGCGTAAAACATGTTCGAGAATGTACGGGGTGGTGCATGTTCGCCCCAGGCGTTGCCAAGGATAAGACGCACTTGTTTGCCTTCTCCCTCCAGAAACGGGAGTGCCGGTGTGTTATGGTGTTCAAAAGATGCGTCCATCTCTTCGTTTTCTTTCGGCAAGGCGACCCAGGTCTGAATACCAAAAAGCCGGCTAGCGGCTTCGCGGGTTTTAGCGCTGGTCCGTTCGGAATGAGTTATGCCGTTCCCGGCGATCATCCAGTTGACTTCGCCGGGGTATATCATTTGATTGGTTCCAAGGGAATCCTGATGCTGGAATTCTCCGTCATATAAATAGGTCACCGTCGCCAGGCCGATATGTGGGTGGGGGCGAACGTCGATTCCTTGCCCGGTTATAAATTCAGCAGGACCGGCCTGATCGAAAAACACAAACGGCCCTACCATTCTTCTGCGTTTCGAAGGTAACGCCCGCCTGACCTCAAAGTTGCCGATATCTCCAGATCTTGGAATAATCAAAGTCTCAATCGAGTCTAACTCCCCAGCAGAGGGGCATCTGGGTTCTAGGGCCGGGTTCCAGCTCATCGGATTTCCTTTCGGCAGACGGGTGTTTCAGAAAACAATGGTTGTTTTAGGACAACGCTTTTGCTGTATCGACGAGTTGCCGGATCGTGGTTTCAAGCATTTGCTTTTGCCCTTCATCCTGCAGTTTTCCGTTTTCATCAAAGGCCTTCATACCGAAAGATATGGCGGCTTGTGCGGGTACGACGGTAACCATGATGTTACTAAGCATCATACGTAAGGGAACCAACCCTCTTATCCCGCCCAACGCACCTGGAGAGGTCGCGCCGATCGCCGCAACCTTGCCTGAATAGGCAAGCAATGGCGGTTCATTTTCCTGATGGGGACGAGATATCCAGTCGAGAGTGTTCTTCAATAACGGTGAAAACGAACTGTTATATTCTGGCGACGCAATAAAGAAACCATCATGTTCAGCGAAAAGCTGTTTCAAACGCTTGGCACTTTCAGGGATGCCCTGTTCAGCTTCCAAGTCTCCATTGTAGAGAGGCATTTCATAATCATTCAGGTCAACGACAGTGACGTCAGCTCCAGCTTCCTTAGCGACGGTTGACGCATAGTCAGCGAGTTTCTTGTTAAGGGAGTCTTTGCGGCTGCTTCCAGCAAAAAAAAGTATTCTAGGCATTTTAAGCTCTTTCATAGTTTGGGATGAGACGGGTCACTCAGTTCCGAGTGACCCTAATGTATTCGAGACTATAGAAACGGGTGACTTAACCCTTCAACGGGGCCGGTATCAGATTGTCGATCACCGGCAGTTTACGCAAAGCAAAGGCGCCATTCCCTTGCAGAGCGACGGAAATTGCGAGAGCGACGAGCAATAAGGGAAACTCCCAGCCACCGCCTTCGCTGCTGAATAACCAGCCTTTTCCGGAATGGACCCACAACGCGCCTAATAAAATCGGTACGGACAGGAGTGCTGCGAGCCGAGTGTATAAGCCCAGTATAATGGCCATGCCACCGACGACTTCGCCAAACACTGTAAGATAGGCGATAGCAGCTGGTAACCCAATGCTTTCAAAAAAGCCTACGGTTCCTGCCATCGTGAAGACAAGTAACTTGAGCAGTCCATGAGCCGTGAGGACCGTGCCGAATGCGAGGCGCGTTATGAAGGCACCGTAATTTGTGGTTTGATCTTGAGACATTGTTTTTTCCTATATGTTTGATTGTTACGTTTACAAATTGGGGAGGTATTGTCTGACGGGACTATTGCATCTCAGGCATTGATTGATAATATCGAAATATTGAACTTAATTAATTCCATTTGATTGATAATATAATGGATTCATTGTCTCGCGTTGGAATATTTGTAGCTGTTGTCAAAAACGCCAGTTTTGCGGGCGCGGCGCGCGAGCTCGGAATAACGAGTTCTGCGGTGTCAAAGCAAATCCAGAACCTTGAGCACGAACTTCAGGTTAAACTGCTCAATCGCACGACACGTAATGTCTCTGTGACGGAAGAGGGCGCCGTATACTATGAACGGGCTGGACGTGCCCTTGAGGATTTACAAGAAGCAAAAGATCAAATCTATGAATTGAAATCGCACCCACGGGGACCATTGAAGATCAGCGTGCCGTCAAGTTTGGGGGCAAAGTATTTGGGTCGTGCCATTGCGGCGTTTGGAAGATTGCATCCCGAAGTCGAGTTGGATGTTAGTTTCGATGATCGTTTTGTTGATGTCATGGGAGAAGGTTTTGATCTCATCGTCCGGATTGGAGCACTGAAGGATACAACATTGATGGCGCGAAGGCTTGCGTCCTGCCCGGTATCGCTCTGTGCCAGTCCCGCTTACCTCAAGCAGCATGGCGAGCCGCTGTCGCCCGAACAGTTAGCTGCGCACAATGTCCTTCAGTATACCCGGCGACAGGGTCCGCCGGAATGGCACTATCGATCCCAGGATGGTCGGGAAGGAAGGGTTTCATTAAAGGGGAATTTCAAAAGTGATTCAGGATACATGCTTTGTGCCGCAGCGGTTGAAGGGATGGGGGTTGCTTTGTTGCCAGTGTTTTATGTGGCGGAGCACCTTGCTTCGGGCCGTTTGAAAGAAATTCTTCCCGACTACGTCACTTGGCCCGCTCTTGATATACACGCTATTTTTCCACCCAATCGGTTTGTATCTACCCGGTTGAGATTGTTTATCGACCATCTGGTTTGGGTTTGCAAAGACCTGCCGTGGGAGAAATCAGGGAACACTGAGAAGTGATCAGCCGATCTGACCTTATGAATACTTTGGCAGGCACCGTGGAAGGGGGGGTCCACAGCGCCTGCTAAACATCTCTCGCGTATTGGGAGACAGTTGAGAGATGTTTATGTCGTGTTGAAACACGTCCGTAGCTACAAGTGTATACGACAGCGGTTCAGCCTTGGATCATTCCAATTTGCATAAAATGTGTGTAGTGCGAATGACGGACTATTTCTTTGACGCGTGCGCGACAGAATGATAGAGGCGGTTCGCCCTATCGGTTTAAAACGGAATGCGTTCGCCATTCCAGGAGTAAAGGTAGCCTGAATCGGCAGGGACAAGATCGTTAATGACGCTCAATAGAGAATGTGCCGAGCGTTCAGGGCTAAACAAGCCAGCGGCAGAAACGTTTTTGCTAAAAGGGGCAGAAAGGCTCGTTTTGACAGTGCCGGGATGAAGAGTGACCGCCAGCGCGTTTGGGTTTTTGCGCGCCAGTTCAATTGCGCCATTTTTAACCAGCATATTGAGTGCGGCCTTGGAACTGCGATAGGCATGCCACCCACCCAACTGATTGTCATCGATACTTCCGACTTTTGCTGATAAGGCAGCAAAAACACTTTTCTGGTTTTTTGAAAGCAAACCAAGAAAATGTTTAGCGACCAAAATCGGTCCAACCGCATTGATTTGATAGAGGTCTTGCATATTCTGTGCGTCGATTTGGCGCAAAGATTTTTCGGGTTGTATCTGTTCGGGACGGTGCAGAAGGCCGGTAGCGACGATTACCAACTGAACCTCGCCTATCTGTTCATGGATACGGTGTGCGGCTTGCTCTATTGTTGTCTCGTTCAAAAGTTCAATCGGTAAATGCGTTATTTTTTTATTGCGATCACCTGTGATGTTGCGCGAGCAGGCATAGACATGGTTAACCCTAGGACTGGCAACCAACTGATCAACAAACGCTTGACCAATACCGCCACTGGCACCCACGACAACCGCGTTCAGCCCCGGATCAAAGGTACTCAGGTCAGGGGCCGTCAAAGGCATCTATAACTCCACTCGGTTGGGGGGACGCAATGATACTTGTGTCAACGAAATCAGTACTGGAGCGCGTCGGTGCCCCCCCGAATTGTTAAAGGGGGGCTGAAACCTTAGCGCACTAGCTGGTGCTTTCTGCCGGTTCAAGTTTGTCTTGGGTCTTAGTTTCGAAATCGCTGGCGTCGTGACGTTCCCGGAGTTGTTCATTAAGTGGGCCATTGGTCTTGTTGACGATACGGCCACGTTTTACTGCCGCGCGCGAGTCAATTTCTTGAGTCCATCGCATCAGGTTCTTATATTCGCTGGCTCCGATAAATTCGGCAGCGTCATAAACGCGACCGAGAAGCACGTTGCCATACCAAGGCCATATCGCGATATCAGCAATCGTATACTCATCTCCAGCCATATAAGTGTTGTCGGCTAAATGACGATCCAGAACGTCCAATTGTCGTTTGGCTTCCATGGTGAAACGATCAATCGGATATTGCATTTTGTACGGAGCATAGACATAAAAATGACCAAAACCGCCACCCAAGTAGGGAGCGCTTCCCATTTGCCAAAACAACCAAGACAAGCACTCTGTCCGTTTCGCCGGGTCGGACGGCAGAAACTCGCCGAACTTTTCAGCCAAATATAAAAGGATGGAACCAGATTCAAAAATGCGAGTCGGTGTCTCGGTAGAATGATCCATCATTGCCGGAATTTTTGAGTTGGGGTTCACATCAACAAATCCACTGCCGAATTGGTCGCCTGCTCCGATACTGGATAGCCAGGCATCATACTCAGCGCCGCTATGGCCAAGGGCGAGAAGCTCTTCCAACATGATCGTGACCTTGATCCCGTTTGGCGTACCCTGAGAATAGAGCTGGATCGGATGTTTGCCGACGGGGAGCTCTTTGTCGTGTGTGGCGCCGGCAATGGGGCGGTTGGTGCTGGCGAATTTGCCGCCGTTTTCTTGTTCCCACTTCCAGACTTTGGGTGGGACATAGGATGTTTCGTTCATTTATTTCGTTCCGTTGTGCCTAAAAATTATAAAGTCAGTTTCCATAATCTAATTGCGAATGGCTTTTTTACCACCCCCCTGATGATAACGAATTTATGATCGAACGCACATTTTTGTTCTAACTGAAAGAGCTGAGCTGGTGTTTATCAAGTTTGCGCAATGAAAACGGGTTCTATGATCGGATGTCCCGGGCGCAGATAAACGCGCGATTATGGGGCGGTATAAGATCTGATGCCTATTGCAAAATTACCGATTGAAATACGGGCCTTAATTTCCAAGACGTAACCCAAATGTCTTTTCAATATCAACTGGTCGCATTCAAAGCGATGCGTCAAGGAAGACGCGTTCCGGTTTAAGAACGAATCCAGATTTCAGGAATCCCTATAATCTCTGATAGATCACGCATTCTGTTTAAAGTAGCAGCATTGACAACTGAGCCTTCAGAAATCAGAAGGTCACCGCTTTCTAACAGGACATCGCGAGCAATGATGGATCCAGGCAGGATCTCTTCAAGAGGAGTTTGAAATGCCTTGGACGGAGTAAGCGTATCATTGGGACTAGACCCGAGTTCGCGGGTCTTTGGCATGACATCGGGTATACTAACCGCTTGGTAGGACGCTGAATCTTTAAGATCGATTGGTTCCAAAAGAACACGTTTTAATCGCGCTTCCAGCGCCGACTGGTTGGGAATTGGTTTTTTTATGAATGCGTTGCAATCAAGCACGATAGATTTACCAACAACTGCTTGCTCTTCTGAACCCGTTAAAACGATTACTGGCAAATCTTTTGGCGCCCCAGTCATGCCCATGCGCAGAAATTTTAGAAACTTCAACCCGTTCATCGGTTCCATCATAATATCCAGAATTATCACATCGGGAGTGCTTGTCTCTAGTTTGGATAGTGCATCTGCTCCATCCGTTGCTTCTGAAATGTTCGGTATTCCAATCATTTCGGCTATCCGACGAATTAAGCTGCGCGAAAAGTCTTCGTCCTCGACAATAAAAAGGTGCAGTTCTGTGAGTGCTTTCATGGATTATTCAACCGATTGATTAGGGCGTCGTACGAACCATCAGCTTTCATTGATCGGACCGCATCATCAAATTCACCCAGAAATTTGGAGCCGAAGGTCGATTTCTTAGAGAGCAATAATGTAAATTCCATTTTGCCATAAGTCTTAGGCAACACAGATAACTTATCAACAAGATTGGCAGCGCCTATTTCTCGCATTGCGACAGCAGAAGATTGTAGCAAAACATCAACACGATTTTTCTCAGTCATACGCAGGCAACTGGTCACATTTGAGGCTATGATTGGGACAATACCATGTTTCTTTGTGAATTGGTCTCCCCATCCGTTTCCAAGGATGTCACAATACCGAAGCGTTCGCAGTGTGCTGACTTCGGGTGAGCTCAGTAAAGTCTTTTCAGCAAAGCTACCGCGTTTTGTTATGCTGCGTATTTCGACGGTATACACAACTTCCCTAGATGAATTTGCGTAGCCAAGTCGGGTAGGTGTCGGCACAGTAATCATGGCATCAAGATTACCTTGTTTGACCATTTCCTGGGTTCGTGCCCATGGATAACCGATGATGACCGCGTCCATGCCCATATGTTTAAAAAGGATCGTCTTTATCAAGTCTGGCAAGATGCCAGAAGCCGCTTTTCCCTGGCCTTGTGAAAATGGTGGCCAATCAGAATTAACCGCCACCTTAAATTCGCCAGAATGGCTTTTTGTTGTAACAAACAACGCCAGGAGTGTGACTAAAAAAATGCAGCACTTGCGGTTAAGCTCTTTCATTTTGGACAGTTTCTGATTTCCTATGACGTTTGCAACGACTTGAATGATTTGTGCTGCAAACGAGGGTAATCAACCTTTCTTTGTTAGATTAAAACTGCAGTCTGATGGGCTTTTATTTTGGGGATATATCAATCCAATCACTGTATTTATCTGAAATAATTCCTGCTTTTACGTAAGCGTTGTAGATGGAACGATTGTCTGACGCATTGTTTGTCTTGAGATAGGCTTGAAGGGCGTCAAAAACGTCTGTGCGCTTTTTCGAGACAGCCAGTATCCGATCATCTTGCAGTGATACCTTCATACCATCTATCCTCACTAACATCCCACCCAAACGGTCTATCTGTTGACTATTAAGAGATAAAAAGGTGAAGTCTGCGCGCCTGCCTGCTATCATTGGAGGCATGCTCTGCGGTTTGCCAACCGTGACCAAATCACGGAGATTGAGGCTCTCCATGGTTATTCGGTCAATCATCCAGTGTTCAACCGTTATTCCTGTCAGCGCTCTCAACCCCTTGAGGTCTTCGACGGCCAAGACGTCTGCGCGCTCCGGGCTGGTGAACAATCCGACGTGAAAATCACCTTTTGCTATCAGAGGCGCGGATATATGAACTTCCGTATGATAATCAGCCATGCGCGACCTAAATAAACTGGTGCCAAAAGCATCCGCGTTGCCTTGAATCAGGCTTGCGATGGCGCGCCGTGGATTGGGATAGGGCAGCAACGCAATTTGATCGGCGAGTTGGGCCTGCTTTATGACATCGCAGACGATCATTAGCTCTAAAAGGTTGCGGCCACCGGTTGCCAGTAATGGGTGGTTAATTGGTAAGCAATCGGATATGGGAAAAGAGGTTCGATAATCCGTGCGTGGTTGAGAGGCAATGGCAAGCTCTTCAGATATAAAAACGCCAGGGACAAGCAATCTAAGTACAGGGCTTTTCGTCGCAGACGCGCTCGTCAGCGAAATTGACACTAAAGCTAGTGCCAGAGCCATCCTAGAAACCGTTTTTATAAATATCATTTTCAATAGAATGCCTTTCTTACACCTTTATTGCTTTTGATTGCCGATGGCTTAAAAATAACAACTGGAACTGAATTACCTTACTAACTCGAGAAAGATTTTTTCTCGAATTGGGCATGCACGAGATCCTCACCATACTCTTCCCCTTGTTCCTCCATTGTGTCGTCTTCTTCGTCATAATTCCAAACAATGGAAACATCGTTCCCAGCTTCGGCAGCAGCCTCAAGCTTATCAAACATGCGCATAATCAATCTGGCGGAACTGCTGTTGAAATATGAAAAGTGAAAATCAAACACGACATTTTCGTTCGATATTTCTGCAAGATGCTGATAGAGAGCGTCGGTGATATGTTTGAAGAAATCATTGATGTTTTCAGCGTAACACATGCCCCCGAGTTTGAACGTATTGGTTTGGAAGTTAAAATCGACAAACGGTGACCTTTCGGTTCCCTCGATTTTTATATTTTCCATTATTGTTGCTCCCTTCTACTCAGATATAGGCTTTTAAAAAGAAATAAGAATAATTTTGATTCAGCTGGTTAAAGTCATAGATAAAACCGCTTTTCGCACGTCGGGCGATATCGATGAAGCCAATGCCCGCGCCTTTGCTACCTTCAGGAACGTCACCTTTAAGGACATTCTTATAAAATTCCTTTAGCTGCACGTCGTCCATTTTTGAGATTTGTTGTAGATGTGCAGAAAGTCGCTCAACCTTGTTTTGGGCAATAAGATTTCCACAGCTGACGAAGTAGTGACCGTCTTCCTCGCCGATAGCCAAAAATCCGCGTCGAAGTTCCTCTTCAGGAATATCTTTATCAACAAGTATTTCTGAAGAATATCGGACAATGTTTTGAGCCTGCTCAATAAAGATCGCGAAGACAGCGCGAGCTTGAGCCTTTTCGGCTTTTTCGAAGTCAAGTTTTTGGCGAAGTGTTGCGCCAAGGCTCGCTAGATTGTCTTCCGTTATGTAACCGCTAAAACAAAAGAAAATACCTTGTTCATTTAAGTTGCTTTGGATTTTCTCTATAGCACTGATCGGCCTTGCGAGTTCATGGGTGGACCGAACTAATTCCTTGTAGGGTGCAGGTTTGAAGCCGATGATCGCAATATCGTCCAGGCGAGGTGCGCTTCCTTGATGTTGGGTTAATTCGCGGATGAGGAGTTCCTTCTGATCATCCATCGGCATTTCGTATATGCGCGATAACAAATCGCTGAATCGTCTTTTGCCGAAACCTCGCAGCGATGCTTCGCTAATTTGGTCGATCGCGCCATCGGTTGTCAGGTAGATGACAGTTGACGGCGTCAGGTCGATTTGGATTTCCCTGAACGTCTGGTCTGGCGAGACTTCGCAGTAGCCAATTCCTTTTTTATCACCTCGGTGTCGATTGATTTCTGATCCCTTGAGCTCGAAAAGGTCAAAACGTGCGCCTGCAAAAGTCAACTTACTGTTTTCTTCATTGATGTAGCAGACACCAAGCTCCAGACCGTCATCCGCTTCTGTGTTGCCGCCGTCTTGACCCAAGGTGCGTTGGATGAGTTGGTGCATTCTCTGCACCAGTCCTGCGACATTTCCCGGTGGCGTTTCTACTAAAGCCCGGTCTAGTGCACCGGTTGAAATGAGCGTCATAAAGGCACCAGGTACACCGTGACCCGTACAGTCACCAAGTATCAGTAGCGTCCCCCCGCCCCATTTATAACACCAGTAGATGTCGCCACCGACGACATCGCGCGGATCCCAGATTACAAAATGATCTAGAAAAGCGTCTTGTAAGATTTGATCTGCCGGTAAAACAGAACGTTGAATTCGGCTGGCATAGGCTATGCTGCTTGAAATAACATCATATGCGTCGGCTAGCTTTTTCTCTGCATTCTTGCGCTCTGTAATATCAGCAAAAGTGCTCACAAAACCTCCGTTAGGCAAGCCGCCGCCGACAATCTCAAGGACTGTGCCGTCTGGTCGTACCCGCTCGAAGTGATGGGGGGCAAATTGTTGAGCCGCTAACGTTTTTTGATGGCTGATTTCTTCTGAGTCTCCCTCGCCAAATTCGCCACGCGCGGTATCGTACTTAATCCAATCATGGAAAGATGAACCAGGCTTGGTATATTGGTCTGGAACATCACGTAATTCTTTGAAACGCTTATTTGAAGTGATTAACTTCAGTTCATTATCATAAGCGACCAGTCCCTGATTGATGCTTCCGAGCACGGCTTCGAGCAGCGTCGATTTTTGTTCGAGTTCCTGTGTTCGGGCTTCAACAAGTTTTTCCAGGTTTTCTTGATACTCCAGAACTGACTTTTTTGCGGCTTCCTCTTCTCGCAACATTTCGTTGTAGGCGCGTACAACATTACCAAGTTCATCTGAACTTTCCCACGGGACAAGGGTGCGTCGGTTTTCCTCGCGCGAGCTTTCTATGCTTTTACGAAGATATCCCAGGGGTCTGCCGATCACGATATGAACTGCCGACATTGTGCTTGTGACGAGGCTGGCGATAAGAACCAGTAGAACAATTGAATTGGTTTTTAAGTGCTCCCAGACTTCCGACCAGATTTCGTTATCGTGAAAAACGAGTTCCAAGCGACCAATGACTTCAGAGGTGCCGTTCGATAGGTGGTTCAGAGGCTTGTTAACTTTGAGCATCGTGGTGTCCAAGGGTGCGCTTAAATTCCCAACCTCTCCCAGAACGCTGTCTGTGGAATCATAAATCACAGCGCTCTGAAAGTGGGGTATTTGTTTTAACTCACGAAGCAGGCGACCGATTTGATCTGTATCATATTCCCATATTGCATCTTGAAAGGCCGTGCTTTGAATATTTGCAACGCTATTAAGAGTGGTAACCAACTGGTCACGCGCTTTCTGGTAGAAAAGAATCTCCAAGACCAGGAATAAAAGAATTACGGCTAACGTCACCAGAGGCAAATAGATGCTAAGCAGTTTTGCCGTCAGGGTTTTATATGACTTTTTTTTCATCGGAATTGGACTACCAGCAATACTGTTGGCGAATTCTTCTTCCATTTTAATATCCTGCCCTAATCCAAAACATCATTTTGCTTGTTTCGCCGCCTCTAAAAGTTGGTTTAGACGGCTTTTATCTCTGAGAATATTAATAGCATCGACGAATTTGTTTAACCCTGTTGGTGATACATATGATTTGCTGCTCACGAGCCACACCATCTCGCTCGCAACCGATTTGCCTACTTTGACGGATGTTTTGGTTTTGCCTGCCTGATAAAGCGAATATGCCTGGTCACAAACCGTGTACCACGCACTCGCTGGGAAGGTTTTAAATAGGCGCGAGACCTGGTCTAGGCTGGCAATATCAATCAGGTTGGTAAAACCTTGCTGCTTGAGAAAAGTCTCCATCGAACTACCACGCCAGACTAAAACACGCTTCAATTTTCGCGCGGTTGCGAGGCTGTTAATCTGCTTGTCCGGGGACGCAAAGCAAATCGGGTCTTTGATAAGAGGTGTGATCCAATTAAAACGGTCTTCCCTTTCAGGTGTTCTCGAAAAGGGAAACAATAAAAGTGAGTCCGAGTTTTCCGTCTCTTTGACCGCGCGCGCCCATGGGACAATCCGATAATCGACTGTGACCTTTGATAATTCTGATGCCTCATTAAAAAAGGTTGGGTAGGCGCCAACGATTGCGTTGCCTTTTCGCTCCAATATACCACCGGGGGTTTCTGCACTAATTAAATGAATAGATGCATCACCCGCAAATCCTATCTTCGGATTAGCAACCAATGAAAAGCATAAGAGAAAAAGACAAAACGGAAACCCTATGCTCAATATGCCAAACCTCATTTAGGCCTCTTTCACCATGCTACCGGAAACACGCGTAAGAAAAAAACTGGGGTTGGATAGCAATTATCATATCCATTTCTGCTTTGGATGCTCGAAGTTGCTTCGTTGCATACTATTTTATTCTAGTCTTCGGTGTGGATATTACAACCTTTCGATTTGTGGTATCTGTTTGCATGTTGGAAAACGAAACCATCGGCTTGTTAAATGAGAGTATTAATTAAGGTGTATTTGGCGTCGCTTTCGTTCTCGTCATTACGATGGTTGCAGCGAGCTGTCTTGTGTTAAAAAGTACAGACTGTCCGATTGTGTTGGAGGTTTCAGTGCAATGAGACGCGAGTGAGCGACGCTGCTATTGCCGGGCTTCAACCTAAATGGTATCCGACGGTTATAGCAGTTTTGCGAACGCAGGAGCAAAAAAGTTGGTTCGTTGCATGGGCATGAGCATTCAGCTTGCTTTCATGTGAAGCCGAGTTATCCCGCATACCAAGCTTAGGTCATTTTATGCCCTGGGAGTTCCATGACGGATGGCCGGTATGAACCAGAACATTGAGAGGCCGAGCAAGGCAAAAGCGATGCTCATAATGAAGCCAGCGTTATAGCCGCCCGTAAGGTCAAACAGGAAGCCTGCCATAAAGGCGCCAAAGGCGGCGCCGCAACCCTGGCCGACATTGGTCGCGCCAAATATCGACGCAAGGCCGCGACCGGCAAACATCTCTGCCATTTGTGCGGTAATGATCGGTCCACGAGCGCCTGCAGATAACCCAAAGGCGACAATGAAGACGGCAAGCAAAAAAATGTTGGAATTGATTTGAAGGGCTGCAAGTGCAGCAATTCCCAACAGGGTTAAACCATAACTGATGGTCGCGATGATGTGCCTTGGATAGCGTTCGGAAAGGATGCCGGTGAGTGCAATTCCCAGGATGGTCAACATGCCATTGCAGCCAAAGGCAAAAGCCGCGTGAACAACGCTGAAATTCTGTTCAACCAGATACGCGACGGCCTGCAGACTTACACCGAAGATCGAAATAGCGGAGGCCCCATAGATAACGAAAAACCCCCAAAATTCTGGCAACCGAATGGCTTCGCGCAAGCTTGGGCCGTTTGCCTTAAGATGAGTATTTATGCTTTGTCGTTTATCTTTATCGGCAGGCAATGGAGACTCAGACGTTTCGGAGATACCACGCGCAATCCGGGCCCATGGTAGCAACATGATTAAAACTAACGCCGCCATGAACGCGTAACCGGCGAGCGTGTATGCACCTTGCCAACCAAATTCTTGAATGGCCAATTGCGCTGCCGGGGCCAACAACATAACGCCGATGCCTTGTCCGGAATAAGCGATCGACAAGGCGGTTGTTCGGCGTCGAGTGAACCATTTTGATATCAGGCTTTGGGTTGGCACAATGCCAACCATTGCAGCGCCTATGCCGCCACAAACTCCAATGACCAAGTAGAAGCTTAGCAGCGATGTAACGGAGCCAGCCAGGCCATAGCTGCCAGCAAGACAAACGAGTCCGATCAAATAGTTGAAACGCGGTCCCAAGCGGTCAAAAACAATCCCTGATAATAAAGATCCCATGCCGAAGGCGACCATATAAACGGAATAGATGGACGTCACACTGGCTCGATTCCAACCGAAAGTTTCACTCAAGGGTAACAAGAATACCGCGTAGGTTTCGCCCATGCCCCGACTGGCGGCGATCATCATCATGCAAAAAGCAAAGATAAAAAGGGAAGGCCAAAGGGGCGGTTGGTGCGGGGACGGCGAGGAGGGCATTTGTTCTAGTTTTCCAATTGTGCAGTTTTGGTAATTGTTGTCGCTTTCATGGCTTCGGCAAATGGGGGCACTGTCTTTGTGACGCTTTATTACGCATCAGTTTCACAATTTAGTCAGACGTGGTCAGCTTGCCGACCAATTTGCGCGTCATTGGGGCTAAAACCAGTATGGCAGGAAATGCGACAACCCAACTGCGAAGCCACGATGACATCCATGCCTGGAAAAAAGTGTCGATCAGGCCAATTGCGCTATAAGTGGCTATTCCGGAGACTAAGCAGGACATGGCCAGTGAGAGAATAAAACTAAAGAGAAGAGAAGCATAGCGAGCGGGAATCATTTTGGGTCCTTTATTGGGGCCTTCTCGGGCAGGGTTATTAGACAGAAGCAAGTATGGCAAGAAATGCCAGCCTCAGACTAAATACCAAACCGATAGGGTAGGGTGCAATCAGGGAATATTTTTTAGCGCGCTTCGCGAAGACAGGACATGCGTGGCTTTATTTTTCTGTCAATATGGTTTCGTGACATGTGTTTGCCCCCAAATTCACTACTTTAGCCATACATTTTTATGCAACTGTTGGCAGTATGCGCAAATTAAGGTAACCTAACGGCCTTGGTACGGATGCCAGTTCAGAATGTTGGGCAAAAGATGAAATTTCCGATAAAAATTACAATCACGACGGCCTTCGCACTCTTTACGATCGTTTCAGTGTCAACGGTGGCTCTTGTCAATTATATTGGCAATCGTGCGGCTATTCTTGAAACCGCTCACCATAATATTTCGAAAGCAACGTCGGATGCCGAGCGGACAATTGATCAAATTGTCAACCATGCATCCGTCAATGTGAACGTAATTTCGCGATTGCCAGCGCACTTTTTTGACTGGAGAAACCCGGAAACATTGCTGGTAACTCTTGAAACGAGTCTTCGTAATTCGCCCGGAATATATGGCGTTTTCGTCGGTTTTCCCGATGGTGGATTTGTTCAGGTCATCAATTTTGTTACGCCCGACGGGCGCTATCACAAAGTTAACGGTATTCCCGATGGTGTCGCGACCGCGTGGCGCGTTGTTGAGCCGTTACCGGGAGGCGGCGGCATCGAGAAATGGCGATATTTTGATCGAAGTGCTAAGGATGTTGGGTCAAATACGCTCGAACTAGGGCCACAAGCCGTATACGATCCCAGAACCCGAGACTGGTATATAACTTCCCAGAAACTGCAAAAGGAAACAGTCTCCGGTTTGTATATTTTTCAAAGCTTAAGACAACCAGGGGTAACTCTGTCCAAGCCGGTGCAACGTATGAATGGATTGTCCGTGGGAGCCGATCTTTCTCTCGATGACTTGGCTCGGCTGATGGACCGCCTAAGCCCGGGCGAGAATGGTGTGGTCGCTATCATTGACCCTCAGGGCAATGTTGTATCGCACCCAGAGCCTGAAAAAATTGTACGAGTGAACCAAAAGAATGATGTGGTGGAGCTGGTTGCTGCAGCCAAGATGGATGATCTACGTATTCGCCTGGCGATGCGGGAGCATGCAGCTACTCCCGACGTGCAAATGAGTTTTAGCGCGGATGGCAATGACTACATATCTTACTATCGCAAGGCGGCCAGTAATAGCGTCACGAAGTGGGATATAGTGAGTGTCGCGTTCGTAGCTGATTACACTGAAAATTTAGTCGCAACAACGCGCCGCTCGCTGATCATTGCAGGTGTTGTTTTGTTTGTTTCTGTTTTTGGCGTCGCCATCATGGCAGGTTGGATTGCCCGGCCGGTCATTCGTCTAAAGGATCTCTCCAGGCAGATTAGCCAGCTTAAAATTAGCCAAACAGAACAGTATGAAACGCCTTTCGAGGAAATAGATCAACTGCAGAAGACGATGGTGCAAATGAAGGGAGCGCTCGATACTTTCTTGAGGTTCGTGCCCCGCGATGTTGTTCGCGAGTTGATCCTGTCAAAACAGGCTGCAACGGTTGGCGGAAGCAATCGAGACATTACGATTATGTTTACCGATATTGAAGATTTTACTTCCATGAGCGAACGCATGACGCCAGAAGAAGTCATGTCTCAGGTTTCAGAGTATTTGGAAGGCTTGTCGGCTGGCATTCAGTCAAATTCGGGGATTATCGATAAATATATTGGTGACGCCATCATGGCAATTTGGAATGCGCCGATTGTGGACGAAGAACACGCAGATCATGCGTGCCGCGCCGCCTTATCGGCACAGCGTATTTCAGAGGACCTGAATGCACGGTTTATCGAAAATGGCCAATCGCCGATGCGGACCCGGATAGGTTTGCACAGCGGTGATGCTTTGGTCGGCAACATCGGTTCATGTGACCGGATGCAATATACATGTCTTGGATCGAATGTGAATCTGGCGTCTCGTATGGAAGGGTTGAACAAGTTCTACGGGACCCAGGTCTTGGCCAGTGATGCTGTGCGGCGTCGGACGTCGTCTGACTATTTGTTCCGGCGCGTTGATATTGTGGAGGCCAAAGGAAGCTCCGTTCCGGTTACTATATATGAACTTATGGGGGAGCGCGGTGAAGGCGCCGAGTTCTATGTCGGTCCGGAAATCGTGAAACGTGCATCAAAGTATGAGCAAGCTTTCGACTTTTACCTGCACCGTGATTTTAGCGACGCCCTATTTGTCCTTGATCAGTTGGCGAAAGAAGATGCTGATGATCCGGTCGTTGCATTGCTTACAAGAAAATGCCGAGACTATCTGGACACGCCCCCGCCGCCTTCGTGGAATGGTGCGACGGTGCTGGAGGAAAAGTAAGGTATTTCGCACGGGTAATCTGCCGGGACTAAACCCGGGCGGTTATACCACCATCGACGGGCAGAGCGACCCCGGTAATATAACGCGCTTGATCGGACAACAGAAACAAACAGGCATCTGCCATATCATCGACCGTCCCCAGTCGTCCTAGAGGTACAAACCCTGCGACCCGAGATTGAGCTTCATGATCGCCTTGCCAACGGTCTTGCATAGGAGAAAGGGTGGGCCCTGGTAGAATGACATTCGAACGAATACCATCGCCCGCAAACTGGATGGCAAGCGACTTTGCCAATCGAATAACAGCCGCTTTTGAAGCCCCGTAAGCATCCTGACTGGGCGCATCTCCTCCGGTTGCATCAATGGAGGAAAAATGAACCATGGCGCCGCCTTTTTCTTTCATATGCGGAATGGCGTGCCGGGACGTCAATGCAAACGATTTTAGATTAATTGCCATGACCTGATCCCAAATGTCCATATCCATGTCGACAACCGATTTGTCGCGATCCAGCCACAGGACACCTGCCGTGTTAACCAAAAAGTCGAGATGTCCTTGAGCTGTGGCCGTTGCATTAATTGCCGTTTCGACGAACTTCGCATCTGTCAGGTTACCTTCGAAGTATTGGTGGTTACTTTTAAGGCCAAAAATGTGATCCGGTCGCGGTTTTACATCTGCCATACCAACGTGACACCCTTTTTCCAGTAAGGCATTAGCGATAGCAAGTCCCATACCGCCACCTGCTCCGGCGACAAATGCTGTTTTCCCATCAAATGTTTTCATCACTTACAAGCCTCCTGAATGATTTAATGTCCCAAAGGTGACTGGGATTTGTTTTAAACCTTTTATAATTCCTCTTGCTGCAGGTAGTCCGGTACTATTGTGTTCCAGCCGTAACGGTCTTGAATTTTCATTCGTAATGAAGTTGCCGCCTCTGGCTCTCCGTGTGTGATAAAAACGCGCCGTGGCGTGACTTGGAAGCGGTCCAGCCATTGAAGGATTTCTGCGTAATCAGCGTGGGCAGATGTATTTTGCAACTCGGCAATCTCGGCACGGACCTTCCACATCTCGCCGTGAATCTTAATTTGGTCTTCACCATGCATTAGGCGGGCACCCCGAGTGCTGGCGGCCTGATATCCGGTAAACAAGATTGTGTTGCGAGGGTCACCGATAAAATGTTTGAGATGATGTACAATTCTGCCTCCTGTCGCCATACCGCTGGCCGACAGGATAATTCGCGGTACAGCATTTGGCATGTCGAGCGCTTTAGAGTCTTCCGTCGTTTGAACATATTTGGCGATGTTGCAAACATCCGCACATAATGGAGCTGGCAGTCGGTGATCGTTCTTGTGCTGAGCCAAGAGCTTTGTCGCGTTAATAGCCATCGGACTGTCGAGATAGATTGGCACAGTATCTGGGATCGTATTCGTTTCCTTCAGTTGATGCAGATAATAAAGGATGCTCTGTGTTCGGCCGACAGCGAATGCCGGAATAATCACAGAACCACCGCGCCCCAGTGTTTTTTTAATGATCTCGCCCATTTTGTCTATTGGGTTAATGTCAGCATGCCGTCGATCTCCGTAGGTTGATTCAAGAACCAGATAGTCGGCGCCTTGCAACTTTGCAGGCGCCTTCATGACGGGATCTTCCGGACGGCCCAAGTCTCCTGAAAAGAGAATCGAGCTCTGCCCATCACTGACCTGAATTGAGGCCGCGCCTAGAATGTGACCGGCGCGACTGAAAGTGATACTCATGTCATCCACGACATTTACCGGGACGCCAAAATCAACAGCCCTAAACTGTTGAAGCGCTGTTTCCGCGTCTTTTTGTGTATAGAGGGGTAGTGCAGGCTTATGTTTGCTGTAGCCATATCGGTTCGCCCGCTCCGCATCGGCTTCTTGAAGAAAACCGCTGTCTGGAAGCAGGATCGCACACAGGTCAACGGTTGCGGATGAGCAAAAAACTTTTCCCTTAAAGCCTCTTTTCACCATTAGCGGGACATATCCACTATGGTCTATGTGAGCGTGGGTCAGGACGACCGCATCAATTGATGCGGGTGATACAGGCAAGTTCTCCCAGTTTCTGAGGCGCAACGGCTTCAGGCCTTGATACAATCCGCAGTCGACCAAGACTTTTTTGCCATTGTTTTCAAGAAGGTATTTAGAGCCCGTAACCGTTGATGTCGCCCCCAGGAAGGTCAGCTTCATAACACTTTTTTCCTTCTCGACGCCTTAAAGCCATGTGACATCGTGGAATGGTGAATTTGGCTCAGGTTTTAGCCTAGCCCCCGATCGGCAGTGCATCAACAAGATTGATTGCAGGTTTCTGACAAAAAAGCGGAGCGCTGGATCAGCACTCCGCTGGAAGAGGTGAAAAGTCGATTAGACTTGGGGTGTTTCGCCTACAGGCTGGTCTCCGTTACAAATTTGGTCCTCAGGTAGGCGTCCAGTCCTTCGATCCCTCCTTCTGACCCATAGCCGCTTTCCTTAATGCCCCCAAACGGCGTTTCCGGGGTGGAGACAACAACCGAATTGACGGCCAATAATCCGGCTTCAATCTGGTCGCTCATGGCAGCCGCTTTCGAACTGTCATTCGTAAAGGTATAGGACGCAAGCCCAAACGGTAGCTTGTTGGCTTTTTCAATAACTTCATCAAAGTCCTGAAAACTGGCGAGGGGGGCCACCGGCCCAAAAGGCTCTTCGTTCATTATCCGTGCTGTTTCGGGCACGTTTTTTAAGACGGTAGGAGAGAAAAAGTAACCTTGATTGCCCATTCGCTGGCCGCCAGTTAAAATCTCCGCACCGTGCTCTTTCGCATCCGCAACGAAACCTTCCATAACATCCAAACGGCGCTCGGCAACGAGCGGGCCAATCTGTGTTGTTTCGTCCAGGCCATCCCCTACCGTTAAGGATTGGGCTTCTTTCGTAAAGGCTTCAGCGAAATGATCAAAAATACGGTCGTGAATATAAAACCGTGTCGGGGATACACAGACCTGTCCCGCGTTTCTGAATTTACCGGTAGCCGCGATTTTAGCCACCCGGTCGACATCCACATCATCGAACACGATAAAGGGCGAATGTCCTCCCAGTTCCATTGTGCAGCGTTTCATAGTGTCTGCGGCTAACTTTTGAAGATGTTTTCCAACTGGAATGCTACCAGTGAAGGACATTTTTTGCGGTACGGGAGATGCCAGCAAATATCGTGATATTTCGTCCGGAACTCCAAATACCAAATTGAGGACTCCGGCGGGCAATCCTGCTTCCATAAAGCATCGGGCAATCGCGATACAGGTTGCGGGCGTTTCTTCGCTGGCTTTAAGCGTGATAGAGCAGCCTGCGGCTAAGGCACCTGCGACCTTGCGCATGACATTTACCGCAGGAAAATTCCAAGCGACAAATCCTACCACGGGGCCAACAGGTTCTTTTATTACGGATTGGCGCATATTTGGAAACCGGGACGGCACGAGGCGCCCATAGGCACGCTTGCCTTCTTCACCGTACCAACGAAGGATGGCATTGGCGAAGTCGATTTCCATTCTCGCTTCAACAATTGGCTTGCCCATTTCGAGTGTCAGGTTGGTGGCAATGGCCTCTTTTCTGTCTTCTATCAGACGTGCCGTCTTTTCCATGATCGCCTGACGATCAAGCGCCGTCATCTTGCGCCAGATTCTAAAGCCTTCGAGATTTGACTCCAAAGCCTTATCTAAATCAGCTTCACTGGCGTGAGGTAACTCACCCAATGTATCTTCATTTGCAGGATTTAAAACCGGCTCTGATTTTCCAGAGGTACCGGCGGTCCATTTTCCATCGATCAAGAGTTCAAGTTTTTCAAAATTCATCGTTCATCTTTCTGCTTGGGTTTCGTGAAATAGGTTTAAGAATGCGAATGGATGGGGAGTGTTATTCCGTTGAGCGACGTTAAGCGAGATTTAGGCCATCAGCTCAGGTCAATGGCGATGGCCCATAGCGTTTAATGCATAGCTATCTTCGGATAGGGTTTAGTGGACCGTTGCTGTTTTTTCGTAGCTGGGGAAAGAATGGCTGGCTTCGGCGTATCTTGATTGTTGGCTGCACCTTGAAGGGATAACCATATTCTGATTTGCCATCGTCGTCGCAATTTTTGATAAGGACGGTTGTGCAAAACGAATTGCCGCCATCGGTAGCCACGTACTTAAGAGCGCTGTGCCTTGATCTTTGCCTTGTCCCTGTTGCCATGCAGCGACGACACCAAGCAACAAATGTTCGTCATCACTAACGTACAAACAATCCGGTGACCAAATGGTGATATCTTCGGTTGCCGTCGTCGCGATTAAATACATGACATCGTCAAAATCCGCATATAGATCCGGCAACCCGGCAAGCTCGAAGCTATGCTGCATCATATTCTGGACATTCGCGCCGTCTTTATATCCAGATACCCACATCCGGATGCTCCACAAAAGCAGACGTTCCCCAAAGGAGAGGACGCCTGTTTCGGAAGGGACCGTGTTTCTCTCCCAGCTTTTCATATGAACCGCTCTTATCAAAATTAAACATTATTACGAGTGATTATCATTCGCAAAGTATCATATCTTCAATATTATGCAATTAATAATTATTCGCATTAATTAGGTTTAGGATAGATAATGCAGACGAATTGCTGATCTTATAGATTCAAACCAGCATAAGACTTATGTATGTAGGCGTATGATTTCGGGTGTTCTATTACAAACGGGTCGAATGAAGACGAGACGGTGCTTTCGAAGCGCCACACCGCAACGGGAGGAATGCCAAGTGTATCGAGTTGAAAAAGTCGTCGTCGATGGAAGTTCTATGGAAGTCTTTATGTTTGATCCAGCCGGTGCTGGACCTCATCCGAGTATCATCCTCGCACAACATATCCCGGTTGGTCATACAGGCATTGAAAATGATACATTTACCCTGCGCACGGCGGAGCGTTATGCGGAACAAGGGTATATCGTTGCTGTGCCGTTTATCTTTCATTGGTGGCCAAAAGAAGCTGGTATCGAGATCAAACGCGAAGAGTTTCGTGATGACTGGACCGCGCTGGATTTGCAGGCGACATATGATCTTGTGGCCGCGCGCGAGGACGCAGATGTCGAACGTGTCGGTGTTGTGGGGCATTGTTGGGGAGGTCGGGTCGCTTGGTTGGCGGCATGTCTAAACCCAAAATTGGCGGCTTGCGTCATATTTTACGGGGGGCGGGTCAAACTGGCGATGGGACCTTCAACGCCAGCCGCCATCGATCTTGCACATAATATTACATGCCCGGTTGCCGGGTTCTTTGGCAACAATGATAAAAACCCGTCCCCTGAGGACGTTGACGGTATGGAAGCTGTCTTAAAAGAAGCTGGCGTTCGATATACCTTTCATCGCTATGACGGCGCGGGTCATGCATTCCAAAACTTCCCAACACCTGAGCGCTATAATGAGGAAGCCAGCGAAGACGCCTGGTCCAAAGCCATTACGTTTCTGGCTGAGGCCCTTGAGGCATAAAATGGACGATCGAACGGCCGCTTGTTGATAGATGACTGTATAAAATTGGTGTTTGCCATCTGTGGCAGGAAAAGCCTCAAAGGAACTAAAAAGGGCGATCAAGGCCTAACGGATTGAATGATAAGGCTTTCCGAACATAGTCATCGTTCGGCATGGATCAGTTGTTGATAAAAGAAAATGTTATGTTATAACATAACAAAATTTGAATTAACTATTGGCCTTTGCCTCATGCAATCTCAAAAAACATTCTCCGTTTCATCGGCCCTGTTGATGGGCGCCTATCAACGCGTTGCCGTTTCGGCAATCGCTGTCGGCCTGTTGTGGCTAGCTGTTGCAGGGGTTCTGTTGTGACAAGTCCGTTTGGTGATCCCGTGTTGCGTTTTGAGAACGTGTCGCTTGGTTATGATAGAAAGCCAGTTGTTCAAGAACTTGATTATGCTGTTAACCGAGGCGAACTGCTGGCGATTGTTGGCCCAAACGGGGCTGGAAAATCGACCCTGTTAAAAGGCATTATTGGCGAGAAATCGCCCCTTGAAGGTGCGATCACGCGCGGCAACTTACCTGCTGATGAAATTGCTTACCTGCCTCAGCATACAAATGTCGATCTCAGTTTCCCGATTTCCGTTTTTGATATGGTCGCGATGGGATGCTGGCGTAAATCGGGTGCTTTTGGTCGAGTTAACAGTGAAGACAGAAAGCGAGTGTCTGCTGCTCTTGCATCTGTCGGCCTGTCGGGTATGGAATCTGTTCCCATCGGCAACCTTTCCGGCGGTCAAACACAGCGCATGCTCTTTGCTCGGCTGGTTTTGCAAAATGCTTCGGTCATCCTGCTGGATGAGCCGTTCCGTGCCATCGATACCGCGACCGTACGCGATCTTATGACCTTTATTCATCAGTGGAATGGCGAGAAAAAAACCGTTATTGCCGTCCTGCATGATTTGGATCTTGTTCGGTCTTCTTTCCCGAAAGCCTTGCTATTGGCAGGGGTATCTGTAGCCAGTGGTGATACGAAGGCCGTTTTGTCACCGACCAATCTACAGCGTGCACAGGAAATATCGACAGGTATGATTTATAGCGCCAACAGCATGCCCAATGAGGGGCGGAGCGCTTTATATGGTTGATTTTCTGTTTGGACCTTTTCTCGAATTTTCCTTCATGCAACGCGCTTTGGTCGGCTGCTTTGCTTTGGCCTTGGGCGCAACGCCTGTTGGCGTTTTCTTGACGCTGCGCCGCATGAGCCTTACCGGGGATGCAATGGCGCATGCCATTTTACCGGGGGCTGCGGCTGGTTACCTGATTGCGGGATTGTCAATCGGAATGATGACGCTGGGAGGCTTGGTTGCCGGGTTTGCAGTTGCGGCTTTATCGGGCGTGGTTGCACGAACAACCATTGCACGCGAAGATTCCAGCCTTGCTGCTTTTTATCTGATTTCACTGTCTGTCGGCGTCCTGATTGTTTCCGCCAATGGAAGCAATGTCGACTTGTTACATATCCTGTTTGGAACTGTCTTGGCGCTTGATAACACAGCAATCCTTTTAACGGCAGGCATCGCAACGATATCTGTTGTTGGGTTGAGCCTTATTTACCGCCCCCTTGTTATGGAGTGTGTCGACCCTGGTTATCTTAGATCCGTTAGTCGAATGAGCCCCATTGCCCATCACGGGTTTCTTATATTGGTTGTTTTGAATTTGGTTGGTGGATTTCACGCACTCGGGACCTTGATGGCCGTTGGTATTATGATCTTACCTGCAGCCGGCGCGCGGTTCTGGGCACGCAGTGTGTCCGGGCTTATTTTTGTAGGTGTAGCAGCAGGTGTCGGCTCTGGATATATCGGATTGATGGCCTCTTATTATCTGGACTTGCCATCCGGTCCTGCAATTATCCTGGCGGCAGGCTTGTTCTACGTATTTTCCCTTCTATTTGGTCGCGACGGCGTTCTGCGGGTTCGTATGCCGATTGCGCAACATGTCAATCCGAGCCCACATTAAAAGAAATAAGGAAATGGTACTGTGAATATTCGACGTCATCTTCTCAAAGGTTTGTTGCTGGCAGGTGCATTGCCGACATTTTTCCCGTTAGCGGCGCAAGCTGCGGACAAGCTGAGTGTCGTTGCATCTTTTAGTATCGTCGCTGATATGGTGCAGCAAGTCGGCGGAGACCGCGTGCAGGTTAAAGCTCTGGTTGGAGGCAATGGCGACACACATGTCTATCAGCCGACGCCAAGCGATGCTCGGGCTTTGTCCGAAAGTCAGCTGTTGGTCGTTAATGGCGCTGGGTTTGAAGGATGGATGGATCGGCTGATCGAAGCGTCCCACTACAAAGGGCTCGTTGTTACAGCGACAGCCGGGTTGGACTTGGATATTGACGATGCGCACGAAGAGCATGCAAAGAAGGATGAGCATTCCGAGCATGAGCATGAAGATCATGCGAAGAAGGATGGGCACTCCGAGCACGAGCATGAAGATCATGCGAAGAAGGATGGACACTCTGAGCACGAGCATGAAAAGCATGCGAAGAAGGATGGACACTCTGAGCACGAGCATGAAAAGCATGCGAAGAAGGATGGACACTCTGAGCACGAGCATGAAGAGCATGCGAAGAAAGATGGGCACTCCGAGCATGAGCATGAAGATCATGCGAAGAAAGATGAACACTCTGAACACGAACATGAAGAGCATGCAAAGAAGGATGATCATCATGATCATGAAGGCCATGACCACCATGGTCTGGACCCGCATGGTTGGCAGAGTCTGGAGCATGCAAGAATTTACGTGGATAACATTACCAAAGGCCTGGTGAAGGCTGATCCGCAAAATGCCTCTTTCTATCAGGCGAACGCAAAACGGTATCTGGCAGAAATCGATCACGTTGATGCAGAGATTAAAGAAACAATTGCGCGTCTGCCGCAATCGCGGAGATCTATTGTCACGACGCACGACGCGTTTGGGCACTTTGGAGCCACCTATGGTCTCACATTTCTGGCACCGGTTGGCATGAATACCCAATCTGAAGCCTCTGCTGGAGACGTTGCAAAACTTATTCGTCAGATCCGTGAAGAAAAGATATCTGCGGTTTTTGCTGAAAACGTTACGGATCAAAGGCTTTTAAATCGAATTACAGAAGAAACCGGTGCTCGGATAGGTGGTTCGCTTTATTCTGATGCGTTGTCAGAACCCGGTGGACCTGCCGCGACTTATTTGGATATGATGCGACATAACCTTAGAGTGCTGGCGTCGGCACTGGGTGTGTAAACTGTAAATAACCAGGTATGCGCTTTGAAATATTTGATTGCTGTTATCGCCGTTGGTTGGGCCTTGAGTACAATGCGGCCCGCCAGCGCGCATCCTCATGCATGGATTGATCTATGGGTTGAGGTCGTCTTTGACAGCACGGGGGCAATCACGGGTTTGCGGGAAACCTGGTTGTTTGATGACTTCTACTCGGTCTATGCGACAGAAGGTATGGACGAGGATGGCGATGGCCAGCCAGACCAAAAACTCATGGAAGAGCTTGTTCGACAGAACATCGAGAGCTTGGCCGAGTACAGTTATTTTACCAAGGCATGGATAGGTGGCAACCCAATCCCGCTTTCAAAGGTTACCGAAATGTCGACGGAGATGCGGGAAAAGCGGTTGGCGATGATTTACTATGTGCCATTCGAAAAGCCGGTTCGGACGGATATTGGCGCGCTGACTTATTCAGTTTATGACCCGACCTACTATACAGAGATGCTGCACGCCGAAGCGGAAGGTGTGATCAAACTGGTTAATGCGCCAGCGGGATGTTCTTATGACCTGAATGCCGCTGAACCCAAGGAAGAAGAAGTGGCACTCGCTTTCAGTTTGCCGGCGACGGAAACCGTTACAAGTGACCTTGGTCAGTTCTTCGCCGAGCGGGTGAGCATCCGATGCAGTTCTCACGGTTAATTCCATTCGCCTTTTTTGCTTTCGCCTTTTCCTTTCCTGTCTATGCGGCGGAATCCGGCGGCGGGGTGTCTTTGTGGACACAATTGACCGTCTGGCTGCTTGAGCAACAAAGAGATTACCACCGGGAACTGACCACCGCATTGAAAAGCTTGTCGCAAGATGGCGGCTGGGCGTCGGCGGGTGCTTTGATCTTTGGCAGTTTTCTCTATGGCGTTTTTCATGCCGCTGGGCCGGGGCATGGGAAGGCCGTGCTGACCAGTTATCTGTTGAGCCACGGAGAAAATCTGCGACGCAGTTTACTTATGGCGATATTGGCAGCCTTTTGTCAGGGCGTTATCGCGATTATCATCGTGTATGGCCTGATTTATTTGGCAGGTTGGTTGCCGCGCGAGACATCATCTGCCGTGCAATGGAGTGAACGCCTGAGCTATTTTCTGGTCGCTGTCTTGGGTGCGTGGCTTGCCTATCGGGCCTTGAAATCGATTTACAACGCTTTGCGCAATCGCAAAGATATGAGCCATACAGAGCTCTATCATGAGGACGGTCATGTGCATGGAGCAGGTGCTGCGTCGTGCGGCCATGATCATCTGCCGAATGCAAAACAAATGGAGGCCGCCGGAGATTGGCGCAGAATTATAGGGGTGGCCCTTTCCATTGGTATGCGACCATGTAGCGGAGCTATTGTTGTTTTGGTCTTTGCAAAAGCGTTTGGGATTGCCTGGTCTGGTATTGGTGCTGTTTTTGCCATGTCAGCAGGCACAGCGATTACAGTAGCGGGGTTGGCGCTGCTGGCGATAAAGGCACGTAGTATTGCCTCATCACTCGTCAAAAGCGAAACGGGTAATTGGACACTTATTCCTAAAGGGATTGCCTTGTTGGGAGGAGTGTTGATTTTGGCAATTGGTGTTGGGCTTTTATCGATGTCTTTTGGCACCGCTCATCCGCTTCGTCTTTAGACTGAAGTTGTTCGATCGTGGGATGCTGAAGCTCATTGGCGAGGGGGCGGCGATTGACCAAACTTTTTTGCCCCCGCTACGCAGGCGACAACAGCCGCACTGGCGAGTGCCATCGGCCAACTGACATTTTCACCCAGCAAGGTTGCGGCAAGCATTAAACCCATGAAAGGTTGAAGCAATTGTAATTGTCCAACCGCGGCAATCCCGCCATGAGCTAACCCGCGATACCAAAAGACAAAGCCAATCAGCATACTAAACACGGATACATATGCGAGCGCCAGCCATGCGGGCTGACCCACGGTTGAGAACGTCGTCGGCAGTGTGAATAAGGCTAGTGGGCCCATGATTGGCAAAGAGAGAACAAGAGCCCAGGAGATAACTTGCCAGCCGCCCAATTTTCGCGACAGCTTTCCCCCTTCCGCATACCCCAATCCGCAAATAATAATCGCAGCGAACATCAGCAGGTCGCCGGTCCATGACGCAGCCAGGTCTTGGGTCAATGCAAAACCGGCGACCAAGGCGCTGCCGGCAACGGAAAATAACCAGAACGCAGGTCTTGGCCGATCGCCAGCGCGAAGAACACCAAAGGTTGCCGTCGCCAGAGGTAGGAGACCAATGAAGACAGTGGAGTGCGCGGCTGTGATGTGTTGAAGCGAGAGTGCGGTCAACAAGGGAAAGCCAACAACAACACCTAGTGCGACAATGAGCAGAGGCCCCAGGTCTTCCCGTTCCGGCCGTTTTTGCGGCAACAGGATCAGTAAGGCAAGTGCGACAACACCGGCGATGGCTGCGCGCGCATAGGTGAGAAAGAACGGGTCGAAGTCGGCAACCGCAACGCGCGTTGCCGGAAGGGAGCCGCTGAAGATGGCAACGCCAATAAATCCGAAAATCCACGCACTTTTTGTCTTCATTCTTCAAGGTTCCTTTTCGTAACGACTATGGCGGAGATCATTTGTTTATCCAGAGACAATTAAGTACAATTTTAATAAACTGTACTGGTACATTGGTAGATACAGATAAGTATGCGCATGTTGGATCGTATAGATGACGGCAGAACGTTGGTTGAGCAGGTTATGGATATCGTTCATCGCCAAATTGTAAGCCGACAAGCCGTGCCCGGTGCGAAGCTGCCTTCTATTCGTGGATTAGCAGAGCGCTTGCAGGTTTCGAAATCAACCGTGGTCGATGCATATGAGCGGTTGGTCGCGGAGGGCACCGTTCAGTCAAGGCCGGGATCTGGGTTTTATGTCGTCGGTCATTTGCCGCCTTTTTCTTTGGCGGATACAGGTCCGCGGCTTGACCCGGAGATCGATCCTTTATGGATGACGCGACAATCGCTTGATGCGGACCGGCGGTTGTTGAAGCCGGGTTGCGGCTGGTTACCCGATTCATGGATGCCAGAGAACGACATTCGCCGCGCCCTGCGGTCCTTGGCCCGCGATGGAGGCACCAGCCTGACAGATTACGCGACACCAAACGGCTCGCCGGCCCTCAGGCACCTTTTGTCCCGGCGTCTGGCCGAGCGCGGTATCGAGGTAACACCCCAGCAACTGATTTTGACGGAATCAGGAACTCAGGCCATTGATCTGCTGTGCCGGTTTTTGCTAGAGCCGGGGGATACCGTTGTCTTGGATGATCCTTGCTATTTTAATTTTCACGCCATGCTGCGCGCCCACCGGGTGAATGTTGTCAGTGTTCCCTATACGCCAACAGGCCCGGACATTATGAAATTCGAGCGGGTTCTCATTGAGCATGCGCCGCGTCTTTATATTACCAATTCAGCCCTTCATAACCCGACCGGCGCGGTTCTGTCGCCCGCGGTCGCCCATCGGGTTCTAAAATACGCTGATCAACATGATTTGTTGATTATCGAGGATGATATTTTTGCTGACTTTGAGCAAGAGCCCGCGCCGCGCCTAACAGCTTTTGATGGGCTTGAGCGTGTGATCCATATTGGTAGCTTTTCAAAAACGCTGTCGGCTTCTATTCGTTGTGGATATATCGCGGCCCGTCCCGACTGGATCGAAGGTGTTGTCGACTTAAAATTGGCAACGTCCTTTGGTGGCGGCGCATTTTCGTCTGAAATCGTGCTCGGGTTATTGAAGGACGGCGCCTACCGCAGACACATGAGCGCACTCCGCACCCGCCTTGCTGATGCGATGGGCAAGGTAAGCGGCAAACTCAAAGCGTGTGGTCTAGAACCCTGGATCGAACCGGGTGCTGGAATGTTTTTGTGGTGTTTGTTGCCGGGTAGCTTGGACGCGGCCGGGGTCGCGCGCCATGCCATTGCGCAAGGTGTGGTTCTTGCTCCTGGTAATGCCTTCAGTCCAACACAAGGTGCCAGCGGGTATCTCCGATTTAATGTGGCACAAAGCCTCGACCCTGCCATCATTCCTGTTCTGGAGCGGGCCATGGCAGAAGCGTCATCTGGGGCGTGACGGGATAAAGCGGTGCGAGATGAATTTGCTCTGTGATGGCGAACCAAGATACCATATATAGTGCGAATAGTAAAAAAACGTCACATAAGGCGCAATATATAGATTTACCTATTGACTCTGTAACAGAGTGGGGTAGTGTTTGTTCACTGTCCAGAGTTGCGACAGCATGGCGGCTGAGGGTTCATCCCTTTGCCGCTTTTTTGATTCTCCCTGGTTAAACTTGCGGCCCGCCCTTCCTGACCGATCGGCGGGCCTATTTTTATCAGGGCAATCTTGCCTGCCATTTGTATGGCGTTATCGAAAAAGGAAAAACCTGGATCAACTGCGGTGTTGAATTGGTTCTTTGTCGTGCCAGACAGATAAAACACAACATATTGTGTAAGAATCATAAAATACGGAAAAATTATCTATATATAGATTTTTGTGTTGACTCTGTAACAGAGTGTGGTATTGTTTTTTCACTGTCCACAGTTGCGACAGCATGGCGGCCAAGGGTTCATCCCTTTGCCGCTTTTTTTGTGTCTCCTTTTTTAAACTTTTGGCCCCGCCTTTCCTGACCGATCGGCGGGCCCGTTTTTTTGAGGAGACAAGGCATGGCTGGCAGACCACGTATGTATTCAGATGCCATCGTTGATGCCATCTGTTTACGTTTGTCAGAAGGGGAGAGCCTTCGGGCCATCTGTGCGGACAAAAAACTGCCAGCGCTGTCAACGGTACAGCGCTGGCTTGCTGCTCCCGAGAACGAGGTGTTTCGAACACGTTACGCTCAGGCACGTGAACAGCAGGCGGATTACTTCGCCGATCAGATTGTTGAAATTTCGGATACCGAAGACAATCCGCAAAAGGCCCGCATTCGTATTGATGCCCGCAAATGGAAAGCCGCCAAAATGCGGCCCCGGGTTTATGGCGACAAAGTCCAAACCGAACATGCGGGCGATTTGAATTTTACCATTACAACAGGAGTGCCCCGTGCCGACGATTAATCTGGGCTATACGCCTCGCGATGCCTTTCGCCCGTTCCACATGCGCATACAAAAGCGCGCCTGTCTGGTCTGTCACCGCCGCGCTGGTAAGACCGTGGCGCTGATCGCCGATATGGTCGATAGCGCCCTGCGTTGCGCTAAACCCAATGGCCGCTTTCAATTGCTGGCGCCGTTGCACAAGCAAGTTAAGGATATCGCCTGGACCTATCTCAAGGATATGACGGCAGGCATCCCCACACGTCAGATTAACGAAAGCGAGCTTTGGGTGGGTTTGCCAAGCCAGGCCGGAACGCTGGCGCGGGTTCGGCTTTATGGAACGGATGGCAACCCGGAGGCGCTCCGCGGTCTCTATAGTGACGGTATGGCGCTGGATGAATTTGCGGATATGAACCCGTTGATATGGGACTCGATTGTTTTGCCAGCGTTGGCAGATCGCGATGGTTACGTTGTCGTAAGTGGTACGCCAAAAGGTTACAACGCGTTTTACCAGCGCTATCAGGAAAGCCTGCGCGATGAAGACTGGTTTTCCATGCAGTTAAAGGCCAGCCGCTCCGGGATTTTGCCGGAGAAGACCTTGCGCGATCTGGCACGGGAAATGCCACCGACAAAATATGCGCAAGAGATGGAATGCGATTTTAGCCAGGCCGCGACAGCTCAGTTTATCACAAGCAAAAGTGTCGAGGATGCGATAGAGCGGCAGGGGCAGACAGATAAAAAAATGCCCCGTGTGCTGGGTGTCGATGTGGCCCGCTTTGGCGATGATGCCAGTGTGATTATCACCCGAAAGGGCCGCGTGGTTGAAGCCATGCACCGCTTTCACAAACTTGATCTTATAAGTCTTGCAAACGAAATCATGCGCTGGGCCGATGAAGTCGGCCCGCAAATGATTTATGTGGATGGCGCGGGGGTCGGTGGCGGTGTTGTCGATTATTTGACGAGCGTGGGCTACGCAGTACGTGATGTTCAGGTTGGCGGCGCGGCGCTGGATAAAGTCCGGTATTTGAACAAACGCGCCGAGCTTTGGGGTGAGATGCGCGAATGGCTGGCGACGGCACAATTTCAATTGCCTGAAGACGGCCTGGCCATCCTGAGGGCCGATCTGCTTGGCCCGGAATATAGTTATACGCTCACCGGTCAAACCCAGATTGAGCGCAAGGAAGATATGAAAAAGCGCGGCATCCCTTCGCCCGATGCCGCCGACGCACTGGCTCTGACGTTCTTTGAACGGTTGGCACCCGTTGGTTTGCGAGGGCGAGATTTGGCTGAGGACGCGGAGGAGATGGAGGATGTTTGGTAAGGAAAAGAAAATGAAATTGAATCGTAACGTGTGTCCACACATGACGGCAAGATTGGATAAGTAATATGTCTCTGGAATCAATATCGAACGATGAATGGAACAACGCGACCAACGATGGGAAAGGCTGGGGCGATGACCACGCACAAGGCGGTACTGCCGCCAATGCCGGGTTTTGGACCCGTATGTCTCAATTGGAAGGTTTGAGTAAAGGCGTGAGGCAGGATTATACGGCGCGTGCGTTAGGGTATGCTGATCATGCGAGCATGCAGCAGGCAATCGCAGCGACTCAAAAAGCGAACAAATCAGTTCGTCGAACAACGGATCAAATAGTAGCAGATTGGTATGCGAACCCATTTAATGAGAAAGGGATTCAGACTGTTGAGGACATGCGGGCATTCGACGAATGGAACGCCGGCGGTGGGCGCAATCAGGGGGGAGGTTCCGTGGGTTCGAGTACCGCAGAGACCTCTCGAAAACGTGCTGTTGCCGCTCGGAACACCCCTGCCGTTGATAGTTTCAATTTATTAGGTCCACAAAATGGGTTGAGTAAATCCGGCCGGCATGGGCTTGGAGAATTGAATTCGGAGATTGATAGTTTTTATTCATACAACAACAATCTGGATATCAATTCTCAGATCGATAGCTTTCAGTCAATTGCTCCGGTAAGTACGACACCAAAAAGTGCCAATGAACCTGTGAACGAGAAATCAGCGCAACGAGACGCTCTCGCAGGGTTTGGTCGCGCAAACAGAACATATACGCAGCAAGAGGTCGAAAAAGCTCGAGGTTTGGAAAGTTTAGATACTGAAATTCGGGCTTCTTCTGGACAACTCGCGTCAAAGGTCATCGGGTTTCAGCCAACTGACATCATCAACATTGGAAGCGATATCCAAAATCGAAATGCAAATATAGGAAATGCATTTGGTTCATTCTTAGGTCTCGCTACCGGAACGTTTGGGCTTGGTTATGTCTTTGATAAAGCTGCATTTGAAGCCGCCCAGTTGCGGCCCGGTGAAGAACGAATTCGAAACAAGGAAGGTGAAAGTCCGGCTTCGATTGTCGCGGGCCGAGCCCCTTTTTCCAGCGATGCCTTCGGTGATGACGCCAGTGTTTCATCGGACGTGACGAACGGGGTTCCGTCGAACGTGAATGGTGCCGGGGTTGTTAATACGTCGGACAGGCAGGCCGTCACGCCCGCTGTCGCTAAACCGCCCATCAATTCAACCACCACCAACGGCACGGACGACGATGATCTGTTCGGTCTTTATCGGCGGATGCTGGACGGATTTTACAGGGGAAGCAGAACATGAGCCAACTTGCACAAGACATTATCAAACGTGAACAAAACCTCAGGACCAACCGCTCGGAATGGGAAGCGGCGTGGCAGGCGGTGGCGGATGTGACGCTGCCGGTGTCGGTTGATTTTAAACCGCTGGGAAGCTCAGCGCCGGGTTCCGCTCAAACGGCTCCGCGCTCCACATCACGGACGGCGCAGATTTATGATCAAACGGCGATGATGGCGGTGCAGCGCTGGGGAGCGGCGCTGGAAAGTATGATCACACCGCGCTCATCAAAGTGGCATAATTTGGGTGTCGCTGATGAAGATGTTTCCGGCCCGGTTTCCGACGAAGAAAAACAATGGCTGGAGCGCCTGCGCGATAAAATGTTCAAACATCGCTATGCGGCGGGCACCGGGTTTGCCGGCAGTGTGCAATCGGTGTACCGCAGTTTGGGGTCGTTCGGTGCCGGGTTTATCTATGTGGAAGATGGGTTTCTGACCGGCAGCGACAAGCCGATTTTGTATCGGCCTATTCATCTATCGGAAATGGTGATTGATCAAAATGCCTATGGGCAGATGGATACGGCAATGCGCCGGTTTTCACTCTCGGCCCGACAAGCGGCATCGCTGTTTGGCGACCAATGCCCGAAGAAAGTAAAAATGGCGGCCGAAGATACCACAGATCAGGACCGCCGCTTCGAGTTCATTCAGGCTGTGTTCCCGCGAGAGGATAAATGGGCGGGGAAATCCCGAACGGTGCAAACGACGGCGTTTCAGTCGGTGATGGTTTGTATGGATGAGGCGGAGGTTGTCTATTCCAAAGGGTATCACGAACTGCCGTTCATTGATTTCAGATTGGACCGCCAGCCCGGCGAAATTTATGCCGAAAGCCCGGCGCTGATCGCGCTTCCCGAAGTGCGCGGGATCAATGCCATGGCTCGCGATACCTTGCGTGCGGTTCAGCAAATCTCGAGCCCGGCATACGCGGCCATAGATATGAAGTCGAAGGGTGGGCGGGTCAACCTCAATGCGAACAAGATAAACAAGGGGCTTATCGACCCGGCGACCGGGCGGCTGCTCATCCAGCCGATCCAGTCCGGGGGTCGGCCCGATATTGCCATGGGGCTGATGCAGGACAAGCGCGAAATGATCAAGGAAGCGTTTTACGTTGATCTGTTTCAGACGCTGGCAGATGCGCCCAACATGACGGCCACACAATCGCTGATCCGCGACCGGGAAAAAGGGGAACTTTTGGGGCCCATTGGTGCTCAGGTGCAATCATCGCTGGATCGACTGGTCGAGCGGGAAGGCGGCATCTTGAAGCGTGCCGGGTTGTATGATCCAGATGGTCCGTTCGCACCGCCGGAATCATTGCAAGGCCGGGGCTGGTCGGTGGAGTTTTCATCGCCGCTCGATCGTTTGCGCCGGGCTGAAGAAGGGGTCGGTACCATGCGTACATTCGAGACTTTGATGTCGATGGCGCAATTTGATCCGCAGATCATGGACCTGCTGGAGACGGATGAAGCCCTTCGGGGGCTGGCTGATATTAACGGTATGCCCGCCCGTTTCCTGCGGACCCGAGATCAAGTTGAGGATTTACGGGCTGAGCGCGAAGATGAGCAGGCAAAACAATCCGCGCTTAATGAAGCGCAGCAGGCGGCAGGTATCGCCAATGCGCTGGGCATGGGGCCCATGGGTCCGGGGGCACCAGATGAAATCACTCAGTAAATGGTTCCGGCCCGGCCAGCGGAGATCGGTTGAGGCCGAGAGCAAATTGAAGCGGGCTTATCAATCTGTCTTCAAAGGCAAGCCCACCAAACAGGAACAGGAGGTCGTGTTGAGCGACCTTTTTTCATTTGGGGATTTGTTCACGGTTGCCTTTCCGGATGAAGACTTGTTGCTGCGCGAAGGCCGACGGCAAATGGCTTATCGCATTCTCCGGTTTTTGGAACTGGAGGACGCCGAGCGAACGGCGACTGCGGTGGCGGCGGTGACGGAGACGTTGGTTTCTGACGCCGAAGGAAAAATTTAGAACCGGACAATTTTTTGTCCGGTTTTTTTGTGTCCAATTTTTACCCAAACAAAGGAAACTATTATGGAAGATCAATCGTTAGGCGGGCCTGCTTTGGCAGACAACCCAAGCAACGACGGTGCAGAGCCCTCAATCGGGTCCGAGAGTTCTGTCAGGTCGCAACCTGTTGCACCGAGTTCCGCTGCTTCCAGCGGTGACACCTGGGGTATGGCCCTCAATGAGGATAACCGCACGCTGGTGGAAAATAAGGGCTGGAAAAGCCCTGACGATGCTTTGAAATCGTACCGGGAACTGGATGAATATCGAGGCCGTTCCGTGGCCGTGCCGGGCGAAGGGGCAACCGCTGAAGAGTGGCGAGCCTTTCGCGCGAAAACCGGCATGCCCGAAGCGGCAAACGATTACCAGTTCGCGGTGCCCGACGGAGCAGACGAGACCGCCGTGCAATCTTTGAAAGACCTGTTTCATGGAGCCGAGCTTGACCAGCGTCAGGCTGACGTTCTGTTTAACCAAATGACACAGGCCTTTCAGGAAAACCGACAGGCGGTTGTAGCCCAGCAGATGCAGGCCTTTGATCAGGTAAAGGGCGATGCCGAAAATGCATTGGTCGAGGCCTGGGGCAACCCGGAAGGAGAGGTGTTTCGCCGTAATCTGGAAATGGCCCGACGGGCTGTGGATGAATTGGGCGGCGATGCGCTGATGTCTGAACTGCGTCAATTGGGCGCTATAACGTCGGACAATCAAATTCTCTCGCCGGTGTTGGCGAAGGTTTTCTCGGAAGTGGGAACGCAGTTATTTGCGGAAGACGCTCTGGTTCAGGGTGGCGATGTGATGACGGTGAACCCATTCGCGGAAGGCAGCATCAATCTGACGGTGCAGGGTGATCTCGTTAAACGTGACCCGGCACGCGCCCGGGCTTTCATTGAGGCGGCTGGAAAGCGGCCTGAAAGTTACGGGTTTTCTTCTCTCTAGCTTTTATAAGGAACTCAAATATGGCTAGTACACGTCTTTCTGACGTTATCGTGCCGGAGGTATTCCACCGGTACATCGTAGATAAAACGGCTGAGGTTTCAGCTTTGTTTCAATCGCAATTGGTGGCATCTGATCCGATGCTGTCATCTTCGCTTTCGGGCGGCGGGCGGACTTTTAATGTGCCGTTCTGGAATGATCTGGGCAATACGGATTCCAATATTTCCGATGATGACCCGGCGTCCAATGCGACACCGCTAAAAGTCTCTGCTTCCAAGGATGTGGCGATCCGTCACAATAAAAACCAGTCCTGGTCAGCAATGGATTTAACCGCGCAGCTTGCCGGGGATGATCCCATGAAGCTGATCGGTGATCGAGTGGCGGATTATTGGTCGCGTGATATGCAACGCACGGCAATTGCTGCGCTGAACGGCGTGCTTGCCGATAACATTGCCAACGACAGCTCCGATATGCTGCATAGCGTTTCGGCTGATGCGGCAACACTTTTGGACGCGCATCGGATATCGCCAACGGCGGTTTTGGATGCCTGCCAAACCATGGGCGACAGCCTTCAGGACTTGACGGCAATTGCCATGCACAGCCGGGTCTATACAAACTTGCGCAAACAAAACCTGATCGACTTTATCCCGGCCTCGCGTGGTGAAGTAAACTTCCCGCAGTACATGGGATTGACGGTGATCATTGATGACAACCTGCCAACCACGGCGGGCACCAACCAGACGCGCTACACCACGGTCTTATTTGCGCCGGGCGCCTTGGCGTTTGGTGAAGGATCGCCGGAAGTGCCGGTGGAGACGGATCGCAATCCGTTGGCCGGCGATGGCGGCGGCGAAGAGTTCATTGTCTCACGACGTGAATTTTCGTTGCATCCGCGCGGCATTAAATGGACCGACGCGTCCTGTGCCGGGCAATCACCAACCAATACGGAAGTGGCCGACGCGGCCAACTGGGACCGCGTTTATGAGCGCAAGAACATCAAGATGGTGTTCCTGCACACAGACGAAGCCTGATCTGACTGAGGGCATATTGCCAGTTCATTAGCCAGCAGATCAGCAGACCGGCGGATCGGAATAGCCCGATCCGCCTTTTCTTTTTCTATAAGACCAACAGAGAAGCGGGCCGGTGCAAATCGGCCCGCTTCTCTTGTTTCGGGGAGTGCGCATGAGCAACAAAGAGATTTACAAAACGCTGGGCATTAAAAAGGGCGATGTCCTGAGCTTGCAGCAGATCCTCCAGATTACCCGGATGCGACAGGCCCGTGATCGTGCCGCAGAACCCGTACCCTATTTGCGTCTCGGGGCATCCTCACAGTCAAACCCGGATCCCGCTGATACCAAGGCTGCTGATCTGGATGAAGCGGTGCGGGCTGCTGTCCGCGCTCTCGATCCCGCCAATGATGACCATTGGACGCAGGCAGGATTACCAGCCATGCGCGCCGTCGAGCAGTCCGTCGGCAATCGGGGTGTCAGCCGAGAAGATATCAATCGCTTAATGCCGGGCTATGAGCGCCCGCAAGCCAGAGGATAAATCATGACCTATTCTGTTGTTTCCATTTGTAATCTGGCGCTTCAAATGCTGGATGCACCTGGAATTTTAAGCATCGACGATAAAACAACCAAGCGGGCCCGCGCCTGTAAACGCGCCTATGAAGCGGCCCGCGATGAAGTGACGGTTCAATACGAATGGCGGGTTGCCCGCGCCCGGACAACGCTGGCGGCTGAAACCGCAGCGCCGGCATTTGGTTGGAAATACGCCTATGCCTGGCCGACGGCCTGCATCCGCCTGATCCGCCCGACTTACGACGGGCAATGGGACGGAACCCCCATCCCCGGCGACATGGAAGGGCGGCATTTCCTGACGGATGCTCAAGCACCGCTCAAGGTTTGGTATCTGAAAACCATGACCGACCCGTCGGAGATTGACCCGTTATTTGCACGCGCCATTGCAGCCCGCATTGCGGCTGACATTGGTCGCGAGATTACGGGGAAAGACAGCTACGTGCAGCTTGCCGAAGCCCGGTTCGATAAAATTTTGGCAACCGCGAAAAAAGCCGATGCCCAGCACGATGGCGTCGAAGAGCCGGTCGAATGCGACTGGCTCAGCGGCCGGGAGTTTAGCTGATGGTCTATAATCTGATACAGGCAAATTTCATCAAAGGTGAATTATCGCCACTGATCCATGCCCGTGTTGATCTGGAACTTTATCGAAGTGGCTTGAGCCAATGCGAGAATTGGTTGGTGCTACCGCAAGGGGGTATCAAAAGCCGACCCGGCACCCGGTTTGTGGCCGAAGCTAAAAACAGTTCGCAGGCCGTGCGGTTGGTGCGCTTTATCTATTCGACGGAAATTAATTATATTCTGGAGTTTGGTGCCAGCTATATGCGGGTTTTCAAGGAGCAGTCTCAGGTCCTGTCAGGCGGCGTTCCGGTTGAGCTGGCAACAACCTATACCGAGACGGAACTGTTCGAGCTGCAATTCACACAGGATGAAGATACCCTCTATATCGTTCACAAGGACCATATTCCGGCGAAGCTGACCCGGGCGTCACACACTTCCTGGTCACTAACGGACATGTCATTTACGTCGCAACCCTCGCAATGGACAGCGGGCAACTACCCGCAGCGCGTCACGTTCTATGAAGACCGGTTGGTTCTGGCGGCAACCCCCAACGAGCCGAACACCGCGTGGTTTTCGAAAACCAGTACCCATGCGGATTTCACCATTGGCACGGCGGCAGATGCGGCAATGGAAATTGTCGCCCGTACCGGTCAGGTTAATGCCATTCAATGGATGGCCGAGGACAAGCTTTTACAATTCGGCACCACGGCTGCCACCCGAACACTGGGGGGCACCGGCGATACGGCGCTCCAGCCAGATAACATTTCCCAACGCCGCCACACCACGGACGGCTCCTCTTCCATTCAACCCGTCCAGACCGGTGCCGTCACCGTATTTGCCGGCGACAAGAACCGCAGACTTCGCGAGTTCATTTATTCTTTTGAAAATGATCGTTTCCTGGCACCCGATCTGACCATGCTTTCTGAGCACATCCTCAAACCCCAGGTGATTGAGATGGCCTATGCCCAGGACCCGTTCCCGATTATCTGGTGCGCCTTGGGCAATGGTGAGTTGGCGGGCTGTACTTATGACAGTGATTTTAAAATTGCCGGATGGCACCGCCACCGCATTGGCGGTGACGCCGGGCGCGGCTGGGGCGAGGTGGAAAGCATCGCAGTTATTCCCGGCGCCGATCACGACGAACTGTGGATGGTCGTTAAACGGACCATTGGTGGTGCGACAAAACGCTATATCGAATTTCTGACCCAGCCTTTTGATGATGAATTGCTGGCGAAAGATGATGCCTTTCAGGTCGATAGTGGCCTGATTTATTCGGGTGCTGCGGCAGACAGTTTTTCGGGCCTCGATCATCTGGAAGGCGAAACCGTTTCGATCCTTGCCGATGGGGCCATTGACCCGGTGCAGGCAGTGACCTCTGGCAGTATCAGCCTGCAAGGCGGGCGGACGGCAGAAAAGGCATCGGTCGGGCTGGGCTATACGGCTACGGCGCGGTCCCTCCGTTTGGGCATTGCCGGGCAGGAAGGCACGCTGCTTGGTCAGAAATCGCGCACCGGGCGGATCAATGTTGATGTTCAGGCCAGCCTGTTGACCAAAGCAGGAACCGATCTCGCCAGTTTGGAAGTCATTGTCCAGCGCGACGGGGCTGATCCTATGGACAGCTCGCCACCGCTTTTTACCGGAGCCCGTGAAGTCATCATTGATGATGACTGGGAAACCGGCGGCCAGGTTTATCTGGTTCAGGATGTCCCGCTTCCGGCCACCGTCCGCGCCCTGACCCCTGCCGCCATTATTTAGGGAGATTTTTCATGAATTTTTTTACGACCTTAATCGCCGGTGCGCTGGGTCTATACAGCGCTTCACAACAACGTTCCCAAGCCCGCCGCGCCGCCCGGGAAGCCCAAGCCCGGGCCGACCGACAAGCGGCCAATAAACAAGCTGAACTAGATCGCCTGAAAAGTGCACAACGGGTTGCCTATGCCCGCGGTGGCGTCAAGCTTTCGGGCACGCCCACTGTCGTCATCGATGAATCCGCCAATCAGGGCCAACTCGATATCGATATGATCAAAGCGAACGGCCAGCAACAGGTCGACGCCTATCGGTCGCAAGCCAAACAGGCGACGGCTGATGGGTTTGCCTCTTTGGTTTCGAGGTTCAAATAATGGGCCAGATACCACACTACACCTCAAGAGAACTCCCGAGCGTCGCGCCGCCGAAAGCACCGCTGATCAGTGATCAGGCGGCGTCCAAGGTGGTTGATCTGGTTGACCACTATGAGCGCCGGAAGACCGAAGATAACGTCGATGGGGCGCTGTCGGCGGACCGATTGTTTCAGGATTGGGATACATCCTGGTTGGGCGGTTTGTTTCAAGGCGATGATCCGGCTGAGAAACCGGTAA
>JBLXEY010000010.1:0-98648 GCA_048262655.1 Rhodospirillales bacterium | reverse complement strand
CTTCCTCGTCATCTCAGACCTCCCATTCCTCATCCTATTTTATAACAAAAATGGATCAGTTATAGGGGGGCAGGACAGACCAGCGTTGAGCCGAGAAACTGGGCTGCGATACGATTGGCATTCACGTCACGTCGGGTGTTAGAGTGGATTCGACAGACAGGCTATTACGCCGGGCGGGGTTTGCGCAGGGTGGGGGGAATTATGAATATCAAATTTAACGAAGCGGTAAAATTGTCACGAATGGGCAGAATTTGGAAATTCTGTTTATGGGTTTTATCGATTTTAGTCACTTTGGTGTATTTGTTTTGGTTAATAATGTCTGATGAAACAGGGTTTCTAAATTCATTAGCTATGTACAATGTGATTGGCACCGCATACTCCCAATGGGAAACTGAGCATTGTATTGATAACCATTCGAAATGCGATCCGAACCTTCGTAGTTTTATCTACGAAAACGTATCTGAAAATACCCGCCGAGTTTTCGAAGACCCAAAATCACCCAACACACCACAAATACGAAAAATGTTGGTTGGTCCGTCAGGATACACGGGATGTTTTTGGCGGTTTTGGCCTTTTCATTCTTGTTTATCTATTCGAATGGAAAAACCCATCTTTGAAAACAAAGAGATAAGAAAGATAGTTGAAAATGCGATTGCAAATCCATGCCAATTCACACAACCGCCAGTGTCCAATGTATTCATTCCTAACCATCCGTATAAAAAATTTAGATGCCATATCTCTGGTGTTGGGAACCCTTATAAAGTCGTCATAATCGAAACGACTGGCTACGCAAATAATTCAAAATCTCATCAAATCATTAAAAAATATGAGGCAACCAGATGACTGAATTTAAACTCACACTTAATCTAATGAGCGACGGCGCAACAGGTCATGTGAGCGTAACACTCGAAGGCCCAAATGGGAGCAAATTAGGGCCAATAGATGACGAGGGAAATGCGACAGATTTAACTGTTGGCCACCGACTAAACACCAACCTATTCTCTGATGTGTTGGCTGCAAGCGGAATGGATGCCTTGCGCGCGACGGGAATAACAGTGCATGAGCCTGAAAGACTTGAACTAGCGCGTAAAAACGATGCACTAGATACATTTTCAATAAATCTTGACCAAGACCGAGGTGTTGATGTCGAGAATTATCTTAGAAATGCAATCGGGGCCACAGATAACAATTTTACACCCTCGATGAGGAAGCCAGAGATTTATGGGATAAATGGAAATGTGTGCACTTCTTTTGCGGTAGGAGTGTTTCAAGTTGCCGGATATCATTCGCCATTAGGAGATAATTTTACTCAAGAGCAACTGAACAAGAATGAGGCTGGGCAACTCTTAGGTTGGTTTCACAGAGATCTGCCCTTTGAAGTTATCGGGGGCGCCAGCCAAGAAGAAATTGATAGTTATGACAGAACTAACGATTTTATTGGGGGTGGTTCCGGCTCAGATACACTCTCCGCCAGCATCTTTTCGCATAGCGAAACGATGGAGCCTTATTCCAAAATTGATAAAGCGGCAGTCGTTTCATCGAAACGACGAGAGCGACTGGTCGAGTCTGCACGATTTGGTGCAGGATTCGCTGGACATTCGCCGGACTTATTTAAAGATGTTGTTGATCGAAAAATTGATTTACAAGATGTGAGTTTGGACGACGACGAGTTTATTCCGCTTGATCCCGCTGTTACGTCGTCTGTACAAGAAGTCATTGAGACCCCGCCAGATATTGATTTTGAAGGTTGGCAGAACGGAGATAACGGTACGCCAAATTACAACGCTTGGGGCCTATATAATGGCGGGGACCCGTCGGACGGGGCTGGCAGGAGTGAAGGTAGTAACCATAATGGAACGCAGTCGCCGGACAGGTCGGAAGGGCAAACGGGTGGCCAGACTCAGAGTGATTTTCTTGGCGAATGGCTTAATTTGTATGAGGGTGCCTTTTTCAAGCATGATAAGGAAGCCGCCTCCCAGACATTGTCGCGAAGGTCTGGTGATCCCGCAGCGTCAGCGATGCCAGCCGGTCGCCAAGCCGATGGTGATCGGAGGCACCTCTCAATACGTCCATCACAAGACGTTAACGATACTGGAATCGATCCCCGACATTCGATGATCATTGCTGCGATGACGCAGGCGGTGATCCAGAGATCTAAAATGGATAGGCCTCGCCGATGAGATGTCTCCTGTCGGTCCTTCGTATATTGGCAAAGGGTTGAAAGAGGCATCGAGTAATCCCGGGCACTTTTTGTCCTCTTTGCACTCTGTGAACGAGATGGACATTTGCCTGCGTACTGCCTTTGGTTCATAACTTAGCCAAGGGGGTGAATTATGGCGAGTGATGGTTTTCGGCGCGTTATTCGGGTCTTTCAGAATCGCGATTATGCTAAATATACGGCCGGAAACAGTCTGTCTCTGATTGGCCTTTGGATGCAACGCATAGGCGTTGGCTGGTTAACCTGGGAGCTAACGCATTCACCCACATGGCTCGGTCTGATCGCCATGGCAGAGTTTTTCCCAGTGGTAATCATGGGCCCCATTGGTGGCGTTCTGGCTGACCGTTTTGATCGTGCCACCAATATGATCTTGTTTCAATCGGTCGCCATGATCGCCAGTGGCGCGCTATTTTTTTTGGTATTTACAGACGCGATAACGATCTGGGTTTTGACGGGATTAACCCTGATTGTCGGAATTTCATCGGGGCTAAACTCAGCGTCCCGACTGGCACTTGCGCCCAGCTTGGTGCCAAGAGATGATCTCACCACAGCAATTGCAATGAACTCCATGGTTTTTAATACGGCCCGATTTATCGGCCCCGCCATAGCGGGTGCTGTCATCAATGTTTGGGGCGTTGAGTTTGCGTTTGCATGTAATGCCATGAGTTACCTCACGCTGATATGGGCGCTGTGGTCGATCAAAACGAAACTCGATGCATCCCCAAATCCTGCAAAGAAGCCGGGAAACGTGATTGCCGAAATCAAGGCTGGCGTTGTGATTGTCTTCTCTAATACCGGCAGTAAAACAGTGATGGTGATTATGGTTCTTACGGCCTTACTATTGCGCCCTGTTGTTCAGTTGTTGCCAGGGATTTCTGATGAGTTGTTTCGTGCGGGGGCCGACGGATTTGCCTATCTGACGGCGACGATAGGGGCGGGCGCGATTGCGGGTGGATACTGGATGGCGCAACGAAAGGATGAAAGAAGCTTCCATGTGGGGTTGCTGGGCATCATGGTCACTTTGGTTGGCAATGTGGGGCTACTGTTTGCAAGCTCGATAAATTGGGCGTTACCTGCTGCGTTCATATTAGGGGCCGGCATGGTTATAACAGGGATCGGTATACAGTCGACACTTCAAATGACAATTCCCGAGACCTTTCGGGGGCGTGTTCTAAGCCTGTATGGGATTTGTTTCATGGCCGGACCGGCTGTCGGCGCTTTGGGGATGGGGGCCTTTGCTGAAGTCTTTGGGTTTTCTGCACCGATCATGACGGCTTCTCTTGCCGTTTTGCTTATGTTGTCCCTTGTTTGGCCCAAGCGGCACACCATTGAAATATCTCTGAAAGACCTAACCCGAAAATCGGCGGGTTAGCGAAAATACAAGCCGCTCCTATGGGGCAAAATATATACCACTAATGCCTATGGTGGCTTGATTGCGAGGAAGATCTATCTAGTTTTGGGTATGGGCAAGTTTTTTTTCAATTTGAGTTTCTTTCCCGACGGTGTACTCGGACAGCGTCATATCGACGTCTATAATATGCCCGCTCCACCAATTTCTGAGAAAACTTTTCAGGCGTCCGAGAATTGCTGTGTCGTTGGTTTGTCGCCATTCGAGTGCCAGTTCATTTACATATGCTTCCAGTTTATGATGGCGTTCTCTATGCTCCATAAAATCCGGGTAATCGCAGACTTCCATAATCGCCTCTTCCCGGCGAAAATGGTAGGAGGTGTAAGCGATCATTTCATGGATGATAGAGTCCAAATCGCTTTCCGGAATGTCGGGTTGTGAAATCTTGTTGGTCAGGTTGAAGATCATTTGATGATCTTTATCGATAGCATCAATCCCGACACGCATCTTGTCCGTCCAGATTAAGACGTTTTTATTTGATGCCAATGGGATATCTAGCCAGAATTTTGAACCAACGCCTTCCTCGCTTTCGAAATCAAGTCGCCCGGCCAATCGATCCGACAGCATTTTAGATACATACAAGCCGATCCCGGTTCCCTCCACGGCATGATGAGAGTGCTCTGTTAGTCGGTTGAACATGGTGAAAAGTTTCTTGTGTTTAGAGGCGGGAATGCCAATGCCGCTGTCAGATATAGCCAGTCGGAAGTATCCATCTTTGGTGTCTTCACCTGTGATGCGAACCTCTCCACCGGGCCTGTTATATTTGATGGCGTTGGTTATGAGGTTGATCACGATTTGACGAAAGCGAATGGGGTCAGACCGAAGTTCAACACCCTTCAGGATCGAGCTGTCAAAATGAAATGAGACATTATTGGCCTGAGCAGAGATCGAGAGTGAGGAAATTGTTTCTTGAATGATGTCGGTGGGCGAAAAAACTTCGAGAAAGACAGACATGCGCCCCGCGTCGATCCGGGCCAGATCCAGCACATCATTTATAAGTCCAAGGACATGTTCGCCACTGCTCAGGATGTATTCAATGTATTCTTTTTGTGTCGTGGATAAGGTTTTCTCAAGATCAAGTTGCAGCAACTGGCCGTAGCCGAGCACAGCATTGAGCGGTGTCCGGAGTTCGTGGCTCATTGAAGCCAGAAATTCGGACTTTGCCTTGTTTGCCAGTTCTGCTTCCTTTCTGGCAGATTGGATGCTGGCTTCTGCGCGCTTGCGTTCGGTAATGTCGATGGCAGCCGTGCCGAGACCAATGATGGAACCGTCTTTAGCATTGACTGGAAATTTGATAAGTATGCGATCAAAAATCTCTCCGTTGGCGCGTTCAACATGTATTTCTGACTCGTGTGGTTTCCCGGATTCTATAACGGCTCTCTCGGCTTTTGTGAGGTTCTTAACTTCGTCTGATCCGTCCAGAATTTCGCTCGCAGTTCGGCCAATAATATCTGTTGCCGGATGCCCCAACCATTCCTCGTAAGGTTTGTTGACGACGAGGTATCTCCCTTCTGTATCTTTCAGGTTTAAGCACACCGGTGTATTGTCAAATACCGCGCGGAGAGACGCTTGTCTCTCATGAAGCGCGATTTCTGTAAGTTTTGCTGCGGTAATGTCTGAGCCGACGCCGCGATAACCACTGAAGATACCATCGCGAGAGAATACCGGGACGCCGGATATCGATAAATATTTTGGGGTGCCGGATTTATCCTCAATACGGTATTGAAAATTCTTAAAAGGCAGGTTTCGCGCCAGAATTTCTAAATGCCGGTCCCATTCCTCCGCAAGATCTAATGTTCCCGCGACTTCGTCACGGGTTTTTCCAATGAATGCGCTTGGTGACGAGCCTGTAATATCTTCAATGCGATCTGAGACAAATGTAAACCTTAAGTCAGGCCCCATCTCCCAAAGCCAATCGCCCGAGGCTTCTGAGAAGTCTTTGAAACGCTGTTCGCTCTCTTTCAACTTGTCGAGGACACGTGAGGTTTCTAATTCCGCGCCCGCACGAACGGCAAAAATTTGCAGAATGGTCTGGACCATGCTCGGGTCCTGCAGAGGCTTGTCATCAATGATGGCAAGGAGGCCTAAAGGTGTCCCGTCAGAGGCCCACAGGGGAACGCCGACGTAACATTCTGCATTCATTTCGACAAGAAGGAGGTCTTTTGGGAAGGTTTTTTGAACGTTGTCTACGTAGGCGCAAACTGTCTGGCCAACGACATTGTCACAAGGGGTATCTTCAAGTGCATAGGAAATGTTCGGTGCGATCTTACCGTTCGCATATAGAGCCAGAGACTTTACGCTCGTTATGTCATGGGGAATGATCTGATTACAAAAAGCGTAGTTTACGTTAAGAAGTTTTCCCAGAAAAATGACAAGGTCATTAAAGAAATCGTTATCGGATATTCTCCAGGATCGGTTGGCGACGAACCGAAGGGCCTCGTCGACTCGATTTTGGTCTGTTCTGTAGGTATGGGGTGCTTCTTTCGCGGGCTCGTCCGACACGTATTCATCTTCCTAACTAGGGTTAACACCATAAGACGTTCAGCTATTATCTGGTTAAAGTCCTGACCACCGCTTTCAATAAATCAGTTGGATTGGCACATCCGGTTTCTAATTGGATAACTAATCCGGCTGGTCTATGATTAACCATCATATTAGTTTGCATAAAATGGAATGTAGCAGGCGAGGTTTATTGACGCAACTCCTCCCATAAAAAGTGTATGATACAGAACGTGCACGTCATGTTTTTGCTAACGGAACCTCAATCCAGAACGTGCTGCCAACGTCAACTTTGCTGTTAAAGCCGATGCGCCCGGACATGGATTTGATGAGGAGTTTGGTGACTGTCAAACCGATACCTGTGCCTTCGCGTGCGATCATTGGGTCTGCCCCGACGCGCTGAAACTTTTGGAAGACGCGCTCATAATCTTTTGGGGCGATTCCAATTCCGGTATCCGTGATGGATATGTTCAGAAAACCATCTTTTGTCGTATGAGCGTCCAGGCAAACTGTACCGTTGATTCTATTAAATTTAATTGCATTGGACAGAAGATTGAGCAAAACCTGTTTTAGCCTTAGTGGATCGGCTCGAACCTCCATCGCTACATCTCTATTGATGTTATCGATAATCTTGATGTTGTTGGCATCTCCGAGATGCATAGTCATCGCGATGCATTCTTCTGAAATGTCGCATGCGGACACCGTCTTCAGATCAATTTCCAGTTGATCCGCTTCAATCTTCGCCAGATCAAGGACATCGTTTATCAAATCCAGCAGATGATTGCCGCCGGTCCGGATACTTTCAATATAGTCGAGCTGTGTCTTGGTTAGCGTTGCTTTGGTGTCGAGTTGTAGAAGTTGCGCGAACCCTAAAACTGCATTCAATGGGGTTCGCAACTCGTGGCTCATACTGGCAAGGAATTCTGACTTGGCCTTGTTGGCCTTCTCCGCAGAACGCTGAGTTGTTTCAAGTCTTGTTATATGGGTTTGGCGTTCTTTAAGCAGATTTCCGATAATAATCATGGGGACAACAAGCAATATTTCGGCGAGGACGAAGACCACATATAGCCATAATTCGTTCTCTGAATGCTTGGGCCAGCCAATTTTCGGTATAGCGGCAATTTGCCAACTGCCATAGGGCAACGTGATATTCGCAAGGACCGGCTCGCTTGAGAAGATTTCAGGCCGTCCGTAAAACTGCCTACCATTCGCGCCAGTGGAATCCGCGCCCCGGATCGCGATTTCAATCGTCAGTTGGGGGTCGCGCAGGCCACCATCCTGATAGAGTTTGTCAACATCAATGACCGTTGAGACCAGCCCCCAGAAAGCATCGGGATCATTGGTGCGACCTCCCTTGAAGACGGGAACCCTACCAATGAACCCTTGCCCTCCCTGGACGAGGTCGACAGGACCTGCAATGATCAGGCGTCCTTCGTCTCGGACCTTAAGTGCAGACTTTCTTTGGGCATCATTCAATCGGTAATCCAGGCCAACGGCCTTTTCGTTGCCTGCTAAGGGGTAAACGAACCGAACAACAAGATCTGGTGCGGCTGCAATGTTACGAAGTTGCTTGCCGTCACGAAATATTTGCGCAGCCAGTTCAGCAAATCGTTTTTGGCTCAGGTTAGGTTCTAAGGCGATAATCGCAACAAGCCCCCGGACCAACTGCATGTTTCCCGATATGATGCCTTCAAGATTAGCGCGGAGGATATTAAGGCTGTTGACAACGGAAGTTCGTGAGCGTGCTTCTAATTTCTGTTGATCAAGATTAAGCGAATAGAGGCCAAACACAAAAATTCCCAAAGCCGCGATTGCGGCGGGCACATAAACCATCCACTGGCGCAGATTTCTGCTAATCATCTGTCTAGACACAAAGTATACACCTATGCCGATAAATCATGTAGGCTGCGTAGGCATCTTTAAGGCGATATGATACACGCTATAGTGTGGCAAGAACGGGCTCACTTGTCAAAATATGCCTTTATAAAAATACCACAGGTTGTGTTTTTTGTGGGTGATTTAAGGGTTCCGATCTAACTTCCAATTGCAATGCATAGAATTTGTGTACAGTCTTTAGGTGAGCTTTTTTTACGGTTTTATTCTGGTGCATTTTTATGATCGATCACGCTTTTCAGCCAAAACTCGACCAAATTTTATCCGATGTTATTGACGCAGGTGACGTTGCGCATGCTGCGGCGATTGTGACCACGGCAGACGATGTCGTCTACCAAGGCAACGTAGGGCCGCGTCGGTTGGGTTCAGCTCCGCCGCTTCAGGATAATACGGTTTTTTGGATACGTTCTATGACAAAACCTTTAACAGCAACTTGTGTCATGCAGCTTGTTGAACAGGGACGTATTGGTCTTGACGATGACTGCGGTGATCTGCTGCCTGCTTTGGCATCGCCCAAAGTATTGGTAGGGTTTGGTTCGGATGGAGAACCAAGGCTCAGACCTGCAAAAGGTCGCATAACGCTGAGGCGCTTGCTAACCCACACGGCAGGCTTCGTTTATGACAATTGGAACGCTGATCAGCGGGACTGGATGCAACACACGGGCATTGAGCGCCGAAACTTTTATGACTTGCCAGAAAACTGCCCGCCGCTTGGTTTTGATCCCGGAACCCGCTGGGAGTACGGCATTAATATCGACTGGTCCGCGCGTGTTCTTGAGGCCCTTACTGGAGAAACGCTCGAAACTTACATGCGAACCCGAGTTTTGGAACCGCTTGGCATGTCATCGACAGGATATATGCTGTCCGACCCAATCCGAAGGCGGTTTTCCGGTGTGCATCAAAGAGATGCGGACGGAGTGATTCGTGCGGTGGATGAACCGTTGCCGACCTCGCAGGATCCTCGTGACTTCAAAGGAGGCGGGGAGCTTTATGGTTCTGCAAGCGACTATGCAAGATTTATGCGTATGATCCTTAATGATGGGGAACTGGATGGTGTGCGAATTCTCGCCCCGGAAACAGTGCAATTGATGTCCATAAATCAAATAGGCGATACCTCTGTCGTCAGCATGCCGGCAGCAATACCCCAAAATACCTTCCCCGTAGACTTCTATCCGGGAGTGGAAAAACGATGGGGGTTGAGTTTTATGATCGTCATGGAGGATTTGCCGGGGCGACGGCGCGCTGGATCGCTTTCTTGGGCCGGTTTGCAGAATACCTATTTTTGGATTGATCCCAAGAGCGGCCTTGCAGGCGCTTTATTCACGCAGATGAAGCCTTTCGCAGACCCGAAAACGCTATCGTTGCTGGATCGATTTGAGGCCGCCGTATACGCATCCCTCTGAGACGTTCAGGTTGGTCTCATTACGTATCGGGTAATCGTCACGTCCCGCATTAGGGGCTTCTTGTTACCATGTAGCGGCCTGTCATTAATGGTTAGGATTTCTTTTTCTGTTGTGAGATAAGCTGAAATGTAAAAAAATTTCATAATGCCAGAGGAAGTCATAGCCGCCGGTGTGACACTGAACCTCTTTTGTCTGCCGTTTTTGTGTAATTCTAAGCTGGTTTCAGTATCATTTGAGGTTTTTTCTTTACGTTCTGAATGAATGCAGACGATATTTTTTGACTCTTAGCGATCTTTATGTAAAAATTTTACGTACAGAAAAAAATCTGTTGGTTATGCTGGTTTGGCGGTGCCAAATGGGTGAGCCGAAATATTAAAGAGCACCCTGTTTGCGGGAATTTCCCCGAAGTTAAAGGGTGCCGTTAGGGGCCCGTATTTGTGTCTCCATTCAGAGGCCTGATCCGGGTTGGATTGCCGAGAGGCAACTGCAATCAAAATGGAGTGGAGATGAATATGAAGTTTACAAAGCTCAAAGCCCTGGCATTTGCTGGCGCGTTGCTGGTATCTGCACAGGCCAATGCGGAAACAATACTGCGGTATGCCACAATTGGTGAGCCGCCTAGTCTGGATATCCAGGTTGGGACGGCAACTATATCGTCAACGATTTCCCAACACATGTTCGAGACGCTATATGCTTTCGACAGTACATTTACACCGCAACTGCATCTGGCAGCATCTGATGCTGTTAAAGATGACGGTAAAACGCTTGTTGTGACATTGCGCAAAGGCGTGAAATTTCATAATGGGCAAGAGATGACGGCTAAAGACGTCGCTGCATCCCTGAAGCGTTGGGGTGAATTCGGCTCCCGCGGTAAATTGCTATTGAAAACAGCGGTCTCAATTGAAGCGACGGGCGACTATGAGGTTACGATTAAACTCTCAAAACCGAACGGTGCCTGGCGAAGCTTGTTAGCATTTCCAAATGGTGGCCCGGTCATCTATCCCGCCTCTGTAATGGAGAAAGCTGGTGCGGAACCCATTGCAAAAGAGAATTACATTGGCACGGGGCCCTATAAGTTTGGGGAGTGGCGGCCGAACCGCTACGTAGAATTGGTCAAGTTTGATGGCTATGCCGCGAATCCTGCACCGGCAAATGGTCTGGCGGGTAAACGCGATGCTTTGGCTGACAAAATTCGCTTCATGCCTGTGCCTGATGTAGGCACCCGTGTCAGCGGCGTGCAAGCGGGCGACTATGATTATGCGGAGAATATACCGGGTGATTTGTTTGAAGGATTGGCGGAAGATAAATCGGTACGCATCCATTTGGGCGGCGCGCCGATATTTGGTTTGATGTTCATGAATTCCAAGCAAGGACCGCTTAAGGATAACTTCATACTGCGTCGGGCAATTCAGACAGCTTTGAACAAAGAGCAGGCATTGCGCGTTGCGATCGGTCCTGAAAAGCTTTGGGCCGCTAACGGTTCAATCTATCCCAAAGGTAGTAGTTGGTATAGTACGGCAGGCATCGAAGCCTTCAGTGAAGGCAATGCCGATAAAGCCAAAGCAATGGCTAAAGAGGCTGGTTATGACGGGACGCCGATCAAGTTGCTGGTATCTACCAACTATCAATTCCACTATGATCAGGCGGCGGTCTTTACCAGTCAACTGGCAAAAGCTGGGATTAATGTGCAAATGGTCGTTGTAGATTGGGCGACGTTGATCAAAAAACGTGCCCAACCAGACCAATGGGACATCTTCTTTACCCATCATGGCACGGTGCCTGATCCGATCTTGCTGACACCATTGAACGATACGTACCCGGGATGGTGGACGACACCCGAAAAGCAAGCTTTGAAGGATGAGTTCACAGGGACGTCGGACAAAGCGGCACGGATCAAGACCTGGGGCAAAATCCAGAGTTTGATGTATCAGCAGGTGCCAGCAATGAAAACCGGCGAAATCTATGCCTACAACATTGCGTCACCAAAACTAAATGGGCTACTGGAGAAATCCATATTCTGGCCTAGCCTGTGGGGCGTTTCGAAGTAAATCTGTGCTTTACAACGTCCTAACCTCATATGCGATTAGGCGGACCGGTGCTGCGGTTATCACGATGGCAGCAGCATCGGTCATCATTTTCGCATTTATACACTTGATCCCAGGGGACCCGAGTTACGTACTTTTAGGTGATGGTGCAACGCCGGAGCAGGCGGACGCGCTTCGCGCTAAGATGGGCCTCGATCAACCGATTATTGTCCAGTACTTTAAGTGGGCACTGAACGTTCTACATGGTGATCTTGGAAATTCGCTGTTCTTTCAGGCGCCAGTTCTAGAGATTATAGCGGATGGCGCTGAAACCAGCTTTCTATTGGCTGCGATAACGATGGTATGGGTCGTCTTGATTGGCATTCCGGTTGGGATGCTGGCGGCCACTCGGCAAGGTACCAAAGTTGACCAAACGGCTTCCGGTCTTGCCATGTTTTTCGCTTCAGTGCCGACATTCTGGGTTGGACTGTACCTTATTCTCATATTCGCTGCCTGGTTGGGTTGGTTGCCCAGTTCCGGATATCCATCCATTTTTGAGGAAGGCGGATTGACCAACTTGCGTTATCTGTTGCTCCCCAGTCTTGCCCTGGCGGCGCCAAATGCTGCCCTTATTCTCCGTCTGACACGCGCCAGTATGCTTGATGTTGCGCGCCAAGATTATGTGCGCACCGCCCGTGCCAAGGGTATTCGCCCCTGGCAGGTGACCTGGCGACATATTTTTCGAAACGCTCTGTTGGCGGTCGTCGCAGCTTTCGGGTTCACGCTGGCGGGGCTTATATCAGAAGCCGTTGTTACCGAAACCGTGTTTTCTTTGCCGGGGATTGGTCGACTGGTCGTGCAATCGATCTTGCGACGTGATTACCCAGTTATTCAAGGTGTTATTCTTATCATCGTTATGTTGTATCTGGTTATTAATTTGTGCGTTGATTTGATCAATCGCTACCTGGATCCCCGGGTGGAGTTGGAATGATGGCCCATCTCTCTTCCTGGTTGGAACCCTTTATGAAGCGACGGCTTTCGTTGTTTGGTTTGGTTGTGTTGATATGCGTTGTGCTGGCGGCCCTTTTGGCTCCGGTCATAACACCCTATGACCCGCTTGCAATGGACCCAATTGGTCGTTTGCAAACGCCAAATTGGGCGCATTGGTTCGGGACCGATCATTTCGGTCGAGATACGTTATCGCGGGTGATCTATGGGTCACGTTTGGCGTTGCTAATTGGCACCGGTGTTGTTGGTTTTGCTATGATCACTGGCGTTCCCATTGGTGTTCTATCTGTCTTGTTCCCGCGGATCGGAAACATCTTGATGCGGATGGTTGATTTGATGATGGCGTTCCCTGCTTTGCTTCTGGCCTTGGGATTAATTGTTATTTTAGGGCAAGGCGTGACCAATGCCATTCTTGCTATTGGCGTCGTCTATTTGACAACAACTGCAAGGATTACCTATAGCGTGGCCTTGCGCCTGAAGGCCGAAACGTTTGTTGAAGCCGGGCGCAGCATGGGAGCTGGAACCTGGTGGCTGGCGACCCGGCATATTATCCCCAACCTGGTGTCGCCATTGCTGGTACAGGCCAGTTTTGTGTTTGCATTTGCGCAACTGGGCGCCGCGTCGTTAGACTTTCTTGGGTTGGGTGCGCCACCGGATATCCCAAGTTGGGGAAATATGTTGGCGGAAAGCCGGCGTTACATTACTCGGGCTCCCTGGTTGTTGTTTTTCCCAGGCGCAATGATTGTCCTTACGGCGTTCTCTCTCAATCTGGTGGGTGACGCCCTGCGCGACAAACTTGACCCCCGCTTCCGTGATGAACTCGCAAATAAGGGAAAGCCCTGAGATGCTGAGTGTACAAGATTTAACGGTTTCCGTCGTAACCGGACAGCCTCCCCTCAAGATCACCCGCAATGTTTCTTTCGAAATTGCGAAAGGTGAAATATTGGGTGTCGTCGGTGAATCTGGTTGTGGGAAAAGTATGACGTCATTGGCGATTATGGGTTTATTGCCAAAGAACCAAATTGAAGTCCAGTCCGGTCGTATCATGTTAGAAGATGCTGATATAACGGACCTGACCCCGGATCAGCGTGTCGATCAGGGCGTTAGTGGGGTCTCGATGATTTTCCAGGAGCCGATGACATCATTGAACCCGGTGCTTAGGGTCGGAGATCAAATTATTGAGGCCTTACTAGTCCATGATAAGACAAGTGGCCGCGATCCACTTGTTCGTTGTCGTGAATTACTTGATCTCGTTCATATTCCAGATGCCGCTTTGCAGATGAACGCTTATCCGCATGAGCTCTCGGGGGGAATGCGACAACGGATTATGATTGCGATTGCGCTGGCTTGTAATCCGAAAGTACTGGTTGCCGATGAGCCAACAACGGCGTTAGACGTGACCGTTCAATCGCAAATCCTTTCCTTAATCCGAGAACTCAGAGATGAGCTTTCCATGTCCGTTTTGTTCATTACTCATGATCTGGGTGTCGTCGCGCAGCTGGCAGACCGGGTCTGTGTGATGTACGCCGGGCAGGTGGTTGAGACAGCGCCTGTTGGCGCTCTCTTTGAAAGACCGGTTCACCCCTACACACATGGTTTGTTTTCCTGCTTGCCTGACCCCACCCGTAGATCGGAGCCTCTGAATCCAATCCCTGGGCATGCTCCCTTACTTACAGAAATCAGGGAAGGTTGTGCATTTGCTCCACGATGTTCGTACCCGACGGATGCCTGCCGCACCGGTGATGTTGGCTGGACCGGTTTTGGTCCTGACCATAAAGCACGCTGCCACCATCCTCTGTCGGAAGGGCTGCAAAAATGAACGGATCGTCAATACTCACTGTAAACGGCCTGCAAACCACGTTTTACGTGAAACGCGGTAGAAAAACATATCCGTTGAGAGCCGTAGATGATGTTTCGTTCGATCTCGTAAAAGGTGAAATTCTCGGTTTTGTTGGAGAGACGGGTTGCGGTAAAACCACAGTTGGACGCTCTATTATTGGCCTGAGCAAAGCTGAAGCTGGCGATGTTCAGTATCAGGGCCACAATGTTCTGGATATGGCAGGCCAGCAGTTGCGTGATGTCCGGCTCAACTTGCGGATGGTTTTTCAAGACCCATACGCGTCGCTCAATCCACGCCGAAGTATTGGGGATTCAGTTGCAGAGACAGGTGATATTCATAAGTTGTTTACGTCGCGGGAGGATCGCGCACAAAAGATTTCAGAAACACTTGATAGCGTTGGACTTGATCCAAGTTTCGCCAGCCGTTTTCCGCATGAACTGAGTGGCGGGCAGCGCCAGCGCGTTGGTATTGCACGTGCAATCCTGCCAATACCTGACATTATTATTGCAGACGAACCCGTTTCGGCTCTTGATGTTTCTATCCAGGCGCAGGTACTCAATTTATTGTTGGATTTGCAAAAACGACTCGGCCTGACAATCATGTTTATTTCACACGACCTTTCCGTTGTCGGTCAAATTAGCGATCGAATAGCGGTTATGTATTTGGGAAAGATCGTCGAAATCGCGGACGCGGGAGAGCTCTATCAAGCGCCCTTGCATCCCTACACCAAGGCGCTTATTGATGCCGTGCCAAAACCGGATCCAAAAATTAAAACAGGTGATGGAATGGTGATCGGTGAGCCACCCAGTCGACTTGAGCCACTACCGGGATGTTCGTTTGCAAATCGCTGTCCCTTTGTCAGTGACGTTTGCCGAACAACTCAGCCCGTTCTGCGGGAATTTGGGGATGCCCGTAAAGCGGCCTGCCATGCCTTAGATTAAGAAGTTAAATACATCGAAAACACAAGAACACTCAGTCAGGATTGAAGAAAATGGATTTATTGCTCAAGGGTGGAAACCTATACGACCCAGCTTCGGGAAAAGCGGGTTTGTTTGATATTGGTTTTAAGGAAGGACGCGTAGCACGCGTTGAAAAACAAATAAATTCTGACGCCGCGAAGGAAGTTATTGATGTTACCGGAAACACAGTTGTTCCTGGTCTTATTGATTTGCACACTCACGTCTACCACGGAGGAACATCACTTGGGGTGCATCCAGACAATCTTGCTTTAAAAGCAGGCGTGACAACCTTTGTTGATGCGGGCAGTTCTGGTCCTGGAAACTTTCTTGGTTTCCATGATCATATTATGAAGCCATCGCGCAGCCGTATTTTAGCCTTTTTGAACATTTCCTACCCTGGGATATTTGGGTTTGATATTGGTGTGGGCGAGTGTGAAAACATGAGTCTCTGTGAGCCTGACGAGGTGTTTGCAAAAGCGCGTGAGTATCAAGATCACATTATCGGTGTGAAAGTTCGTGTTGGTAAATTTACCAGCGGTGGAAATACGATTGCGCCCTTAATGCGAGCCAAGGAGGCATCGAACAAGCTCGCAAAGCCGTTAATGTCTCATATAGACAGGCCGCCTCCCTCACTCGAAGAGGTGCTTGGTTGCCTTGGGTCCGGAGACATCCTGACGCATTGTTTTCGACCATTCCCCAATGATCCGGTTGACGAGGCGTCGGGTGGCGTAAAAAAAGAGGTGACCGATGCGCGCGCGCGTGGCGTTGTCTTCGATACGGGGCATGGGCGCGGCTCTTTCGGGTTCGAGTCCGCTTCAAAAATGTTGGAGGCCGGTTTTGAGCCTGACGTCATTAGCAGTGATGTGCATTCGCAATGTATCGATGGTCCAGCGCATAATTTGATTCACGTGATGTCGAAATTTCGCGCACTGGGCATGAGTTTTGAAAAAGTGATTGAAAAAACCACGCTTGCCCCGGCCCGGGCCATCGATAAAACCGACATCGGTCATCTCGGTGTGGGTGCCCTTGGTGACGTGACTATTTTACACGATGAAAAGGGCTCATTTGAGTATTTCGACGTTATTGGGGAGCGGCTCGTCGGCGATACCAAGATGGTGTGTGATGGATTGGTCGTGAATGGAAAATACTGGCGATAAGCTCGCTAGTCGCCGACGGGTTGCGGGTCGGTGCTGTTGTGAACGGCGACGAGCGATGAACGAATTCTGCGGAGCATTTCGCGGGTTTCATCAGGCTTGGAAATGGCGACACCAGTTGCCAAGACATCAAGAACAGCCGTGAAAACGAGCCGAGAAGCGGTAGGCTTGTACATGTCACCGTCTTCCGGAACGTCTATGACTAACGAGATGTCGCAGGCGTCGACTAATGGAGACGCGGGGCGTGTCAAACAAATCGACGTTGCACCATATTGTTGGGCAATTGCAGCGCAATCGATTAACGACTGCGGTAATCCCGTAGAAGAAATTGCGAAGACAGCGTCTCCAGGGCCAAAGGTAGAGACCAGCATCCGCTGTCGATAACCATCAGACTCTGATTCTGCAGGAATGCCCAAGCGAAAGAACCGGTTAGCCCCTTCAGCCGCAACATTGGCAGAGCCGCCGCCAACCCCGACAAAAGCAATTCTTTTCGCATTTGCCAGAACATCGATCGCTTGTTCAAGATTCTCTGACACCAGCTGACCGCGCGCGGTGTTCAGGCGGTCAATCAACAGGTCGAAGACCCGACCAACCAATGCATTGGTTGTTGTGAGCTGGCGGTCTGATTCCTCTAAATAGCGAATGCTGACGGCAACATTCTGTGCCAGTTTGATTTTGAACTCTTTGAATCCATCGCAATTTAAGGAATGGCACAGCCGATTGACCGTCGCGACACTGACGCCTGACGCTTTGGCGATTTCAGACAGGGTGGAATGAACGGCGGTATTCAGGTTTTCCAGAATATAGTCCGCCACTCGCTTTTCGCTAGCGGGCAGCTGGCCGCTCATCTTTTGTAATTCTGAAATGACGTCGATGGCTGGAACCATTAAAACTACCCTGTTTAAACATATGTTTCTGAGCCTAACCTATTAGCCCTTCGGTTTATAGGCTACAACTTCAATTTCAACTTTTGCATCAATCATTAGTCGAGATTCTACTGTTGAACGGGCCGGTTTACCGTTCGGGAAAAACTCCGCATAGGCTTTATTAAAGATCCCAAAATCGCGCGCGTCTTCCAGCCAGATTGTGGTTTTTACAACGTCATCAAACGTGCATCCGGCCAGTGCCAGCGTTTCCCCAATAATCGTCATCGCCCTGCGGGTTTCAGCCCCAATGCCGCCACTGACGATTTCCTTGTCTTCTCCAAAGGCAACTTGTCCTGAAAGATAAATAAAGTCGCCAGCTCGCACAGCTCGGGAATAGGGAATGTTGCCGCTGGCGTTGCTGCCCTCGCCGCCAATGTATTCTATGGTCATGGAGTTCTCCTGATCTATGGGTTGGAAGATAAATGGAAAATATTAACATTATTAATATATTGAATTATATATAATTTTACATAAAATTTCAAATAAACTGTAAAAAGTATTCATACAATGTAATAATTTTTCACACGTATGTTGAGGATGTTGGAATGACAAACCCGTTTGCGGAGCTAGAGACTCCATGCGTTTTAGTGGATTTTGATATCGCGGAAGCCAATATCGACAGGTTTCAGGCCTATTGCGATAAAGTGAACCTGAAATCGCGGCCGCACATAAAAACTCATAAACTGCCAAAACTGGCGGCCCGACAAGCGGACGTTGGGGGCATTGGCATTACCTGTCAAAAAATCAGTGAGGCAGAAGTCATGGCAGATGCGGGGATCGAGGATATTCTGATCACTTACAACATCGTAGGTAAAACAAAGGTCGCGAAGCTGCGTAACCTCGCTGATCGCTGCGTTTTGAGCGTGGTTGCGGATAACGAAGTCGTCATCCGAGGGCTCTCCGAAGGCTTTGCTGATTTTAAAGTCGCGTTACCGGTCCTTGTCGAATGCGATACCGGCGCTGGTCGTTGTGGTGTGCAATCGCCGGAACAGGCAACACGTTTGGCGCTTCTAATCGATCAACTACCGGGTATTTGTTTTGAGGGTCTAATGACCTATCCACCGTCGGGAAAGTTGGAGGATCAGCACTTTGCGAATGAGTGGCTAAGCCAAGCAAAAAACCAGATTGAGGCAGAAGGCTTGACATGCAACAGAATTTCCAGCGGCGGTAGCCCTAACATGTGGCGAGCCCATGAAAGCCCTATTGTTACGGAGCATCGAGCTGGCACTTATGTCTATAATGACCGTTCTCTTATGGAGAAGGATGTTTGTGACGCTAGCGATTGTGCGTTGACGGTGCTCGCAACGGTCGTCAGTTGCCCAACCGATAATCGGGCAATTATTGATGCTGGTTCAAAGATACTTACATCTGACCTGCTGGGCCTTGAAGGCCATGGATATGTTTGTGATGCGCCGGATGCAAAAATCAGTGCCCTGAGTGAAGAGCATGGAACCCTTGATCTTTCGGCGACCAATTGGCGACCAGCTATTGGTGATCGGGTTCGGATCATCCCTAACCACTGTTGCGTTGTTTCCAATACGGCAGACACCGTCTGGGTTCTACGGGGTGATAAAATTATCGGAGCGGAACCGGTCGCGGCACGGGGTAAAGTCCTCTAAGTTTGCCCGTCGCGTTTTTACACGCATGGTCAACAGACAGAAAGTAACCCCGCACTTAGTCAGACGTCGTTCTCGATCCTGGGTTGATCATGCTGCCGTTCCTTTGCGACTTCCAAATGGAAATACCGCCAGAAGGACGCACACCGCAGCGGGGATTGAGGCTCGCCAATCAGGATAGATCAGCCCGATCGCGGCAATAAACAGAATGACTTGTTGCCATTTCTCAAGGCGAAACCGCAAATATCCTTGAAGTGATGAGGCAAGCAATAAGATGCCGAACAAAGCCTGTAGAAGAGAGGCAATCACATGCATTGGCTCCCCTTGCAGCAGGATTGCCGGCTCGTAAACAAACAAGAACGGAATAATGAAACCGGTCGCGCCAAGTTTAACCGCCAGCCAACTTGCTTCCCAAACACTGCCGCCGGATATGGCATTCGCCGCATAGACGGCCATGGCGACAGGAGGTGTGATTGCTGAAAGAATAGCAAAGTAGAAGACGAACAAATGAGCCGCTTCTACCTGCACGCCCAATTTAACCAGAGCTGGCACCAGCAGGGCAACCTGAACGATGTAGGCGGGGGTCGTTGGCATGCCCATGCCCAGAATAACTCCGGCGACCATGCTGAGGAGTAGCGCGTATATCAACGTGTCATCGGCAGCAGATATCACAAAGTTGGAGAAATCGATGCCAATGCCCGAAATATTGATAGACCCAACGACAATTCCGGCACAGGCTACTGCGGCGGCGATGGTCAAAACATTGCGAGCGCCACTTTCAAATGCGGCTAAAATATTACTGATGGTCAGATGGTGGCGCGTAGTTTTACGAAGAAGCGCAGTTGGGAAAACAGAAACGATACCCCACAAAGCCGCATAGGGTGCGGAGTAACCACTCAAAAGAATCCAGACAATGACAACAATTGGGATGAACATATGGCCACTGTCCATAATCACTTTGCTGATTTTAACTTGTTCGTCCTCCGGCACAGCCCCAATATTCAGGCGTTTCGCTTCAAAGTGGATCGATGCAAACACGGCTACGTAGTAAAGAATCGCCGGGGTGATGGCTAAGCCTGCCACTGTCAGGTAGCTAACGCCAAGGTATTCCGCCATGACAAACGCAGCTGCACCCATAACGGGTGGCATAATTTGACCGCCGGTAGAACTTACGGCTTCAACGGATGCCGCAAAGGAAGGCCGAAAGCCGATGCGCTTCATCAAGGGGATGGAGAAAGCTCCCGTCGTCATCACGTTGGCAACGGCTGAGCCGGATACCGACCCGAAGAAGCCACTTGTGACGCAGGCGACCTTTGCCGGCCCCCCAACCTGCCGTCCGGTCAAGGCGATGGCGAAGTCCGTAAATAATTGTCCGATTCCCATGCGTTCGACAAGGGCTCCGAACAAGATAAAAAGTACGATATAGGTCGCTGAAACTGCAGCGGGAATGCCAAATATACCGTCAGTCGTTAAAAACATTTGTTCGACAAATACTTGCCCGGTCGTCTGGGTGAAGAAGAGTGCATAGGTCATAAAGGCAAGGGCAGCGAGCGGTAATGCCAAGCCAAGCATCCGCCGGGCACCTTCCAAAACCAGTGCAACAAGTCCGATCCCAACGACCATGTCCATGTCTGTCAAATCATCAACATACATGAAACGGGCTTCGACATATTCAAGGTTAATGGCCGGATAGAGCGCCGCGCCCAGAACCAGAACACCAAGCACGATATTGATCAGGGTCGGGGGTTCGCTAGTTCCGCCTTTCCACGTCGTCGTCATATAAACCAGACATAGGCTTAAACCCACATGGAAGCCGCGCAAAATATAGGGGCCAGGGTATCCCACAAAAGCAAAGTAAAGGTGAGTAGCAGCCAAGCCTAAAAGAAGGACTTTTATAAGTTGCAGCATTGAAAATCTACCGGCCATGAGGGGTACCTGCTCAAGAATAAAACAGCCCGTTCTAAAGTGTTGATAGCGCAATCATAGGGCGGGCGAAAAAAAGACCTGCCCGTTCACATCGAGGGATGCGAGGGGCAGGTCGGTAACAATCGGAGAGTTACTGAACTCCGCGGCTTTTGTAGAAAGCTGTAGCCGCTTTATGCATAGGCACACCGATATCAGCACCCATGTCTGCCATCGTCAAAGTCGCCATGGTTTTGTTCACGGAGCTTAAGGACTGCAGATTATCCGCAATTGCTGTCAGCGTTTTGGTCACGACATTGCTATCGTAATCGCATGCGACAATTAGGTGAGTTCCATAAGTGATGGCATTTGCGTCGCGTGTTGTGCCGGGATAGGTGCCCGCCTTGTATACGCGCTTAAGGAAAGCAGAGTTCTGGGACTTAAAGTGGTTGAATAGCTCATCTGAAATGGACACAAACTCAATATGGCGGCTGGCTGCAATATCCATGACGGCGCCTGCTGGAAGGGCTGTTCCTAAAGTAAAGACATCTGCATGACCGTCTTTCATCTGATTAACAGAATCCGAATAGGATACATGCGAGACCTTATCAAGGTCATCATAGCTGAGGCCAGCCAGTTTCAGGAGGCTTCGTGTTAAAAACTCGCCTGTGTTGCCGTTTTGCTGCGTCGTAAGGCGCTTACCTTTGAAGTCTGCAATGGTTTTGATATTTGCAGAATCAACGGCGAGGATCTGGAACCATTGTGGATATAAGGTGCCAAGATTGCAGACATTTTTAACCGCTTTTTTGTAGGGAGGTTTTCCGGTCAAGGCATCAACTGTCGAAATCGTGTTGGCAAACGCGATCGGGAACTTGCCAGCTTCAACACCGACCACATTGGCAACACCAGCGCCTGGCTTGGTGGTAATTGAAATGCTCGGGTCCGATTTTTGGATGATAGACGCGATCGCGCCGCCAAGTGGATACCATGAGCCACCTTGAGAACCGGTCGACAGAATAAATTCTGTGGCTTGGGCTGGAACGCTGGTGGCTGCAAGAGCAGCAGCACCGAATGCAATTTTAGCTAGATGTTTGAAATTTAACAATTTTTCACTCCCAATATTATTCAAAACAATGTGATCAAAGATGGTTACAGTCGCTAGGTCCTGTGCATTCTTGATGCGAGACGGCTGTAAGGTGTCACTGCGTTCTAAATTTGTCAATTGGTATTAATTTGTTAAATATCGTTAAAAGTTGTTCTATCGGCTGTGAACCTCACTTTGCATAAAATACTTGTTTTGAGGGTGACTGACACCTGCATAACCCGATAACCAGCTGACGCGGCCCTTGACGTCTTATCGGTGAAATAGCGTACCCTAATTCGGGCTATGATTGCTTGCGAGCACAGAATGTGCCTGCGCGAAAACCAATATAAATATATTCATGCGGCCTGTTGGTTAACGTCTACCCTAAGACATTAATGCCGAGGCTCCGCGCTATGCAGCCATTCTCGTTCGGTACGATATTTTAGCGAGCGAAACGGTTCCGTAATGTGATGTGAGAATTTAGTGCAGACTGCTTTAGTCCAGAGCATAAATATTCGTGACACAATTAAAAATTGGTGTATCCGCCTTACTGAGGCGTGAAAAGCCCGTATTACGTGCTATATTCCACTTAAGTTGCATTGGTTTGAGGGTTTGTGCGTGTGATGACGTTTGTTTTCCTGTGTAGAAGGATGTTTGGCCGGTCGTTCCTGCTTTTGGCCTGTTTGCTGGTTGGCCCCGACCCTGCTTGGGCGCAGGCAGGAACAACAGAGGCGCCGGGTTCAGGGGCTTCTCGTGCTTTTGAATGCACCGATGTAAGTGTCGACTATGCGAATGATCCCAACCTAACGCGTGAAGAGCGTATACGCCTGATGGATCAGGCGCTTTTTGATTCCCTAGGAAAGTTTGATAGCTGTCAGGCTGAACGGGCGGCGGCTGCCGCTGCAGGTGGAGGTGCCGGAGGTGCCGACGCAACCGCTGAAGCTGGTGAATCGGTCGCCTCGAGTGATATGGCAGGTGAGGCGTCAGCGAATTCAGAGGCAGAGGAATCCACCAGCCTTCCCGATCGAAATGACGAAAACCAGCACGCGAAATGGTCGAACCCGGATCAGGGTGAAAAACCACTAAATCCAGAATTTCTCGATGAAAGCGACGCGCAGAAGGACCAAGAGCAAAACGGAGACGAGGCCGGAGACATTCGCCTTAAAAATGGCAAAATTCCAGATGATATTCCGCCTGCCGATAATGATAGTGTTTTGGAAGCACAAATTCGGCGTGCCGCCATTGATGAGAAAGATCCAGAAACAAAAGCCAGGTTGTGGAATGAATATCGCAAATATAAAGGCCTTCCCGTCGTTAAGGCTGAGAAAACCGGGGGAGAAGGTTAACCTATGAGACTGTCACGGATGATTACGACAGGGCTTGTCTGTTTCTCAATCTTATTGTCGGGTTGTGTGACGAGAGGGGGAACCTCTACGGGGATAGGTGTCGGCCCAGGTTTGTCTTCGATGATTAACAAAGCGTCGCGGCTCGGGAAGGAGGCGGCAGATCCCTTTGATCCCAACCGCCCTCGGCTTGACGTTGTTATTCCCGTCTTTGATCCTGGTGTACCTGATAAAGGTATAGAATATTCAGAAGAAGGCGTTTGGCCTGAATTGCGGCGGGCGGAAGCTGTTCGCTTCGCCTATAAGATGAAGGAGGCGCTTGAGAATACCGGAGCTTTCGGCGCTGTGCGCGTGACGCCAGATGAGACGGCGTCAGGTGACCTTTATCTCTTGGGAAAGATTAACGAATCAACCGCAGAGGATGTCGAGATTGAAATGGAGGTCGTCGATATTACCGGAAAGCGCTGGTTATATCAGTCTGTTGATCACGACGTTGATATCTCGTTTTACAAAGATATACGAAATAGTGACAAAGACGCATATGATCCTCTATTTGAAAAAGCGGCTGAGGAATTGGTTAAGGAGCTGAGTTTTCATGATATTGCTAGTCTGACAGAGTTAAAACGGGTTAGTGAACTGCGGTTTGGTGCTAGTTTTGTGGAAGAAGCCTTTGTTGAATACCTGAACAAAGAAGGAAATACCTATTCGTTAAACAGTTTCCCGAGCGATGACGATCCCATGCTCGTTCGCACCAAAGCGATCCGCGTACGCGATCAGCTTTATGTGGACGGATTGCAAGACCACTATCGTGCGTTTGCTGAAGAGATGGAAAGCAGTTATCGCGTTTGGCAAGAGCAAACGCTTGTGGAAATTGAAGCCAGAAGTGCCGCGCGAAAGGAAGCTGCGGGGCAAGCCGTTGCAGGTGTAGCACTGGTTGGTTTAGCTATCCTGGCGGCTGTTGCGGGTGCGAATTCTGATAGTATTGGTGCCGAAGCGGCCGGGCAAACGGCCGGAATTGTCGGTGGGGCATTTGGTGCCGGTTTGTTGCTTGAAAGCTTTCAAACCAGCAAGCAAACCAGCGTGCACGCCGAAGCCTTGGAAGAACTGGGGCAATCCATAGATTCTGACCTTGCGCCAAAAGTTGTCGCTTATGAACAAAAGAATGTCGAACTAACAGGCTCGGCGAAAGAACAGTTCGCACAATGGCGGGCGTTCCTGAAACGCATATATTTAGAAGAACAGACACCTGAGGTTCAGCTCTAGGATACCGTGTGCTTATGCTTCAGGATAAACTCGATCAAGCCAGTCGCAAGGCAACCAAAGCACGTTTGGTTCTTTTGGTCGTCATCGCAGCAGTCGGATTAGCGATTGGGCTGGTTGTTTTCAAACATGATGCGTTAGAAACCTTAGCCAGAGCCCTTATTTCAGCCGAACCTGATCAGCAAACGGCAGAAGGAGAAGCAGCGACGGTTTTGCGGCCAATAGCCAAGGAAGCTTACTCTAAAACAAATACAGAGAAATCGCCCTTAAACGATCCATCGGTAGCGCTTCCCGAACCTGGGCGAGAAGATCGCAAAGAGTCCGCAGGATCTTCACCTCAGCCATCTGCTATACCTTTTGAAAACACGCAAGATCGTGAGGCTTATAAAGAGTTGCTTCGGCGCTTTCAGGATGGGCCGGAACAGATTGTGCAGTCTGCGCCATACCGGGCATGGCATCCTGAGCGACAGCAAGACATCGTCTTTTTAAAAGAAAAAAGTTTCGAGGCTTTTGAAGTTAGTGACTACGCCACGGCGCGATCGCAACTGCAAACGGTCCTGGAAATGGCAAATGCCGAAGTGACGGCGATGGACTTGGCGTATCGACATGCTTTATCGGCAGCTGAGAAGGCGAAGTTGGCAGGTGATTATGATGCTGCCATGACTTCCATCGACCAGGCGCTTGCTCTTTTTCCCGACGCAACCGAAGCGCAAAAGTTAAAGCCTCTGATTGAGGTGATGCCTGCTGTTCAAAAGCTTCTCAAATCTGCAGATCGTGCACGCACAGAAAACAATTTGTCCGAGGAGTACGAGTTTCTGCGCAAAGCAAGGACCCTCGACCCGTCATTAAGCGGCATCAAAGAACGCGAGGCCGAACTGGCTATAGCGATTAAGGAACAAAAGTACTTTGGTCATATTAAGGCCGGTCTGTCCCACGTGGAAGAACGCAAACTTGAAAAGGCGCAAGTGCAATATGAGAGTGCCCGTAAAATTGATGCGAAGCGCGAAGAAACGACACTCCTGGGCGAGAAGATCACCCGCCTGAAACGAGCACTGGATACGGAGCACTTTATGGCCGAAGCGAAAATCGCTGCGAATGCAGATGATTGGCAAAAGAGCTTTGAGTTCTATTCCAATGCCCTCAAAATTCAGCCAAACAATCAATCAGCTGGCAACGGTGTCACACTGGCACAGTCGCTTATTGGCTTAAACAAACAAATATCATCGCACCTCAGGAACCCCCACCGGCTTGCCTCCAGCAATGTTGCTGAAGATGCGCACCGTGTTATCGCCGATGCCAAGGAGTATCGCGGAAAGAGTCCATCGCTTGATTTGGATGTGGAAACTCTGTCGCAGACACTTAGAGACTATAATGTTGACGTCGCCGTCGTTGTTTCGTCTGATGAACAAACTAAAGTTTCGGTGCGTGGGGTCGGACAAGTTGGTGTTATCAGGGAAAAAGTGATTAAGCTGAAACCCGGTACATATACGTTTGAAGGTAAACGGTCCGGATTTAAGTCAAAGCTTGTTCGAGTTGAGATTCCGCCTGGATCAACCTCCTTCAAGGTGAGCGTGGTGAGCGATGAACGCATTTGACAGCAAAATTCGCGAAGCAAAAAAGCAGCAACGCGGCCGGATTTTGATGTTTGCACTGCTTTTTGTTTTCTCCATTGGGCTGATCTCAGCGGTATTCGCTTATGTAAATGGGACGTCAGTTAAGATTAGCCCGGAAGATGCCGAACTTGCTGGCAAAATCCAAGTCTCCGGTGGTTTTGGCGTTTCAATTTCGAATGTAGTTTATTCACTGACCAGCGAAACCCAAATTACCGTTAGCGCCAGGGGCTTTAAATCTGAATTAAAGACTCTGACATCTGCCGACAAGGGTCGGACTGTTGATATTACCTTGCAGGAACTTCCCGGGCATTTGGTCGCAAAGGTTCTTCCGGTAGACGATGCGGCAAGATGGTCGCTGAATGGGAAGCGGATCGCTATCGCATCCTCTATTGATTTGGAGCTGGTTCCGGGTAGCTACACTCTGACTGTCGCGAGTTCTTACTTCGAAGATGAAACCATAGATTTTGACGTGCGGCGGGCTGAGGAAATCAGCTTCGATATCAAGTTAAAACCAGTGCGGGGACAATTGTCAATTAGCTCAGATCCCGCGGGGGCAAAAATCAAAATTGATGGCCTTGAGCATGGAGAAACGCCAACCATAGTGGATGTGGTTGGGGGGCGCCGAGAGGTGATGATATCTCTCGCTGGCTATCAAACAATTAAAGATGCCGTGGAGATTACGCGCACAGAGCGCACCGCTGTTCGTGATTACATGCTTTTGCGCCAACCCTCTGAATTGAGTTTAAATCTTAAACCGGACGACGGAGTTTTGTTGGTCAATGGTCAAAAGACAGACCTTGGATCAATCATAACCGTGCCGTCTGGTGTTGAGAATACGATTAATTATTCGAGGCCTGGCTATATTTCGAAAACCAAAACTGTCGTACTTGAACCGCGCGAAGTGAAGCGAGTAGATCTGGAGCTGAAGCCGGAATACGGGGAAGTGGAAATCATCTCCAAGCCGGTGGCAGAGGTTTACATTAACGACAAGAAAGTCGGGGAAAGCCCGCTGACGCTAGACCTTCTTGCGGTCCCGCAGACAATTGCTTTGCGTAAGCAAGGGTATCGAACGATCACTAAGAAAGTGACACCCTCCGGTCAGGAAGCCATGACCGTTCGAGAGATTTTACAAACGGAAAAAACAGCAAGGTTAATGGAGTCGCCGCCGGTTTATACAAATTCGGTCGGCATTGAGTTGATAATGTTCAAACCTGTTTCGATTAAAATGGGTGCCCCTCGCCATGAAAAAGGTCAGCGTGCGAATGAGTTTGTGCGTCGAGTGAATTTTTCCAAGCCCTTCTACGCGGCTAAGTATGAAACAACAAACCAACAGTTTAGGGCATTTGATTCAACGAAGACAGGGTCAGGGGGCGCCCGGGATCCCGTTACGTCCGTTAGCTGGATTGAGGCGGTCGCTTTTTGTAACTGGCTTAGCGAAAAAGAGAACCTCCGTCCTTTTTACGCCATATCTGGTGGCCGGGCCCGCGTGATTGATCCGCATGGCAATGGCTATCGACTTTTGACGGAGCCAGAGTGGGAATGGCTCGCACGCAAGGCCAACCGATCGGTTCAGACTATTTTCACGTGGGGCGATACGTCGACTGTACCAGAAGGTGCGGGAAATATTGCTGACGAAGCTGCGAAAGGCGGCGTTCCCTTCTTTGTCCCTAATTATTCGGATGGTTATTCTGCAAAAGCGCCTGTCGGCCAGTTCAAGGCAGAACCGTCGGGCCTCTATGATCTCAGCGGAAATGTCAGTGAATGGGTCAACGAAGCTTATATCTTGCAGCCGCCCGCTATCAATTTGGTTGAGAGCGATCCTGTGGGGTCAGTCCGCGGCACAAATCACGTGGTAAAAGGATCGAACTGGCGCTCAGGGACGCGGACAACCTTGCGGGCGGCTTTTCGAGAAGGCGTTATAGATCGTCGTGATGATATAGGATTTAGAATTGGAAGATATTTATGAGGAGATATGTCTTGGGTGGCACTAATCGCCGGCACGTTGCCGTCTTTGTTGTGGTCAGCCTGTTCGCTTTTGGGGCCTTGGTGTCATTTGCTATCGCCCAGTCGAACAGTGCCTTTAATCTGAATTCGCCTGCAGCCTTCCCGGTGGACATCTAGATGTTGAGGATGATCCCCAGCCTGTTGGCGCTCGCATTTTCCATTCTTTCGGTCCACCTGCTTTATGTGGGTTATATTCGCCCCGATGCCAGCCTGGCAATTGAACTGGCGCGGCAAGCCGGACAATCCTCTCCGCGCGTGCTTTCCGTTATACTGAAAGACTATGAGCAAGAGATATGTCTAATACTGATGGTCTGGGGGAGTTATCTGATTCTTGAGAAATGCATTGTAATTCTCAAGGACCGGTATCTTTTTCAAGTCGATTTGCTAGAGGGTACAGACGAGGAAACCGAAAGTCTGTTGTCTGTAATGAAATCGATTGAAAACCTGCCAAAGAAGGTGCGCGAAACTCCTCTGGTCCGCATTTTGCTGGCGAGCCTGCGTCGTTTTATCATCACGAACGATGTACAGAATACATCCGACGCAATCGATTCAAGTATTGAAGCCCTATCGATCAAGCAGGAAGCGGAAAACTCGATGATCCGGTATTTGATCTGGGCAATCCCATCGATTGGCTTTATTGGGACCGTGCGGGGCATCGGCCAGGCATTATCGCAAGCCGATCAGGCACTGGCTGGAAATATCGCTGGCATGACGGACAGTTTAGGGGTGGCTTTCAATTCGACGCTGGTTGCTCTGTTAATCAGCATCGTTTTGATGTTTCTCCTGCATCAATTGCAGCGTTTACAAGATGGCCTTGTTGTTGATACGCAAAATTACTGTGAATCGTTCTTGTTGAATCGCGTTAGTAAAGTAGGCCGAGACTGAGACGCAGGCGCAAAACAGAAGGTTTTAACCTCGCTTTTCTGGACATCATGTCCTGTGGTTTGGGTGCGGTTATTCTTGTCTTTATGCTGGTGAAGTACAATGTCGACGTTGTTCCGACAAAAAACGATTCACTCGAAGTTGAACTCAGTCAACTTAAATCAGAAGCTCGTGTCCTTGGTGAACAAGTAGCCGTAATCAACGCGGCAAGAGAAAAGACACTTGCAGACATTGAGGCCGTTTCCGGGCAATTATCACAGATCGAAAAAGAAGTGGCAGGTAAAAAGGGGTTAAGTGAAAAGCAAGAGCAAGAGCTAGTGGCCATTCAGAAAAAAATAGCCGCAATGGAAGCCGCGCAAACTGAGGATGTAATCGAAAATAAAAATGCCGGCGAAGAAACCTATATCGCGGGTCTCAGGGTAGAAGGCCGTAAAATAGCCATTCTGATTGATAGCAGCGCTTCGATGACGGATGAAATTTTAATTGATGTAATCCGCCGAAAAAATCGGCCAGACAATGAAAAAAAGTCCGGACCAAAATGGCAACGGGTGCTGCGGATTGCGGACTGGTTGCTGGCCCGCTTGCCGAAGGATAGCGAGGTGGCTGTTATTGCCTTTGACGAACAGGCCAGAGTATTGGGCTCCAACAGCTGGGTGCCATCACGAAATGGTGCAGAACTGAAGAAGATCCAGATAGCGCTTTCTTCGGCCGTACCAACGGGTGCAACAAATCTGCAGGCCGGCTTGCGAGTGCTCGGTCACTTGGAACCTTCCAATGTGTACTTGGTAACCGATGGCCTGCCAACCAAAGGTCTGTCGAACTACAAAAGCCTCAACCCATTTGCCAGTTGTAACTCGCTAACCGGGTCATCAAATTCGATATCTGGTGAATGCCGTCTCAAGTTGTTTCACCATTCCATCGCTAATGAAACGCTTGGCGTAAAGGTCCCGGTTAATGTTGTTTTATTACCCATCGAAGGCGACCCACAAGCATCAGCAGCATATTGGTCCTGGACATCAGAAACAGGCGGGCTGCTAATTAGCCCGGCGGAAAGCTGGCCATGAAGCAAAAAAAGCGTGATCTAGAAATTTTCAGCCTATCATTTCTGGATGTAATTTCCTGCGGCTTTGGCGCAATTGTGTTGTTGGTTTTAATCTCCAAACAACTGCCTGAACCTGCCGATTTGGATACGACTGTAACGCAAGCGTTGTTGGGCGAAATTCTTAGCACGGAAACAAGCGTCGCAGCCCTGGATCGACAATTATCAGACTCCAATGCTGATCAGCAGGCGAAGGCGTTATTGTTAGCGAAATTGAAACGTCAAGCCAGTGCATATGCGGGTGAGCTGCAGGCGGCGGATGCAGAGATTGAACGCCAGAATGAAGATCTGACGGGACTGGCACGCGTTCAATCAAGCCTTAAGAGAGCCTCTATAACCAAGGCAGAAGCGGCCAGCCGTGATGAGGAAGTTGGAGGGATCCCGGTCGACAGCGACTACGTTGTGTTTATTGTTGATACCTCTGGAAGCATGCAGGATATCTGGGGTCGGGTGGTTGGGGAACTTGAAAAGATCATTAATATCCACCCCAAAGTGAAAGGCTTTCAAATCCTCAATGACAATGGCGTACATATTCTTTCAGCCTACAAAGGGAAATGGATACCCGATACGCCCGGTCGTCGACGTAGCGTTATTAAACTCCTAAGAACTTGGCAGTCCGTATCAAACAGCAGTCCCGTTGAAGGACTAGAAGTAGCTCTGAAACGCTACGCCAAGTCAGACAAAAAAGTGTCGATTTATATTTTTGGCGATGATTATAGCGGTTCTTCTTATGATCCAGTCATTAACGCCCTGGTAAATCTTAACACCAACCGGGTGAGCGGAGAGCAAATCGCCAAAGTGCACGCCGTGGGCTTTATTTCGAATTACTTCAGCGCCCGGTTTCCAACCCTGATGCGGGAAGTGACCCGGCGCAACGGGGGCACCTTTATCGCACTTCCCCGTTAAGAGTCTGCACCGAGTTATTCAGCCAGCCTCTTTGTAGAACTGGACCAGATTTTGGACTTACGAAGAAAAAAATCTGGTCTTTACTGTCGCCTTTAAGGAATATGGAAGGAATAGATATTTCCCTTTTTTGTTCTGTAAAGAGTTCTCATGGATACTTTTGATTACATCATAATAGGCGCGGGTTCAGCGGGTTGTGTGTTGGCAAACCGGTTAACAGAAAATGGTAAATTTACGGTCTGTATATTAGAGGCAGGGCCGAAAGATTGGCATCCAATGATCCATATCCCGGCCGGCTTTATGAAATTATTGGACAATAAGACCTTTAATTGGCGTTACCAGACGGAACCGACGGAATGGACCGGAGGGCGCGCAATTCCCGTACCGCGTGGTAAAACGCTTGGCGGCTCAAGTTCGATTAATGGCAACATCTATACCCGCGGACACCACAATGACTATAACGAATGGGCTCAACGCGGAAATCGGGGCTGGGGTTTCGCTGATGTCCTGCCCTATTTCAAGAGAGCGGAAGAAAAGATTGGTGATGGTGATGATCGTTATCGGGGGCGAGCAGGCAATTTAAAAGTGACCAATATAGATTGGTCACATCCGCTATGTGAGGCGTTTATCGAAGGGGCCGTTAGTCTCGGTATACCGCGAAACACAGATTACAACGGCGCAGAGCAGGAAGGGGTTTCCTATACACAGCGGACCATAAATAACGGTCGGCGAATGAGTACAGCCCAAACGTTTTTGCATCCGGCAAAAAAGCGTAGAAACCTGACCATTGTCACACATGCCCATGCCAAAGAACTGGTCATGGAGGGTAAAAAGGTCACGGGCGTAAAATATATCAAAGGTGGTCGCAACGGGTCTGAACACGAAATAAGCGCGGCAAAGGAAGTGATTTTGTCGGGCGGTGTGTTCAACTCGCCACAAGTCATGCAACTTTCCGGTATTGGGCACCCGGATGATTTGAAGGATTTGGGGATCGGCATAAAACATGCCGTTACAGGTGTTGGCTATAACTTGCGAGATCACTTTGCGCCTCGTTTTACAGCGCGGGTTAAGGGCGTCGATACGATAAATCAACGGGCACAAGGTATCGGACTGGTCGGTGAAGCGGCGAAGTATTTATTTTCTCGAAAAGGCGTTCTGGCCCAAGGTGCAACGCTCGTTTATGCTTTTTGGCGCTCTGATCCATCAATTGCCAATAGTGATTTGCAGCTCACTTTCACCCCCGCCAGTTACCAAATGGGGCGTCAGGCTGTTCTTGATAATTTCCCTGGCATGAGTATCGCTTCCTGGCAACAACGCCCAGAAAGCGCGGGTTATACAAAAGCCATCTCCACCGATCCCTTTGATAAACCCTTGATCCAGCCAAAGTATCTGGAACATGAAACGGACAGACGGGTACTGTTGGCCGGAATGAAGCTGGCGCGCAGAATCATGCGTTCTGAGCCGATGTCTCCTTATTTTGATGGTGAAGAGTTTCCGGGTTCAGAAGTTCAAACCGATGATGAGTTGATGGACGCAGCAAAAATTCGCGGGACCACTACGTTCCACCCAATGGGCACATGTCGGATGGGGCCAGCGACAGATAAATCTGCGGTTGTTGATGATCAATTGCGTGTTCATGGTCTGAAGGGACTACGCGTCGTCGATGCGTCGATTATGCCGCGCATGCCGTCGGCCAATCTGAATGCCGCCGTGGTCATGATCGCTGAAAAAGCTTCCGATATGATTTTAGGTCTCGAGCCCCTTGAACCGGCCGATGCGAGCCTCTAGCTCCAAGCGTTAATCGAATTCTAACGCTCCAGCCGTATGTTACGGGCTTGGTATTAGATCGCTGTTGAAGAGTGCGCGCCATCATGAACCGAAAAGAACGCCGTCGCTTGGCTAAACAATCGGATAAATTTTCCGGGCAGGACAAGACGGCTAAGCTGTTGGCGGAAGGCATGGCGTTAGCGACGTCCGGACGAACAGAAGAGGCCGTTCGCGTCTATCTGAGAGCATTACGCTACGATGAAGCGAATACCAATACACACTATGTGCTGGGCGTTCTATATCGGCGCCTAGATCAATATGACAATTCAGTGTTTCATTATCGACGCGCCGTAGAAATAGAACCAGGCTTCGCCTCCGCGCACTATAACCTTGGTAATGTTTTGGCGGAGACAGGGCAAACATCGGCCGCCATTGCTGCCTTCCGAGACGCTGTTGGCGCAGACCCCAATATGGCGACCGCGTGGAACAATCTTGGAAACGCTTTACGGGCTTCTGGCGATACCTCGGAAGCCGCTAAAGCTTACGAGACAGTGTTGGGGTGTGCGCCTGATAATGGGGATGCCCTGTTTAATCTGGGTGAGCTGTCAAGGGATATGGGACATATAGATCGCGCCATCGCACTATTTGAAAAGGTTCTGGCAGGATCACCCGACCATCTGCCGACATTGAATAATCTGGGATCTATATTGCGTGATGTTAATCGGCTCGAAGAAGCAGCAATACTTCTGCGCCATGCAATCTCATTATCCCCCGACTTCAATCTGGCCCGTGTCAATTTGGCAAATACACTGTTTGATCTTGGTGAATTTGTAGAGGCGGAGCAAACCTATGAACAGGCATTGTCTTTACAGCCCGATAATGCGACAGCCCTGACAAATTTTGGAAACCTTTTACTGGACTTAGGGCGCTTCGATGCGGCGGGTGAAAAGTTCAAAGCGGCGGTCGTCCTTGATCCCGGATTTGCTGAGGGGCACTATAATCTTGGTCTGTTTGATCTTTTACACGGTGACTATGCGACGGGCTGGGAGCACTATGGGCAGCGCTGGCAAATGCCTGCCTTTAGCCAATCGCACCCGCAATTTTCGAAGCCGCGTTGGTCGGGTGAGCCTCTTCAGGGTAAAACACTACTGGTTTGGGATGAGCAGGGGGTTGGCGATACCGTCTTGTTTATGTCCATGTTAAAAGACCTGCTGACTAATCAATGCGACGTCCTTTATTATTGCGATCCGCGTTTGATTCCAATTATCAATCGGTCATTTCCAAATGTTGCCTGTTTTCCCAAACCCTCCGGACATGCGCTTGGCATAGATCGAAATGACTATGACTTTCATTCTTCGATTGGCGATATGGCCAAATACCTTCGGCCTGATGCTTCGTCATTTACGTCAGAGGATGCTTATCTTTTAGCAGATCCAAAACAGGTAGCTGATCTGCGTGCCAGATACAAAAATACATCGGACCGCAAACTGGTTGGGGTTGCATGGCATAGTAAGGGGCCAGATACCGGGCCAAAAAAATCAATTTTATTAAATGAATTGCGTCCAATTCTAAAGCACCCGGACGCCATTTTTGTCGATTTACAATATGGTGATACCAGCGGCGAACGCCATGCCTTGTCGATGGGGGCAGGAATTAATCTTCTCCATGATACGGGTGTTGACCAAATGCATGATCTAGATGCCTTTGCGGCACAGCTTGCTGCGATGGATTATGTCGTAACGATATCCAATACGACGGCGCATATCGCTGGAAGTTTGGGTGTTCCAACGCTGCTCATGGCCTGCCACGTGCCCATCTGGTATTGGATGCGTGAAGGGGCTCATACGCCCTGGTATCCGTCTGTTGAAATTTTTCGCCAGGCTCAACCGGGTAGCGACTGGACCAATGTGATCGAGGCTGTGACACGACAACTCAGCGCCCGGATAACTGCGGATGCCTGACTATAGCCCCATTTGTGCGCGCCCTAAATCACTCAGGTCATCAACGGTTGCACGCCCGGTAAAATCCACTTCGTAATCTTCCGCAGCAAAATCCGGTGCGCTACGTCCTTCCAGAAATGCTTTGGCCTGTTTTTTGATATAGGTCTTGTTTTTATGACACTTGGGTGACGCACCGATGTAGATGACGTTTGAATAGCCATCTCCTTTATGTTCGTCTTCTACTGCATGTATGATATCTGGGTGCCACCAGACCGTATCGCCGGGCCCAACATGCGGCAGCGACACCAGGGATGCCAATAAGTCGGGGTGCCATGTCGGGTCAGCACAAAGGGCGCGACCCGCTTCAGCACCGCATAAATCATCCATTGCCACATCATCTTGTAACGCACGCAGCAACATATAGCCGATGCCTGAAGAAATAGGGACCAATTGCAGGGTGCCGTCACCGGCACCTTGCGGTGTCAGGGCGGTCCAACCTTGAAAGGTTCGAAAAGCCGAGCAAACGGCGGGAGAAGGGTATTCGACGGTTTCTGTCCGGTGCGCCGCTTTCCAAGGATCATAGTCTTGCCAATTACCCTTAAAAACGTGCGCATATATTTTCTGGAATGCCGGGTCGACCCAGCGCTCATAAGACCCCGCATCCATGTGCGGTGAGAGCCCCAGTGTTTTATCGCCAGGTTGGCGGCGGCGTGTTCGATCAGCATAGGCATAGTCGAAGTCAGGGTCGAAGGCGTCGCCGTTTGACCCGGTCGTATTCCATAGACGGTTCATAAATCGCTTGGTCGCCGCCATCGCCGGGTCCTGACGCGCCAGAACCTGGGGTTTCGACCAGTACAGTCCAAAAATTTGTGGGCGACCAGAATCCAGTTTGCTAAAGTATTTATCCAGGTCGGCTTTCTCTTCCTGTTTCCGATAATAATCATTGTTGTCGATATAGGCACCTAACTCCTCGTTCCAGTCTTCGGCCCGCGCCTGTGCGAACACACCTCGGATGATCGCCGCTCCTCGATGTCGAATGTTATCCTTTGTCGCGTCGCTGACGCCACCTTTTGCGATGTCAGCGTAATCGAGTTGCGGTATGACAGAGCGGCCGGCGGCATGCTCGCGTTCAATGATATCCGCTTCGCGTTTCATGGCATCTGTAGCGTGCAAGAAAGCTTGTTTGAGGTCTGCACCGTTCGCCAGCAGGTTCTTTTTTACGGTTGCGATCTGGTCTTTAATCTGTTGGTCCATGTCTTGTCTCCCTTATAAGGCTGCCAACAAGTCGCCTAACAGTTTGTTGGGTAGTATGACTGCATAGTTCGAGCTGTCTTGCGGTGTTGGTGAAATCGAAAACTGAGACGCTGTTGTTTCATTTGAAACGCCAATCGCCGCACCGGTTTCCATATGCAAACCAGCCAATGGATATTGTAATCCGGATGACCCCTCAAACGAAACCGGACGCAGCGGAAAAATCGAAACGCGCGTTCCGGGTGGTGCAGATATCGCGAATTCATCCTGTGGAATAAAGAACAGGTCGACCGTATCGACCATCAAAACCCGCTTTTCGGCCCTGTATTTGGTTAACGTATGCAAGGCCGTCAATGAATGATCAAGCCGCTTCCCCCAAAAACCGAAGGCGATAAACAGAGGCGCTTCAAGGCTATAAAGCGCTTTTTCAAAATCTGTCGATTGTTGTTCGTCAATATTAAGGACGTCCGATGTTTGCTGGTAGTCAGATATCTGGGTAGGGCTCAGGGAATCCAGGTCTCCAATGACGAGATCCGGAGAAACTCCGCGCTGCGTCAAATAGAGGGCGCCGCCGTCAACGCCAATGAGCGGATAACCTCGACGGCAAACCGTATCGAAAACCTGTTCGTCAATATCGCCGCCCCCGACAAGTACAATGGGAGATGCAAAAATACGCTTTTCAGATAGGGTCATGGCTTGTTTTTAAACATAAGCGAAATTGGTGTTACGGATGATTTCATCATAAGATAAACGGGTCTGCTTAATTATACCATTCTTGAGGGTTGATTGACCAAGGCTATTCTAATTGAATACTATGTTGTGGTTGTTTCTGTTGGTGAACGGCTTCAACGTTAGTGGCCTAAAGAATCAGTTCAGAGAACGTCAACAAGTCTGTCAACAAACCGGAGATTGCGATGCTGGGTGTCATTGGTGCGATGGAGGAAGAGGTTCAATTGTTACTGAAAGAAGTAACGGACCAAAAACAGGCGGTTCATGCGCAGGTCACGGTTACGACGGGTAACTATAAAGGCACTGACATTGCCCTTGCGCAGTCGGGGATCGGGAAAGTAAATGCGACGATCTGTACGCAAATGCTCATCGACCTATACAAACCCGAAAAGTTGGTGTTTAGCGGTGTCGCAGGTGGATTGCTGCCAAATATGCAGGCAGGGGACATGATCGTTGCCAGCCATGTTGTCCAATACGATATGGATTTAACGGCTTTTGGGCGCCGCCATGGCGAAACGCCCGGTCGTGACCGCTTGATCGAATGTCACCCGGATTTGGTTGCAAAGGCCACAGCTGCTTTTGATGCGGCTTTCGAAGATATGGACGATGGGCCAAACCTGATGCTGGGGACCGTTGCCTCGGGGGACCGGTTTGTTCAGGATAAAAATATGCTGCGCTGGCTGCAGCGTGAATTTGCGGCGCTGGCAACGGAGATGGAAGGTGCTGCATTCGGTCACACTTGCGCACTAAATGATCTGCCGTTTGTTGTCATTCGGGCCCTGTCAGACGGCTCCAGCGATACGGCCAAAGGTGACTTTGAAGCGAACCTTCATCGAGCCTGCATTAATTCGTTTCAATTGATGGACCAAATGATTCCAACAGCTCTGGTGCAACATGAACGCCGGGCAGCGGACCGGCGTGGGTAAGCTATTTCCATAAGCCCCGCGTATCGATGAAGATTTTGTCCGGGTAGACGTTAGGGTCGATATCTCTAAATGCCGCGTGATCGGTCAGGAGAACAATTATATCGCAAGCCGACAACGCAGCTTCCAGATTGGTCAGTGAGGCCGCGCCTAAATCCGAAATTTTGCTTGGTAGCGCGTCGCAATGGGGCTCAACTACGTGCAGAGTTAGTCCAGTGTTTTCCGCCAGATGAGCGACAATATCAACGGATGGGCTTTCCCTTAAGTCATCAATATCGGCTTTGTAGGCAAGACCCAGGCAAGCAATATTTGATGATCCGGCGCGCGCTGCGGCGTTTCGAACCGTGTCGGCAATATGTTTCGGTTTGCCGTCGTTGACGCCGCGGGCTGCTTGAATAAGTGGCGTTTCATCGGGTGCTGAATCGACAATGAACCAGGGATCGACGGCGATGCAATGACCCCCAACGCCGGGGCCAGGGTTGAGAATGTTGACGCGTGGGTGGCGGTTGGCAAGGCGTACGGCTTCCCAGGCATCGATCCCCAATTTATCGGCGACCAAAGAGAGTTCATTAGCAAATGCGATATTGACGTCCCGATAAGCATTTTCAGACAGCTTGACCAGCTCTGCCGTGCGCGCTGTTGTCAGGTGGCATTCCCCCTCGATTGCAATCCGATATAACTGAGATGCGCGCTTCGCGCAGGCCGAACTGACACCTCCTACCACACGATCATTTCTGACAAGTTCGATTAAGACTCGTCCCGGCAGAACGCGCTCTGGACTATGCGCAATGTTTATTTCTGCGTCCTCGCCATGCGTGTGGGGAAAGGTTAAATCGGGACGGGCGTCTGCCAGCCATTGTGAAGCACTATCTGTTGTGCCGACGGGGCAGGTCGATTCAATAATCACCATATCGCCAACCTTAAGAACAGAGGACAAACTTTCGACGGCTTTTTTGACGAAGCTCAAGTCTGGTTTTTTGCCGTCGGTGAAGGGTGTTGGAACGGCAATGATGAACGCGTCGGCTTTTTCCGGAGTTGTCTTTGCGCTGAGTTTGCCAGCCGCAACCGCGCCCTTAACCAAAATATCCAGATCAGGCTCAACAATGTGTACTTTTCCATCATTAATCATGGTGACGGCCCGTGCGTCGATGTCGACTCCCAGGACGTCTACGCCTCGGCTGGCAAATACTGCTGCTGTTGGCAATCCGACATAGCCCAATCCTAGAACACAGATTTTTTCAAAGGTGCGGTCAGTCATCGCGATTTTACGAGCTCCTCAAGAATGCGCTGGCAAGCTGTGCCATCGCCATAGGGGTTATGGGCTTTTGACATGCTGTTGTAGTGGTTTTTATCGTCAAGCAGCATTTGCGTTTCAGTGATGATTTTCTGCGCGTCTGTTCCAACAAGACGGACTGTTCCTGCCCTGACAGCCTCTGGGCGCTCTGTTACATCGCGCATGACCAAAACGGGCTTGCCCAAGGATGGTGCTTCTTCTTGAATACCGCCAGAATCCGTGATCACAACATGTGAACGGTTCATGGCATAGACGAAAGGCACATAATCCAGAGGTTCTATAAGATGGATACGGCCTTTTCCTCCAAGGATCCGATGCACAGGCTCTCTTACATTCGGGTTCAAATGGACCGGGTAAAGCAGTTCAATATCATCTCGTTCTGCCAGCTTGCCAAGCGCCAAGCATATCTGTTCAAAACCGTCACCAAAATTTTCCCGCCGATGGCCGGTAATCAGAACCAAACGCTTGTCAGAGTTTAAGAAAGAAAACTGGGCGTCCAACGATGTCTTTAGGTTTTTATCGGTTTTGATCTTTTCGACCACGTCCAGCAGCGCGTCAATGACGGTATTGCCAGTGATCGAAATCCCCAAATCAGAGATATTGGCCTGTCGCAGATTGTCTGCGGCACTTTGCGTTGGTGCGAAATGCAGATCGCATAGGTTATCGGCTAGCACCCTGTTCATTTCTTCGGGAAACGGCGCATAAATATCACCGGTTCGTAATCCGGCTTCAACGTGTGCGACAGGAATGCGTAGGTAGAATGCAGCAAGTGCGGATGCGAAACTTGTCGTTGTATCCCCGTGAACAAGAACGCGGTCAGGCTTGAAGGTTTTTAAAACGTCACCAACACCCAGCAATACCCGTTGCGTGACTTGAGCCAGATCCTGATTGGCTTGCATAATGTCGAGGTCGAAATCAGGCGTAATCTCAAACAGGGAAAGGACTTGATCGAGCATATGCCGGTGCTGCGCTGTCACGCAGACATTTGCGTCAATGTCCGGGTGATTTTCCAGGGCTTTGACAAGCGGGGCCATCTTGATGGCCTCTGGTCGTGTGCCAAAAACAGATAAAATACGCATGATAGGTTTGGACCGCCTAAATCCAAAGGAGCATGTTGTTAAATCCACAGAAGCAAATGGATATCGCGGCCTTGCCAAAAGGGCAAGCAGGCAACTGTTAAAGGGTTGATATAATTATGCAGACGTCTCTGGTTGCCGAAGTTGAAACATCGCATTAGTATCACCATGTATTCATCTGGAGGACCGTGCGTGCGCCTGAAAATTAGACAAATTACACGATCATTGATCAATCGTGCGCGCTGGTTCATCGCCTTCGCAGCGTTTTCATGTGCAATCGGTGCATTGCCGGCACAGGCAGAAAGCGGTTTCTCTGGCATGTTTCTCCAGGGTATGGATGTGCGGATTGCGGCTGCTCTTAGTATGGAAGAGGCTGAGGGTGTACTCGTCCGGGATTTGGCCTTGGGCGGCCCAGCAGATTTGGGGGGGGTTCAGCGTGGCGATATTATTGTCGGCTACGCAGGTAAGAAAATTAAGACTTTCAAACAACTTGTTGCAGTCGCCCAAAAGACCAAGATCGGGCAAGTCGTAGATGTGCAAGTGGTTCGCGCTGGAAAAAAAGTCGAGCTGAAAGTTAAGCTAGGGAAAAAATCGGAAGCTTGGAAAGTCGTTAAAGGAGCGGTTTCTGCCATTCCGGCCGTTGGCTTAACGCTCGCGGCGATAACGCCAAAAATACGAAAGCGGTTTGGCTTGCGTTGGGGGGCGACCGGCGTCCTCGTGACGCTCGTTGATGCTGAATATGCCGACAGGCAGGTACTTGAACGCGGAGATGTCATCCTGCAGGTTAATCAGCAGGAAGTCTGGCTGCCGAAGCAGGTCTCGGATTATTATGAGCAGGCCCGCAAGGCAAAACGCGATCGAATCTTGCTGTTGGTCGAACGCTTAGGCAATTTCCGTTATTTACTGATGCCTGTTCGCAGCGAGTAAATTGCTAAGGTATCGGGTTAGCTTCCCCGCGCTTCCTTAATCAAGGCTTTAAGCGCGTCGCCGTCAATCGCGCCTGGAACCAACTCATTTCCGATAACAAAAGCAGGTGTTCCTGATATTCCAAGCGATTGGGCCAATTCATAATTGTTCTGAAGGTCGGCGTCGATTTCTGCTGATTTCATTTCTTTAACCAACATGTCGCTATCCAGACCAATCTTTTTCGCAACAGATGCGATCATACTCATGCTCACGCCACCGCGTGTGTTCATTAAACCGGAATGAAATTCCATATACTTTTCCGGTGCAAGACGCCAAATGGCAAGCGAGGCCCTTGCAGCGACAACCGATTCAGGACCTAAGATGGGAAACTCCTTATAAACGACCCGGACGTTACCGTCTTCTTTGACGACTTTCTCAACCGTTGGCGATACACGCTTACAATACCCGCATCGATAGTCAAAAAATTCGACAATGGTCACGTCTCCGTCCGGGTTCCCGGAAATTGGCGCTTTCGGGTCATTGATAAGCTGGTCACGGTAGGAAACCAAGTTCTGCCGGGCTTGGTTTTGCTTGTCCTCTTCTTCTTGCGCTTGCATGCGCTGCACAGCTTCAAGAATGACACGAGGGTTTTCCATAATATAGGTTTGGATCATTTGATTGATTTGCTTGCGCTGAGCCTCGCTAAGGTCATCGTTTGCGGATACAGGAATAGCTGCTGCCATCAATACAAAGGCAAACAAACCACCTAAAGACACATATCTAAAAAATCTAGTCATCAATAATTCCACAAATCCAGGGTAAGAAGAGATCATTATACTCCGTGAGAATATCCATCAATACAAGCAACGCGATGGGAGTTCACATGAAGTTGACTTATTATCGGGAAAGGCGAAGGTCGGAAATGTAGACAGTGAGGGCTTTCTTGGAAGCTGTGGAAGCAACGCCAATAAAGGCGACACGAGATTGGTTAATCTGGTCATCAGGCCATGATCTTCGGTACAAGGTTGCCAAATCGACCGCCTCATTCCACCAAACCCCTACGTTTTCTGGTCCGCCACGCACCGTATAATGGGCTTCTCGTAAAATCTGATCTTCGGTTTCGATCCCGATCAAAGTTCCACGCATAAGAGCTGAGGGCGCCCACAGCAATGACATCACGCGATCATAAGTCGGGAGAGAGGTGCCGGGGAATAGTTTGGCGAGAGTGCCCTGTTCCACGGTTTCAGTGCTGCCGCCCGCAAAACCTACAATAATGCGGACAGGATGATACTCCCAAGTGCCGGGCTGGAGTCGCCAGCGCCAACTCAGATAAGGGGTCGCCAGAACATTGGCACGGATACGTCGTGCTGCGAGATAGGGCCGTTCTGCGCTGGTAACCGAAAGTGTGCTGCTTCCGAGGGAGGCGCTGACCGCGACCCCATCTTTTGGAATCGTCCCCGATTTGAACCAGTCGTCCGGTAAGGTGTCCGCGGAAAAGGATGTTCCAGCGGATAGTATACTCAATGAGCTGCCAAGCTGTATAGTGGCTTCCGGCGCAGAACAAGATGCCAGAAGCAAAACCAGCGGCGCGAAGGCAAGACGGTTGAGACTGAGTTTTGGCAAACGGATCCAGATCGTCATCTTTTGTTCTTCGCTTTGAGTCTCCTTTCCAGATCAATCGCGGCAATCTGGATATCCTGCGCCTGCAACCATTCTCGTGTTCCATTCTTGTAAAGACGCTCAGCAAGCCCTGCATGATATTTGGCGACCTCTGGATTATTGTTTAACAAGCCTTCTTCAGCAAGGGCGAGTGAACTTTGACCCTTGTCTCCTTTCATCCCGTACGCAATAGCCAATTGTCGCCAACTACCGGGCGATTGGGGTTCCTGGTGAAGTGCTGCGCGTAAATTATCGATAGCAGGATCAATAAGTTCTGGTCGTTTGAGGCCTAACTGCGCATTCGCCAGTTCCTTCCGAATAACAGCCGATTTAGGGAGCAACTCGCTGGCTTTCTGATAGTATGGCAAGGCTTCTTCAAGGCGGCCATTTTCATAGAGAATCTGGCCCTTTAGTTCAATAAAATAGGGATCGTTGGGGCGTTCAGTAATCAGTTGCTCCAAGAGGGGTAGCGCCTTTTTTAAATCGGCTTTGCGATAGTAGGCGATGGCACGTGCATATCTGGCTTCCAGGCTGGGGTCCGATTCCTTGTAGGTTCGAAGTGTCCGACCCGGCGAGAAAAGGAAAGCGGCAATCTTTGCCTTCATTCGCGCCTGCATTTCAGCAAATTCCGCTGAGGGCTCCCGATCCGAATAGGGTGAATTTTGCACATGATTTTCAATGGTTCTTATGCGGTCGCTGGATAGAGGGTGTGAGCGAACATAAGGGTCTTGACTGCTTGTGCTGAGGAGTTCTTGATCTTCAAGAATTTGCATGAATTCCATGAAACCTTTGGCGGATTGCTGGGTTTCGTCAAGAAACTTGAGGGCGGCATGGTCGGCCGCCGCTTCTTGGCCGCGGGTATAACTCAAGAACGTGCGCATGCTGGTGCCAGCACCACCGGCAATGATTGCAGCACCTAAATCTCCGCGACCGGTCGCCAGTGTGGCCGCTCCGCCTAGAACGTATGAGATGATGGACGGTATGGAACTGTTCGACAGCGCATCTTTCAGGCGAGATAAATGACCACCGGAAATATGCCCCGTTTCATGGGCGATAACGCCGATGATCTGCCCCGCGTTGTCACTTCGCATGATCAACCCGGTATTAATGAACATATTCTGTCCACCAGCGACGAACGCATTCAGACTATTATCATTAACGATATAAATATTTATATCGTCCGGGTTAAGGCCGGCTGCTTGGAATACTGGCGTTGCGTAAATTCGGATGCTATTTTCTATTTCTGCGTCTCGGATCAAGCTTTTCCCAGCCGCAAACGATAGATTTGGCGTCATGACAAAAATGGCGCACAACAGGAATAGTACCAAAGCAGCGACGGGGCGATATATCACGATGCGAATGTCCACAATAGATGACAGATATGAAGGCCAAAGACGGCATGCAAGGTCTCAGCGTAGCCGTCGGTCTGTGTGGCGTCAATTTATAGTCGGGGCCTTCGTATTCGGGTTGACGGCGTGTAGCGCCTTGACTGATGACGAGCCTACCGTACCAAAAGGTACCGTGGGGTATGTGCAGGGGACGCTGGGTGGCATTTCAACCGATGAGCCGCGGGCTACATTAATCGGTCGTGATATCCTTGCCGCGGGCGGTTCTGCCGTCGATGCTGCTGTGGCTGCTTTTTTTACAATGACAGTAACTTTGCCATCCTCAGTTAGTCTTGGCGGCGGCGGCATTTGTTTGGTGCGTGATGCAAATGCGGAAACGGTCGAAACATTGGACTTTCGTGTGCAAGCCGCAGCATCACAAGCCGGTAACCCTGACGCTGCAGCAATTCCAGGCAGCCCAAGGGGTATCTTCGCGTTGCACGCCAAGTATGGCACACTGAAATGGGAGGAATTGGTTATTCCTGCCGAAAATCTGGCACGCTTTGGTACAGAAGTTTCGCGAGCGCTGGGGCAGGACCTCAAGGTTGCGGCAGCGGACATTTGGGTCGAGCCAGAGTTGCGAAACCAGTTTTCTGCCCCTAATTCCGGTGTACCTTTCAAGGAAGGCGGATTTCTTAAACAGGCTAACCTCTCGACCACGCTGGCGCGGATTCGTTCTAAAGGGGCTAGCGATCTTTATACGGGAACCTATGCGCGGCAATTCGCGGAAGCTGCTCAGGCAACAGGTCCAGCCTTTACCTATGACGAGCTTCGGGCCTATCTTCCTGAATGGCGTTCGACCATTGAGGTTCCATTTATAAAGAATACAGCGTTCCATTTTCCGGCCCCGCCAGGACATGCAGGTGCGACATCGGCGATCATGACAGCAATGGTTGCAAACAATGACTTGTTTGAAAGTTTGGGTCCCATTGAACGGGCGCACCTGTTGGCAGAAGCTGCCGAGCGCGCGTTGGCGGATAGGACGCGCTGGCAAAACGGAACATTGGCGCCAAAAGAAATTGTATCGGATGAAGCCATAGAAAGAATGTTGGCAACATTTCAGCCCGACACACATGTACCTACGCCCGCTCAAACAGAGGCACCAACCGATTCATTGGCTAAATCGCGTGGTGCTTCGCTTACGGTCGTGGACCGCACAGGTTCTGCTGTAACTTGTGCTTTCTCCATGAACCAGCCGTTTGGTGTGCGCAGATTTGCCCAAGGCACAGGGGTTGTGCTTGCGGCTCCACCGAAAAGCCCTTTGGGAGAGGGGGGAATGGCATCTGTGATGTTGGTTAATAAGTTAGGCAGAGCGATCTTTTTCGCCGCCTCGGCAAGCGGTGGTGCCGTCGCGTCTTCGGCGCTCGTAAACGTGATGGCTAATGGGATGCTGGACCCCGATGGAACGCTGGAAACCGCTTTGGCCGGCAAACGCATTCATCATGGGGGACGTGATGGTGTTACCTATCTTGAGAAAGGCGTGAATACGGCCATCGTCAATGGTCTGGGAGCACGGGGGCATAAAATGGCTTATGTGCGGACGTTGGGGTATGTGAACGCTGTTTTTTGCTCTAATGGGCTACCAAGTGAAACGGGCGCAGATTGTGACGTGCGCTCGGACCCGAGAGGGTTTGGTCTCGGCGTCGGGTCAGAGTAGGAGTTTTTTCTTTGGGTCTTAAAGTCTCACAACGGGGACTCGTGCCACCGTTTATTGTTATGGATGTCATGCGGGCGGCTAATGAACGCGAAGCCAAAGGCCAAAATGTCTTGCATATGGAGGTCGGGCAACCGGGTACAGGCGCGCCACAAGGTGTGGTTGATGCCGTAAAGGCCGCTGTCGGTGCCGAAACACTCGGCTATACGGATGCATTTGGAATTCCAGCGCTTCGCAATGCCATCGCCACGCATTATAAAAATCAATACGGCGTCGATGTCGGGCCAGAACGTGTGGTCGTGACAACGGGTTCGTCTGCCGGGTTTGTTCTGTCATTTCTTGCGGCATTTGATGCAGGGGATCGTGTCGCTTTGGCCAGTCCTGGCTATCCGGCTTATCGTAATATCCTGCGTGCCCTTGGCATAGAAGTCGTCGAATTACTAACTGGACCTGAAACAAATTTTCAACCGACTCCTGCTCTTCTTAAAAAAGAAATCAGCAAGTCCGGGAACTTGCATGGATTGATTGTCGCCAGCCCCTCAAATCCAACGGGAACCATGTTGCCGCCAGATGACTTAAAACAATTGATCGATTTTTGTAATGGTCAACACATACGTTTCATTTCGGACGAAATATATCATGGGATTACTTACGGTACGGTGGCTCAGACAGCTGCCGCCTTAAGTGCCGACGCTGTCGTGATCAATAGTTTTTCAAAATACTTCTCAATGACAGGCTGGCGGTTGGGTTGGATGATATTGCCTGAAGATCTTTTGCGTTCTGTTGAATGTTTATCGCAAAATTTGTTTATATCTGCGCCGACTGTCTCTCAGGTCGCTGGGGTGGCTGCTTTTGACTGTCGAGACGAATTGGATAACAATTTGCGCCGATATACGAAAAACAGAGACCTGTTACTGAGCGAGCTGCCAAAAGCTGGATTTGATCAGTTGGCATCGGCCGATGGCGCGTTTTATATCTATGCAGATATTCGTGACCTGACCAACGATGCCGCAGAGTTCTGTGCACGGATGCTTGCGGAAACCGGTGTTGCAGCGACTCCTGGTACGGATTTTGATCCTTCGCGTGGGCACCAGTATGTGCGGTTTTCTTTTGCTGGTGAAACCACCACAATGATTGAAGCCTGCCGACGTTTACACGATTGGCACAAGTAACAGGCCGTACACGGTCAAATTCTTGAGATCCATCACTTTTTTATAAATAAAAACGGCGGCTTGATAGCCGCCGTTTTCTATTCACGCAAACACGTTCTAGCGTCGCCACCAACCCCGTTTTGCGGGCTTCTCTTCGACTGCCGGCTCTGGGGCGACATCGACGGTGGGTTCAGCAGCAATTTGTGGCTCTGGAGCCGGTTCTGGTGCCGCCTCAATCACGGGTTCAGGTTTCTGCGTCACCTGACTTGGTGTTTCGACAGGTTCAACAACCTTCACACCTTCTGGCGCACCAGGTTCGGAAGGGAGCGGTTCAGTGCTTGCAGCTTTTGCCCGGCGGCGGCGCTTTGGTTTAGTAGGCTCAGCCGAAACGTCACTATCCGTCACCGTGGCCTCAGGGGCGCTATCTTTAGTCGCAGAACCCTCATCTGCTGCGGGTTTTGTTTTTTTCGCAGCTGGTTTCTTGCGGGGCTTGCGCGCTGGTTTTTTAACTTCATCCTGAGGTTCGGGTGCTGTCTCCGGTTCTGCATCACCACTTGTTTCTGACATTGGAGTGGGACTTGAGGGCTCCGTGTCGACGGTTGTTATCGGGATGACCTTAACATCAGCGTTGTCTTCATTGCCTTCAGAGGCATCACCTTCAGAAGGCTTGCGACGGCGTCGACGGCGTTTGGGCTTTTCTTCGGTCTTGTCGTCTTCAACGGGGCTGCTGATAACCGCAGAGTCCGCTGTTGCTGCGGCGGCTGCAGGTGCTTCAACCGCAGCAACTTCATCTGTTGCCTGCGTTTCGCCGCTATCGTTCGCCTGATCTTCAGGTTTGCGACTACGGTTTCTACCGCCGCGGCGACCACGCCGACGCCGTTTGCTTTGGGAATCTTCTCCCTCGGCCGATGCGACTGTTTCCGTAGACGACGTTTCTTCTGTCTCGGTATCCTGCGTGTTGTCGTCCGATGGTGTCACATTGTCATTATCAGAGCGTTTGCGACGTCGCCCGCGGCGTCGCTTGCGACGTTTGCCGCCTTCGCCATTCGAGTCGTCGTCATCTTGAAAACGGTTCTGTTGTTGGTTGTTGTGAACAGGCTTTTGTTTGGGCTGCTCGAGGTTCTTAATGTCACCCTTGCGCTCAATTCGGCAATCCGGCGGAATCAGCGTATCGTCGTTTTCGACGACAATGCTTGTTTCATAGCGCGCTTCAATGTCGGCCAATGCCTGACGCTTAAAGTTGAGGAGATATAAAGCCACTGCGGTCGGAACGAACAGTGTTAAATCATCTGCTTTGCGCCGCGTGCATTCGTCTTCAATCATACGCAAGATATGCAGTGCCGTCGAATCCGTTGATCTTCGTACACCCGTGCCTTCACAATGTGGGCAGGGTTCAGAACTGGTCTCGAGCAGGCTTGGACGCAAACGCTGGCGGGAAAGTTCTAAAAGGCCAAAGGGGCTGATTCGTCCGATCTGAATTCGCGCACGGTCATTACGCATCGCGTCTTTAAGCTGCCGTTCCACGCGAACCTGGTTTCGGTTGACCTCCATATCGATGAAATCGATAACGATCAATCCGGCCAAATCACGTAATTTAAGTTGACGAGCAATCTCGTCGGCCGCTTCCAGATTGGTCTTAAGCGCCGTTTCTTCAATGTTGCGTTCTTTGGTCGCTTTTCCAGAGTTCACATCAATCGAAACCAAGGCTTCTGTCGGGTTTATGACGATATATCCCCCAGAGCGCATATGAACTTCGGGCGAATGAATAACAGAAAGCTGACTTTCCAATTGATAGTGCTGCGTAAGCGAAACCCCTTCATCTTTGAAAGGTTGTACACGTTTAGCGTGACTGGGGATGAGCAACTTCATGAAGTCTTTTGCCATTCGATAACCACTGTCACCAGCAACAACGACTTCGTCGATTTCCTTGTCGTAGAGGTCCCGGATCGATCGCTTAATCAGGTTGCCTTCCTCGTGCACAACACACGGGGCAATCGATTCGAGCGTCGTCTCGCGTATCTGTGTCCATAGCCGTAACAAGTACTCATAATCACGTTTGATTTCGGCTTTGGACCGCTTCGCCCCAGCCGTTCGCACGATGACGGCGATTCCTTCGGGAATGCCGAGATCGTTTATAATGACCTTAAGGCGCTTGCGATCAACGCCATTGCTGATCTTGCGCGAAATACCACCACCGCGAGGCGTGTTAGGCATTAGCACGCAATAACGACCCGCCAATGACAGGTAAGTCGTCAAAGCCGCACCCTTGCCGCCGCGCTCTTCTTTGACGACCTGAATCAAGAGGATTTGGCCACGCTTTACGACTTCTTGTATGCGGTAGTTGCGCCGTGATTTATGTGTGCGACGGGCTTCGACCTCGTCTGTATCATCACCGCCAAGCGTTTCTACAGAACCCTCGGCTACCTGGGCCTCGTCGTCCGATTCCTCCGTTTCTTCGCTGGCCTCTTCGGCCATCAAAGCTTCGCGGTCTTCAACTGGTATTTGATAGTAGTCAGGGTGAATTTCACTAAAAGCGAGGAAACCATGCCGGTTTCCGCCGTAATCCACAAAAGCGGCCTGCAACGACGGTTCAACCCGTGTTACTTTAGCTAAATAGATATTCCCTTTTAACTGCTTTCGTGATTCAACCTCGACGTCAAAGTCTTCTAGTCTGTTCCCATTGACGATCACGACCCGGGTCTCTTCCGGGTGGGATGCGTCGATTAGCATGCGTTTCATTGTCATTTATTCCAAAACTCCGAGACGATAGCGCAACCGCTGCAGCAAGGCTGAGCCGTTCCGTATCGCGTGTTTCAATGAAGCCAGCGGCGCTTGCGAGTTCTCCCATCACGTCGGTTGCCCGGCGTGTAGATATTGGAGAAACTGGCGCTGCTCTAACTGGCATTCGATAAAAACCTTTAATTGTGAATCTGGACAGGTTCGATTGTTAGAGTCTGTGAACACGTCCAGCGTTAAGTTCAGTAGCTCGTTTGCGGAAAAACCAGTGCCAAGTCGGCAAGGCTTCAGAAAAGTCATTTCAAATTTAGCAAACGCGTTACAGTGTTAACATATAGGTAGGGAATTGATTCTACAATGTTCTTTTGATGTTTGATGAAATATTTATGACTTTCAGATTGTCTGGCGAGGTGCCGTAAAGGGTTTGAACCCGGCGGTATTTATCCCCTATATTGGCGTCTGAAGTCTTAGGCCGATCTATATGTGGTACATGCAGGGAATGCGCGCAATTTTAGTGATCGTTATGGTTGTTGCAACCAGTGCGGTTATTTCCGCGCGCCCGCTCGAAGCTGCAGATTCGGTCGTTACGGATGTCCGCGTTTCTGAAAAAGCAAAGCGAACTCGGGTCGTGTTTGAGTTTACGCGGGATCTAAATTTCAATGTTTTTATGCTCGCCAACCCGAACAGGGTTGTTGTCGATATGCCGGAAGTTGGCTGGCGATTACCGCCGCGCCCGTTGCCGAGTAGGGTCGGAGTTTTCGAAACACTTCGATATGGTCTATATAAACCCGGAAACTCGCGAGTTGTCGTAGACCTCAGATCTCCGGCAGCTATTAAGAAAGCTTTTTTGTTAGAGCCGTCTGGGCCGCGCGGGTTCCGGTTGGTAATTGATTTGGCATCTGTTTCGGAAAAAGCTTTTGCGCGACAGGTAAAGTCGCCTCCTATCAGCATTGTGTCAGCGCAGCCCGGTCAGATAGATAAACCATCCAAGCCGCTGGCCGGCGCCTCGGTCGCAAAAGCACCATCCTCGCCCGCTGTATCTAAGCCCGAAGTAATTAATCGCTCAACCATAACGAAACCGCGAATCGATTCACAAGCGGCGGCCAAATTGGTTCGGGCAGCGCCGGCGAAAAAGAAATCAAACGAGCCCAATGCTGAAATCAAGAAACTGGTTTCCGCTTTCAGGCCTGCACCGCGTAAACCGGCAATTCGGCCGACAAACGAAAAGAAAGTCATTGTTGTCGATTCGGGGCATGGCGGCGCAGACCCGGGCACGATTGGAACAAGTGGTGTCTATGAAAAGCACATCACTCTGGCGATGGCCCGCGAACTTGCGAAGCAGTTGAATGCAACGCGTCAATTCCGTGCTGTCATGACACGAGATCGCGACATCTTTATTCCCTTGCGTAAACGGGTAAAAATTGCTCGGGATTCAAGTGCAGATCTGTTCATATCGCTGCATGCAGACGCGGTGAAAAACACAAAAACCCATGGCCCTTCAGTCTACACGCTATCTGAGAATGCATCAGATAAAGAAGCGGCAACGCTGGCTGAAAAAGAAAATAAATCCGATTTGATTGCGGGAATGGATTTGTCACATGAAAGTCAGGATGTGGCCAATATCCTTATTGATTTGGCTCAGCGCGAATCGATGAACCAATCTGTTCGGTTTGCAACTCAGGTGGTCGGGGAACTGAAACGCAGGACACGACTGTTACGAAATACGCATCGCTTTGCTGGTTTTGCTGTTTTGAAAGCGCCGGATATTCCATCGGTTTTGATTGAGATGGGCTTCCTCTCCAACCGCAATGACGAACGGATGCTGCAATCAAGTGCCTATCGAAAAAAATTCGCTTCCGGAATTGTCGAAGCCATCAAAACCTATTTTTCGGAAGTCGAAGAGGCCAATAGACAGTAATATCGCCCTATTTTTGTCAAAATTCTGCGTTAAGCGACTCTGCAGTTTGCTTATTCTGTGCTACTTAAGCGCAGACGGGTGTGTGCGGAATATGCCCCTTATGCAGTTTAAAGAAGTTTAGAGATAACAATAAATGGTTCGAATACTTCTAACGACACTGGGATTATGCTTTTTGCTCGGCTTGGCAGGCTTAGGGGGGGCACTCTATGTTTTTCAAAAGTTCGGTAAGGATTTACCTGAACACCGTCAACTAGCCGACTATGAGCCGCCGGTTATGACCCGCATTCATGCGGGTGACGGTCGTTTGCTGGCCGAGTATGCTATCCAGAAACGTGTTTTCGTGCCGCTTGAAGCTATGCCCAAACGCGTGGTTAATGCCTTCTTGGCAGCTGAAGACAAAAATTTCTATAACCACATCGGTATAGATCCCTTGGGTGTGATCCGAGCCGTCGTCGTCAATATTAAAAATATTGGCAAAGATCGACGAATGGTCGGCGCATCGACGATTACACAGCAAGTCGCAAAGAACTTTCTTCTCACCAATGAAGTCTCTTGGAAACGGAAAGTTAAAGAGGCCATTCTGGCATTACGAATTGAAAAAGCGCTACCCAAAAAACGTATCCTGGAGTTGTATCTAAACGAAATCTATTTGGGTTTTGGGGCCTACGGTGTGGCGGCAGCGGCACTTAATTACTTTGATAAATCGCTCGACCAATTGTCTATTGAGGAAGCCGCGTTTCTTGCAGCCCTTCCGAAAGCGCCCAATAATTATCACCCCAGAAAAAAACATCGGGCCGCAGTTATACGCCGCAATTGGGTCATTGATCGGATGCAATTGGGCGGCTTTATCGAACTGGATGAAGCGACGGAAGCCAAGAAAATGCCGCTGACAACCTATCAGCGTTCCGAAACACAGTTCGTAGAAGCCCCGTTTTTTGCGGAAGATGTCAGACGCGAACTGGCCGGGCAATATGGTGAAGAGAAACTGTATAAAGGTGGGTTGTCTGTTCGCACGACCTTGGACCCGAAGTTACAGGAAATTGCCAACCGGACATTGCGTAATGGGTTGATTGCCTATGACCGTCGTCATGGATGGCGTGGCCCGCTTGCAAAACTGCCTCCCGACAGCCGCCTGGGTTTGCCCGGTGACTGGAAACGCGCAATTAATAGTGTGCCTCGTCCCAAGGGGCTGCTGTCGTGGTCGTTGGCTGTGGTCCTGGGGTTAGAGGCCGAATATGCACACATCGGCCTGGAAGATGGCAGCAAAGGCCGAATTCCGTTACGAGAGTTGTCTTGGGCGCGTCCTTGGCTAGAGGGGCAAAAGCGAGGGCCCAAAGTTAAAAGACCGGCAGATGTGCTCGCGGTCGCGGATCTGATTGCGGTTGAAGCCGTTAGCGTGGATTCAAAGGGGGAACCCTATCCAGAGGGGTTTTATGGACTGCGTCAAATACCGGATATCAATGGCGGGCTTGTTGCAATGGACCCCCATACAGGGCGTGTGCTGGCCATGGCAGGCGGTTATTCGCACGACCGTAGCCAATTTAACCGGGTTGCGCAGGCATACCGCCAACCCGGCTCGGCTTTTAAACCTTTTGTTTATCTGGCCGCGCTTGACCAGGGATATACGCCATCGACCTTGATCCTCGATGCTCCCTTTGTAATCGATCAAGGGCCGGGACTTCCCAAATGGCGTCCAGCCAACTACGCAAAAAAATTCTATGGTCCGTCGACCATGCGCTTGGGCATTGAAAAGTCCCGCAACCTGATGACCGTTCGACTGGCGCAGACAGTAGGCATGGATCGGATTTCCGAATATGCCAGAAGATTTGGCATCGTAGATAAATTGCCAAAAACTCTTGCGACTTCATTGGGCGCCACTGAAACATCACTGATGCGGATCACGACTGGATATGCGATGCTGGTCAACGGCGGTAAAAAAATTACACCGACTTTGATTGACCGTATTCAGGACCGGCATGGACGGACGATCTTTCGTCACGACAATCGCTTATGCAAAAGTTGCCGTGAACGGTTTTGGGAAGATCAAGCGACGCCTCGGATTCCCGACAACCGAGAACAATTGACAGATCCAGCTAGCGCTTTTCAGATGGTTAGCATGCTTGAAGGCGTCGTAGAGCGGGGAACCGGAGTACGTATTAGAAAAGTTGGAAAACCTCTGGCAGGTAAAACCGGCACAACCAACCTTGAGCGGGATACCTGGTTCGTTGGGTTCTCTCCTGATCTGGCGGTTGGTGTTTTCGCTGCTTTTGACACGCCCGTACCCCTGGGGCGTCGAGAGACTGGTTCCTCGGTTTCGGCACCAATTTTCCGCGATTTCATGATGGAAGCGCTTGCAGACAAAGCCTCCATTCCGTTTCGGATTCCGCCCGATGTGCGAATGGTTCGTATCAATGCCCGAACCGGACAGCTGGCTCGGAGCGGTGATAAGGATATCATTTTAGAAGCTTTTAAGCCCGGTACGGAACCCACAGGCGAAAGTCAGATTGTTGAAGGCCAGTCATGGTCGCCAACGGGTGGCGGCGTAAGTTCTGCAAGTGGTACAGGCGGGTTGTTCTAGGTGACGCTGCCGACGCTAGACCATGCCGTTATCAATGTGCATTATCAGTTAGATCAAGCTCAAACCCTGTTTCGTGCGCTCGGCTTTCATCTCACGGAACGCGGTTTCCATTCCCTTGGTTCAATCAATCATTCAATGATGTTTTTAGACGACTATCTAGAACTCATCGGTCTGCCCGAAGAAACCAAAGGATTGCCTCCTGCGCGTCCGGAGGTGCTGAGCGCACCCGTTGGGATTAATGGGTTGGTTTTTAAAACTGATGATGCAGACGAAACCTATCAACATCTTAAAAAATGTGGATATGAGGGTGGCAAACCTACATCGTTTTCACGCCCGGTTGAATTGCCGGACGGGACGTTTCAAGCCAACTTTCGGACTGTAACAGCGCGAGCAGAAGCTATCGGTGGCGGTCGCGTGTATTTTTGTGACCACAAAACGCCTGAGCTTGTCTGGCGCAAGGAATGGCAAAAACACCCGAACACATCGCAATCAATTGCGGGATTTATTCTGGTGTCTGAGCGTCATAAGCAGGAGGCGGAAACCCTTGCTGAAATGCTGCAACAACCGCTCAATCAACGAGATGGTGAAGTCTACATAAAGATTAAGGGCGCGGAATTGTCGGTACTTTCTCCGTCTCAATATCGGGCAAGATATGAGGCTTTGGCTTCATCTATGGAGGCAAGAGAATCTATTTTTGGCGCAATGATTATTGTTGTTGATCGCATCGATGAAATTCGAACGCGTGCAAAGAACCTGAACTTGCCGACGCGTGAGTGCGAAGAGCAGTTGACGGTGCGAATACCAGAGTTCGATTGTTTGCTCGAATTTAGGGCAGGGGGATAGGTCATCGAGACGGTTGTCACTCTTATGTTATGGTTCGCCGTCGTCGGCTGCGGCATGATGGCTGGTATCTATTTTGCCTTTTCAACTTTTATCATGACTTCGCTTGCCAAACTTCCGGCTGCGGCGGGTGGCGCCGCCATGCAATCGATTAATCGTGTTATATTGCGCTCTTCGTTCATGATTCTGTTTTTTGGAACGACCTTGGTTAGTGTGGGGTTGGTGGTTATCGGGATTATCAGGTGGGGGCAGCCTGCGTCGTTGGAAATGATAATTGCAAGTGATGCCTATATCTTTGGAATGTTTCTCGTGACGGCGGCTTTTAACGTGCCACTGAACAACGCGCTGGATGCCGTTGATGTGAACAGCGACGAGGCTGCGGTCGTTTGGGAGCGATATCTGCGGACCTGGACACGCTGGAATCACTTGCGCACGGTCGCTTCAGCTTTATCTTGCTGCCTGTTTATCTATGTGATTTTACTCAGAGCGCAATAAGGGGCGGGCTTTCTGACTGGGGCGTCGATAGGCCACAATCGGCTGATATATTTCCGCATTCGTTTCGCGTCGGTATTTTGTTGTTGCAGGAGAGGTAATTAATAAATGAGTGATACAGGACAGGTGTCAGGTCGGTGTTTGTGTGGTGCTGTTAAATACACAGCTTCGAAAAAGATAGAAGAGTACGGCGCATGCCATTGCGAAATGTGTCGACGTTGGGCCGGAGGACCGTTTCTCGCGACCGGCGGCGATGAGGAGATACAGTTTGTAGGTGAAGAAAACATTGGCCGCTACAAATCTTCCGATTGGGCAGAACGGGGTTTTTGCAAAATCTGCGGATCAAATCTGTTTTACTATCTGATCCCCACTAACCAATACATGATGGCCGTTGGTGCCCTCGAAGATCAAAGCGAACTGAAAATGCACACAGAGGTTTTCATTGATGAAAAACCGGACAGTTACGCGTTTTCTAACGAAACCAACAAGATGACGGGTGCGGAGGTTTTTGCTCTTTTCGAGCAGAGCGAGTGACGGTTTGCTAGCTTCCCTGGTTACCCTTCGGCGCTGCCTTTGACCCGTTGTGCAAGGGCGGCTTCCATAAAGGCATCTATGTCGCCATCTAACACCGCACCGGTATTTGAAGTTTCTTCGTTAGTTCTCAAGTCCTTGACCATTTGGTAGGGTTGCAGAACGTAAGAGCGGATTTGGTGGCCCCAACCGATATCGGTTTTTGCTTCGTGTTCGGCCTGACTCTCAGCCTCGCGCCGTTGCAATTCAGCTTCATAGAGGCGCGCTTTCATCATCTTCATCGCTTCAGCACGGTTCTTGTGCTGGCTCCGATCGTTTTGACACTGAACGACGATTCCTGTCGGAATGTGCGTCAATCGGATAGCGCTGTCGGTTTTATTGATATGCTGTCCGCCAGCTCCAGAGGCGCGGTAGGTATCAACACGCAGGTCTTTATCCTCGACAACAATATCAATCGTATCGTCAACAACCGGGTAAATCCACGCGGAGGCAAAACTGGTATGGCGACGGGCTGAAGAATCATAGGGGCTGATACGAACCAACCGATGCACGCCGGATTCGGTCTTCATCCAGCCATAGGCATTGTGGCCGCTGATCTTGATGGTTGCTGACTTGATACCGGCTTCTTCACCGCTACTTTCTTCCAGCCACTCTACCTTATGGCCATGGGCATCAGCCCAGCGGGTATACATGCGCAACAGCATTTCAGCCCAATCCTGCGCTTCGGTGCCGCCTGCTCCGGCGTTGATTTCAAGATAACAATCATTGGCATCTGCTTCGCCGGAAAGTAACGTTTGAATTTCGGCTTTAGCTGTGCGGGTTTTTAATTCCGTAATCGCGGCTTCCGCTTCATCGATGGTGTCTTGGTCATCTTCCAGTTCTCCCATCTCAATAAGTTCGATGTTATCTTCCAATTCTTGGACCATATCATCGATATCTTTGATACCGCTTTCGAGCCGATTGCGATCGCGCATTACAGCTTGGGCTTTATCCGCGTCGTTCCAGAGTTCCGGGTCTTCAGCGAGCGCGTTTAATTCTTCAAGTTTGAGTTTGGCTCGGTCGTAGTCAAAGGTGCCTCCTCAGCAGTTCAATTGACTGCTTGATTTCTGAAGACATATTTTCAATTTCAGCGCGCATTTGATTTCCTTGGTAAGCTCAATCACAAATAAGATTGCCTTCTTTTAACCGGGTCGACAGGCCGGAGCAAGGATACCCAATTGAGGGCTTTCTGGTTGCCATGAAATCCTGCTAGATTGTACCATGTCTGAACTTCCACTCAATATAGTTTGGCGACGCAAGGTGCTGGAAGCCGTTCTTGAAACGTCGTTTCTGCGGCATGTTTTGCTGTCAAAAGTTAATCGACGACAGCGCTGGATGGCGATTGAGGAGGGGGATGGATTACCGCTTCTTGATAATACGCTGGTTGTAAGCTTTGGGGACCCGACCGCATATTTTGATGCGGCCCGCCAGCGTGGCTTGCAGAATATCGGCTTTTTTCAGGTTGGGGATGAAAAAGGGGATGCCGGATGTGCTTCCTATGGAAACGCAGATTACGTCATCCGCAACTATTATTTTGAGCATCAGCTCGCACACAAGCCAGGCCGCATAACTTGGGTGCCAAACGGATGGGCGCGAGCGATAGGACCGGTGCGATCCATCGACCAGCTGACCTTTTCTGAACGCACCTTGCCGGCGTTCTTTTCAGGGTTTGTTGGGCAAGATGCCGATCAGATCGATGACCGTCAGCAGTTGCTGAGAATTGTTGAAGAGAACGGCGTCGTGGCCTTGATGGCGACGACAGCAGGCTTTGGCCTCGGGCTTGGACCAGCGGCCTATGCTGCACATATGGGTAATGCACGCTTCGCATTGATCCCCCGTGGGCGTTCTCCTGAAACAATCCGGCTTTATGATGCGCTGGAGTTAGGCGCAATACCTATAACGCTTGATAGTCCTTGGATGCATGCTCCAGATGGTCTCAGCGCCTTGGGGCGTCCTCCGTTTGTGATTTTGAAGGACTGGTCTGAGCTTCCCGCCTATCTGTCGCAGTTTCAGGGAGACGTAAACCCGTCAGTCATCGAAGCTGCAGAGCTCCAGCGACACAACTGTGTCGTGTGGTGGCAACGTATACAAGAGCATTTTGCAGACCGTGTTGCACACCTGATTAATGCCTCAACCGGGTTTAATGAATAAACAGGCCGCCGTTCACGTCCAGCGTCGCACCTGTTATGTAACTTGACATATCAGAGGCTAAAAACAGACATGCATTTGCCAGTTCTTCCGGGGTGCCCAATCGCCCCATGGGAACATTTGAAGCGATCCGTGCCTTGATTTCATCGGTCATGCCGCCCTTGGTAAAGTCGTTGTCGATGGTTCCCGGCGCAATGGCGTTTACCCGAATGCCTTCTGGTGCCAACTCGCGGGCAAAGGCCCTCGCCATTCCCATAATACCCGCTTTCGATGTGGCATAGTGGCTGCGACCAAAAACCCCGCCACCAATTTGTCCTGCTATCGAAGATATGCACACAATAGAGCCGCCTTTTTGTGCCCTTAAGTGGGGAACGATAGCTTGAGCGACCATAAAGTTCCCTTTTACGTTGGTATCCATTACATGGTCGAATTCAGCTTCATCGATTTCATCAATAAGGGAGGGCGAGACGACGCCGGCATTATTGATTAGGATATCCACCTTGCCAAATTCGACGGCGATTTGAGCAATTGTGTCGTGAACTTCAGATCGGTTAGAAACGTCACATTCGTAAATTCTGTGCGGCGACGAAAACTCTCTGGATGCGTCAGCAAGCGCTTCCTTATCGAAATCAACCAGCGCGACTTCGGCTCCTTGTAACGCAAACAGTCGGGCTGCTGCCCGGCCAATCCCTCGTGGTGCGCCCGCACCCGTAATCACGGCGGTTTTCCCTTTTAAAAGCATCTGCTATCTCCCAATGAAACGCTTATTGCAGGACAAATTCTTTGTAGGTGATGCCATGGATTCGAGATGGGGCAATCACATTATTAACGATATTGACCAGATCAAAACGCAATTTGTCCGCCCCTGACTTACCAACCAAATCCTGGCGTTCCTGATCGCGTAAATGCAGAATCACTTGCTCCATTAATTTATCCTGGCTTTCTTCAAGACGTTTGACGTCTTCGCTGGACAATTGAACATTGAAACGGGCACGCAAAAAAGGCGCTCTGCATTCGCCGGTTTTCAAGTCTGCCTTAATTTGAGGAAGTTCAAAATTGACGGGCTTTCCCAATTGAAGTAAAGCCACCTTTTTCGCTTGCTCGATGCCAAGAATCGCGTGAACCCAGCCCATGAAATAGGCGGTCGTACCCCCGATTAACAAGAAAGCAACAACCCCAACGGCGATCAACTTGATCAGTTTTTTGGGATCTTTTTTCTTCCCTTCCTCTTCTTCCTCTTCACCTGTATCACCGTCCTCTTCGAGCGCCTCGTCCTCGAGCGCCGCGTCTTCTAGAGGTTCCGTACTCTCTTCTTGTTCTTTATCCGTCTCGTCGGCCGGTGCTGTCATGAGGTTTCTCTCTTTCTAGGTCAAATCGGGCACAAATGATTTTGCCAAGATACACCGTTTCCTTGTCATGTATCCATAGCTTAGGGCCGAATGAGAGAATTTTCACCCGGCAATGCGCCTTCAGGCTGATAGTAGGCTTCAACCATTCCCGCTTGCTCGCGCGCAACGATGTTAAAAGGGGGCTTGATCCTCCCGGCGTAACGGTTGGCCGCTATGGCCCTGAACGTTGGTATCGGATCAAGCGAGCGCTGTTTGCAAAGATACTCGAACCATCGGACACCCGCTGCGACGTGGGGTAATTCTTCATCGCCAATTTTTTGCAGGAGTGTCGCTGTTTCAAAGTCACGTGCCTGCTTAAGGCGCTGCACGGCCACTGGCGTCGTATCAAGACCCCTTGCTTCCAGAATCATGGGGACAATTGCCAAACGCTCCAGCAGGTCGTCTTTGGTCGTTGTTGCCGCTTCCCAGAGACCGTCGTGCGCTGCCATCGCCCCATAATGCGACTCAAGCGCCGCCAAGCGCATTGACAACAAGTCAAAATGCTCTGCCTCGTCTCGTGCGACACTGACCCAATCATCATAGAAGGCGCGGGGCATCTCCAGATGGGTAAAACGGCACACAATATCCCACGCCAGATCAATGGCGTTGAGTTCAATATGTGCGATAGCATGAATAAACGCGCGCTTTCCAGCAACACCGCCTTTGCCGCGGCGCGGCATGTCATTCGGGTGTTTCAGTTCCGGTTTCTCAGGGCGCGCGGGGCGATCTGGCGGCTTTTGATCGCCGATCGCCGAAATCATGCCATCGTTCCAGGCTGTCGAGAACCGGCGCGTCAGTTCAACCTTAACCGCGGGCGAAGGTTCCTTGAGGACTTGGGTCGCCGCGTGACAAAGCGTAGCGGGTAAGGATGGGTTCGTTGTCATGATGACTCAGGATGATTGAACAAATTCCAAAACTGCTTCGACATGGCCTTTTACCCGTACTTTGTTCCACACGTTGGCAATCTTGCCTTGCTCGTCGATCAAAAAGGTTGTTCTCACGATGCCCAAGAATTCACGCCCATAAAGCTTCTTTGTTTGCCAAACACCATAGTCTTCGCACAAACTGCCTTCTTCGTCGGACACCAGACGGAAAGGAAGATCATGCTTGGCGACAAACTTATCATGGCGTGCGACACTGTCTTTCGATGCGCCAACGATCACACAACCCGCTTTCTCAAAGTCGTTGATCAGATCGCGGAAACCTTCCGACTCTGTTGTGCAGCCAGGTGTCATGTCTTTTGGGTAGAAATATAAGACGACTTTTTTGCCCTTGAGAGATGCGAGTGACAGCGTCGCGCCACCGTCGGTTGGAAGCTCAAATGCCGGTGCTGTTGTGCCAATTTCAAGTGTCATTTTCTCGGTTTTCCTGTTCAGGTTATGCAGAGGATGTATTGGTTGATCTGATTTCGGAAGTTATCTGAAATGGATCGGAATAACCACAATTCTGGTGCTTTGTCGATTAATATGTGCGCAAGCCCGGTGTGGCATGGTGTTTAGAATGTAGGGGTTTCCTCGCACATAGAATGCAGATTGCGGACAATATTCGGAAATTATTGTCTAAGACCCTCCAAGTCCTGCGAGATGCGATCAATAACAGGCCCCCAATCTTGATCTTCGCCCTGCCTGTACATTTTGAGCGATCCATACCAAGGACTGTCGTCCCCATCCAAGAACCATCGCCAATCTGGTATGTAGGGTACAAACATCCAGGTGGGTACACCAAGAGCCCCGGCTAAGTGCGCTGTGCTATTATCTATTGAAATCACAAGATCAAGGGCGGCAATCTGAGCGGCAAATGTATCCATATCAATAATCGGGTCAACGCTGCGATCATTAAAAACACTGATGCCAGAATGTTCTTTTAAAGCCAACAAATCATTATCAACATCGCCGTATTGAAGGCTGATGAAAGTGCAATCTGTATTGCCAATAATTGGCTGCCATTTGTGAAGCGGCAAGCTACGTTGAGAACCTCTTTTGGCATTGCTGGTGTGCCATGATATGCCAACTCGCAACTTGCCGGGCCATCGACGATTATAGTCACTAAAAATTTGGTCGAATTTGTTTGAATCCGCCTTAAGATAGCCTCTTTGCATAGGGAAATATTTGATTTCAGAGCGGAGGCATTGCCCAAATTCGCCAATCGAGGTTTGATAGTGAACCGTGTCCTTAAAAAGTTGGGGCGCTGGAGGCTCGGTGCGAGGTGCAAAACTAATTTTTGGAAACGACCTTTGCAAAAGAGGCAAGAGGCGCTCTTCGCATTCGACCACAAAGGACTCCAGACTATTTTCCAGATCAGGAAGCAAGCTTGCAAACATAATCTCATCACCAATCCCTTGTTCCATCCAGACCAGTAACTTTTTATTACTCAGCCGGGATGTAGCACCCCTCAGTTCGTTTTTGAGATCACTGCCATTCAAATAAGGCTGTTTAAACAGTGCCTGACGTCCAAATAAAATTTCGTTTTTCCAGCGCCATTCATAAAGCTTCCAACCATTTTCAAAATCACCGCACAGAAGGAGGATCAAAGATTTATGCCAGTAGGCCTCAGCGTAGTTGGGGTTGATTTTGATTGCCGTGTCGTAGCTGACAATCGCTGCGTCCAGTTGTCCAAGTTCTTTTTGCGCATTGCCAAGGTTCGAGTAGGCTTCAGCAAAATCTGGTTTGATGCGGATTGCGGTGTCGTAATTGACTATCGCCTCATCTAGTTGTCCAAGTCCTTTTAATGCGTCTCCGCGGTTTGAGAAGGCTTCGGCGTGGTGCGGATCGATCTGTATCGCTGCATCATAACTGGCAATTGCCTCTCCGAGTCGTCGTGTTTCTTGCAAGGCATTGCCTTTATTGGTGTGGGCCGCCGCATGGTTCGGGTTAATACGGATGGCGGTATCGTAGCTGGCTATTGCCTCATCTAGTTTCCCGAGTTTTTTTAGCGTGTAGCCCCGATTGTAATGGGCATCCGCGTAGTCTGGATATAGTTGGATTGCTGTATCATAGCTGGCGAGCGCTTCCTCATGTCGGTTGAGAGCTTTCAAGGCATTACCTCGGTTGGAGAAAGCTTCCGCATAGTCTGGATTGAGGTCTATGGCCATATCGTAGCTGGCAATGGCCGCATCCAATTGCTTGAGTTCCTGGAGGGCATTGCCGCGGTTGGAGTAATACGCAGCATTGTTCGGGTTTATCGCAATTGCTTGAGCAATAAAATCCACTGCCGCTTGAAATTTACCCGTTTGAGCGGCAACAGCACCAAGCAAATGCAAGGCATCTGGTTGGTTTGGATCTGCTTGCAAAATCTGTTGGTACAAAACCTCGGCCTCAGCCAAGCGACCCATGCTATGATGCTCCATCGCAAGGTTCAAAGCTTGATCACAGGTAAGAGCTTCGTTGCGTTGTTTGATTTCATTTAAGGCTAGGCCACGGTTGGCATGCGCCGCCGCGTAACTTGGATTAAGTCTAATGGCCTCGTCGTAACTGGCAACGGCCTGTTCGAGTTGTTTAAGCTCTTTAAGGGCAATGCCACGGTTTGAATAGAACGCTGCATTATTCGGGTTTATCGCGATCGCTTGTGCGATGAGATCAGCAGCCTCTTGATAATTGCCTCGTTGCAGGGCGACGGTGCCAAGTAAATGTAGCGCGTCAGGGTGGTTTGGGTTGGACAGTAAAATTTCGCGATAGCGAGTTTCTGCTTCTGCCAAGCGGCCCGCGTTGTGATGCTCCATTGCAAGAGACAGCGAATGATTGTCAGCTTCTGAGTGTTGGCCTATCGATCTGCGGGTACCCGTTGAGAGCGATGCCTTCGGAGGTTGGTTTTCTGCATCACTCATTTACTAGGCTTTCTGTATTAAGTAATCTGAGTCAACGAAATCACAAATAAGGTACTCTTGAATATCCTTTTAGAGCTGTGACCTCAACCGGTCATACCTCTGTTAAGGAGGCGGTCACCTAAACTCAATGTTTGTTGTCGATAGCAGTGAAGCCCCATTGGGACAAATTATAAAGCGGAACAGCCAGCGTTCGCCCACTAAATATTTTTTTTAGCTAACGGTGCCAAACTGAGAGACTGGGCCATCGGCCGTTGTGCGGTCAACCAATGAGACACGAACTAACCGATAATTTGTTTATATAATTCGTAAACACGGCCTGCATCTTCAAGAACCCGCGCTTCCAGTCGTTCAAAATCCGGCTCGCTGGCGATGGCTACCAGATCGGCTTTCAAGGCGGCAGACATCTCGGCTTCACGGGTTTTGGTCATTTCTTCTTCGACGGTAAGGCTGAGCATACCTTGTAGACCTTGCCAAAGCTGCAATGTTGTAATCAGGGTGTTGCCGTCAACAGGGTCCAGTAATTCTGCATCGCATAGATTTCGCAACGCCTGAACTGTGTTCTGTGCAAGGATTTCCGGATGTGAGCGGGCATGTTTTAGCAGCAAGTATTGGGTAATGAACTCAATATCGATCATGCCGCCACGCATTTGTTTCAGGGACCAAAGACCATCAGCCGGCTTTTCTTTGGCTAAACGTATGCGCATGTCAGCTACGTCATGCAATAGCTTTTCTGGATCACGTTCTGCCGTCAGCGTTTGTTCGATGGCGGCTTCGACGATTGGCCCAAACGTTGGGTCGGAAACGACAGTCCGGGCACGTGTCATAGCCATATGTTCCCAAGTCCATGCAGACTCCCGATGATATTTTTTAAAGGCTGTCAGGGTGGTCGCTATTGGCCCTGAATTGCCAGAAGGGCGCAGCCTCATGTCGACTTCATAAAGGGCGCCTTCTTGCGTAAGGGCGGTGATTGCATTGATATATCGTTGGCCTAAACGGGCAAAATATTGGGTGGCGTAAAGCGGTTTGCTCCCATCAGATTGTGCTGCTTCATCAGACACATCGTAAATAAAAACCAGATCCAGGTCAGAAGATGCAGTCATTTCCCGGCTCCCTAATTTACCGAGCGCCAAAACCGCCAAAGAAGCCGCTTCGACCCGGCCATGAATGCGTGAGAAATCTGCCTCAACGGCCGGGTACAAGAGTTGCAGAACGGTTTGAGCGATATCGCTAAGGGCGCCAGACGCGTCGGCGGGCTTGATTAAGCCTTGTAACCTGTGGACGCCAACCTGAAAGCGGTGATCATGCGTCCAGCGACGGCAGATGTTCAAGCTGTCTTCCAAATATTCGGAGCGCCGTAATTGTTGCCTTAAGTCCTCATGCAGCGCATCAATTGCCATTGGCGGGTTGAAAAAGTCAGGGGCTAAAACACTATCCAGAACGGAGGCGCGCCCTGCTAAATGCCGCGCCAGTCGAGGGGCTTTCCCCATAATTTCCGCAACCAGAGTGAGGATGGCGGGTTGAGCTTTGAACATGGAAAATAACTGAACACCCGCGGGAAGGCCCTTAAGGAATTCATCAAACTTTAAAAATGTTGCTGTCGGAGCAGACATTGACGCAATCGTTCGCAGCAATTGTGGCATTAACTCCGTTAATATTTCGCGCGCGCGCGCACTGTGGGTTGCCCGGTAGCGTCCGTGATGCCAGCCCCGAATGATTGTATCAATGGTCGCGGGGGTTTCAAAACCCAGCTCGCCAATCGTTTTTAAAGTCTCCGGATCGGTGTCAGCACCTGTAAAAACCAGGTTGCCACCTGCGTTTTGATCAGAGCCCAATGACGGCGCATCATCAAACAGATTGGCATAAAGTTCGTGCACACGTTTGATATGCATTTCAACGTCATCGGTAAATGTTTCGCAATTTTCATACCCCATAAACAAAGCCAGGTGGGTCAAGTGGGCCTCATCCTCGGGTAGTGTCTGGGTTTGCTCATCGTTGATCATTTGCAGCCGGTGTTCGACCGTTCTTAAGAATCGATAAGAGTTTTCAAGTGTTTGATAGGTGCCGTCCTCACACAAGCCAAAGTCAGCAAGAGCTTTAATCGCCGGCAGGGTATAAGGTGAACGCAAACTTGGCTCGCGCCCGCCCCAGATCAGCTGTTGAGTTTGCGCGAAAAACTCAATTTCTCTAATTCCCCCGCGCCCCAGTTTGATGTTGTGGCCGGGTACGTCCATTCTGTTCCCAGACTTATGAATGTTTATTTGGCGCTTGATCGCATGGATGTCCTGTATCGCAGCAAAGTCCAGAGACTTGCGCCAAATAAAGGGGGTGAGCCAACTCAGGAAACGCTCGCCAGCGTCAATATCTCCCGCGACGGGACGGGCCTTTATCATGGCCGCGCGCTCCCAGTTTTGGCCAAGACTCTCATAATAGGTTTCAGCTGCAAAGGTGGTAAGGGCAATGGGTGTCGCTCCGGGGTCCGGTCGGAGACGGAGATCCGTGCGAAAGACATACCCGTCAGCGGTTCTGTCTTCCATCAGTTTGACGAGACGGCGCGTCAGGCGAACGAATAAAGTTTGAAGACGATCCGGCGCATCGGTCTCCACGGTTTCAGGGTCATACAGAACGATGAGATCGATATCGCTCGAATAGTTGAGTTCACGTGCTCCCAATTTTCCCATACCCAATATAACCAAACCGGAGTTTTGCTCTGGGTTTTCCAGATCAGGCAGACTAAAGGCACCACTCAGTGCGAGTTCGCGGAGTAAAAAAGAGGCGGCGACCGACAGGCAGGCACTGGCAAGATCTGATAATGTCTCTGTGACCCTTTCAAGCGGCCAATAGGTGCTTATATCTGCGATGGCAATTGTCAGGGCTAATCGGCGTTTTGCGATACGTAAAACGGTTGCAACTTCTGCTTCGTTAAGGGTTTCTTTCCGCTTATTTATTAAACCTTTAAAGATCGATTCTCGGACTCTGTCAGGGCCGAATTCAAGAAGGTCACAAAAGAACGCCGGGTCGATGGTCGCGCACCACGTCAGGTAAGGACTACTAGCAAGGATTACATCAATGAGTTCCGGGGCTTTATCATGTGAAAGGAGCAGCTTGAATCGCTCAGCCAAGCTTGTATTCTGGGTGTTTTCTATGGCTTCGCTCAGGCGCTCTCGGCCGATCGCCAAAGCCTCAACATCAGCGGGACGGGGTAGTTTTTCCAGTTTGTCGAGAAATTCAAAATTTTGCATTGCTAAGAGACTCCGAACTGCCAAAGAGTGCGGTATGGCATGTCTGTGGTCAAGTCCATGGAACGGTCTCGGTGCAATGTGTCTCGCTGAGGTAGGATTACTTTGATTGTCAAAACGTTCAAGGGTGTGGTGCATGTTCTGGCCGGGATCAGTGCCGGGCTGGTAATCATTATGTTGCTCGTCGCCTGGCAATTGTCCAAAGGGCCTATTTCGCTAGGGTTTCTATCCCCTTATATTGAAGAGTCGGTCAACCGCGGGCAGCCAAATTTCAAATTTAAGATGCGTGACACGATTTTGACCTGGGCGGGGTGGGAACGAAGCTTTGATATCCGTATACTCGATGTCCAAATCCTGAACCATGAAGACGAAATTATTAGCAGCGTGCCGGAACTTTCGTTCGCCCTAAACCGATCCGCTCTCTTGCAAGGCGAGGTCGCGCCAGATTCGCTAGAGATATTTGGACCGAAGTTACGGGTGATCAGGCAAACGGACGGTTCGTTCAATTTTGGCTTGGGAGGGGCGAAGGAGGTCTATGCGTCTTCGGCATTTAGCCTCATGCAAGAAATGCTGGATGGACCCAAAGGGAAGCACCCGCTGCGCTATCTCTCGCGATTGGACATAGTTGGAGCGGACTTGGCGATTGATGACCAGATACTCGAAAAATCCTGGATGGCGCCTGCTGCCGATATTCATTTGGTCAGAGATGCCATTGGCGTCAGAGGGCAATTGTCACTGATTATCGATATTGCAGGCACACAAACGGAACTGGAGTTGCTCGCACGCTACAAATCCGCCAGCAAGCGTCTGGAGTTAACCGCAGATATCGACAAGTTATTTTTGGCTCCTTTCGCTCCCACATTTGCCGAACTGGATTTTTTGAAGAACTTCAATCTTCCGCTCCAGGGTAATGTTGCAATGTCGATTCCGATTCAGGAAGGCGCACCCTATGTCCGTTTTGATGTCAAAGGGGGTGCGGGAAGTATCTCGTTGCCGGCGCCGTTTTCGCAGACGGTCACCGTAAAGTCTGTCGAGATGATGGGCGAGTACGAAAGCGATACAAGCCGAATTGAAATTCATAACCTTCGGCTTGAACTGGCAGAAAATCAGTTGCAGTTACCCGCGCCTTTTTCCGAAAACCTGAGCTTGAAATCAGGTGTCCTTGTCGGGGCGTATTCGAGCGAGACAGGCATCGCAAAAATAGACGAGCTTAGTGGCGTGCTAGGCGCAAATTGGCGATTGTATTTGCCTGCGCCAATTGATCATTATCTGCCCGTGCGTTCCTTTTATATGGCCGCGCAGTTTGACAACAATAAGGATCTTCTTGACGTTATCCGGTTCGATGCGGACCTGCAGGGGCCGCAGATATCGGTCGCTGGCAATATAGGCGGTTTGCGCACTTCAGAGACACCGCTTGATGTAAACATCGATCTTGATCTTAAAGATGTCCCGGTAAGTGACGTAACTCGCTACTGGCCCAAAAATCTGGCGACAGACCCCTACAACTGGATAACCCAGCATTTGTCGGAGGGGACTTTGCATCAGCTTCAGGCCTCGACGCAGTTTAAAGTCGATGAGAAAGGTGAAATTAGCCTTGATGGAATGAACGGCAAGATGCAGCTCAGTGGCGTCGAGGTCGACTATTTACCACCGATGCCAAAGGCGACAGGGGTGGGGGGAGATGTTGTATTCGATGACAAAACCCTTGAGGTCACACTGCGATCTGGAAAGTCACGTGATCTGGCCTTGTCTAGGGGCAAGATCGTTCTGACCGGACTGGATGCTTTCGATCAATATGCGGATATTAATCTGGTGATCGACGGGTCTGTTAAGTCCAAACTGGAATATATTGAGTCTGAACCCCTGGGCTTTGCGTCAGAGCTCGGAATTGATCCCAAGAGTGCCTTAGGAAACGCGCAAACCGATTTGAAAATGAAATTTATCCTCGAGCATTCTTTGGCGCTCGATGATGTCGAGATATCGGCGGCTTCAAAGTTGACCGATGTGACCATCGGCCGGGTTTTGCTTGGTCGCGGTATCGAAAACGGCAGACTTGATCTTCAAGTTGATAACCATGAAATGAAAGTCACAGGAAATGTGACGTACGACGACATTAGCGCCGATGTCGTCTGGGTCGAAAACTTTGACGCAAACGCTGATTTTCAAAGCCGATACGATTTGTACACGGTATTCAATGACGTCAGTAAGCTGCGTGATCTTGGTTTTGATATGGAGCATTTCGCCGATGACTATTTGAAGGGCTCAATCGCCACAAAAATTCGCTATACGGTCTTCGATGACATAGATCGCCGCTTGGAAGTCAATGCCGACATCACCGCAGCCGAATTGCAGGCACCGGCATTTGGCTGGATCAAGAAAGCGGGCGCATCGGGTCAGTCAAATATTACGATTGACCTGGAACGCGACGTGGTAGTTGAAATACCTGAATTTTCTTTGATGTCTGAGGGACTGGATATTAAGGGGGCTGTTGCTTATGCGCCGGACGGCACCGGCATTAGTAAGATCGAATTTGAGAATCTGGTTTACGGCCGTACAAATGTTAAAGGAGCGCTGATTCCGAAGGATGATGGAGGCTGGGAAGTGGGATTGCATGGCCCAAGCTTCGACTTTTCCGTTTATTGGGGCGAACTGTTTTCAGGCGAGCCAGATGAACAAGGTAAGGAGTCCCTGCTGCCGAACTTAACGATGGCGATTGAGATTGACCGGGTCTGGATTAACGAATTTCAATCGATGGAAAATGTTTCCGGTACTTTTTCTTACGCGGATGAAGTCTGGAAAACATTTTTACTTTCAAGCAAACTTGACGATGGCGCGTCGCTGGATATTTCGATCCGAGCAAATGAAGACAATACCAGGAGTTTGACCCTTCGCTCAGACGACGCAGGGAATACCCTCAGGTTTCTTGACGCCTACAACTCGATGACAGGTGGCAGCCTGACGATCACTGGTATCTTTGATGATACGGTGCCGGGCAATCCCCTGAAAGGGCAATTGAGTGTGAATGACTATCGGATCGTTGACGCTCCAGCACTCGCCCATATCCTGAGTATTATGGCGCTGACGGGTATCCTGGATGCTCTATCTGGAGATGGCATCGGGTTTAATTCTCTCGAAGTGCCTTTCGTTTATGATGACGGCGTCCTGCAAATTACCGAAGCGCGCGCCAATGGAACGTCGCTTGGATTTACAGCAGCCGGCCGGATTTATCGACATGCCGATGTTGTCGACATGAAGGGTACAGTCGTGCCGGCCTATGCCTTGAACTCAGTGCTCGGCCACATTCCAGTGCTGGGAACACTTTTGACGGGTGGCAAAAAAGGAAGCGGTGTTTTTGCCGCCAATTACTCAATGACAGGTTCCCTGGAAGAGCCGAAAATCAGTGTGAACCCGTTATCTGCATTGACGCCTGGTTTTTTGAGGAATCTGTTCGGTATTTTCGATGAAAAACAGCCGGACCCCAGGATCATCTCAGAACCTAAACCCACTACGCCAAAGCCTTAAAGACTTAGGTGGAGCGCACCAGAGCATGCTTCTTTTTGCCAGCGGACAGTTTTATGATGCCTTCTTCGTTGAGGTCCTTGGCCGTTATGGCGTGAACCTCTGAAGGCAGAGCTTTGTCGTTGACCTTGCCGCCGCCGCCCTTAATCAATCGACGAGCTTCGCCACCGCTGGCAGCCAACTCGACTTCTCGAAAAAGTTGAAAGGCCGGAATACCTTCTTCCAAACGCGACTTCTCAATATCGAAAGTCGGGAGGTCATCGCCCAAGCCACCTTTTTCAAAAGTGGTTTCCGCTGTTTGGCGGGCAGTTTGCGCCGCGTCTTCACCATGGCAAAGTGCCGTAGCTGCATCAGCCAGGACTTTTTTTGCATCGTTTAACTCTGCGCCTTCGAGGGCTTCCAGTCGGCAAATTTCGTCCAAAGGAATATCTGTGAACAGGCGTAAAAATTTACCGACATCTGCGTCCTCTGTGTTGCGCCAATACTGCCAGTAATCATAGGAAGATAGCATGCTGTCATTCAGCCATACCGCGCCAGCCGCGGTCTTACCCATTTTTGCTCCGGATGCGGTCGTCAACAGGGGTGTCGTAAGGCCGTAAACTTCCTTTGAGATGACCCGGCGGGTTAAATCAACGCCATTGACGATGTTACCCCATTGATCCGAGCCCCCCATTTGGACAGAACAATCCATCCGTCGTGCCAGCTCCATAAAGTCATAGGCTTGCAGGATCATGTAGTTAAACTCAAGAAAACTTAGCGGTTGGTCGCGCTCCAGCCGTAGCTTTACGCTGTCAAACGTCAGCATTCTGTTGACAGAGAAATGTCGCCCGTAGTCCCTTAGAAAGGAGATGTATTCCAGACCATCAAGCCAGTCGGCGTTATTCACCATGATCGCGTCTGTTGGACCGTCGCCGAATGTCAAAAACTTTGCAAAAACGTCTTTGATACCTTCCATATTGGCGGCAATTGCTTCTTCGTCCAAAAGCTTGCGGGCCTCATCTTTTCCGGAGGGGTCGCCAATCTTTGTCGTGCCGCCACCCATTAATACAATGGGTTTATGTCCAGATTTTTGAAAATGTCGGAGCAACATGATCGACACTAAGCTGCCTGCGTGCAGACTCGGCGCTGTGCAGTCAAAACCAATATAGGCAGTTATCGGCTTTTCAGCCGCCAGGGCATCCAATTTGTCGATATCAGTGCATTGGTGCAGGTAGCCTCGCTCTTGCACCGTTTGGATAAATTGGGATTTATGTGTGCTCATAGTTGCTCCATTATCTTTCGCACAGGTGGTTTATTCTATCCTTTTGGTCTGTGCAACGTTTGCTTGCCCTTGGCACACAAAACATAGAAACATAGGGTATGACACGGTCACCTAAAATGTTGGCAATCGGCTTGATGAGTGGCACCTCAATGGATGGGGTTGATGCGGCGCTGATCGAAACGGATGGTGATGAAATCTTCGCCTTCGGCTCTTCCCTCGAGATTCCTTATCGCGATGGATTTCGCGATCAACTGCGGAGCATCATGGGTGTGAGAGCGGCCAGAGATGAAGCGACTCAAGCGATTGAGCAGGAACTGACCCTTCAACATGCGGAGGCCGTTAACGCTGTGTTGGCGAAGTCAGGCCTAAAGGCATCAGACATTGGCGTGGTAGGCTTTCACGGGCAAACGGTTTTTCATGACCCGGATAAATCCGTCACCTGCCAAATCGGCGATGGGGCATTATTGGCCCGTAAAACAGGAATCCGAGTGGTTAATGATTTCCGCAGTGCCGATGTGGCCGCGGGTGGTGAAGGTGCGCCGTTGGCTCCGGTCTACCATGTCGCATTATCGCGTAAACTCGAGCGCCCTGTTGCGATCCTCAATATTGGTGGGGTGGCAAACGTGACATGGATTAGTCCCGATGGCGGTGCCATTGCCTTTGATACGGGGCCTGGCAACGCGCTCATCGACGATTGGGTGCGCGGGAAAACAAATCATAGCATGGATATAGATGGACAGTTGGCGCGCCGGGGTAAGGTCGATCCCGAGGCATTGTCAGAATTGCTCGATCATGAATACTTCGACCGTAATTACCCGAAATCTCTGGATCGAGACGCCTTCTCCATTCGTCCTGTGCAGCACCTGTCTCCCGAAGATGGTGCTGCAACCCTGTCTGCTTTTTCTGTCAGTGCCGTCGCCAAGGCGGCTAATCAATTCCCGGCGCCGCCGTTGCAATGGCTGGTCTGTGGTGGCGGCCGTCACAATCGGGTTCTGATGAGCCGTCTCAGGGCCTCTCTGAATGCGCCGGTTGATCCCGTTGAAGCTGTCGGTTGGCGCGGGGATGCGCTGGAAGCTCAAGCCTTCGCGTTTCTCGCCGTGCGATCACTGCGCGGCTTGCCCCTCAGCTATCCACAAACCACTGGCGTCAAAACACCCCAGTCGGGCGGAGTGTGCCACGAACCCGACGGCCTCGGCAAAGACTAGTTACTCAGCGACAGCGTCTGGCTTATAATTTTTATCCAGATAATCATCGACGTGACCAATCATTTCAGTCAGATGGCTTTGGAAGAAGTGGTCGCAGCCTTTGACAACACGGTAATCGATTTCAATTGTTTTTTGTTTTTGCAGTTTCTGAGCGAGCTTGTCCGTTGCTGAAATAGGAACGACATCGTCTTTGTCTCCGTGCAAAATGAGCCCGGATGCGGGGCATGGCGCAAGGAAAGAGAAATCATGGATATTGGCGGGAGGCGCAATTGAAATGAAGCCGGAAATTTCCGGGCGTCGCATCATTAATTGCATTCCAATCCAGGCACCAAATGAAAATCCTGCGATCCAGCATGTCTGTGCGTTCGGATTGTAGGTCTGCATCCAATCAAGAGCGGAAGCCGCATCACTGAGTTCCCCAAGCCCGCTGTCGAATACCCCTTGTGAGCGTCCGACACCTCTAAAGTTGAAGCGTAATGTCGAGAATCCACGCTTTACGAAGCTTTGATAAAGGGAATAGACCACTTTATTATTCATGGTGCCGCCGTGTTGCGGGTGAGGGTGCAACAAAATTGCCGCCGGGGCATTCGGTATTTTTGAATGGTGATAGCGGCCTTCGAGGCGGCCCTCTGGGCCGTTAAAAATGACTTCAGGCATGATTTAAGATGGTTCCAGTCTACGGTTAATGGGTGAAATACCAAGCCTATTAGTCAAGTAATTTTTAGCAGAAAACGAACGCAAAATTTAATTATTCCTGATTACTTGACCAGTTTAGTCGGGTATACTATATATCTTTCATGCCCTCTGAAAATGCGCGAACGGGCATCGTGTTAATCTTTTCGTTTGGTCGCCAGATGCGATTGAAACGGGATTAGAAAATATAGAAAGACCCATGATTTTCAAGCGATTTCAGGAAGATATAGCGGCTTATAAATCTCGTGACCCTGCTGCGCGGTCAAGTTTTGAAGTCATTGTACTTTACCAGGGCTTTCACGCGCTTGTCTTTTATCGGCTCAGTCATGCTTTGTGGGTGCGGGGGGCCAAGTTTCTTGGCCGGTTTGTCTCTCAAGTCGGTCGTCTGTTTACCGGAATTGAAATTCACCCGGGGGCAATCATCGGGCGTGGTTTCGTTATTGACCATGGTGCTGGTGTAGTGATCGGCGAAACATCAATTATTGGCGACGATGTGACGCTTTATCATGACGTCACGCTGGGCGGCGTGGCACCGTCGGTAGATTCAAGCGCGCAGATCGGCGTTAAGAGACATCCGACACTCGGGGATGGGGTGATCGTAGGCTCTGGTGCACAGATTCTGGGTCCCATCACTGTAGGCGCAGATGCGCGTGTTGGATCGAATGCGGTTGTTGCATCTGATATCCCGGCAGGCGTTACAGCCGTTGGAATTCCGGCGCGTGTTGTCTTGCCGAAAAATAAAAAGAAATCTGCAGAGTTTAGAGCTTATGCAACAGATCCCGATGGTAATCCGGATCCTGTGCTGCAAACGATAGAAGCGCTGCGTGGGCAAGTTTCTGTTTTGATGGAGCGTGTCGAAGAGCTTGAAGCCGAAGCCTCTGGCGCGACGGCCAAGAAAACAAAGAAATCAACATCAAGAGTTTCAGGCAAGCGGAGTAAGCCCGCTGCCTAGTTCACATATGTCGGCTAAATCAAGAATGGTGCCGCTGGTTATTGAATAACCAGTAGCGATAATAATCAGGAGAAGAATATGCGACTTAGCACAAAAGGCCGTTATTCCGTTATGGCAATGGTTGACCTGGCGACACAATCGGCGGACGGCAAGCCGGTTGCTCTGGCGGATATTGCAGAACGGCAAGAAATATCGTTGTCCTATCTCGAGCAACTTTTTGGCAAGTTGCGTAAGGGCGGGATGGTGAAGTCGGTAAGGGGACCTGGTGGTGGATATTTGTTGGCGCGGGCTGCTGCCGATACCCGCATTTCAGATATTGTCATGTCGGTAGATGAGCCAATCTCGGCAACCCGCTGTGCGCCGGGGGCACCAGATGGTTGCCATTCAAATAAAAGTCGATGTCTCACACACGATCTATGGGAAGAACTGGGCAATCAAATTTACCTCTATTTGAGCTCGGTTAGCTTAGATGATGTTGTCGAAAAGCGCATACTGGGTACCAGTGGCGAATTGTATCGCGATCATCGCGCTGCAGATCGTTTTTTGGCAGCACAATAAGTAGACGGCCCCATCGGACACAATGATATGAACGATACCGTCTATCTTGATCACAATGCGACGACGACGATACGGCCTGCGGCGGTGACGGCAATCACTAACGCGCTGTCGCTTGTCGGCAATCCGTCGTCTGTGCATCGGAATGGGCGGCTTGCACGGCGTATTGTTGAAGATGCACGCGACGAAGTGGCGGTTCTTGTCGGTGCGGATGCAAATGATGTGGTGTTTACCGGGTGCGGGACGGAAGCCAATAATTTGGCTTTGCAAGGGGCCCCCGTTAGCCATTGGCTGGTTTCGGCTATTGAACATCCGTCGGCTTTGCAGGCAGTGGAACACATCCCGCTGGTTCCCGTTGATGCAAGCGGTATCGTTGATTCGGCGTCGCTTGGGGAGTTGCTGGGACGCATGGAAGGCCCTGTTCTGGTTTCCATAATGTTGGCAAATAACGAAACAGGCGTGATTCAGCCGATCGAACACCTTGTCGAAGTCGCGAAATCGCATGGCGCTCTGGTGCATTGCGACGCTGTTCAGGCAGTCGGAAAGATCCCCGTTGACATGGCGAGGCTTGGTGTCGATTTGCTTAGTCTTTCGGCCCATAAAATCGGCGGCCCCCAGGGTGTCGGTGCTTTGATCGTTAAGCCCGGTATTGACCTCGTTGCGCAGCAGTTGGGCGGGGGCCAGGAACGTCGAAAGCGCGCTGGCACGGAGAACGTTGCCGGAATAGCGGGCTTTGGGGCGGCAGCGAAAGCTGCACTTGAAGGTCTTGATACGATGGCGGATTTGCGGCAGTTGCGGGATCAATTGATTTCCGGGGTGCGGCGGCTCGCCTCAACACAAGTATATGGTGAGATGTCGCCGCGGCTCCCAAATACAGTGTGTCTGGCGATGCCTGGCGTCCCGGCGGAAACACAACTGATGGCGTTTGACCTGGCGGGGGTTTGTGTCAGCTCCGGTTCCGCCTGTTCATCTGGAAAGGTTGAGCCCAGTCATGTTCTGGCGGCGATGGGTGTGGATGATGAAGAGGCGCTGACGGCGATCCGCGTAAGCCTTGGCTGGGATACTGTCGGCAGTGATGTTGAGCGCTTTATTGAGGTTTGGGGTTCCATATTTGCAAAAACCGGTGTCGGTGGAAACCGTGCACTGGTTGGATAGGTAAAACAAATGAATACGATGAGCCAACAACGACCGAAAGGTCCGATCTATTTGGATAATCAGGCGACAACGCAAACAGACCCGCGTGTTGTTGATGCAATGCTGCCTTATTTTACTCAAAAATTTGGTAATCCCCACTCCGGTGGCCATTCCTTCGGTTGGGAAGCGTCAGATGCGGTTGAGGCAGCGCGGCAAAAAATAGCGACGTTAATTGGTGCTGAATCACGGGAGATTGTGTTTACGTCAGGGGCAACAGAATCCAACAATCTGGCAATCAAGGGCCTGGCGCGTTTCAACAAGTCGCGCGGTGATCACCTGATTACCACAAAAATTGAACATAAGTGTGTATTGGAAAGTTTCCGGAGACTGGAAAACGAAGGTTTTCGTGTGACCTATCTTGACGTGAACCCTGACGGCTTAATCGATCTTGATCAGTTGTCGGCGGCGATCGAAGACAAGACACTTATGGTTTCCGTGATTGGTGTCCACAACGAGGTCGGCGTTATTCAGCCCCTTGCACAAATCGGCGCTATTTGCAGAGAGCACGGCGTTTATTTCCATACCGATTGTGCTCAGGCCGTTGGCAAGATCGCGCTGGATGTTGATGCCATGAAGATCGATCTCTTGAGTATCTCTGGCCACAAGATGTATGGCCCAATGGGTATCGGAGCTTTGTATATTCGCCGCCGCCCTAGGGTGCGGCTGGAGCCTTTGCTGGATGGTGGAGGCCAGGAGCGGGGATTTCGCGCCGGGACCCTGCCTGCACCGCTTTGCGTCGGGATGGGAGAAGCTGCAGAACTGGCGCGGATCGAAATGGCAGAAGAGGCAACCCGCCTGGAAGGGCAAAGGGATCTGATGCTTGAAACATTGCGTATAAATTTACCGGACGTGCAGGTGAACGGATCAATGGATGTTCGTGTCGCAGGTAATTTAAATTTGATGTTTCCTGGTGTGAGTGGTGACGACTTGGTCAGCAGCCTCAAGGGGTTGGCGATCTCGACAGGGTCGGCCTGCACATCTGCAACGGTTGAGCCGTCTTATGTTTTAAGGGCTATGGGTCTTGATGAAGCTGATGCGGGTGGGTCCGTCCGTGTCGGGCTTGGAAGATTTACAACAGACGACGAGATCATAAAGGCTTGTGATTTGATCACTGGCGAAGTTTTGAAGTTGCGAGATGCGGCTGGCCATAATGCCAACGTAACTGCAGCGTAACGAATATAAAGGAAGAAGTGCATGGAAATGTCCGGCAAAGAGCAAACCATTGAGCAGGTTCGTGAGTTTACGGATGAAACCTACAAGTATGGGTTCGTTACGGATGTTGAGGTTGATACTGCGCCTAAGGGTCTTAACGAAGATATTATCCGATTTATTTCAGCGAAAAAGAACGAGCCGGAATGGTTGTTGGAATCCCGGTTGAAGGCGTACCGTCATTGGTTGACGATGCCTGATCCGCAATGGCAGAAACCGGATTTCCCTGAGATCGACTATCAGGATTCCTATTATTATTCGGCTCCCAAGTCTGTTGGCGATGGGCCGCAAAGCCTGGATGATGTGGATCCAGAATTGCTCAGAACTTATGAAAAACTCGGTATCCCGTTATTCGAACAAGAACGGTTGGCGGGCGTTGCTGTCGATGCCGTGTTCGATTCCGTCTCCGTTGCGACCACGTTTAAACATAAACTGGAAGAAGTTGGTGTCATCTTTTGCCCGATTTCAGAAGCCGTACAGCGCTGTCCGGAACTTGTGCAAAAATACATGGGCAGTGTCGTTCCTTATACGGACAACAAGCATGCCTGTTTGAACTCGGCCGTGTTTACGGATGGATCCTTCGTCTATATCCCGAAAGGCGTTAAGTGTCCGATGGAGCTTTCCACCTATTTTCGCATTAACGCGGAAAACACAGGCCAGTTTGAGCGTACGCTGATCATTGCCGAAGAAGGCTCCTACGTCAGCTATCTGGAAGGCTGTACTGCGCCCATGCGTGATGACAACCAGTTGCATGCGGCCATTGTCGAACTGATCGTCATGGATGATGCCGAAATCAAGTATTCGACCGTGCAGAACTGGTACCCCGGTGACGCAGAAGGCAAGGGTGGCATCTATAATTTTGTGACCAAGCGTGGCGCGTGCCGTGGGAAAAATTCCAAGATTTCATGGACACAGGTTGAAACTGGTTCTGCCGTGACCTGGAAGTACCCAAGCTGCATTCTGCAGGGCGACAATTCAGTCGGTGAATTTTACTCAATTGCGATTACCAATAATCATCAGCAGGCTGATACCGGCACTAAGATGATCCACCTAGGAAAGAACACCACGTCGAGAATTATCTCAAAAGGGATCTCGGCGGGTAAGTCCGACCAGACTTATCGTGGCCTCGTGCGCATGGGACCGAAAGCAGAAGGTGCGCGTAACTATACGCAGTGTGATTCACTGCTTGTTGGCGATCAATGCGGAGCGCATACCGTTCCATACATTGAAAGCAAAAATAAATCTTCTGTGGTCGAACACGAAGCGACCACGTCAAAAATTAATGAAGATCAACTGTTCTACCTGCGTCAGCGTGGCATTGATGAAGAAGCGGCTGTCGCGTTGGTGGTTAACGGATTCTGCCGCGAAGTTCTCCAGCAACTCCCCATGGAGTTCGCCGTTGAAGCACAAAAGCTGGTGGGGATTAGCCTTGAAGGCAGCGTCGGTTAACTTTTACGTATACAACTTATTGAAATTTGAGGAATAGATGCTCGAAATAAAAAACCTACATGCGACCGTCGATGGGAAAGAAATTCTTAAAGGGATCGATCTGACGATTAACGCCGGTGAAGTTCATGCGATTATGGGGCCGAATGGGTCAGGTAAAAGCACGTTATCCTACTTGATTGCCGGTAAAGATGGATACGAAGTGACCGAAGGTGAAATTCTTTACAATGGCGTTGATTTGACGGAGATGGACCCTGAAATCCGGGCGGCTGAAGGTGTCTTCCTGGCATTTCAGTACCCGGTTGAAATTCCTGGGGTTCCCAATACAACCTTTTTGAAAGAAGCCTTAAATTCAATCCGCCGTCACCATGGCGAAGATGAACTTGACGCTATGCAGTTCGTTAAAATGATAAAAGCCAAAACAGAAGAACTTGGTATTGGTAAAGACATGCTAAAGCGCGCAGTTAACGTTGGATTTTCTGGCGGTGAAAAAAAGCGCAATGAAATCTTGCAAATGGCTGTGCTCGATCCAAAACTTGCGGTTCTTGATGAGACGGATTCCGGTCTCGATATCGATGCTTTGAAAATTGTCTCGAATGGCGTCAATCAATTGCGCTCGGATGATCGCGCTATTCTGATGATCACACACTATCAGCGTTTGCTCGATTACATCGTTCCTGATTTTGTCCATGTATTGGCACATGGAAAGATTCAGCGTTCGGGTGGCAAGGAGTTGGCGCTTGAGCTTGAAGAAAAAGGCTATGCCGAATATGGCGTAGCGGCCGAATAGGTGGAACGGAACCGAATAGATGAGTAATGTAATCAATGCAACTCAGCCCTTTGTTGATCAATTCGATGCTGCAAAAGAGCGGCTGCCGGGTGCTCAACTTAAATGGCTTGATGCGAAGCGTCTTGCAGGCATAGAGCGGTTTGCTGAAATCGGGCTGCCGACGACAAAAACAGAAAGCTGGAAATACACCCGCCTTCCAAACTTAAACGATCAAGGCTTGCGCGCAGCAACCTGGGAAGATGGCCAAGTTGCCGTCAGCGGTATCCCTGCATTCTTCGATACGGATACCAATGTCGCGCGTCTGGTTTACGTCAACGGGATTATCCATCCGGAGTTGTCACGCCTTGAAGCTCTGCCCGAGGGAGTTTCGCTCGAGCCATTTTCCCTGGTTCTGGAAAAAGAACCGGAATTCATCAAAGAACACATAAGTAGTGATCCGCTCGCTTATGATCAGGGGTTCTCAGCTCTCAACATGGCGATGATGGAAAGTGGAACGGTACTTCGTGTTGCAAAAGGTTTTGTCGTTGATGAACCGATTGAAATCATTCATCTGAACGGGGGAACGGATGGGCCTATTTATCGGCATCCCCGTAACCTCTTTGTTATGGAGGCGGGAAGCCAGGCGACATTGGTAAAGCACCATGCGGGTATCGCGACAGGAGCTTACTTCAATAATGCCGTTACGGATATATCCGTTGGTGATGGGGCGATTTTACGTCACTACACCATTCAGGCGGATTGTATGGAAGCCTTGCACTTGTCCGCCATAAACGTACGTGTGGGCCGGGATGCGACCTATGAAAATTTTAATCTGGCCATTGGCGGCAGGTTATCAAGAACTGAAACGCGGGTGCGCCTGGAGGGGCGTGGTGGTCACTGTAACTTGAGCGGGGCCTATTTGATGAAAGCTCGCGAACATTGCGATAATACGACAATTATCGATCACTTGGTCCCCGATACGACAGCCCGCGAAGTCTTTAAAGGCGTCTTGAATGACGAATCACGAGGCGTCTTCCAGGGTAAATTAGTTGTGCATAAAGATGCACAGCGAACGGATGGGCATCAAATGTCGCGTGCGCTGCTGTTGTCCAGCCGGGCCGAAATGGATGCCAAGCCCGAATTGGAAATCTACGCGGATGATGTCAAATGTTCCCATGGATCAACAACCGGGCAGATCGATGAAACATCGCTGTTTTATCTTCGCTCTCGGGGTATTCCAGAAGCCATGGCAAGAAATCTCCTGATTCAATCATTTATCGCTGAAGCCTTGGAAGAGATTTCCGATTTAAAGGTTCGCGAAGCGATGGCGCGTCAGGTCGTTCATTGGTTACCTGCTCAATGTTATTTTGCTGAAGATTGGAAGCAAGTATGAACAAAGTCGTCTCTATAGACGCAGCGATCGGTAATAATTCGATGGAAGCTTTCGACGTTGAACGCGTGCGTCTGGATTTTCCGATCCTTAAGCAAACGGTCTATGGAAAACCATTGGTATTTCTGGACAGTGGTGCCAGTGCGCAAAAGCCACAAGTCGTTATCGATGCGGTTCGGGAATGTTATGAAACTTATTATTCAAATGTCCATCGTGGCGCTCACTATTTGAGCCAGCGGTGCACAGATGAGTACGAAAAAGTGCGCGCCGAGATTGCAGACTTTATAAATGCCCCCAGTGAAAACAACGTCGTCATTACATCCAGCGTAACTGAGTCAATAAATTTGGTCGCGCAGACTTGGGGCCGCAAATTTTTGCAGCCGGGCGACGAGATTATTGTCAGTGAAATGGAACATCACGCCAATATTGTGCCCTGGCAAATGCTGGAAACACAGATCGGCGTGACGTTGCGGGTGGCACCAATTGACGATCAGGGGGAATTCCTGATTGAAGACTTCAAAGCTCTCTTGAACTCGAAAACAAAACTTGTTGCCTTAACGGAAGTGTCCAATGTGTTGGGAACCGTTGTCCCGGTTAAGGAAGTGGTCAAGCTGGCCCATGCCCAAGGGGCAAAGGTGTTGTTGGATGGAGCGCAGGGTGTTGTTCATCATGGTGTTGATGTTCAGGATCTTGATTGTGATTTTTATGGTTTTACCGGCCACAAGCTATACGGCCCAAGTGGCGTGGGTGTTCTCTATGGTAAGACGGACGTTTTGAATTCAATGCCGCCTTACCAAGGCGGTGGCGATATGATCGAGAAGGTCAGTTTTAGCGGGACAACTTTTAAGGAACCGCCATACCGCTTTGAAGCGGGAACGCCGCCGATTGCGCAGGTGATTGGTCTCGGTGCTGCAATTCGATACGTATCGCAATTGGGTATGGACAATATATCAGCCCATGAGCAAGGCTTGCTTGCTTATGCGCTAGATAAAATGTCGGCCATTGAGGGCATTCAGTTGGTCGGGCAAGCCAAGGATAAGGCAGCCATTATTTCCTTCTTGATTGAAGGAACGCATCCGTTTGATGTGGCGGCTGTTCTCGATAGACAAGGCGTCGCGACACGTGTTGGGCACCATTGTGCCGAACCATTGATGGATCGACTGGGTGTGGTGGGAACTGTGCGTGCCTCCTTTGGTCTCTATAATAATTCCAATGATGTCGATCGATTAATTGCCGCTATCGGAAAGGCAAAGGACCTGTTGTTATGAGCACTCTACCAAGCCAGTATGAAGATTATGCGGATGCGCTGGAGCTGATTGATGATGAGGATATGCGCTTTGAATATATCATCGACATCGGTAAGAAGGTTAAGGATGAGGATTTTCCAGAGCCCTTAAGAACTGACGAACACCTTATGCATGGCTGTATGTCACAGGTTTGGATAATCGATGATGTCCGCGATGATAAACACTACTTCCGAGGTTTTAGCGACGCGATCATCGTAAAGGGGCTCGTGGCAATGATGACAACGTCATTTAGTGGCCTCACCACGCAGCAATTACAGGAAATCGGTACGGATCACGTGCGCAGACTAAATCTTGGCGCCCTGACAACACAACGCCAGGTCGGCATGATGGCGATGCTTGAGACTTTTAAAAAACTAGGATCTGCAGGCGGAGGCACCGTTGCAAGTCTCCGTTCAGCGGGCATTTAAGGAGAGTACGTAATGGATCCCTATGGATATATGGGTGGGTTTGGTGAAACTGTCGAAGAAGGGTTTAAAGCGAACTCGGGTGAACCGCTTGCCGAGGGAGTTGCAATCGCGTCAGAAGCGGAGGTGATTGCCGCTTTACAAACTGTCTATGATCCTGAGATCCCGGTTGATGTATATGAACTGGGGCTAATCTATAAACATGATATCTCCGAAAAAGGCGATGTGAACGTTGAAATGTCTTTGACGGCGCCGGGATGCCCTGTGGCTGGTGAGTTGCCCGGTTGGGTCGCAGATGCGGTTGCCAAGGTTGAAGGCATTGGACAGGTCGAAGTTACGATTACATGGGAACCTGCATGGTCGCCAGATTTAATGAGCGAAGACGCCAAGCTTGCCCTTGGCATGGACTGAGACTATTTAATTAGAGAATAAGACGGAGAACAGCGTTATGGCCGCACCACAACTGATAACACTGACGGACTCAGCCGTTTCACGCATTAAAGAACTGATGGAAAACAGCGAAAAACCGGTCGCTGGTTTGCGCGTCGCAGTAAGTTCGAGAGGCTGCTCCGGACTGTCCTATGTATTTGAATATGCAGAGCAGAAAAAGGGGCTTGAAGAAGAAGTCCATGTCGACGGCGTCCGCGTTTTTGTTGATGCTGCTGCAATCATGTTTTTGATTGGCAGTGAAATGGATTACGTAGAGGATAAGCTGGAGAGTAAGTTCGTTTTCTCCAACCCGAACGCCAAGAACGTTTGCGGGTGTGGCGAAAGCTTCTCTGTATAAACCGTCGAGGGTTCTGTCGTGCCGAAAATTACGTTCATTGATCCAGACGGATCAAAGAAAGAGTGTGACGCTTCCAATGGATTAAGCGTCATGGATGTTGCTCATTTAAACGGCGTTGATATTGAAGGTGCGTGCGAAGGTGGAATGGCCTGCTCGACCTGCCACGTCATCGTCGATGCCGCCTGGTTTGATCGTCTGGACATCGCATCAGAAGAAGAAGAAGACATGTTGGATATGGCATTTGGCTTAACCAGAACGTCACGCTTGGGTTGTCAGATTATGATAAACGACGAACTGGACGGGCTGGTTGTTGCTCTGCCAAAGGAAACCAATAACCTGTTGGGATAGACATTGGTATTGGGCTTGTGTTCCTGAGTCTGAGCACCTATTTCGGAAACGAAATCGTAAATTCTGATCCTGCCCCAAGTGTGCTTTTGCACGACAATTTACCCTGTAGTTTATGGGTAACGAGGTTGTAAACGATGCTTAATCCAAGGCCGCTGCCGCCTTTCCCTCGCGCGGTCGTGTAAAAAGGGTCAAAGGCTTTTTTCAGCACATCCTCGGGCATGCCGGCACCATTGTCCTTGTAGGAAATAATGATGTCAGTATCAGATTCTGTGGCATCAATTTGAATTAAACCGTTTTCATGTTCTTCACCAAAGCCATGTCTAACCGAGTTTATAACGAGGTTCGTCAAAATTTGAGCAATGAGGCCCGGATAGGTCATAATCTCTAACCCATCACGGCAGGTGATTTCGATCTTGTGTCCCCCCGCTTTTAACTCGGGTTCCAAGCTCTGCGCAGTCGTCCTTATATAGTCTTTAAGGTCAATGGCGCGCTGGGCTTCACTGCTCTGGTCAACAGCGACCTGTTTAAAGTTGCTAATTAAAGACGCAGCGCGCTCTAAATTGGAAATTATCATTTTGGTTGTTTGCTTTGCGTCCGCAAGGAATTTTTCAAAGTGTTCTCTGCTCAGGCCGTCTTTTTCGTAACGTGATACCATCGTGCCCGTTGTATCTTCCATGTGAGACGCGGCTGTTAGCGATACCCCGATCGGTGTATTAATTTCATGCGCGATACCAGAGACCATACCGCCGAGCGATGCCATTTTCTCTGATTCGATGAGCTGATTCTGCGTGTCTTTAAGTGCGTTGAGAGTGTCATTTAGCGACATGTTTGAGGAGACAAGTTCCGATGTACGAATTTTCACTTCGTCCTCGAGTTGATCTCTGGAAGCCGCCAGTGCCCTTTCAGCAATTTGCCTGCGCTTGATATTTGTGAGCAGAACGAAAATCACGATAACCAGGATAAAGAAGACAACAATGGCACTGTATATTTCCGTTTTAAATGTCTCGAATATCGAAAAGGGTTTTTGAAGAAACTCTGATCCCTCTGGTAAGTCGGTTTCAGATATTCCCATGCGGTTCATAATTGGGTAATTGAAGACGTATTTTGTAGGTGCGGCCATGATCGGGATAGATCGAATGTCTTCGCCGGCCAGAACTCTTGTCGCGATGGACGCTGCCGCCCGCCCTTGATCATTGGCAGAGCTGACCTTGCCGCCTATTGCGAATCTGTCATCATTGTCTGTTTTCCAGAATACAAAGCTCGCGGCCGGGGACACGCTGCCGATGGCACCTCGGACTTCATTATAATCTCGAAAAACACCGTTTTTATCGGTCGCATAGGCGATTCCGATGACGATGTCATCAGATGTCAACTTTGACGATATGTCTTCTATTTCTTCAACCGTTTTGTCCAAATGAAACTCGAATGGAAAATCACCGCGCAAGTTCTTCAAAAAAGTTAGTGCTTTACGAGGGCCGGCCCCATTGTCAGCAGAATTACCAAACACGGCGATGGTTTGTGCGTTTGGGCGCAATTTGCGTGCAATGTTAATGGTGGAGAGAAAATCACTTTGTTCGGTTACTCCGGTGTAAGGCATATCAGATGGGATTGTGATGGTCTGGATATTGTTGACATCGGAGAAAACGACAGGTGTCCCTGCAAATAGTTCCTGATACTTGCGCGCGACAAATCGGAAGGCAGGATCGTCATTTGCAATAATCAGATCGAATTTTCGATCCGCAAATCGCCATTTTAAATGGTTGGAAAAATAATCTGGATCAAAGCGTCCTCGTTTTCCAATGACATCCATTTGCTCAATTGATAAGGCGGCATCGACACCATTTTCTTTGAGCACCGCTTTAAAACCTTCAAGTTGGCTATCCGCCCAAACGCCGCCCCAACTAAAAGAGTTGATAATCAGGATCCGTTTTTTTTCCTCAATGGCAGAGGTCGCTGTCGCAAAAAACATGACAATCAGCATAATAAGGGAAACTAGATATAGCTTATATTGGTTTTTGAGTTGAGTGTGCATCTAGTGCCCTTTATCGGTCCAAAGATTCATTTTAACGAACTCACTACTACTAATCGTAAACCTGTGTTGCTGCGCTATGATCGGTATTTAAACATCAAAGCCATACAACGACAAAAGTTTCTGAACATATCTGTTTGAACGTTTTGCACAAACCGAGGCCGCAAATTCTAAACATTTGGCGGATTTCTGAAGGTTGGCCTCACTGTCCAGAAAAGTGAGGGACGCAACAGCTTTATTCCTCGGCTATTACTAACTAAATCCTTTCCTTGTGTTTTGGTTTGCACTCGGACACTCCCAAAAAGATGTTCATGGTCGGGCTCATATTGCTGCTATCGGCTGGCTGTTTGTTTAGGAAAAGTTATTGTGAACTCCGTACCTGCACCGAGCCTACTGTCGCATGTCACCATGCCTTGTAGTTTATGGGTAACCAAGTTGTAGACGATGCTCAACCCGAGGCCACTTCCACCTTGCCCGCGTGAAGTTGTGAAGAATGGGTCAAATGCATTCTTTAGCACATCATCAGGCATGCCTTTTCCATTGTCTTGGTAATAAATGTTTATTTGCTCTTCCGCATCTGTAGCTTTTATTCGGATAGAACCGTTTTTATGATCCTCGCCGAACCCATGTTTTACAGAATTTATGACAAGGTTCGTGATAACTTGAGCAATGAGGCCCGGATAAGTCGTGATTCCTATGCCAGTGTTGCACTCAATATCAATTGTATGCGCGCCCTTCTTTAATTCAGGTTCTAAACTCATGGCCGTCGTTTCAATGTATTCTTTTAGATCAATGTCGCGGGAAATTTCACTGCTTTGATCGACAGCGACTTGTTTGAAGTTGCTAATCAAAGACGCGGCCCGCATCAGATTGGAGATCAGCATCGTCGCTGTTTGATTGGCGTCAGAAAGGAACTTTTCAAAGCGTTCTCGGCTCAAATCATCTTTCTTGTAAGAGGATATCATTGTGCCAGTCGTATCTCCCAAGTGAGACGCCGCCGTTAGGGAGACGCCTATTGGTGTGTTGATTTCATGGGCGATACCAGAGACCAAGCCGCCCAGCGCTGCCATTTTTTCTGATTCGACAAGCTGGTTTTGCGCAAGTTTGAGGTCATTAAGAGTGTTGTTTAACGATTTGTTTGAGGAGACCAGTTCTGATGTACGTATCTTGACTTCGTCTTCAAGTTGGTCTTTCGAAGCGGCAAGGGCCCGCTCTGCTGCTTTTCGCACATTGATGTTTTTAAGCAAAACACCGATAATCAGGAGCAGCAAGAAAACAGTTAAAATTCCGCTCCAGAATTCACGTTTATACTCTTCATAAATTGACACAGGTTTTTGATATAGGGTGCTTCCTGCAGGAAGGTCCGAGATTTCTATACCAAGACGTTTCATCGTGGGATAGTGAAATCCATACTGTGTCTTTGCCTTAGAATATGGAATGGTCGATGGGTCTTCACCATCAAGAACCCTCATGGCAAGCTTTGCGGCCTCCCGACCTTGGTTAATGGGGTCATTCATTTCACCGCCCAAAGCGGAACCGTACTGCGTGTCGCCACTCCAGAACGTGAACACAGGTGCTAGAGAAACTTTCGCTATCGCCGCTCGAACTTCGCCGTAGGATTGGGAATAACCTTTATCATTTTTTGCGCGCGCTAGACTGAAGATAATGTCCTCAGGGGGCGTGTTCGACGCAATCTCAATAATTTCTTCCAAAGTTTTATCTATATGCAGCTCGGGCGGAACGTCGCCTTGCCATGTGCTCAAGAACTGCAGTGCTGCCGATGGCCCGGATCCAGTTTTCGCTTTATTACCAAAGACAACGATCTTTCCGGCATTGGGACGAAGATTCTGTGCGATCTCTACTCCTGCACGAAAATCGTGATGTTCAATAACGCCGGTCAAACGCATATCATGCGGGATTGTGATCTGTTCGATGGTGTGCACATCACTAAAAACGACAGGTTTCCCTTTAAAAAGTTTTGTGTCGTAATGGCGCGCAATAAAGGATAAGGCCGCGTTATCATTCGCGACGATTAAATCGAATTGGCGATCACTGTAACGCCAGTTTAAGTATTTAAGATAAAAATCATCGTCATAAGGGGCGTGTTGGTTCAGGACATCCATCTGGTCGGTAAAGATGGTTGTTTTATTGCCAGCCTCCTTTAATTCAGTTCTAAACCCGGCAACTTGCGCGTCGGACCACGACATTCCCCAGTGGTAAGAATTTAACAAGAGAATCTGTTTTTCCGTTCCGCTGGCTGAACTGTTTTTAGCAGCGAGGAAAACCGATAAGAGTAAAATGAAAATTCTCGCCCAGTTTTTGGGAGGGCATATTTTTATCTGCATGGCACCTACCTTTATGGGTCATTCCAAAAATTGCTCACGTCCTGTAGAAATTTGTGTCATGACTCCAACGGCTTTTATCCCTGACGTCGTTAAGAAACATCGCTATAGCTGTCTCGAATAGCGATTACATCGTCGATATTAGCGAGCAGAATATCGACTAGCTCGGGGTCAAATTGTTTGCCGCGTTCTTTGCGGATGAGAGCCAGGACTTCGTCGATTGGCCAAGCTTCCTTATAGCAACGATCGCTACCAAGGGCGTCAAACACATCTGCTAAAGCCGTTATCCGACCGTAAATGTGAATGTCTTCGCCTTTTTTGTTGTTTGGGTACCCACCGCCTTCCCATCTTTCATGATGTTCATTGGCGATAATAGCGCCGGCCATTAGGACGCTGCGCTTAGACGTTTTCAGCATGTCATAGCCAAGTTTGGCATGAGTTTGCATGATGTCGAATTCGTCTTCTGAATGCCTGCCCGGTTTATTAAGGATCGCGTCTGGGATACCAATTTTGCCAACATCATGGAGCGGCGAAGCCAGTTTTATGATTTCTGCCTCTGCTTCATCCAAGCCGTATTTAAGGGCAAGTAATTTCGATATCTCGGCAACGCGCTTGACGTGGTTTCCCGTCTCTTGCGAACGTGTTTCGACAGCTTCGCCCAACATATACACGATCTCGCGTTGTGTTTCTTCCAGATCGTCGTGCAGCAAAATGTTCTCATGGGCAATGGCGACATTGCGAGTAAAAAGATCGAGCAGGTTTTTGTCCGTTTCGCTCATACTCTCCACACCGCTGACGTAAAGCAGATTTTCGGTGCCACTACTGGCTTTGAAATATCCGACGAAACAATCTTCATGGAAGGTGTTTTCTCTTGTTGTTATGGTTTTCGTAAGGTCATCCTGTATTTTACTATCGAGGGAACCAATATCAGCGCCAACGAGATCTGCAAATTTACCTGTTGCCGCTACGATTGGAAATTTCCCGTCTTCCTGGCGGGCCGCCAAACCATGGCAATAAACGGCACTTTTATCCAAATGCATGAGGCTCGTCAGTTGCTGGAGAACGCCTTCCGTAAAGGTTTGGAGGGATCGCAACTCAAAAATATCGCGGGATGAATCGATAATTTGTTTCAACCCTTTGCGATTTGAATCGATCGTCAGGAGATCTCGATAAGATCTGAGTGAAGAATAAATGACCGTGTAAAGCTTGCGGGACGTGAGCTCTGTTTTCTCTTTGTAGTCGTTAATATCATAATCCGTGATCACCTGGCGTTCCGGGGCTTGCCCGGGTTGCCCAGTTCGGAGAATGATGCGGACCAGCGTGTTCTTGAGTTCCTCGCGAATATAGCGCGCGACGTCAAGCCCTGCGTGGTCATGTTCCATGACGACATCTAAAAGAATCACCGCGGTATCCGGATTTTCGAGCAATACTTGTTTGGCTTCTTTTCCGGAATAGGCGCTAAGGAACGTGACATCGCGGCCTGCGAATTTTGTATCGCTCAAGGCCATTTTGGTCACCTCGTGCACGGACACTTCGTCATCAACAACGAGTATCTTCCAGGGTTCAGTTGCTTTGGAAGGTGGGGCACCATCAGACTTTTTCGAAGGTGCATCATCCTCGGACCGTGGTGAAAACAAGAAATCGTCATTGGCGGCAATCGATATCAATGTCTGTTCCCTTTGTTGCTGTATGCGTTAGCGCGTATGGGTTGCGTCCTAAAGGCGATCACCGATTAGGTGGATGGTAATGACCAATCGGGCACAGCACATACTTTAAGAACCCCATATTGCGCCTTCATGACCATCATATTTCAGCGAAATGAACGGATGTTAATACTGTATTAACAAGCAAGTGCTTTTGAGCGTTCCGTCTCGAGGTCTCAGGGCTCAAGACACAGGAAAATTCGCTGCAGGAATGACAAATCGAGCAAGAAAACCCTGTATACCTTAATCGTTTCCGCATCTTCAGCATGCGAGGTTTCGATTACGCCGTCTCATTTTTAGTCTCACCCAGCATTTCAGAAACCAGTGATGTAATGTCATTGGCGTAGCGCACATAGCCCGCAGGTTGGACCGGCCCAAGCGCTTGGGTTTCTATCATTTCCGCATTTGTAAGGATCATTTTCAGTCGACGTCTAATATGCGGCGTCAACTGCCCCTTTATTGATTGCCCATCGACATCTTCACCCGCGTATTCTTGTGGTTCTATTTCTTGAGAATATCGTTCAGCCCAATAACACAAAAAACGTGCAATTAAGTCTTCATAAATTGTACAAAATTGAATGTTTAAGCGTCTTCTGTCGCCATCCGCGCTTGTTTTTTCTATGACGCCCCAGGACTCCAAACTATTCAGGCAGGATATTGCTGTACCTTTGGACACGCCGATACTGAGAAAAACATCGCTCAGGGACACAGGGTCACCTGTCAGATGCGCCTGACACAAGAAATGTATAACCCGCCATGTCGTACGACTGATATGTAATTCGTTTGCCTCAGATGAACACTCTTGAATTTTTGCCTTAAACGGATGGACCAACGACTGATGAAAGTGCAAATCGTACCGAAGAATATGTGCGATGACTTTCTGTTCGAGTCCTAAAGGCAATCTGCCAGTCTTTTGGTCCAAGATATTCCCACTCCCTTCAGGATTGTTTCTTTATCGTCGGGTAATCCTTTTTGTTGTATTCATTCTGATGTTACGCCGCATAAAATAAAGACAATTTAGGTCGGTTGTTGAACCAAAGGTAGTTTTTATTTTTTTATACAACTGAATACAGAGCCTGGATCAATGTGCGATCAGCTTTAACGATAATATACAATCAACGAAAAGTCGAAAAGGCGCTTCTAGTTCTCGTCGCCAACCAGACCCAAATGCCACATCAAATTGACGCAGAATCCCTTGCAAATGGGTAATAGAACCAAAAGCAGCGCCAACGCGGCCAGCGGCCAAAACGTCATCTGAACCCAAGTTGGTGGCGTTAGTTGTTTTTCACTGATGAGTAACAAGGGAACAATGATGTGACCTACAATGACAATGGTCAAATAGGGGGGGAAATCATCTGCACGAATATGGCCCAGCGCTTCGCCACACTCTGAACACGCCGCATTTACCTTCAAATAAGAATGAAGAGTGCGTCCCTTGCCACATTGTGGGCAAGTGCGACGAACGCCGCGCAGGAGTGCCGTTGTAAGCGTTGGTTTCAAAGTGATGTTAGAATTCGTTTCCATTGCAGGACTGTTAAACCATATGAGGTCCTTCCAAACAATGAAGAAAGGGCGTATATCAGCTATGCAATAATGGCTTAACTCATGGAGCAGCCTTTGCTAAGTATCTGTATATAAATGTTTTTCTGATAGAGGCAATGATGTTTAGTTCTCTCACGAACATACCAACAATGGACTTTGTCGCTTTCGCTTGGATGGTTTTGAGCTGGATGGCTTACACCTTGATTGCGGATCGTTTGAGCTGGGATAAGCGTGAAGTTGCTAGGGTAATGCATAATCACCGTATACAGTGGATGAAACGGATGTTGTTTCGCGAGATACGAATGCCGGACGTGAACATTGTTGTTGCCCACATCCGTAGTGGCACCTTGTTTGCCTCGACGACACTTCTGATCATGGCAGGTATCGTTGCAATGCTTGGTAATATTGACCGGATGATGACCGTCATTTCCGGCCTGTCATTTGCTGTTGAAACGTCGCGGGAACTGCTGGAGATAAAGGTATTTGTCCTGTTGGGCGTTTTTGTTTACGCCTTTTTTAAGTTTGCCTGGTGCCTGCGACAGTTCAATTATTCGCTGATCCTGATTGGCGCAGCCCCTTGGCGGGGCGATTGCGACGATAAAGTCCTAGCGGACTACCCGGTACGGACGGCACGTGTCTTGACCCGTGCATCGGGTACTTTCAACAGAGGTTTGCGGGCCTATTACTTTGGGCTTGCCACTTTGACTTGGTTTGTTCAACCCTGGGCCTTTGTGATTGCCTCGATTTGGGTTCTGTTGGTCCTCTATCGGCGTGACTATAAATCCCAAACACTTGATGCACTCTCGCCCGCGGGTTACTAATCCTTTGGATTTGGCCTTGTTTGGGCAAAAGAAGCCCCTATATTGCCGACATGAACTCGCTCGGAATAGATAAACCAGAATCCAAGACCCGTGTCATCGTGGCAATGTCAGGTGGCGTTGATTCGTCCGTGACCGCCGCGCTTATGGCCGATGCCGGATACGATGCGGTTGGCGTTACCTTGCAACTCTATGATCACGGTGCCGCGCTTGCAAAAAAGGGGGCGTGTTGTGCCGGGCAAGATATTCGTGATGCCCGAAGAGTCGCTGATTCGGTTGGTATACCTCATTACGTGCTTGATTACGAAAACCGGTTTCGGGAAGAAGTTATCGATGATTTTGCCGACTCTTATTTGCGAGGTGAAACGCCGATCCCCTGTGTACGTTGCAATCAAACAGTAAAGTTTCGCGATCTATTAGCTACGGCAAAAGACTTGGAGGGTGATGTCTTGGTGACGGGACATTACGTCCGGCGTGTTTTAGGGGCAGAAGGTTCTGAAATGCATCGGGCACGTGATTTGTCTAAAGACCAAAGTTATTTTCTTTTTGCGACGACCAAGGAACAGTTAGACTTTTTGCGTTTTCCACTGGGTGATATGGATAAGACCCAAACTCGGGAACTGGCCGGGCGCTTTGATCTGCCTGTTGCGGACAAGCCCGACAGCCAGGACATTTGTTTTGTTCCCAATGGAAATTATGCGGATTTAGTTGAAAAATTAAGGCCCGGTGCCTGTGATCCGGGCGATATCGTTCATATTGATGGGCGTATCTTGGGGCAGCACGATGGTATCATTCGTTATACCGTTGGTCAGCGGCGGGGGCTTGGTGTTTCTGCTGCGGATCCACTTTATGTGGTCCGTGTCGACGCGGATAATCGTCAGGTTATTGTTGGTCCCCGTTCAGCGCTTCTTGTGTCGCAAATTCATGTGGCAGACATGAATTGGTTAGGTAGTGAAACCCTTCCAGAGGATGGTTTGCCAGTTGAGATCAAAATTCGATCAGCGTCGACGCCGTCTTCTGCTCGTGTTTTTCATGATGGTAACGGACGCTATCGTGTCATTCCGGACGAACCCCTCGACAGTGTCGCGCCGGGACAGGCATGCGTCCTCTATCAAGGTGAACGGGTATTGGGGGGCGGCTGGATAAAGCGCGAAGAAATGGTGGCTGCCGCCGCCTAAATCTTTTGCGATGGGGCGATTATAGGCGCTTCAGCACCTGTTTCGTCTGTCACTTTTAAGAGCGCCTCTTGCGCCTTGGCAGCCTCACGTTGACGATCCCACATATCTTTATATTTGCCGTCGCGCGCAATTAATTCCGCATGTGTGCCCCGTTCCGCTATTTTACCAGCATCAAGGACCAATATCTCGTTGGCGTCGATAATGGTTGAAAGTCGGTGGGCAATGGTCAGTGTCGTGTGATCTTGCGATACTTCTCGCAGCGAAGTCAGAATTTCCTGCTCAGTGCGACTGTCGAGAGCGGAAGTTGCTTCATCGAAAACCAGGATGTGCGGGCGTTTCAGGATCGTCCGCGCAATGGCGACACGCTGTTTTTCTCCGCCCGAAAGTTTTAATCCGCGCTCGCCCACGGTTGATTGATACTGGTCGGGCAAAGACATAATAAAGTCGTGGATTCGCGCCATTCTCGCAGCTTCTTCAATTTCAGCGGGCGATGCATCGGGACGCCCGTAAGCAATATTGTAGTAGATCGTATCGTTGAAAAGTACGGTATCTTGCGGAACCATGCCGATGGCTGATCGCAAGGAGCTCTGTGTAACGGCCTTGATGTTCTGACCATCAATGGAAATCGTACCTTCATTCGCGTCATAAAAACGAAATAGCAGCCGCGAAATTGTTGATTTTCCGGAGCCGCTGGAACCAACGAGCGCAACTGATTTTCCAGACCCCACCGAAAACGACACGTTTTCAAGAATCGAACGTCGATCTTCATATCGAAAACTGACATTCTCAAAGGCGACTTCGCCACCTTTTAGGATGAGCGGTTTGGCGTCGAGGGCATCCTCGACTTCGGCTTGCTCTCTCAACAGGGTAAACATTGATTCCATGTCGGTAAGGGAGCGCTTGATCTCTCTATAGACAAACCCCAGAAAATTAAGGGGCATGAAAAGTTGGATTAGATAGGCATTAACAAGAACAAAATCGCCAATTGTCATTTCGCCGTCAACGACACCTTGCGCGGCGAGAAGCATTGATGCTGTGACACCTGTGGCAATAATAACGCCTTGCACGATATTGAGTAACGCAAGGGACGATCCGCTTTTGACGGCAGCCTGTTCATAGGCTTGTAAGGCCGAATCGAAACGTTTGGCCTCATGGTCTTCATTGCCAAAGTATTTGACTGTTTCGAAGTTGAGGAGGCTATCGATTGCTTTGGTATTGGCTTCGCTATCGGTTTCGTTCATCACCCGACGATATTTTAAGCGCCATTCTGTGACGCCTAATGTCCAAATGATATAGGCGATTAAGGTTCCCAATGTGATGAGCGCGAAACTTATGCCATATAGCTTCCACAGGATGCCGCAGGTCAGGGCAATCTCAAGAAGGGTTGGCAAAATATTGAACAGCATAAACCGAAGCAAAAATTCAATGCCCTTGGTGCCACGCTCAATGGCCCGACTAATGCCGCCGGTTTTCCTGGCCAGATGAAAACGAAGCGAAAGTCTGTGTAAATGACGGAATGTCTTTAGGCCCGCGAGGCGAATTGCTCTTTGAGCGACACGTTGAAAGACAGCATCCCGGAGTTCGCCAAAGGCTTGAGAGAGGACACGAGTGGCTCCGTATATCAGGAGAAGTGAGACGGGAACAATCAGCACTGCCGATGGCTCACCTGTAAGGCTGTCGACAGCTTGTTTGTAGAAGATCGGTACCGCAACGTTTGTCGCTTTTGCGAGGACAAGGAAAAGCATCGCGGCAACAACGCGGGCTTGCAATCCAGCTTCTCCGGCAGGCCACATATAGGGTGCCAGACTGCGAATCGTTTGCCAGTCGTTTCGGGCACCGGTAGAAAATTGAGTGTCGGCCATGGGGCGCATTGCGGGCGTTTTACTCTCATAGTGTCTCAGATAAGAGCCATGTATATAAGGGCAATTGGATGTTTTTCCATCTATACTGTGATTATAAACCTAGAAAAGGTTTCAAGTGTTCATAACTATAAACAAATGTGACGTTGAAAATTGTTGGATTCGTTGGTATTGCAGTGCGCATACTTGAATAGAGTACTTGTTATGAGAGTGTAAGGCCCAAAAGTGAGCGGATATGATTTTCAGAACCTGAGGGTTTTAATTTGTGACGATAGTCGACAGATGCGCTCGTTGCTGAAAACATTCTTAAGCGGTTTTGGCATTAAGAATGTGGAAGAGGCAATCGATACGGATCAGTCGTTTGCCTGTATGCAGCAATTCGACCCGGATCTGGTGATCACTGACTGGAACATGCCGCCGACGAGCGGATTGGACTTCATCGAAAAAGTTCGGATGGGAGATGATTCACCTAATCCTTATGTTCCCATCATAATGTTAACTGGATACACTGAACTTCACCGAGTGAAGCAGGCACGGGATGCTGGGATTTCAGCTTTTCTTGCCAAGCCTTTAAGTGCACAATCGCTTTACAAACGGTTGGTGGCTGTTGTTGACGACAACAGGCCATTCATTCGCAACGGTAAATACTTTGGTCCGGATCGCCGGACTTCACGTGGTGGCGAATTTATGGGTGGTGAGCGTCGAAACCGGCCAAGCTGACGAGAACGCTAAGGAATATCCGAGTGGCTGAAACATCAATTATCCGACCACCGAGACATATCAGTCGAAAAGTCCCGAAGTCCGGCGGACCGACGCCTGAGCAGGCGATTATGCAGGCTTTGAACGCGGCCGGAGATTTGAGTGATGATTACCAAGGGTGGGCTGTCGATGATCTTGAAGCTCTCTGGCAGAAATTTCAGAAAATTTCTTCAAATCGCGAGTTTGAAAAAAACGAGATCATTGAGATGTTTGACATCGCACATGAAATTCGGGGGCAGGGTGGTTCATTTGGCTTTGGGCTCATTACCGCTGTTGCTGATTCGCTGTGTAAGTTCATCGAAGGTCGCAAACAATTGACGTCAGACGAATTGGATGTGATCAGAGTCCATATTATGGCAATGAAAGCGGTTTTTCGCCAAGGTCTGAAAGGGGATCAGCCAGAGTTAGCCGATCAATTGGCGGAGCTTCTGCAAGCTCTTCGCAATAAAATCGCTCTTCGGGCGAATTATGGGGCCTGAGTATCCTAGTAGTGGGGAGGGCGTTGGTGCTCGTCTGAGCCATCTGCGCGATCTTGTTTTCCTTCCAACTGGCTCTCGAGAGAGCCGATTTTGGCTTTTAGCGCGTCAATGGTGCGCCATTGTTTGCTGACCATGTCACTTAGCTCGTCGAATGCATGTTCTAACTCTGACATTCGCATCTCAAGTTCGACGACTTTTTCCTGTTCGTTTGCCATAAGGTATCTTGCTTTCGATTGCTGGTTGCCATCGTGTGATGCATCACGTTAAATTAACATTAGATTTACACAGAACTTAGGGGCCTGTCTTGGACATTCTTCGTATCATCATCGCCATTTTTATCCCGCCACTTGCTGCTTTCCTGACGGTCGGTATCGGCCTTCATTTTTGGCTTAATCTTATTCTAACACTTTGTTTCTTCGTGCCCGGTATGATCCACGCCTTGTGGCTGGTTGTTAAGAGCAAGTAAACCAAAGCTGAAGCTTGGTTGGACATGCTATCGCGTGGGGGCTTGGACTTGTTTCTGAGATAACAACTGCGGGTAGCCCGTCGAGCGTAAAAATTTTATGAAGCTAACCTGTCGCCGGTTACGCAGGATCGCTCAATGCAGAGGGGCCGATCCGCGTTCCTGCTTCATAGGCTTGGTTGGCAGTTCGGCCAAGCAAGGTTTCATAGTGACGGGGATGTAAGCCATATCCAGGGCGAATGATTCGAATGTTTGCCTCGGAAAAGACCTCTCCTTTTTTGATCGGTTGCGTCGCATAGATTGACCGGCGAAACTGTCGAGACTTTTCTTCATTCTGCGTCGCATTCAGGCTCACTTGCCCTAAAGCGACGCTGGCGACATTGGCTTCGGTGACCAACAACGCCATTTCAGCTTCATCTGCAGAAAAAGCAGAATCAACGCCTTCCATCTCGCGCGATGTGGTGAAGTGCTTTTCAATAACTGAAGCTCCCAGCGCCACACTTGCGATTGCAGTGCCAACCCCAAGCGTATGATCCGAAAGCCCAACCACACATTTATATTTATCAGCCATATATGGGAGGGTCAGCAGGTTCGCATCTTTGGGGTCCGCGGGATAATCTGACGTGCATTTAAGTAAAACCAACTGTTCGCATCCCGCATCTCGTGCCGTCTGGGCGGCTTCATCGACTTCATCTTCTGTCGCCATCCCGGTCGAAATGATCAACGGTTTTTTAGTGCTAGCCGCTTTGCGGATGAGAGGTAGGTGACCATTCTCGAAGGAAGCTATCTTATAGGCACAGGCGTTGAGGTCTTCCATAAAGTCCACAGAGGATTCATCGAAGACTGAGCTAAAGCAATCAATCCCGATATTATGGGCGTATTTCATGATCTCCGAAATCCAATCCCAATCTGTATAGGCGCGTTTATAGAGATCATAGAGCGTTTCGCCCTGCCAAAGGCTCTCACTATTGCTAATAAAAAAATCGGGGTTAGATGAGGGGATGGTTATGGTGTCCGCCGTATATGTCTGAAGTTTGATCGCGCTGGCCCCAACTCTTTTGGCGGCATCTACAATGGCCGTCGCCTGTTCAAAAGATTGGTTATGATTGCCGGACATTTCAGCAATAATATAGGGAAGATTACCTTTCCCGATGGGGCGGTCATTGATGATCAAACTCGGCATTCGCTTTCCTTCATTTCACATATCGTATGTCCTACAGCAAAGGACACGAAGATCGGTATTAGGCTTGTCTTGTTAATACAAGTATGTCAGCCGGGCGTCCATCAACGCGAAACCCACACTTCTGAAAGATCGACAAACTCGGCTTATTGTTCGGGCGTATATTGGCAATGAGCTTGCCAGAAAACTCTTGAGAATATTTTTCTATGGCACAGTAAAGCAAAAGGGATGCCATACCTTTTCCGCGCCATGCCGGATTCAGGTTTATCGAAACTTCTGAATAACCCCCATCTTCACTACGATCGAAGCGGACCATACCGATTTGGTCGTCAGATTTCGTTGTGATACCTATGTAAAGTTTACGGTCAGGGTCTTTGAGAAGCCCCTCAAACCAGAAGATATGGCTGTCCCAAGTCACCTCGGTTTGATCAGTCGAGTTCGACCGCGTTAATGGATCGTTTCTCCACGCCCACACATTACGGCTGTCTGCGCTAACAGCAAGACGGATCGTCAGTTCCGGCTCGTCGGGGGGGAATATCTTATTCTTAATGTCAGACATCTTTTATCCATCATTTGTTCATAGTAAATTGTCAAATGCAAGAAAGCTTTCTTTGGCCCCTCAATTTGTTCTAGTCGATTTTTTCGGTTTTTAATTAATTTCTCTTTTAGAGTAGAAAGTGACCTGCTCCCCTGCAATGTCCCCGATTTTAAGTTAGGATCCGTTCCACGATAGAAGGAAACGGATAATGAAACGC
>JBLXEY010000009.1:0-143714 GCA_048262655.1 Rhodospirillales bacterium | reverse complement strand
TTTGTAAATCGGTCCAAACAGGACCATAACCAGAACAGATTCTACTTATGAATGAGGATAAGTTGGGGAGCAGGTCATAAATTATCCGCTTTATGAAATTCTTAGGGGTGAAATTGAAAATATTAAGTGTGAATTGAAATTCCTAAATGGAAATGACAATTAAGACGATGATTTGAAAGGAAGAAAAAGATTGGCTGGGGCGGAAGGAGCATAAGTGGATTTTTACGCGCCGATAGGGAAAGGATTTGGGGTGAATAAATGGCTGATTACAAAGGTTTTTTTAAGGTTTGTATACTTGCTTGATTATTATGCCCAGCCCACCGTGACCGCCCTTGTGACCAATATATGGCGACCTTGACATATTTGTTCAAGCAAGATGCCAAATACTATTTTAGACGACGAATCCCAAAAGACCTTGTTCCACTTATCCAGAAGAATGAAATAAAAATATCGCTTGCTGGTTGTTCATTACGAGACGCCAAGACATCAGTGATGTATCTTACTGCTATACACCAAGATTTTTTTGGCAGGGTTCGGATGGCTGATAGTGATTTAGAAGAAGAGAACAAACGCTTGAAAGGGCTTGTTGAAAATATGCTGGGCGACCAGCATAAGCGTATGATGAGGGCGAAGAAGAATCGAGGGCGCATCACGTTGGATTTATCAACTGATATGCCACTGCCAAAGAGTCTTGGTGGTGGGGTAGAAATTCCGATTAAGGAACATCGAGTCAATATTGATGAGGTTGCCAGTGAATGGGCGAAAGAAACGGCAAAAGCGAACCAACAGACGCTGGATACAAGTGCTGCACTAACCAAGCATATCATCGATGGTGGTTCGTCAGTTCAGCCTACGAATAAGCTACCAAACATCACTGATTTTTTACCGACCTTCATTAAAGAAAAATCCCGTGGCTGGAATGAAACAGCCAAGCGCCATAACGAACATGCGATTGACCTGTTTATCAAAATCCTTGGCGACATGAACCTATCAGATTATGACCGGCATGATATTGGCAACTACATCGAAACAATTGAACAGGTGCATAAATCATATGGTAAATCGCATAAGGATAAAGACCGGAATATTGCAGAGATATTGGCGATTGCTTCTGATAAACAAAAGATGACCATCACCACATTGGATAAGCATTTACGTTCCGTAAAATCCGTGTTCAAGACATCCAATCAGTATCACGACACGGTAATCAATCTTGACCAGTTATTTGGTGGGCAACAGTTCTCTAAAAAGGTTCGCCAGCCAGATACACGGGAAAGATGGACTGTAGATGAACTTAACAAATTATTTTTGACACCGCAGTGGACTGGCACAGCCTCGGAAAAATGTAGCGTGCGCTACAATGCCGGAAATAAAATCATCAAAGATGCCTATTGGTGGCTTCCGATTATTGGCATCTATACTGGTATGCGTCTTGAAGAAATTTGCCAACTACAGTGTGGCGACCTGAAATCTAAAGATGGTGTTCAATACCTTGATGTGGTTGAAGGTGAAGACCAACGATTGAAAACGACTTCCAGTATCCGACATGTGCCGATACATAGCGAACTTACCAACCTTGGCTTCCTTGACCTGTTTGATGCTAAAACACCAACCCATCGCATTTTTGCTGAACTAACCCGTGGCGGTGCTGACGAAAAGTTGGGATATGAATATTCATCCGACTTTACAAAATATCGGAAAAAAACGGACACTTATAAAGAGCAGAAAGACTTCCATTCATTCCGCCATACCTTTGTATCTACGTTATGGGAACAGACACGGGATATGTTGTTGGTGGGTTCAATCGTTGGACATAAAAATGCCAGCCAAACAGCGATTTATACACATATCGATTTACAGACAAAGGCTGATGCGCTGGCGAAGTTGAAATATGATGGATTGGATTTGGCGCATTTGATTTAAGTTAAATAGTGGAAACCTATATACAGAGCCACTGATACATGACCACATAGTGTATTATGCGAATAAAATGCCCCCACAATACTTGCGCTTTTGGAATTGGCAGTATATGCCACCACGCATTGGTTGAAGAACAATCTACCGTGCCTGACACATATAATGACTGCCAATATTATAAGGCGGAAAAGAAGAAACCCGTATACCCCCCCCCTAGCAGCAACATCGAATAGTTCTTACTAAACCTGTTATGCTTACATACGGCTGAACCCACGATTGAGTCCGATAATAAATGCGACAATGCCAACCAAAATGAATTTAAGCGGGACAGTTATGAGCCGGTTCATAGGTGGTTGACCGCATTCGCCAAAGTGGAATCAGTGACATCCACATACATTGATGTGGTTTGAATCGACTGGTGATTCATAAGCCTTTTGAGCACGAACACCGAGACCCCATGTTCCGATGAAAGCGTCGTGCAAAATGTGCGACGTCCACTGTGGGAACTGGCACCGGTTATACCAGCCATTTTATATAGCCGTTGAAAGAACATCACCACCCCATGCGCCGAAAACTTATCATTGGTTTTTTGACTGATAAACAGCGGACGGTGTAGTTCCAATCGGCGCTGGCTAAGTGTTCCAAGATAATCAGCCAGATATTTTGCCAACTTCTTACTGACCGGCAAAGTATGTACTGTATTGCCTTTGGATTGGTGCTTACCAAGAATAATCCTATCCAACACTTTGCCATTGGTATCCATCACAGAGCCAATCGTGAGACTGGCAACAGAGATGGCGCGAAGCCCTGCCAGCACTGTAAGCATCAACATCGCTTGATTACGTGGATTATCCGCAATCGCCAATGCCAACTTAATATCGCCCTTACTTAATACTTTTGCCTGCTTGCCCATTTTAATCATCCTAAATGTTATAAAATCAACTAATAAGAGTATAGTATAACATTATGAATACATCAACGAGAATCTACTTATGAGAGTATTGTTGATTATTAGGCACTTAGCCCAATGACGAGACACTTTATGTATTACCTAACATCGCCAGACTGAATAAATATTCATGTATAAACTGAATAGAGGTGGTGAATATGCGATTTTATGAGTTTTGTGATTTACAGATAGATGAAGATTTAGAAAGTGCGCTTGATATAAAATCAAAGCAACTGGACAACCAAGGCGAGATTATTAAAAATCGCAAGAAGGCATTAGCGAATAGAAAGGCTAAGGATGTGAACAGGGCGACTGTTGCCAAGATGGCGACCCATAATCGGAATACTACATAGCCCCTACCCAGTGTTCGTGTAGGGCGATTTAAGGTATCCATTATTCTGAGTCCACACTGAGGCGAACACCAAAACCCGTAGTATCTTGGAACTTTTTACCTTTTGCCGCCCGAACCTATTTTATCAACGCCCTGTATCCTTGACTGGATAAGGCTTACAGACATTTTTGGAATAAGTTCTGAGCACCCCCCCTATAATAGTAAAGGTAATACCCATCACCTAATAACTGTTCCAATATCAACCAATCATTCACATCACGACAACACAATCAAAAGCAGATGACATTACATAACTGTTCTATACTTATGACACGCTGGAATACTTATAGACGACAACCGTGATACATTTATACCAGACAACTGTGGTTCATTTATCCCACTTATTATTCAAGACGATATCGATTTTACGATTTAACAGCGTGGTTCCATTTATCAACGCTGATAGTATTTTGGGTTCCAGTGTATCATCGTTATCGACGATATCATCACGATGACCATCATCATCGGTGCCATCGTAATCAGATTTATAAGACCACTGGTTCCTGAACGGATATTGCGCCAGCGTGCTTAACGACTCTGGCACGCTTTTATATTCATCTTTAACGAGTCGCTTGACCAGCACACCATCCCTAACGGGGCGAGCGGTATTATCAACTGAACCCCAAATCGTATGGCAAAACTTGGTAAAATCATCACCATCAGCGCCACGCAAATCAACGACCAAATGACAATGAAAGTTGATGTAATGCTTGTTCCATTTATCTTGGGCTTTGGTGCGCAGGATTTTTTGACAATCGGATACCAGACCATCTTTTGGTGATGATGAATGACCGATTAAATCATCAATCGATGCCGATTTTTTTAGACCCAGTTTATCAAGGTGCTGAATCTCCCATGAATATCCACCCAGCCATACCACATTTTTAAATTTATTTTTTAGTTTTTTTAACTGCCCCCGTGCTTTATCCCGTGCTTTAATCACCGTGCCAGACAGCGTGCCGGTAGCCCTTGGGTTGGTTCTATCTATATCCAGATACAGCGGAAATATTGGATTATCATTCTTATCCAAATCAAATCCATAGACGGCAAATAGGATGGTAACGGAGCGAAGGTTCTTACGCAGTTCGGTATCATCATTATCATATCGTTCAAGCACACCATTCATCAGTGTATCTTGTTCAGCGGTGGTTCGCTTATAACACGACTTGGCATCGCCATTTTTACGATGACCTTTTCTAGCACAATACAACGACTCGCATTCATTCAGATTGCCGTTATCCCATTTACCGCAATCCAGAATATCCCGCATCAAATCGGTTGAGCCTGTTGCGGTTAGGGCTTTATCAACCGTGGCTGAATATTCCTTATTTTTAACGGCACGCTGAATCCGTTTACGAAGTTCAGCAAGTTCGGCAAGCCTAACACGTTCATCAAGTTCAGCATCCTTGGCATCCGTGGCATCAAGTTTTACACGGACTGCTTTTAACTTATCACTTGCTACCATCACCAACATCCCAATCGTATTTTAATAACTGATACTGTTGGTATGACAGACTAAGCACACGCTGTTCAAGGCGTTGCAGTTCATCCGGTGACAACCACTTCATTATGAATGATTGTTCGCGGCGCAGAAGATTTAGAGACGGATTTATTTTGTTCATCAGATTACCCACATTTTAGAATTTAGAATCTTGGGTATTTATAACTGAGCCAAAATATCCAAAATCTATGTACACGGCACCCACCACTTCCACGCTGATATTCCGGTGGTTCACTTATTAAACCAATAAGGCGACGGTGGTTCAGTTATGACTGCGCCGAAATCTAAACACAGATGCGGAAATCATTTGGCAGACTGAACTATCTGTGACAATGTGAAAATATCCCTTCCTAAAGTCAGGGTATTCTTGTGACTTTGTATACTTATTCTAGGAAGAGGTTTTGTTATATATATTACCAGCAAGATTTTTGGCGCTTTGTGAAGAAATAAGAGTAAAATCGCCACAAACACTATCACATTTAGAGAACGTTGCGTTCCACAGTCACCGGTTTGTAAAATATCTACACACTTGCGGAGTGGCTTTAGATATTAGCCCCAACATAGCCTATAAATGCGGAATATATCATGACCTTGGAAAGATTGTTTTTTTTGATATTGTGAATCTGGATAGAAAACTGACAGACGAAGAATTTAACCAAATTAAATCCCACACATCGTATGGCATCGAAGTTGCTAAAAATTATAAAATCAACAATCCCAGAATAATAGAAGCAATCCTTTACCACCATGAAGACTATTGCGGCGACAAAGGTTATTTGGAAAAAATAAATGGCAATAAAATACCACTAATCGGAAGGATTATAGCAATCGCTGATGTTTATGAGGCGCTGTATGCCAAGCGGACTTATAAAGCAGCCAAGCCGTATTCTGAGGTTAAAAAAATAATGTTGAATGTTGAATACAAGTTTGACCCAATATTGTTCCGTCATTTTTTTGACTTCATGGATGATTTGATTTTGACAGAACCCAATCAATCTTCGGTTCTTGTATCCAACAATCGGACTGGCGACGGTGGTTCACTTAAATCTGACGACTAAATAAGTATACTAACATCAGCATTCACCAATGCTTTTAGAATCAAGAAAATCTGCGCCAAATCGAACGGTGCAGATTTTTTTACGCGTTGTCTTTTTGCCGAAATATCTGCGCTTTACGTGACAGGCAAAACAAGACGTGACACCCAGCGCGACGAGAGCAATGATTACCCAACCGCAAAATCATCAACAACATAGGCAATCCGGTGATTTTAGGAAATGTTGGCTGGGGCGGAAGGATTCGAACCTTCGAATGCTGATACCAAAAACCAGTGCGTTAGGCCACTTCGCCACGCCCCAACCGAAGCTCTTGCGAGCAGCCGGGAACATAAGGCTAATTGTCGGCGGGTGCAAGTCCCGGAATTGGAAAATTAATCGACTTTTTCAGCTTGTTTTGGCGTCAGCCGGCCCGGGTGGTTAATTGCATAGACGCCAACAGCCTGATCGCGGCCTTTTACCTGTATCGACTGGTACTGAGCTTCATCCATAGGCGTGGCGCTGCGTTCGGCAACTGTTGCGGAAATGACCATAGGAACGCCGAATTCCTTGGTTTGGGATTCAAGGCGGGCGGCAATGTTCACATTGTCTCCCAAAGCGGAGATAATCGGAGATGAGGGCGGGCCCATGGAACCAACGATGGCTTCACCCGCATGAATGCCGACGCCAATCTTTAAATCTTCGGCCAGTTCGTCGCTCAAGCGCTCGTTTAGTGTCGCCAGCCGCCGAAACATGGCTTTTGCGCCTTCAATGGCTTCAACGCAACCTTGTTCAGGGCCACTGGTCAAACCATAAATTGCTAACAGGCCGTCGCCATTGAATTGCGCATAGTGACCGTTTGTTTCCTCCAGAGCCTCCGCCAGTTCAGCAAAGAACAGGTTGAGAATGAAGACAACGTCAAATGGCAGGCGTTCTTCGGAAAGTTTGGTCGAGCCGCGCAGATCGACAAACAGGAAGGCAACGTTCATCTCCTGGCCTTGTCGATATCCAGTCCGCCGGGCGGCAAGGTCCGGGCCGGCATCCGGTTTGACCAGGGCCGCGATTTCGATATCCTCTGCCGGAATAACCTGACAGGCTAGGCGAACCGAGGGGGACTGGGTGATCCGGGAAAGGACCTTCATCTCCTGCGGTGACGCCGTTGGTAGTGTATCGAGACCTTTTCCAATGCGTACCCGACAGGTAGAGCAGCGGCCGTGTCCACCACAGACAGAGGCATGAGGAATGCCCGCCGCCCGTATCGATTCCAACAATGTGGCATCGGGTAGCAATTCAGCAATCTTGTTGCCCGGTGCGTAATAGAGCCTAGGTTTGACGCGGCGACTGTCGATATATCCGCGAATTAACCGGGCGATAATGAGTGCAATCAGCAAAGCTGCCAACCCGATTTGCAGATTGCGCTCCCGCTCGTAGGTTAAGGTGGTCATCCATGGCTCAGCGCCTGCTTTCGCAAAGATGTTCGCAACCCATCCCGGCTCTTTAGCCATGTCTAATACGCGATTGCCTGCCGCTAGATATCCGGCCAATGCGAGCGTCGGGAATAGGACGGCAATTGACAACAAGATATTTTGCAGACGCGCATAGAGCGGATAGTTGCGGAGCCAGGCATGAAGCCCAATGCAGGCGTGTGTCCACACAACGATGGCTGCAAGTCCTTGAATAATTCCGCGCCAGGGCGCAATCACCCAAAGGACGGTCAGGGTCGTCGCGTAATTGGCATCAAAATCTGTTGTTTCCAAAAGAGCACGAGTGCCAAAAACGTGTGCACCCAGAATAAACGGCGCCGTTAATCCAAGGACAATTTGTGTGGTCTCCCATGCTGACATTCGCAGAGTCTGACGCCGCCAAAGGGAATAGAACGCAATGCCAGTATGGACACAAAGTGCACCTGCGAACAGGATTGTCCCAATCACCGAATGCCAGGGGTCGAGCAGATACCGGGTTCCCGCCATCATTGCCTCAACGGAGATCAAGCCGAGTGCGCTGTTGATGAAATGGCCCGTCACAAAAACAAACAGGATGAGGCCGCTATAGAGCCGACAACGGTTAAGCATTAATAAACGATCCCAATCCACAACAGTTTGATCGGTTAAACCTATCCCCTTCGGGCCAGCCCGGGCAATAGAGAGATGATCATATCTGGGTGATGTCGCGCTATTGCCCGTGTGAGAATGATTGAGAAACAGCTATCGTTGCCTTGCTTAACACGCAGGCAACAGGCCAAAACTTAAAGGGCATCTGGTAGATGGGCTGGTGCAACAAAAGCTGTGGCTCCTGCGTGCCGTCTCCAGATGCCCCTTTTTAAAGGGTCAGGTCGACATGTGCGTGGTGCGTTTTTCTCAGGCGACCAGTTTGGTGACAAAGGCCTCGAGATCAATCGTTCCCTTTTTGGCATTCGGGTCTAGAAAGTCGATGCGACCATTGTTTATGTTGGCATGCATTTCAGCGATGCTTTCGGCTGATTGTTGGGATAAACCGCTTTGTTTGAGTTGCTCCACCCAACCTTCTTGCGGTACCGGGACTGGCATGACTTTACGGTTCAGAGTTCTGGAAAGGGCTGCCGCGATATCGTTTGCGGAATATTGGCGTGCGCCTTTGAGTTCAATAATGCGATGCGGCATTGTCGGCGGGTTTAGAAGGGCGTCGGCAATCGTTAAGCCAATATCTCGTGTGGCGACCATATCTATCTTGAAATCCAGCGGCAGGATCATGCTCGGGTAGATCCCGTCTTGGACGACGGCCGGCAATACATCTTGAATGTTCTCCAGGAAATACCCAGGACGAACCGCACTTAAAGGGATAGATGCGCGCAAAAAAAGTGTTTCAAGATGGGCGATGGTTGAAATCGGGCCGACTTGTTCTGCATGTTGAGCGCCAACAGAAGAGAGGATGACAGCATGTGGCAATCGCGCCGCGGTTGCTGCCGCGACGATGGCCTCGGCGCGCTCCATGCTCTCGTCAATAAAGGTTTCGCTGGTAAGGTCGGGAGGTAGCAGGAAGTAGGCGCCCGTTGCGCCGTCCAGGGCTTTGGTCATGGCCGTTGTGTCTTTGATATCTGCAACGGCAACGTCAGCACCTTTTGCTTTCCATGAGTCGCCTTTCTCCGCGGACCGAACGATCACGCGAACCGGCTGGCCTTGGTCGATAAGGGTTTGGGCAACGATGGAGCCTGTGTTCCCGGTAACGCCTGAAATGACAAACATAAGTGTATCTCCTTGGGGTATGGTTTCGATGAACGGAACCTAATAGAGATTATTGAATAATTCTAATGCATGTTTTATATATTATTCATGCATGAAGTGAATGTTTTAAGTATAGACCTAAACCTGCTGAAGCCCCTTGAAGCTTTGTTGGAAACGGAAAGCGTCAGTAAGGCGGCAGAGCGCGTCAATCTTTCCCAGCCGGCAATGAGCCGGGCGTTAGGTCGCCTGCAAGATGTTTTAAGGGACCCGATACTCGTACGCTCTGGTCGGGGAATGGTTTTGACACCCCGTGGGGTTTCCCTTCGTGAACCTGTGCAAGACGCGCTGGCGCAGCTTGCCCAAGTCTTCAAACCGCAAGTGTTTGACCCTGCCAAGGCGCGGGATCGGTTTCGCATTATGGCACCGGACTACTTGTCACAATTGATTATGCCGGCGGTTCTGGGGCAGGTATTAAACCTGGCTCCTCAAATTCAGATCGATATGGAAAACCTTTCGGAAAGCGCCATTGCGGACATGTGCGAAGGGAAAATTTCGCTCGGCTTTGGGGTCGTCGATGACGGCCCTGTCCTTACGAATGTTTGCGCACAAACCTTGCTGGAAGACCGGCAAGTTTGTCTGATGCGTAAGGGCCATCCCTTGCATGAAACGGAAATGACCCTTGAGGGTTATGCCGCTGCATCTCATGCCTTGTTGAGCATTACCGGCAAAGGACGCGGGCGCATTGACGAGATGCTGCAAGAGCGCGGACTCGTCAGAATAATCGCGCTGCGAATACCTCATTTTTTAACGCTCAGTGCAGTGATCGCACCCACGGACCTAATTGTTACAGTTCCTGAACGCCTTGCTCGACAGGTCTTGACCGAAGACCTTTGTTGCAGCGAACTGCCGCAAGATCTCGTGACCCCGCCGTTCAAAGTATCGCAAATTTGGCACGAACGTTTTACAGAGGACCCAGCCCATCAATGGCTGAGGCGTATGATAAAGACCAAGTGTCAGCAGATGTCGTGAAACGGCTTACACCTATCCGCCAATCTTTGTTACGTTCATAGCGTGACGATGCCTTAGGGAAGCCGCAACGGAATTGAGAGGAAATGCCCAAACTCCTTGGCAAAGTCGCAACTGATGCGGCCATGAACTTTACCCTGTTTATCATAAAACTCCCCTTCATCGGCGACCGGTGCGATGGCTTCATGCCAAATGTTTGGATGAATACAGATGCCGAAACTGCCGTCACAATAAAATGCGACCCAGTCTTCAAGTTTCACATCATCACCGGGAAGGGCGAGTGCAGCGACGAAGGGTTGTCCATTGGTTGGATAGAAAAGTTGACCGCCATCGGGGTGATAATTGGCGTGCCAGATAATCAGCTTGTCGCGAGGCACGGTTTGTTGGGTGGTTGACGCGATGCCGGGCTGCGTGGCCCAGCCCAGTAAATACTGATCCTTAACCGCCTGATTTTCGGCAAACAGGACGTCGCCACGCCATTTAAAAATGAAATTCCCTTCGGCATATCCTCCTTCATCGCCCGTGCCTGGGTCAACGGGCCGCCATCCGGGTTGCGGCCATTGGACAATCTCTACCGGGTGGGTCGTCGGGTCGGTGACCAGGGTTCCATAGTCTTTAAAGTTCTCCGCCGTCGCTTCTATCAAAGGGATTTCGTAGAGTGGCAGTGAGTCTGGAACTTGTGGGTTCATGTAATCAGTTGGGGCGGAATCTAGCATCAGGGCTTGCTCGCGACTTGTTATTGAAGGTGCTGACTTTGCCTGACACGCGTGCTAATAATCAAATTTATAATTAGAAAATTAATTTATATCATAATTTATATCTAGGATCTTATGCGAACACCTCAGCTCAGGGCGTTCAACGCTGTCGCCAGATTAGGTGGTTTTTCAAGGGCAGCCCAATGGTTGAACCTCACACAGCCTGCTGTGACCATTCAGGTCCGAAGCCTGGAAGACATGTATGGGCTAAAACTCTTCACCCGGCGCGGTGGAGCTGTGACTTTGACCGAGGCAGGAAAAGGACTGTTTGAGCGGACAGAAGAGCTTTTTCAGGCTGAGACAGAGGTAAAAGATTTTCTGGATAAATCAGAAAGTCTTAAGATGGGGGATATAAGTATCTCTGCAGACGGTCCCCATTTGGCAATGGGTTTGATCAGCGCGTTTCGCGAACGTTACCCAAAAGTCCAGATGTCTGTCGTCTTGGCGAATGCTCCCATGGTCTGGCGTGACTTGATGGATGGGTCGGCAGATGTCGTTATTGTCGCCAATCCACCCAAAGAGAAACGAGCCCGGTTTATCGAGTTGGGGACACGGGGATTGAGGGTTCTTTTACCGCGCGATCATGACCTTGCCAGAAAACCGGTTGTCACTTTGGCAGAGCTTGCGGCCTGTCCGACGATCTTTCGTGAACCGCAATCAAACACGCAAAAATCATTGGTGCGGGCTCTGAAAAAACAACAGATTACGCTCAACGGTGTTTTGGAACTGAGCAGTCGTGAAGGCGTTGTCGAAGCGGTCGCAGCCCGCCTTGGCATCGGTTTTGTCTTCGATGGTGAGGTGGCGGCGGACACGCGGGTGGTTGATCTTTCTGTGGTGGGATGCGAGCAGGAAAATCGAGATACAGTCGCTTGCTTAAACAGTCAAAGACATCGCAACAGCGTAAAAGCCTTTTTGCAGATTGCGTCTGATTGGCGAACAGATACCGCTCAGGGGGTGTGTGGTTCCAGGTAAATCTCGATCCGCTCCTGCCCTTTGCCAGGGTTTCTGCGTTTCAGTCGCACAGGCCCGATTTCACCCGTTGCCCGCACATGTGTGCCGCCGCACGGGACTTCGGAAAAACCTTGAATTTTCCAGTAGCGGCGCTCCTGCGCCCGATCGCTAAAGTCACAAAGAATAGTCCTGTTGTCATTGATGATTGTCTCGATTTGACGTTGAATGAGGGGGAATGTTTCTGTGATGTTACCTTCCCACGCGAAATCAATCCGGGCCTTATCTTGCGCAATATGGGCCCCTGATTTGGTTGTTTCCGGATAGGCTTTGTAGATGAGTTCCAGAACAAGTTCAGCGGCAAAATGCAAGCGCATAAGCTGATAGCGTCGGGCCCAGTCAATGGCCATATGAACGCTGTCGCCAGGTGCCAGACCATCGGTATTCTCCAGCGTATAAAAAATCTCAAAGCCTTTCTTTTCAGCCCCTACGACGTTGCGTCCGGCAATTGTTCCATAGTCACTTTCCTGCCCGCCGGAAAAGGCAAAGAATATGGTTTCAGCAACCGTGATTGTGGTGCCGTCAATGGAGGCTATACGTGTCTCCAACTCCCTTTGATAGGGATCGTTCCAGAACTGTTTTTCGACCATAAAAAAACGCTGCCCGCGCGATGATGTGCTTGAGATCGCACGAGTTAAACCCGTTCTATGCGGCATTGAAAGCAATTGTTTGTTGCTGATCTGACGTGGAGATAATGTACGACTGGGTCCATCAGGAGGGATATCGATTTTTGCTTGATATCAGCTGTTGAGACGATCTGTCCTGTTCCTTCACATATCCGATTATCAAAATTGTAGCCCCGGATTAACATGTGATCCCTGATCGCCAGGACGGGCGGTAAGAGTGTTTGATCGGTATAGATGCTGCACGGTTCTGCATGGATAAAAACCGGTCCTGTTTCTGCATAGGGTTGCGCAGATGGAAACGGTCGGTGGGCCAGAAGCAGATAGGGCTCGCCAACTTCCACATCGCGCAGGCAGTGCCGGCACGGAATACCGGATCCATCTGATATAAACCGTTCGGGTTGTTGACCGTTGGCGTCCCGAGCACCCGCCCGGTAGGCCTTGGTTAATGGAGATGACAGAGGAATGAACTTGATTTGATCCACGTGTTATAGCCTTTGTTTGATTGATCCGGGCAAAGAACTAAATCAATCAAACAGCAAGAACCACCCGGTTCTTGCGGATACCAAATCGTGATATCAGATTGCTGACAGGGAGCGCACATCATTGAGAATTGCGCCAGATTTAACCCACCATTGCGGATAGGCGTGTGCCAGTGTTTTCGCGGCTTCTTCTGCTTGCGAAGGCGTGTTGAAAAAACCGAAACAGGTCGCACCACTTCCTGACATTCGAGATAACCGACAGCCATCTGATCTGACAATCTGATCAAGAACCTCTTTGATAACCGGCTGCTTGGAAATTGCCGGTGCTGCCAGATCATTGTGCCGGGTTTCTTGCAATAAGGTGACGAATTCATCAAGCGTTTCGGGTGTCTGTTCGAATTTCCCAGACGGACTATAAGTCCCTGTTCGTGCTTTAAATATCTCAGGTGTCGATACGCCAATTCCAGGATTGACAAGAACCATGGGAACTTCAGGAAGATCATCAACCGGCTCGATGCGTTCTCCAATGCCGCTCATAAATGCCGAACGACCAAACAGGCAGACGGGAACATCTGCCCCAAGGCTTAAGGCCAGTCCGGATAAATCGTGATGTCCAGGGTGAATGCCCCAGAGCCGGACAAGCCCACGAAGGGTGGCCGCCGCATCGCTGGAACCGCCGCCAATTCCCGATGATAACGGCAGGTTTTTTGTAAGCGTAATGTGTGCCCCTTCAGAAACGCCCGTCAACTGCCGCAATTTTTCTGCAGCGCGCAGGACCAGGTTATCAGACGTAAGGGGCAGGCCTTCACCAAACGGACCGTCGATTGTCAACGATAGCGCACTGGCACGTTCTATTCGAACGACATCGCAAACCGTCGCGAAAGTGACGAGACTATCGAGAAGATGATAGCCATCATCCCGCTTGCCCGTGACATGCAAATAGAGATTTAACTTGGCCGGCGCGGCCCATATCAATGAATCAGGTTCTGACATGGAAGACGCGGTTAACCGTCGTTCTTTGGTGCCGGAAGTTGTTTTTTCTCAATCGCTTCAGAAACCGGTTGCAGGCCATTTTTCAGTTTTTCCCGAACACTTTCTTCGACATCAGGTTCCGGGTTCAACGAGAGCGCATGCTGCCACTGAAAACGGGCTTCTTTTTTCCGGCCGACTTGCCAATAGGCATCGCCCAGATGGTCATTGATGACGGGGTCTTCCGGACGGTATTCAACGGCACGCTCCAGTTCGGCTACGGCATCATCGTAATTGCCCAATTGGTAATAAACCCAGCCCAGACTGTCGATAATGTACCCGTCGTTGGGCCGCAGGGCCACGGCCTTGCGTATCATCTCGAGAGCCCGCTCCAAGTTCTGACCTTGTTCGACCCAGGAATAGCCAAGGTAATTTAAAACGAATGGCTGATCCGGCTGTAGCTCCAGGGCTTTCAAGAAATCCACCTCGGCTCTTTTGAAAAGTTTTTCACGTTCAAGAACGATACCGCGTGTATAAAAAAGGCGCCAGTGTGCAGGCTTTAATTCGCCGGCGCGGCGAATGGCTTCGTCATAAACCGGGATCGCTTCCTTATAACGTTCGCTGGCTCTCAAGTAGTCACCGACCACGCGAATGGGGGTTGGGTCATCGGGATGCGTGTCAGCCATTTTTTGGGCGATCGCAATGGCTTCTTCTGTTCGTCCCATATCGTGCAAATTGTTGGCGATCCGCATTTGTGCGGTTTGTCCAAATGTCGATGCCGGGGCAATTCTTTTGTAATAGGAGTTGGCGTCTTCATAACGCTCGTCCATTTCCAGAATTTCGCCGATCAAAATATGCATGATCGGATAATCATCCTTCAAATAGAGCGCCAATTGCCCAAGCAGCAGCGCTGTTTCCCGCGCCCGTTGCATGCGAAGCGAATTACCGATCCCAAAAAAGACTTCCGCAGCACCTTCTACAGCCGAACCGATGAGCGGTTCCGGCGTGGTGCCGGTTTTTATCTGTTGGCGGGCTGCAAACAAGAGGTTCGTGCCCGAATTGTCCTGTTCATAAACGTCATAAAGATCCAAAGCGGCCTGGGTCTCGCCGCCACGCGTATAAATATTCCCAAGCAATTGTAATTGGCGAAAGCTTAAGGACTTTCCGTTTTGATTCAATTCAAGCAAGGAAGCCTTCGCGGCTTCGGTCCGCCCAGCGAAATTCTGGATCATCGCCTTATGTAAATCGTGTAAGGATTTTGCCCCCTTATCTTTATCGAGTACGGAAATCGCGGAAATGGCGTCGTCAAACTTCCCCTCAGCAGCCAACGCCCAGCCAAGCAAAAGAGGCCCCGCCAAACCGGTTAATCCCGTATTTGGCAGACCTTTTAAGCGGCTTGCGGCGGCGGCAAAGTTTTTATTTTTAATTTCGTCAGCAACCAGCACAAGGTTCCAGATTGTCCCGTCCGGCCGCTCTTTCTCCAAAGCCTTGGCGATTGGCAATGCCTCGTCGATCCGACCTTCCATGACCAATAAGACAAATGTTCTGCGCTGTAAGTCTGGCGTATCGGGGGCACGGTCCAGCACTTCCTTTAAAAAATCAGCGGCACGCGAAAGGTCGCGCTCATTCTGGGCATGGCGTCCTGCCAGATAAATCCCTGCTAAAGATGCGCCCGGGCTTGATTTATTTACATCAGCCGCCGCGCCCTGACTACCTAACAAGAGAATACTGGTCAGGCAAAGTTTGGTAAGGGGACGCCACAGCTTGAATTCTTTTTTCATGAACTTTTTCGATCTTTCGTACGAATTAGGAGTATTCTAACTGAAGAATGTCCCAGATAAAGGTTCTCACCTTACATATTGGGATAATTGGGGCCGCCGCCACCCTCCGGGACCACCCAGTTGATGTTTTGTGTCGGGTCTTTGATGTCGCAGGTTTTGCAATGGACGCAATTCTGCGCGTTTATCTGAAGTTTCTTCGCTCCGTTTCCAACCGCTTCATCATCCATATATTCATAGACACCCGCCGGGCAAAACCGTTGCTCGGGGCCATCATAGGTCGCAAAATTGATGGATACGGGAACAGCGTCATCTTTGAGAGTGAGATGAACCGGTTGATTCTCTTCGTGGTTCGTCGCCGAAATAAAGACCGATGACAGTTTATCAAAAGTGATTTCTCCGTCCGGCTTAGGATAATTAATCTCGGGACATTCTGCTGCGGGTTTGAGTTGGCTATGGTCTTCATGATGGCCAAACGTCCAGGGCATCAGAAAACCAAGTCCCAGATTGTTCATCCACATATCAAAACCCGCATAAATCGTGCCCAGTTTGATCCCGAACTTCGCCAGCGACGGGCGGGCATTGCGAACTTTGTGCAAGTCTTTATAGACCCACGATTGCTTCCAGCTCTCGTTATAGCGACTTAACTCATCTCCACCTTCACTGCCGGCGCGCAGAGATGCGAAAGCGGCTTCCGCTGCCAGCATGCCAGTTTTCATGGCATTATGGCTGCCTTTAATGCGTGGTACATTGACGAAGCCTGCCGAGCACCCAATCAGCGCGCCACCCGGGAACGTTAATTTTGGAACCGATTGCAGCCCGCCTTCATTAATGGCCCGGGCGCCGTAGGCAACGCGCCGCCCCCCTTCGAGCAAGGGGCGAATTGCCGGGTGCGTTTTGAATTGCTGCATTTCATCAAATGGCGATAGATGCGGGTTTTCGTAGTCCAGTGCAACAACAAAACCAATGGCCACCTGATTGTTTTCCTGATGATAAATAAAGCCACCGCCGACGGTGTCCTTAAGGGGCCAGCCTTGTGTATGGATCACCGTCCCGGCTTTATGTTTTTCAGGCTCAATATCCCATAATTCCTTGATCCCGATGGCATATGTTTGCGGCTGGGAGTTGGCGTCGAGGTTGAATTTTTCGTTGAGTTGCTTGGATAAGTGACCACGGCACCCTTCCGCAAAGAAGGAATATTTGGCATGAAGCTCCATGCCGGGTTCATGATTAGGCCCCGGCGTGCCGTCTTTATTCAGGCCCATGTCACCGGTGGCAATTCCTTTGACGGACCCGTCATCGTTAAACAAAACTTCTGATGCGGCGAAACCCGGATAAATCTCAACACCAAGGGCTTCTGCCTGCTCGGCCAGCCAGCGACTGAAGTTGCCAAGACTGAGCGTATAACAGCCTTCGTTGCTCATCAGCGGAGGCAATAGAAAATGGGGCATTTCGGTTTTCGACGTTTGTGATAATACCCAGTGCTGATTGTCTGTGACGGGTGTATTGAGCGGCGCTTCCTTTTCTTTCCAGTCAGGAATTAATTCGTCAAGAGCAATGGGATCGATGACCGCCCCGGACATAATATGAGCACCAATTTCGGAGCCTTTTTCGACAACGCAAACGCCCAACTCATGATCAGCATCCTGAGCCTGTTGCATCAGTCGAATGGCCGCCGACAAACCTGCCGGTCCGCCGCCAACAATAACGACATCAAAGGCCATCGATTCACGTTGTTGTTCTGCACTCACGAACTCATCTCCTAACACATAAACATATCATAATCCCTATAGCATAGCGTTTCCGCCCTTCCCATGCCAATTTCGTCCGTCTCAACAAATATCTTGGAGATGGAATAAAGCAGATTTTGTGTTACCTTGAACCTATGAACGAAGCCCTGTCATCATTGGATAATTTGCGCTGGCACCTGGACATGGGGGTTGATGAAACGATCGCGGAATTGCCCGTTGATCGATTTGCCCTGGTCGATGCGGCGCCCGCGCTGACGCGTGCTTCGCCAGCTGGTGAATCTCAAAACCCGGCGCCGCGCAGCTTTGGGCAAGCCCCGCCAGCCCCTAGTGATGAAGCCGTTAAATCGGCGCGTGCGGTTGCTGCGCAAGCGGCAGATGTCGCAGCCTTGCAAACGGCGCTAGAGACCTTCGACGGATGCGCTCTCAAAAAAACAGCTACCAACCTTGTTTTCTGCGATGGAAATCCGTCGGCAGATTTGATGTTTGTCGGAGAAGCACCGGGCGCACAGGAAGATCGGCAGGGGTGTCCATTTGTCGGCCCCAGCGGCGAATTATTGAACAAAATGCTGGCATCAATCGGGGTTGAGCGCAGCCAGATTATGATTTCAAATACGGTCTTTTGGCGACCACCCGGGAATCGCACGCCGACGTTACAGGAAACCGCAATTTGTGCACCGTTTATTGCTCGGCTTATCGAACTGGTTTCCCCAAAGATACTGGTAACGTTAGGCGGACCCGCTTCAAAAGCGTTATTAGCAGAATCTCAAGGTGTTGGTCGCCTTCGGGGACGATGGTTCACCTATAAACCAGAGGCAGCGGAAAGCCCGATCGATGCAACAGCTATGTTTCATCCCGCATATTTATTGCGAACGCCTGCCCAAAAACGCGCTGCCTGGCAGGATTTGCTGATGATCAAAGAAAAACTAAATGCTTAATCTGCAATGAACGACGTCTTCGTGGGCTGATTAAAACGCTAGTGGCAAGCGGTTGAAGCCGCCTGTGTTGCTTCTGAGTGGTTGTAGATGGGCGCTGATTCCAGTATAAAAGCCAAAAGCTCTTAGGGTTACGGGACAAACATGAAGCCTGAAAAATTTAAATTCTTGCTGCCGCTAATGGCAGCCGTGGCCGGATTCGTTCTATCGCCTGCAGTGTTTGCGGAAGACGACGGGCAATCTGTCAAGTTACCCAAGCCTTACGAAGCGGTCTCTCTGGCGACGCGGGGATTCGGTCGAGAGGTCGAGTTTCCGCAAATTTTACCTGCCTCTGATGTCAATATTTATCAGCGCATCTTTAAGGTTCAAAAAACAGGAAAATGGAAAGAGGCGGACCGTCTCATCAAAAAGTTGCGCGATAATGTCCTTCTCGGGCATGTGCTCGCACAGCGCTATCTTCATCCGACCCGTTACCGTAGCAAATATAAAGAGCTTAAGGCTTGGATGGAACGGTATTACGATCTGCCGCAAGCCGCACAAATTTACAAGCTGGCATTGCGCAGAAAACCAGCAAATTGGAAAGCTCCCCGACGCCCCGCAAAACTGTCTGGCGGAACGGCGAGGGCAAAATCGACAGCGCTCAGGATACCGTCCAAAAAATTAAGTTCTGGTTCTCGATCCAAGGTCCGTTCCCTAAAGCGCCACATTCGAAATGCTTTGCGGCGTGGCCATACATTGGTCGCAAAACGCGCACTCGCAACAAAAACAGCACGCTCGTTGTTCAGCGAACAAGAATATGACGAATATGCAGCCAAGTTGGGGCAGGCCTATTTTTCTGCAGGCCGCGATGACTGGGCCTTGAAGTGGGCGGGAAACGCCGCTGCTCGCTCGGGTAAGTACGTCCCGCAGGCCCATTGGACGACAGGTCTCGCGCATTGGCGTCTGGGTGATAAGAAAAAGGCTGCTGATCAATTTGCCAAGGCCGCGGAGTTAAGCCGAGATGACGATTGGTTTCATGCCGCAGCCGCTTTTTGGGCAGGACGCGCTTATCTGGTAACCCGACAGCCGCATAAAGTGAACGCCTACTTCAAGACGGCTGCCGAAAATGGGCGCACATTCTATGGGTTGCTTGCACGCCGTGTCCTCGGCCAGGGCAAGGGTCTCAATTGGTCCATGCCTAGCCTCGATGGTGACACCGTGTCGAACCTGACCGAGTTGCCAAGGGGCCGAAGGGCTGTTGCCCTGTTGCAAATTGGTGATACGGGACGGGCGGAGCGTGAACTGCGAAATATGGCGCTGGGCGCCAGTAAAGACGTTGCAAAAGGCATTCTGGCCCTGGCTGCGCGCGGAAACATGGCGTCGCTCGCGGTAAAACTTGATTATCAATTGTATCCAAACGGTGGTGGTTTTGATGGTGCGGCTTACCCCATTCCTGCCTGGACGCCGGGCGAAGGGTTCCGGGTTGACAGGGCGCTTATCTATGCGTTGATCCGTCAGGAATCACTTTTCAACCCAAAAGCCAAAAGTTATGCGGGCGCACGCGGACTTATGCAACTCATGCCAGGTACGGCAAGCTTTGTTGCCAAAGACCGCCAATTCAGATCGAAAAAGCGTTCGCATTTATATGAACCTGAAATCAATCTGACGCTGGGTCAGAAATACATTGAAATTTTACTCAAAGACAAGAAAATCAATGGCAGTTTGTTTCTGATGGCGGCAGCCTGGAATGGTGGGCCTGGCAATCTCAACAAGTGGCGTAAATCGACCGAGTATATGGATGATCCATTGTTTTTTATTGAGAGCATTCCAGCACGGGAAACACGGGTGTTTATTGAACGGGTTTTGAGTAATCTATGGATTTACCGCGATCAATTGGGACAGCAATCCCCCTCGCTTGATGCTCTGGCCAAGGGGGTATGGCCCCTTTACATGCCGCAAGGGCAAGACCGTCAGGAGGTCGCGACGACCGATGCCAATTTCAACTGATACAGAATTCCGCGCTGTAAACATAGCGATCATGACGGTATCGGACACGCGCACCTTGGCCGACGACAAATCGGGAGATACGCTGGTTGATCGGCTGAAAAATGACGGACACCATCTGGCGGATCGTGCCATTATAAAAGATGAAGTTCCTTTGATCGTTGAGCAGCTTCGTGCTTGGATCGAAAACCCGGAGATTGACGCCGTTATCTCGACAGGGGGGACCGGCGTAACGGGCCGCGACGTGACGCCCGAGGCCTTTGCAGAAGTCTGGGAAAAAGATATTCCTGGCTTCGGCGAATTATTTCGCTGGATCAGTTATCAGAAAATCAAAACCTCGACGGTGCAATCGCGGGCCTGCGCGGGCGTGGCAAACGGGACCTACCTGTTTGCCTTGCCAGGATCACCCGGTGCCTGCAAAGACGGTTGGGATGAGATATTGCATGAGCAACTGGATATTCGTCACAAGCCGTGTAATTTCGTCGAATTAATGCCGCGCTTGAAAGAGCATATTTCCTAATACATAGACACATGGGGACCGTGAGATATGGCCGCTGAGCCGAACGCCGTTTTGTTCGACATGGGAGGGGTTCTTTTTGCCTTCGATCCAGGACGTCGTCTCCGATACATTTCTGAACTTTGTGGTTTGCCTGATAAAGAAGTTGAGGACCGTGTTTTTGCGACCAACTTCGATCTGAAATGTGAAACGGGCGAGTTAGACGCGGATCAGAGTCTTGAAGAATTTAACAGGCTGTGCGGTTCGAACCTTGATCGAGCAACTTTTCAGAACGCATTGACCAGCGCCTTTGAAGCCAATGAGATCCTGATCGGCTTGGTCAAGGAGCTGTCATCGCAGTGCGTGGTCTCTGGTTTAACAAATAACAGTACAGTGATCCGAGACGGTCTGCTGGATCTTCACACAGACATCCCACAGATCTTTGGCGATCGTCTTTATTGCTCGGCTGAATTAGGCGCACGTAAACCGGAACCTGCGGCTTTTGAAACTGTGCTGGCCAAGCTGGACCGGCGGGCGGAAGATGTTCTGTTTGTCGATGATTCGGAAGAAAACGCGCGTGCTGCCCTTGAACTCGGCTTCCATGTCCATCGGTTTTTCGATATCGCGTTTTTGGAAACCGATCTCCGGTCCTACGGTCTTTTATAGGGCCTTTGAATTTATCGAAGAGGAATGATGCTTGGTCGGTCTAGGCCATGTTGATGCTGCGTTGGTGTATCTCGATATGGGTGACGATGATAAAACCCGATAACAAGTGAATGTACTTCTGCGTCACCGGCCTGATTTTACAGTTGAAGGCTGGAAGATCACACAGCAATGCAAAGATCTGCAACGTATGAAACGGGGTTCGGAAGGTCTGATGCGCATTGGGTTGCCGTAAGACGCCTGAGCAAAAATACGTGACGTGTTTTTGAAGTGAAAGGCCTGTTTCTCTAGATTGAGAAATAAATCAGTAACGGGGATGCCAGTATGCCAAGTCCGGCAGCGGCGATAATGAGGCCACCCAAGCCAATTGCCATAGAGTTCATAAACGCAATATAGACCGCCCACTCGCCCCCTAATATGGCTTTTGTCAGCGACAAAATAATCCCGCACAAACAAACGACGACGATCGGGATCAAAGAATAACCAGTGCTGGAACAATAATAGCTGGCGACCACCAACGCGCCTATGCCAATAAACAGACACAGGAGCTTGAACCAGGAATAGTCTTTCGATTGGTCGTCGACCTGTTGACCGGCCATGGGGCGTTACCTGCTCCAGCAACAAATGTTACAAGCCTTTTATATTACGGAAACCCGAATTGTGATCAACACTGAAAATTGGGAAGCCCTTGTATCCTGGCTTTACGGTTCAAGTAGTTTTGATAGCTCTCACCATCGTCGACATCCGCAAGAGGGGTGATAAAACCCGTGTCGGCAGATTGACCAATATTTCGCAGGGTGTCATTCAAAGTTTCGGCATGTGACCAGCGAACATCTGTAAATAACTCCAGGAACCGGGGGCGTCGCCTTTGCCCGACCAGCCAAAAGCCACCATCTTCTGCCGGGCCAAAGACCACATCGTTGTGACCTAGAACGCTAAAGGCATTTGCAATTTGGTTGGGTGTGATTTCGGGTATGTCAGCACCAATCAGAACAACAGGGCCTCTGCCTCCGACTGTTTGCATCGCTCGCTCCATACGTGCGCCCAAATTCCCTGTCCCCTGATCGAAGCGTGGAACGCCAGCAGGCCAAACACGGTGCGATGATACGGACCTATTCGGGCTAACCGCGAGCCAGGTCTGCCAACGCGTGTCACGAGCCAACGTGCCAACGATACGGGCCAGTGTATGCCGATAAAACGACCAAGCTTTTACAGTCCCGATATCTGAGGCAAGCCGAGTTTTAACGCGCCCGATGCGCGGCTCTTTCGCCATAATGATAAGATGTTTTTGTGTGCTCACCAAAATGTCCTAGCGGTATATGTCGTTGATGATTTTTGGAGAAACGCCAATCATAAACAGGCACAGGCATAAAAGGTTTTTTAGGGGGCGCAGAAGGTACCCACTCTTCCGATAGCGGTCTGCCGATGTAATTGCTAATACCGGCAAACATTCGAGTCGATGATTTGGGATGCGTTGAATTAAGTCAACATCTTCCATCAGGGGGATCGCATTAAAGCCGCCGATGCGTTCGTAAAACGCGCGGCTAATCAGTAGTCCCTGATCGCCGTATGGAAGTGAAAATGTTTTGCAGCGCCAGTCAACAATCCGTTCCATGGTTCTGGCGCGGGGATTTGTATCATCCAGGGCAAACATAAAATACGCGGCACGATAGCGGTTTTCAGGGTCGGCCATAAAACGATTTACGGCTGTTACCCAGCCTGGGCCTAATTTGGTGTCAGCGTGCAGGAATAACATCCAACTGCCAACGGAGACGTCTGCGCCCATCTGGAGCTGATCGCCACGTCCTTTTGGGGCCATATAGAACTTGCCACCGGCCTTGGCTGTCAACGCAAAGGTTTGATCATCAGACCCGCCATCGCTAACGATAAGCTCCATAGGGCCCTCGTAACTGCTCAATCGCTCGAGCGTGGGTCCAAATCGAGGCCCGTCATTTAAGGTGGGGATAACAATGCTCAGCATGGAAAACCCGGCTCAGATAATGCGTTTGATGCATCACATAGCACAGCCAGGGTCGTCTGCAAATCGCCATAAAAAATCCCTGCGTTGGCAGACGTGATTGCCAGACAACGCAGGGCAGGTGATGGTAAAGATAATATTAATCTTAACGGGCGTTTTCGGCGCGAAAACGAGTTAAGGCCCGTTCGACAAAATTAACGGCATGCAGAGCCCAAATTGAGACCATCAAGCTGAGGCTGAGTTCGGAAGACTGCAATGTGAAAGTATTTCTGCTCTCGGTGTAGGTGGGGCTTAGAGTTGTCATGGTTAAATTCCTTTTTTGATCTGTTGTCCAATTATTATGTGTTGCGCTGTTGAATAATAAATAGAATTGCACCGCGCTCTTTACAAACGATGTTTTCTGCTGGCATGATAAAGAAAATCTAATTCATAAAGGCGTATGAGACTTGCGAAAACTTCCTCCTCTGAATGCCATACGTGCGTTTGAAGCTGCCGCACGACACTTAAGCTTTACGAAAGCGGCTGATGAACTCAACGTCACTGCAGCGGCCGTGTCTCAGCAAGTCCGGAACCTTGAAGATATTGTTGGCGTGCCGCTGTTTCGCAGAATGACCCGGGCAATCATGCTGACTGACGCGGGACAAACGGCCCTGCCTTTTTTGGCTGATGGGCTTGACCAACTTGTCACCGGGATAGAGAAAATGCAGTCGCATGAAGCATCCGGCACCCTAACAGTTTCTGTGGCGCCAAGCTTTGCCGCAAAATGGCTTGTTCGGCGTTTGCCGAGATTTCAAGCTCAATATCCCGATATTCGAATTAGAGTTGACCCTTCAATCGGGCTTGTTGATTTTGGCCGGGAGAATATCGATCTCGCCATCCGATTTGGCTACGGAGATTATCCGGGCCTTAAGTCCGATTTGTTGATGCATGAATATACGACGCCGGTTTGCTGTCCAGCTTTACTTAAAGGGGAGCATCCCTTGGATACCCCTGAAAATATCAGGTATCATAAGCTTTTACATTGTGATTGGGGGTATACCAGCTGGGTCCAGCCCGATTGGCAAATGTGGCTGAAGATGGCCGGTATTGAAGGTATCGATACGTCGCTTGGCCTGACGTTTACGACGGAAATTCTGGCACTGGAAGCAGCGGCAGACGGTCAAGGCATTGCCTTGGGAAATAAAAAAATTGTCGCCAGTGACGTTGCAAGTGGCCGACTGGTCATTCCGTTCGAGCTCGAGTTGGATTTCGGATACGGGTTCTACGTTGTCTGCCCGGAAGCCCAGGCTGATGTTTTTAAGAATGCCGCTTTTCGGGAATGGCTTCTAGAAGAAGTTCATTCAGATGACGGGTAGAAGACGCTTTCGGTTTTTTCCTGATCAAGCAGGCCCAATTCGATGGGATGCCATGGGGCGGCTGATTTATGGCTGATTTCGCCATCTATGGAGGATTGTTCGGTGTTGCGTTTCTGGCGGCGACTATCTTGCCTGCGCAGTCGGAACTAGGGCTTGCCGGTCTTATCCTTTCCGAAGACTATTCTGTTGCTTTGCTGGTCGCTGTTGCCAGCGCAGGTAATACGCTTGGCGCGGTTGTGAATTGGTTCCTGGGGCATGGGATTGACAAGCTGCGGGACCGAAAGTGGTTTCCGGCCTCTGACGAACAACTCGATAAAGCGACGCGCTGGTACCATAGGTATGGGCGATGGAGCTTGCTGTTGAGTTGGGTGCCGATCATTGGAGACCCCTTAACTTTGGTGGCTGGCGTTCTCCGCGAACCCTTGTGGTCTTTTTTGTTACTCGTCGCTATCGCCAAGACGACCAGATATATCGTCGTCGCAGCGTTGGCCCTCAAATTACTCTGACCCGGCTTTGTATAATTTGCGGCCAATTGGCAGACGGCCGCCAAAACAAGACACTTTTTGCGTTAATGTTCTTGATTTGTTCTAGTGTTTTAATTATTCTCTGGAGATGGTTGATGTTCTGCCCTTTGTTGCGAAGAAAGGTCGTGGTGCCGTCTCCAATCTAACGGGGCGGTTCGAGACACAAACACGGCACCTTGTTGATGACGGTTGGGGCCTGGGTGAACCGAACGATGCTGCCCCGTTACGCACGCAGGTGACGGCGGAATATCCGAAAACTGTCATCGCAAAAAACACGTCACCAGATATTCCATTTGACCGTTCCTTGAACCCGTATAAAGGCTGCGAGCACGGCTGCATCTACTGTTTTGCAAGACCAACTCATGCCTATTATGGGTTCTCACCCGGCCTCGACTTTGAAACGCAATTGATATCGAAGCCTAATGCGGCGGATATTTTGGAGCGTGAATTTCGACATCCGAAATACCAGTGTGATGTCGTTCAATTAGGTGCCAATACAGACCCCTATCAGCCAATCGAAAAAAATCAGAAAATTACGCGGAGTGTCCTTGAAGTCTTTAGAAATTTCCAACATCCCGTCGGTATCATTACCAAATCCGATTTGGTGCTGAGAGATTTGGATATTCTGAAACCGATGGCTGAAAAGAATCTGGCAAGCGTCGCCATTTCCATTACCACACTGGATCGTGAGTTGGCTCGCAAACTCGAACCAAGAGCGCCGACGCCGATGAAACGTTTGGCTGCAGTTCGCAAACTTGCTGAAGCTGGTATCCCGACAACGGTAATGATCGCGCCGATCATTCCTGCGCTTACGGATCATGAGATGGAACGGATTATAGAAGCGGCGCATCTCGACGGTGCGTCCAGTGCGGTTTATATATTGCTTCGATTGCCTCTTGAAATAGAAGGCTTATTCGAAGAATGGCTGGAGACACATGAGCCGTTTAAACGAGAGCGCGTTTTGTCGCTAATGCGTCAATCCCATGGCGGGAAACTGTATCGGTCAAACTGGAAAGAACGCATGGTTGGCACCGGGCCTTACGCGGAAATGATTAACAAGCGTTATCGCTCGGCCATTCGCAAATTTGGGATGGCGGATAAGCGAGCCGCCGAGCGGCATTTTGATAAGAGTCTGTTCAAAAGGCCTGTGCGCACCGGAGATCAAATGACATTATTTTAGTCGGTTTTCGTTTGGCATTTGAACCCAGGCCCTATGAAAGTTCGATGTCGTATTTCACGCGGTCAGTCAAAACGCCTATTTTATCATAAAGCGCCCGCGCCGTATGGTTCTCACCATCGGTATGCCAATAGATGCGATACCAGGACTTATGTTTCCCCGTGTCGACAAGATGCCCGATCATTTTTCGCGCGACCCCCATGCATCTGGCATGGGGAGCCACATATAAATCCTCGAGATAACAGACATTACCTGTGCCCCAGGTGCCGGGATGAACGACGTGAGCGGCAAAACCAAGAAGCCGGTTGTCCTTGTCTTCAGCGACTAAACAATACATGGGACAACTGGAATCAAAAAAACGATCCCAAGTAGCTGAGGTGACTTCAGGGGGTAAGTTTTGCTTGTAGAAGGCCAGATATTCTTCCCACATGGTTTGCCAAGCCTCCAGGTCTGTTTGCAGAATTTGGCGAATTGTTACATTTGGTTTGGCCATATCGATCGATACTCCCTGCGCAGTTTTCTATCAATTGATGGCGCGAAAGGGCGCCGTTTTCAAGGTTGTAAGTTCTGTATATGACCTTGTCGGCATGTTAATCTTATGAAATGGAATCTGATGTTCATCATTCGTTGACGGCAATCGCAGCGGTCATTCTGGCTGCGCTTGTATGCGGTCTCGCTATGGAACGATTTCGCCAACCGGCTTTGGTCGGATATATTCTGGCAGGTATCTTGTTGGGCCCTTCGGTGCTTGCGTTTGTCGAAGACCGCGAACAAATCGACGTATTGGCTGAAATGGGCGTTTTATTGCTGCTTTTCGTCGTTGGAATGGAGCTTTCTTTACGGTCGTTTCGACGTATATGGCGACTAACTGTACTTGCGACACTATTACAGATTGGCGGTTCCGTCGGCGCGATGCTTCTGATGTCCGTCGTCTTTGATCTTAAAATTGAACTGGCGATCTTACTGGGTTTTGTCATAGCGGTTTCATCAACCGCTGTTGCGATCAAGCTGTTGGAAGATGTTGGTGAATTGCGCACACGTGCCGGGCGGGTTGCGGTTGGCGTGCTCATCGCACAGGATTTAGCTGTGGTCCCCATGATGTTGGGTGTGGCCGCCATGGGGGGTGATGGTTTTGACTGGTACTCGGTTCCCAAAATTCTTTTTTCAATCGGATTCCTGATCGCACTTATTCTCTTTTTGTCGACCGGTCGAAAGGTCAAGTTGCCACTGCTGGGGTTTGCCAGCAATTCGACAGCTCTTAAACCGCTTATTGCATTGGCGTTTTGTTTCTGTTTGGCAGCGCTTTCCGGTTTGGTCGGGTTATCAGCTGCCTACGGCGCTTTTATTGCCGGATTGATTATTGGTAATTCCAACGAACGGGCGGCGATGATTGAGGTGACAGAGCCGATCCAAAGCATCCTGATGATGGTGTTCTTCCTGTCCATCGGGTTGCTGATTGATCTGACCTATATCTGGGAAAATCTGGCGTTGGTAGCGACCCTGTTTTTCGTCGTGGCGATTTTTAAGACGGTTCTGAATGTGGCGCTGCTGGGGTTATTAGGACAACCATGGCAGCAAGCTTTTATTGCGGGACTTTTAACATCTCAAATCGGTGAATTTTCTTTCCTGTTATCTGTGGTTGGTGTCGAGGCGGGCGTCATTACCCGGGATGAAAGTCGGTTGGTCATTTCGGTCACAGTCATGAGCTTAGCCCTGAGCCCGATTTGGGTTTTCACTGCTCGTCGATTAAGGTTGTTAGCGCAGTATGGTGTGACAGAAGCAGGCGAACTCTTACGAATGGTTTATGGACCGGAAGCTGAAATGGTCGCCATTACATTCGACGGCGCGATGACGGAAACACAGCGTTCTCGGCGGCGGATCGCATTGTTCTTGCGGAAACATCGTTTGAAGAGAGCACGAAGAAAGGAAGCGGCTCGTGGCGATATTTCGCCCATGCCGGCGCCAAAACGTGTCGAGACAACGTCTAAGATAACAGTGGACAAGCCCAATACGGCGCAAGCACAAACTCCTCATAATCAGGAAGCGAAACCTGACGTAGGAAAAGACAGACCAGCCGTCGCCAAGCGCAAGCCCCGCTCGCCTTCCAAGTCTAAAACCCAACCGAAACCGAAGCGGAAGTCGAAACCTCGATCGACATCTGTATCGAAATCTAAACCCAAACCAAGCGCAAAGAAAAGCGGTGCCTAGCTACGATTATGAAGATCAGGCCTTGTCGGAGGGGTTCCTGGCGCCATGCGGTATTGATGAAGCTGGACGAGGCCCTTGGGCCGGGCCCGTGACGGCTGCGGCTGTTGTTATTGAGCGGGGCACAATTTCTTCGGACCTTCTAAGCCAGTTGGATGATTCTAAAAAGCTTGGCGCAGCAAAACGTGATCGTATTTTTAAAGCCCTTTGTCAGCAGGTTACTTATGGGGTCGGTCGAGCAAGTGTCGAAGAGATTGATCAACTTAATATTTTGCAGGCAACATTTCTGGCAATGCGTAGGGCCGTTGATGCGTTGGCCGTGGGGGTCGATATCGCCTTGATTGATGGAAACAAGGTGCCGGGTCTTGCCTGCGAAGAAAGACCAATTGTTAAGGGAGATGGCAAAAGCTATTCGATTGCAGCAGCAAGTGTTATTGCAAAAGTAAGCCGAGATATGGAAATGCAACACCTGGCAGAGGCCTACCCAGGTTATGGATGGGAGCGAAATGCCGGCTATGGGACACGCGAGCATCAAGAGGCGCTGGCGGCTCTAGGTGTCACGCCGGCACATCGCCAAACATATGCACCCATCCGCAAGATATTGGGTCGGGTGGACTCGTAGACTCCCACATATAGGTCTAGAAAACAATGCTAAGTCATTGATTCTATTTAACTCTTGACCGCGACTCTACGCTCCATCATTCTGCCTTCCATGGGCAGAGAAAAATTAAAAATCAGGGAGGAAGGCGCGGAATTAACGCCTGATCCCATCGCAAAATACCGAAACAAGATTCTTCAGGGGGCCTGCGTCGACGTCTTGAACGCGCTGCCCGAAGAAAGTGTCGACATGATTTTTGCCGATCCACCTTACAATTTACAGCTGGGGGGCGATCTCTTGCGCCCCAATAATACAAAGGTCGATGCGGTTGATAATGACTGGGACCAGTTCGAAAGTTTCAAGGCGTATGATAAATTTAGCCATGAGTGGTTAACTGCGGCACGCCGCGTTCTGAAGCCTAATGGCACGCTGTGGGTTATCGGTAGTTACCATAATATTTATCGGGTCGGCACCACATTGCAGGACATTGGATACTGGATGCTGAATGATGTTGTCTGGCGGAAAACGAACCCGATGCCAAATTTCCGTGGCCGTCGTTTTACCAACGCCCATGAGACAATACTTTGGGTCTCTAAAGACAAAGACAGCAAGTACCGCTTTAATTATGAATCGATGAAAGCGCTCAACGACGACTTGCAGATGCGTTCAGACTGGCTGCTACCCTTATGCACGGGCAATGAACGTTTAAAAGAAAATGGAAAGAAAGCGCACCCCACACAAAAGCCAGAAGCGCTTTTGCATCGGGTGATTATGGCGTCTACCGATGTTGGGGATGTTGTCCTTGATCCGTTTTTCGGGACAGGCACGACCGGTGCTGTTGCCAAAAAATTGGGCCGCAGCTTTATCGGCATCGAGCGCGATACAGACTATGTAAAATTGGCTCAAGATAGAATTTCAAAGGTAAAACAATTGGCTGAAGATGAATTCCTGAACACTCCAACAAAACGCGCAGAACCCAGAATACCGTTCGGATGGTTGGTTGAAAAAGGTTTGGTGACACCGGGGCAAACCCTGACCGATATGCGCCGCCGCCATACAGCCCGTGTGCGTGCTGATGGTACCCTTATCTCCGCTGAATTCAGGGGCTCCATCCATCAAGTTGGTGCGCACGTTCAAAAAGCGCCTGCCTGCAACGGTTGGCAGTTTTGGTGTGTTGAACAGCGTGGTAAATTGGTGCCGATTGATATATATCGTCAGAAGTTGAGGACAGAGTTGCATTGAGTTAAGCGGACAGCGACCAAGTTTCCTGGGGAGGATACTGGAAATTTAGAGTCGCGGGCAGGGCTTCGGCCCTGCCTTTTTTATGATTTTTTGTCCTGCGCTGCTTTCATACAGTCCCGCCAAATATGGTTGGCCTGACCTCGTTGTTGTTCTTCATGATCCCAAGTGTGTTCGCGCATCGCCAACAGGTTTTGTTTTTCCTGTGGCAAATTGGTTGCTTGGAGTTGCGTTTCAATATCTTGCAGGGCCTTGTCTCTGTTTATTTCAATTTCGCGCATCAAGTCTTCAAGATCGGTATCGCACTGCGCGCGCGTTATGCTGCCAGATGTCGAGGTCACTACCCAAAGCGCCAGCAGGAGTGCGGCTGCGGCAAGGGGGACGGGCGTGGCACGATAGGGGAGCATGGGTGTGTGTCTCTTTCACTGAATTGACCCGTATGCTCTCATTTGATGGCTTTGCCGTCAATTTTTCAGTTTATAGACAAAAAAAGCGGTGAAGGCACCGACCTTCACCGCTTTTGATAACCTGGAATAAGCGAAGTAGATCAGCGCGTTGGCACTGGCTCATCACCTGAATAATCGTAGAAGCCCCGTCCTGATTTACGCCCGAGCCAACCGGCTTCGACATATTTAACCAAAAGTGGGCAGGGACGATACTTGGTATCGGCTAAGCCTTCGTGAAGTACGTGCATTACGGCAAGACAGGTATCCAATCCAATGAAATCAGCCAGTTCCAGTGGGCCCATTGGATGGTGGGTGCCCAGTTTCATGGCGGTATCAATAGAGACCACTGAGCCAACACCTTCATAAAGGGTGTAGATTGCTTCATTAAGCATCGGCAAGAGAATACGATTGACGATAAAGGCCGGGAAGTCTTCCGCGCTAACGGGCATTTTCCCCAGTTTGACGGCTAATTCCTTGATGATCGTATACGTGTCCTCATCAGTCGCAATCCCCCGAATAATCTCGACCAATTCCATGCGCGGAACCGGGTTCATGAAATGCATACCGACGAACTTTCCCGGACGATCCGTATGAGCACCCAAACGGGTAATGGATATGGATGAAGTGTTCGATGCAATAATTGCATCGTCTGGCAAGACAGAGACAAGTTCCGTAAGGATTATTTTCTTAACGGTCTCATCCTCTGTTGCTGCCTCGATAACCAGTTGGCAATCGGCAAATGCGTTGTAATCCGTACCAGCGGAAATTCGCTTGATCGCAGTCGCTTTATCAGCTGCGTCAAAAATACCGCGCGCTACTTCACGCTCCATATTTTTGTCTATTTTTTCAAGTCCGGCTGCGGCGGCCTCCGGATTTGCGTCCAGCATTTGAACGTCAAATCCGGCTTTTGCACACACATGGGCAATGCCATTTCCCATTTGACCGGATCCAACAACACCAATCTTTTTTATTTCAAACGACATTTGATTTCCTTCGCAGGCTGGCTGCTATTACGTTTCATTACTTATCAAGTTCTGCCGACAAAGCGGGGACGGCGTCAAACAAGTCCGCTGCAAGACCATAGTCCGAAACCTGGAAGATAGGCGCTTCTTCGTCTTTGTTGATTGCAACAATGACTTTTGAATCCTTCATCCCAGCCAGATGCTGGATCGCACCCGAAATTCCGACGGCGATATATAACTCTGGTGCAACGACTTTGCCTGTTTGACCAACCTGATAGTCGTTGGGCACAAAACCGGCATCAACTGCAGCGCGACTGGCGCCGACGGCAGCACCCAACTTATCGGCAATTTCTTCAAGCATCGGGAAGTTCTCTCCCGACTGCATTCCGCGACCCCCAGAGATAACGATTTTTGCACTTGTCAGCTCAGGGCGTTCAGAAACCGTCAGTTCCTGACCAACAAAAGAAGAAAGACCTGCATCCGTCGCCCCTGCCAAATCTTCAACTGTCGCAGATCCCCCTTCGGCGGAGGCCGCGTCGAAGGCGGTTGAGCGGACAGTAATGATTTTGATGGCGTCGGAAGTTTTAACCGTCGCCATCGCATTGCCTGCATAAATAGGGCGCACGAAAGTTTCTGCATCGACGACTTCGGTGATTTCGGAAATCTGTGCAACATCTATAAGAGCCGCGACCCGAGGCATGATGTTTTTACCATCTGTCGTCGCCGCAGCCAGGACGTGACTGTAGTTTGATGTCAGCGTGACGATGACGGGAGCAATATTTTCAGCCAAGCCGTCTTTAAGCTCGGCGCTATCAGCCTTGAGAACCTTGCCAATGCCCTCAATACGGGCTGCGGCTTCAGCAACGGCGCCACAATCGGTTCCCGCAACCAGAATGTCGACGTCTCCCAACTGCGCAGCGGCGGTTACCGTGTTCAAAGTTGCGGGCTTCAGTTCCGCGTTATCATGTTCGGCAATTACAAGAACGCTCATTATATCACCTTCGCTTCATTCCGGAGTTTATCTACAAGTTGGGCAACGTCTTCAACCATAACGCCAGCCTGACGTTTCGGAGGTTCCTCAACTTTTAAGACGGTAAGTCGTGGCGATACGTCTACACCGAGCTCATCCGGGTTGGTCACATCTATGGGTTTCTTCTTGGCCTTCATAATGTTTGGCAGGCTTGCATAGCGGGGTTCGTTCAAACGCAAATCCGTCGTCACGATAGCGGGCATCTTAAGATCAACCGTTTGCAAGCCACCATCGACTTCGCGAGTGACTTTGATAGAGCCATCGCTCAGATCCAGTTTTGATGCAAACGTGCCTTGGGACCACCCCATCAAGGCCGCAAGCATTTGTCCGGTTTGATTGGAGTCATCATCAATCGCCTGTTTGCCGAGAATAACCAGGTCTGGCGCTTCTTTTTCAATTAACGCTTTCAAACATTTGGCGACGGCCAAAGGTTCCGTCATGGCATCCGTTTCGACTAAAATTCCGCGGTCGGCGCCCATCGCCAACGCCGTGCGAATTGTTTCCTGGCTTTGTGTCGGTCCAACAGAAACAGCGATCAATTCGTCGGCAGTGCCGGCTTCCTTCAATCGGATGCCTTCTTCGACGGCAATCTCATCAAAGGGGTTCATCGACATTTTAACGTTCGCAGTCTCGACTGCGGTTTGATCAGAATTCACGCGGATCTTGACGTTATAGTCAACGACCCGTTTTACGCCAACAAGGACTTTCATCAGCAACCTGCCTATAAAAATTTAAAAACTTGCTTTGGTCTTCGGAAATATTACAAACGTGCTCCCATCTTCCTCAGACTTTTCGCAGGTGCACAATAAGGCCGTGTTTTCGAAGCGTCAAGGCGGCTTTATGCGCGATAATACAGCGTTTGCGACGCAATATGCCGAGACTTATCGGTTGTTACCGGGAATCCAGAGAACATCTGCTTTTCCGCCATCATTTAGATGCCGGGCGAGGACGAACAGATGGTCAGACAACCTGTTCATATATTTGATCGCTTCTGAGTTTACGGTTTCTGTTTCCGATAGTTCAGTCATCAGTCGTTCACCACGCCGGGCGACCGTTCGGGCCAAATGCAAATAAGCCGCTGCCGGTTTGCCGCCAGGTAATATGAAAGAGGATAACGGTTCCAAATGCTCGTTCATCGCATCGATTTCATGCTCAAGGCGTTCCACCTGCTCGGGCACAATCCGCAGCGCTCCGTTTGCCCGCTTACCGTCTTCCGGGGTGCAAAGATCTGCGCCCAGGTCAAAAAGATCGTTTTGAATACGCGACAGCATCTCATCTGCATCCCCCGTCGTATGCAGGCGGGCGATCCCAATAACAGAATTCGTTTCATCCGACGTACCATAAGCCGCAACGCGCAGATCATGTTTTGCGACCCGGTCACCGGAACCAAGGGACGTTTGGCCCTGGTCGCCGCCACGGGTGTAAATCTTAGTGAGAGTAACCAATGTATATGTCCAATCTGATCAGGAGCTAAACAGCCAGACCGAGACGCCCAGAGCCAAGATCGCTAGCCCCTGAAACAGGACACGTAAACGCATCAAATGGTTCGAATGTTTCTTGTAAAATGGGCCGTTTACAGCAAACGACACGATGCCAAGGACCAATACGAACAATGTTGCGATCAACGCGAAGGCGAAGAAAAATCCAAGTAAGCTGCTCATTCCTTACATATAGGGAGTTGTTTGGGGGGCGTCATGAAAAAATTGCCTTTTCGTAAAAAAATATTATCGGTAAATCAATTGGCACGAGATTAGGTATTATCTTGTAGCCTGTTTTTGTTGCATAGCATGGGTTTGATAGGCGGGAGTGCCTGTTCCCTATTTGTTTGAATTCGCTTGACAACTAATTGGAAACTGGCAAATTTGGCCAATCCGTCAGGGTTGGCGGAGATATCACAGGGTCTTGGCGTGTGCTGACGAGAGTTACCTCTTAACAAAGTTACCCCACGAAATTGTGGAATCTATCGATAGCGGGCTGAACAGTTGGCGCGCTAACATTGTTGTTTTGTAAAAGGACTAAATAGGATGCCTACTGGTAAAGTTAAGTGGTTTAACCCGACTAAAGGTTTTGGTTTTATCGAGCCTAGCGATGGCGGACAGGATGCCTTTGTGCACATTTCTGCAGTCGAACGCGCTGGCTTGTCGACCTTGCAAGAAGGCCAAACGATCGAGTTCGAACTCGTTCCTGGTCGCAACGGCAAGTCTTCTGCTGAAAACCTTGTGGTCAGCGATTAATCGCGCCGCACATGTTTTAAGCCCGCCTCCGCAAAACCGATCTCGGTAAACCGGGAACGACATTACGGAGGCGGTGCCTCAAAATATAAAATATGTCTCAAGTCTTTGAGTCACGTGCTGGAGCCTTCTGTGGCCGCACATCGCTTCTTCTATTTACGCGTTTGCGACGCGATTAACGGCGCTGATGATGGCTTTCAATGAAGCTTCGGTGATGTTTTTATCTTCACCTACTCCGAACAACGTCTCGCCGTTATCTCTCTCGATTTCAACGTAGGCAATGGCTTTGGTATCTGCTCCACGACCGACAGCATGCTCATGATAGTCAACGACCCGTACGTTAATTCCGCTATGTTCTGTTAAGGCGCTAGTGAACGCGTCAATGGGCCCCGTGCCTGCACCCTTAATAACAATTTCCGAGCCATTTTCCACAATCGTTGATGTTAAATTGCGGACTTCACTGGCATGGGTATCCGGCAGGGTTCGGTAATCCTTAAAGGAGAACCGCGCATTCTGATTCAGATATTCGCGATCAAAGGTTTCCCAAATATCTGCGGACGACAATTCGGCGCCGCCTGTATCGGCCTGTTCCTGAACAACGCGGCTGAATTCAATCTGCAATCGTCTCGGCATCTCGACGCCATAATCTGTCTCCATGACATAGGCAATTCCCCCTTTACCCGATTGTGAATTGATACGAATAACAGCTTCATAGGACCTGCCAACGTCTTTCGGGTCAATGGGCAGATAGGGAACGGCCCATTCCGTTGAATTGGATTGCTCCATCGCCGCCAGTCCTTTTTTAATAGCGTCCTGATGCGAACCTGAAAATGCCGTGAATACCAAATCACCCACATAGGGATGACGCGGGTGAACAGGCAATTGATTGCAATGTTCGGCGACCCGCATGGCATCATTAATGTCGGAAAAGTCCAGCTTCGGGTCAACGTTTTGTGTGTACATATTCATTGCCAGGGTGACAACATCAACGTTACCCGTGCGCTCGCCGTTGCCGAACAAGGTTCCTTCAATACGATCTGCACCCGCCATAAAACCCAATTCAGCGGCAGCGACACCGGTACCCCGGTCATTATGCGGGTGCAGCGACAGAATGATCGAGTCCCGCTTGTTTAAATTGCGATGCATCCACTCGATCTGATCCGCGTAGATATTGGCCGATGACATTTCGACGGTTGCCGGTAAATTGTATATCACCTTGTTTTCAGGTGTGGGTTGCCAAACATCGGTTACGGCATCGCAAACTTCTTTTGCATACTCGAGTTCCGTCCCGGTGAAACTTTCCGGCGAGTATTGGAACCGGATATTGTCTTCTGCAGGGGCCTGTTCAGCCAAGGCTTTAATGATTTTAGCCCCTTCGACGGCAATTTTGGTAATACCTTCACGTTCCTGGCGGAAAACCACACGTCGTTGCAACGTCGATGTTGAATTATACAGATGCATGATCGCGTTTTTGGCGCCGCGGATGGCTTCAAAAGAGCGTGTGATCAGCTCTTCTCGGGCTTGCGTCAAAACCTGAATGGTAACATCGTCGGGGATCAGGTTTTCATCGATGATATGGCGAACAAAATCAAAGTCTGTTTGTGAAGCGGCGGGGAAGCCGACCTCGATCTCCTTAAAACCAATTTCGATCAGCTTATTGAACATACGCATTTTGCGCTCGTGGCCCATGGGCTCGATCAGCGCCTGATTGCCATCACGCAAATCGACGCTGCACCAGATCGGTGCCTTGGTAATCACATTGTTCGGCCATTGCCGGTCCGGGATGTTAATGGGTTCGAAAGCCGGGTAACGGCCGTTTGGATCCATGCTTGTCATTTGTATTCTCCTCGGGCGTGCCTGTAACACGCGGTCATATGAAACGATAAATTAAAAAGATTGCGACGCGGATACGGCTGCCGGTCGGACGCTTATGTCCAGCAGCCGTACGTAAGTCGGAGGCCAAGGAGAAGCCCTGCAACAGATAAGAACTCATACTTCGACTGAATTGTTTGAAAAACCATAATGACTACTCGAATTTTAGAAAACAGATATGCGCGGGCCGTCCCGGCGTCTCTCAGGACACCGGGTCAATAAGTAGGAGGTCGAGCTTCTGTTTTGTAATCATCATTGAAAAAATCTAGTCGACAAATTTCTGATCGTCAAGTGCCGAGGTCCCTGCCAAACAAGGCTTAGCGTTTAATCATCCCCGGAAACGATTGCAGTTCCGGGTCGATGGTGTCCCAACTGCACCCACGTTCCGTGAAAATAACAGCCTGCGGTGTGACTGCATCCGGGGCATCTAAAGTTCCGACCCGGACCACAACAATCGCCTCTGCGCCGCTGCTTGTTCCATAGATCGGTGAACCGCAGGTCGGACAAAAATGGCGCTCCATGTGATTGCCGCTTTCAGCATCATATTTGTAAGTCTGAAGGCGTCCTGTGACATTCAGGGCTTCTTTGGGAACAACCATATTTGTGGCGTGACCTGCGCCTGTGAATTTTTGACAGTTCGTGCACTGACAATGGCCCACCCACATTGGGTCCGTTGCAACCTCATAAGTAACAGCGCCACACTGGCACCCACCGCTGTGTTGATTTGACATTAACTCCTCCTCAAGAATTTTGCATCCTCATGAAATAAGGTGTTATCGTCCCAATGTCATCCAATTCGTTATCATTTATCGGGAGCTCTAAATGTTGAAACTTGGATTGTTTTCCATGCCTGTCCATATGCCAAGTCGTAATCTGGCGGATGCTCTTTCGGAGGATCGCGAACTGGTGATCTTGGCCGATAGGCTTGGGTTCACGGAAGCCTGGATGGGGGAGCATTTTACCTCAACGGGCGAGCCCATACCGTCCCCATTGATTTTTAATGCCTCAGTCCTTGATGCCGCACCGAATATCAAGCTGGGCAGCGGGGTGCTTTGTCTGCCAAATCAGCATCCGGCAGTTGTTGCAGCGCACGTTGCTCTTTTGGACCAGTTGTCAAAGGGGCGCGTTATCTTTGGCATTGGTTCTGGTGGGCTGTCGAGCGACTGGGAAATCTTTGGGCAGATGGACCACGCCAATCGGGGTAAAGTCATGGTCGAATCAATTGATGCGATCCTGCGCCTTTGGCAAGAGGACACACCACTGCGTCACGATGGTCCCGGGCGACCTTTTGCCCTTGAAGATCATATCATACCCGAGATTGGCGTCGGGCAGATGATCCGCCCTTATCAGACACCCCATCCGGAAATTGCCGTCTCCCTGCGGGGCCCAAGATCAGGTCTGGCGCGGCTTGCCGGCAGCCGAGGTTGGATACCGTTGTCGGGCAACTTTATTCCGGCGGCTGATGTCGCGACCCATTGGCCAACGTATCTGGAAGAAGCGGAACCCGCCGGGCAACCGACAGATCCAGATATCTGGCGGGTCGGTCGAAGTGTTCTTATAACCGAAACCAAAGCTCAGGCCGATGACATTATTAATGATCCGAACGGTGTGTTCTCGGATTACTATTTTTATCTCAACGTGCATCAAAAATTGGCCGAAGGACGGTTGATCCAGCCTATTGATGAAGCTCAGGAACGCCAGGAAGCGATGGCGATCGCAAAGGAGCTGATTATTCTGGGAACCGAAAAAGATGTTCTCGATCAGTTGATCTCCTTTACCGATCAAGTTGGAAAATTTGGAAATCTGATGGTGACGGGCCACGACATTTCCAGAGACCCGTCCCTTTGGTTTAACTCGATGACGTGTCTTGCCGAGAACGTCGCGCCAAAGTTATCGCAGTATATGAACTCTTAAAATCTTACGGAGACACCTTAATGGACCAATCTATTCGTGACGCGCTTTTAAAAATCAGCGTTGCCACCATCAACACGCAACTCCACAAAAAGGGATATCACCTTTCTTGTATGAACGGTGTTCGGCCGCTTAACGCGCCTTACCAAAAAATAGTGGGAGAGGCTTATACGCTTCGATTTGTTCCAGGCCGTGAAGATCTCAATTCCTTCGAACGACTGTCAGACCCGGACCATGCCCAGCGCCGTGCGATTGAAGAAGCGCCGGCAGATTCCGTTCTAGTGATTGACGCGCGCGGAATTTCCGAAATTGGTGTGGTTGGGGATATTTTGATTGAGCGCTTAAAGGTGCGGGGCGTTGCGGGGATTGTTTCAGATGGCGGTATTCGCGATCTTGAAGAATGTCAGGCGTCCGGCTTTGCGATGTATGGTCCGGGTGCGGCGGCGCCTGCCAGCGTATCGGCGCATTCACCTGCTGATGTGCAATGTACCATCGGGTGCGGTGGTATCGCGGTCGTTCCGGGTGATATTATCGTCGGTGATGGTGATGGGGTTGCTGTTATTCCCGCTCAAATCGCGGCTGCCGTGGCAAAAGACGGTTTGGAGCAGGAACGGTTCGAGCGTTTCGCCAAGATGAAAGTTGCGGGCGGCACGCCATCGCGAGGGACATATCCGCCGAATGAAGCGACGCAGGCTGAATATCTGGACTGGATCGAAAAGGGTGAGCCGGCGTTTTAAAGATCACAGATGTCAGCCTTCTGAATTGGGAGTGTGGCTGGCGCTGATGATGTAATATCCATCCAGGTTTCATTTTCTAAATTCATTCCAAACCTAAGGCTGACGTTTGACAGGGTTTGGGTCGAACTTGCCGCCATCTGTTTGTCTTCTACTTTCTTGCAAATGCGAGGGCCAGACCCGTACCAATCAGGAAGCCGCCTGAAATACGGTTGCGCAACCGGCCTTGCCGTTCGCTTGATAACATGTGCCGTAACTTACCGCTGAGAAAGGCATAGCCGCAATCGAGAGACGTGGCGATGACAAGAAACGTAACGCTCAGTATGGCGAGTTGGGGTCCGGTTGCGGCGGTGGGGTCAATGAATTGAGGAAAAAAAGCCGCGTAAAAAAAGATGGTTTTTGGGTTGGTTATGGAGACGATAAAACCCTGCCAGAACAAGGATTTTTTCGGGCCCGTTGTTGCGTCCGCTTCGTCTAGCTTAACGGCCTGTGCCCGCCAGCTTTGAATGCCAAGCCAGACTAAATAAGCCGCCCCGGCCCAGCGTAGATATTCGAAACCTTCCGCCAAGAGAGCAAAAGCGGATGCCATCCCGAACCCGCCGACCAATAGCATACAACTGGTTGCGACGCTCGTTCCCAGAACTGTTCTAAGTCCATGCCGGGTGCCGTAGGTCAAGCTGTTCGCGACCGTTAAGGTGACGATGGGGCCAGGCATCAGGATCAAAACCACGGTTGCCAGGATAAAAGCAAAATAGAGATCTAACGTAATAACATACATTGGGATGTTCCCGGAAACGGGGCTGTAAAATTTCGGGTCTGGGGGTTGCCTTTTGGCTTCACCCCTTGTCTAAACACCTATCTATTCATGAATAAATGTTTCAGTCAACGAGGGAGAACGTCGTGAGTTCACAGGAAAAAATAGCATTAGTAACAGGCGGTGGTTCAGGTGTCGGTCGCTCTGCGGCAACGGCATTGCTGAAAGCGGGATATACGGTCGTTATTACCGGTCGACGCCCCGAGCCTCTGGACGAAACCCTGTCTCTGGCGATTGCCGAAACACCGGACGCTGCGGGTCGTTCGCTGGCGGTTCCTGCAGATGTGGGTGACCCCGATTCCGTGGCCGCCCTGTTTGCCAAAGTCAAAGAGACCTATGGCCGTCTTGACGTGGTCTTCAACAATGCGGGCGTCAATGTTCCGTCAACAACTTTTGGTGATTTGACGTTCGAGCAATGGAAATCTGTTGTTGATGTCAATTTGTCCGGCGTTTTCCTGACTGCTCATGCCGCCTTTAACATGATGAAAGATCAGTCACCACAAGGGGGACGTATCATTAATAACGGGTCAATCTCAGCCCACACTCCGCGTCCGGGCTCAGCGCCTTATACAGCAACCAAACATGGCGTCACGGGTCTGACAAAAACCATCGCGCTTGATGGTCGGCGGTTTAATATTGCATGCAGCCAGGTCGATATTGGTAACGCCTTCACCCCGATGGCGGCGCGCATGGTCGACGGCGTTCCGCAAGCTGATTTGACGATCAAACCTGAGCCAGTCATGGACGTTGACCACGTTGGTAACGCGATTGTTCACATGGCTGACCTGCCGCTCGAGACCAACATCCTGAACATGACGATCATGGCAACCAACATGCCGTTCGTTGGTCGCGGCTAACCCAGAGGTTCTCTCTGTTCCCTCCCTCCATGTGAGGGAGGGTTAGAGTGGCGGGCCTTACTTTGCGGTTTGCCAAACTCTATGCACTCTACAGCCTTCTTCCATTATGACGGCGTAACTGGATTGATTTGTCCGTTAAAAAAATTAGTCCTGATTTAATTCTCGTGTCGCCTCGAAACCCTGTGTTTCCTGCCCTTGACACAAGGTATTATAGACATAATTTCCTGTTTTGAGTGAAGACCATTAGATTGGCTTTCTTGACCCGGCGGTGCGGTCTTGGTGAAAACTGAAGGATGTTTTTTGTAGGAGTGAGGATATAATCAATGTCAGATTATAATTTTGAAATCTGGTTGCAAAGTCAGTCAGGATTGGATTTTGAAACCTTAAAAACCACAACCCTTGATGCTGTTATTGATGCTGAGTTGCGTGCGAAAGACCTGAGGCCGCCTGTCGAAGGGGTCAGTAAGGAACAGCTTGAGGAGTTCGTTGTTCGTGGCAAAACGCTCTATACGTTGCTCAATTCTCGGGAGCGGGATTACAGAACCACGGAAGAAGACTGGCTCTTGTTCAAATCGCTGTGTCAGACGCTGGTTTCTAAAAACCAAATCGATGCCTCAATAATGAACCTGTTTCCCAACTGAGGTTAATGACCACACGCGGGCTCTTAGGCCGCGATCTTAATTTCGTCCACTCAATAGCCCTCGGGCCATGACGTGTGCCTGAATTTCGGCGGCGCCCTCAAATATGTTCAAGATGCGGGCATCGCAGAGAACCCGGCTGATCGGATACTCGAGCGCGTAGCCATTGCCACCGTGGATCTGGAGCGCATTATCGGCGTTCGACCAGGCGACCCGTGCGGCCAGTAGTTTTGCCATGCCGGCTTCAATATCGCATCGTCGATCCGAATCCTTCTCGCGTGCAGCGAAGTAAGTAAGCTGTCGGGCTATCATAGTTTCCACCGCCATCCAGGCGATTTTTCCGGCGACACGCGGAAACGCGTAAATCGGTTTGCCAAACTGTTGGCGTTCGGTCGCATATTTGAGGCCGAGTTCCATGGCATTTTGCGCGACACCAACGGCGCGCGCTGCGGTCTGGATGCGCGCACTCTCGAACGTTGCCATCAATTGTTTGAACCCCTGGCCTTCGCTACCGCCTAATAATTGCTCGGCTGGCACGTCCATACCATCAAAACCCAGCTCATATTCTTTCATGCCCCTATAGCCGAGCACATCAATTTCGCCCCCCGTCATGCCGTCTTTGGGGAACGGGTTGTCTGTCGTGCCCCTTGGCTTTTCGACCAGCAGCATGGAAAGTCCTTTGTAGCCCGGCTCGTCCGCATCTGTTCGCGCGAGCAACGTCATCATATCGGTGCGGGAGGCATGGGTGATCCATGTTTTGTTGCCGGTTACGATATAACGATCACCGGTTAACACGGCACGGGTTTTTAGACTGGCCAGATCGGAGCCGGTATTGGGTTCGGTGAAAACGGCAGTTGGCAATATGTCCCCAGATGCAATTTTCGGCAGATATTTTTTCTTTTGGTCATCTGTACCGCCCAGTCGGATAAGTTCCGCAGCAATCTCCGAGCGTGTGCCAAGCGATCCGACGCCAATGTAGCCGCGTGACAGTTCTTCGGTGACCACACACATGGCCAACTTGCCCATACCGAGGCCACCATCTTCTTCAGGCACCGTCAGACCAAAGACCCCCATCTCACACATCTGATCGACGACCCCATCTGGAATCAATTCATCTTTCAAGTGCCACTCGTGAGCGAAGGGTGTTACCTGATCTTCAGTGAAGCGGTAGAATTGATCGCGCACCATATCGAGCGTTTCATCACCAAGGCCCAGTTTACCATAATTGCCATCTTCGATAAGCGCTGCGATGCGCATACGAACGGCATCTGTGTTACCGTCCCGCATGAGAAGATTTGTTTCCGGTGTGTAAAACGCATGCAAAGCGGTGTCCGATACGCCCATATCTCCGGGACGGACGATTTCGACCTGACTAATGGGAATGCCGCCAGCCAATTGTTTGAGGTATTCCCCAAAGGCCGCTTGCAATAAAAGTTGCTCAAGGTCACCAAACTCACCTGCATCATCGAGCCTTTGCGCCCAGCCGAGCATCTGGCGAAGTCCTTCGACGTACGTCGTCATCCATGAAAAACCGTGGGCGGCAAACTGATGCGTTTCCAGTAAAGCGGCGTCGGGCCGGCCGTCCTTGATGACCAGATCAGAAACCGCATGGCGGGCATTTGCCAATAGGTCTTCTGCTGCGTGCCGTGCTCTTTCACAGGTAGGAATTAGATCGTCAACTATGTATGTGTTCATATTTATAAAACTTCATTTCTTGTCGTAAAATTTGATCATTCGAATAATCGTCAACCGCTAATTCCAGTCAGGGCGTGGAAAAGATAAGCTAAAAACCAATTATGCAGATCCCGACCAATATCACGAACGTTCCAGAAAACCGAAATGGTGCCGGCGAGGGAGCCTCTTCTGTGGGGGCGTTCGATAAAGCCCGGAGGCGTTCGATTTCCGCCTCTGCTGCTGCCTCTGCATGACGTCCGCGTGTGGCAATGCCAGCTTTTACCAAGTCAGAACGCGCCCGTGCTTGACGTTCGCGCTCAAAATCTTCTCTGGTTTTTCTTGCCATAGGAGGTCTCCAATCCGTCTGGTTCGGCCGAATTCCACTGAGTTAGCTATGGGCACTGTAGAGTTAGTGACCGCACTCTTTCAATGGGTTTGCCGAACCAGAGATGGGGATTATTCCTCCATACAATCTTCTATCGTGCGTCGGCCCGGGTATTTGGCCTGTACCAGCACCGCCATGTTGCCGGGTTTGTGTTGGTTTGCCATCATTTTCATGTGAGATTGAGGGATGTCCTCCCAGGAGAACACTTCTGACATACACGGATCAATGCGGCGCTCGATGACCAGTTGATTGGCTTGTGAGGATTGTTTCAGGTTTGCAAAATGGCTGCCTTGAATGCGTTTTTGCCGCATCCACACAAACCGGGCATCCATTGTGAGGTTGAACCCTGTCGTCCCTGCACAAAAGACGACCATGCCGCCGCGCTTTACGATGTTACAACTGACTGGAAACGTTGCTTCGCCCGGGTGCTCGAAGACAAAATCGACGTCGTTGCCTTTGCCGGTAATTTCCCAGATGGCTTTACCAAACTTGCGGGTTTCTTTCATGTAGTCATTGAAGCCCTCGCCATTCACTTCTGGCAATTGGCCCCAGCAATCAAAGTCATTGCGATTAAGCACGGCTTTGGCGCCCAGTCCCATAACAAAGTCACGTTTACTTTCATCAGAAATGATACCAATGGCATTGGCACCCGCCGTCGCAATAAGCTGAATCGCCATCGATCCCAGCCCGCCCGATGCGCCCCAAACCAAAACGTTATGGCCGGGCCGAAGAATGTGTGGGCGATGGCCGAATAGCATTCGATAAGCCGTTGCCATGGTTAAAATGTAACAGGCACTCTCTTCCCATGTCAGATGTTTGGGGCGTGGCATGCATTGTTGAGCCTGAACGCGGGTGAATTGGGCAAAGGAGCCATCCGGTGTCTCATAACCCCAGATACGCTGAGATGTTGAAAACATCGGGTCGCCTCCGTTGCATTCTTCATCGTCCCCGTCGTCCTGATTGCAATGGACAACAACTTCATCACCAACTTTAACGCGGGTTACTTTTGAGCCCACGGCCCAGACGATGCCGGAGGCATCAGACCCGGCGATATGGTAGGGTTCTTTGTGGACATCAAAGACGGAGATTGGTTGGCCGAGCGCGGCCCAAACACCGTTGTAATTAACCCCGGCGGCCATCACCATGACCAGCACTTCATGGCTGTCGAGCTTGGGAACGTCGACGACTTCGCATTGCATTGCGGTGTCGGGTTCACCATGGCGTTCACGGCGGATGGCCCAGGCGTACATCTTTTTTGGGACGTGCCCAAGTGGCGGAATTTCGCCAAGTTCGTAAAGGTCTTTCTTTTCCAGATCGGGATATAAATCGATGACTTCAGCAGCGTCGGTCATGGTGTCCTCCTTTGGGGAAGCTGGTTTTGCCTATTTTCAGAACTAAATCTTTATGTCTTTATTTGCAACGCACAATTTGTTAATTTCGTATATGAACATTAAAACGAAATAATATTACTTTATGTATTGTTTGATATCAATAAGTTGGCGAAAAAATTAGAATTTATGCAGGTGACCAATGGATGAAAAGTTTGCAGATGCAGCATTTGACGGAGTGCCTCAACGTGACAAACCCTGGTTGTTTAGAACCTATTCAGGACACTCCTCGGCGGCCGAGTCGAATGCGTTGTATCGCGGTAATCTTGCCAAGGGCCAGACCGGTCTATCCGTCGCTTTTGATCTGCCAACTCAAACCGGATATGACTCGGACCATGTCCTTGCCCGTGGTGAAGTCGGTAAGGTAGGGGTGCCGATATCCCATCTCGGTGATATGGAAGCTCTGTTCGATCAAATTCCATTGGCCGAGATGAATACATCGATGACAATAAACGCGCCGGCTGCCTGGTTGCTGGCGCTGTACATTGCGGCTGCGGAACGGCAAGGAGCTGACCGCAAGGACCTGTCGGGGACGACGCAGAATGATGTCCTGAAAGAATATTTGTCGCGCGGGACATATATTTTCCCGCCGGGCCCCAGTTTGAAGTTAACCGCTGATGTAATTGCCTTTACCTATAAAGAAGTACCGAAATGGAACCCAACCAATATTTGTTCTTATCATTTGCAGGAAGCGGGCGCGACGCCGGTACAGGAACTGGCGTATGCACTGGCCATTGCGAAAGCGGTTCTGGATCAGGTTCGCGATGCAGGGCAGGTGCCGGAAGCTGATCTTGCCCGGGTTGTGGGGCGGGTCAGTTTTTTCGTCAATGCTGGCATTCGCTTCATCACCGAAATGTGCAAGATGCGCGCCTTTACCGAACTTTGGGATGACCTCACGCGTCAACGATACGGTGTTACAGACCCCAAGCTGCGCCGTTTTCGTTATGGCGTACAGGTAAACTCGCTGGGCCTTACCGAACAGCAACCGGAAAACAATGTGTATCGAATTCTCCTCGAGATGCTGGCCGTTACCTTGTGTAAAGGTGCGCGCGCACGTGCCGTGCAATTGCCCGCCTGGAATGAAGCGTTGGGGTTGCCCAGGCCTTGGGATCAGCAATGGTCATTGAGATTGCAGCAGATTGTCGCGTTTGAGACGGATCTTTTGGAGTATGGGGATTTGTTTACGGGATCTGTTGAAGTTGCGGCCAAAACGGAGGCCTTGAAAAAGGAGGCTCTTGCCGAGCTGAAAATCATTGAGGAGATGGGAGGTGCTGTGGCGGCGGTCGACTATATGAAACAAAAGCTGGTCGAGAGCAATGCAAACCGGATCGCCGATATTGAAAGGGGGGCGCAGACGGTTGTCGGGGTTAACCGGTTTATTGAAGCGGAACCATCGCTTTTGGTCGCGGGAGACGATGCCATTCTGAATCTGGATCCGAAAGCCGAAGAAAATCAGATTGCCGGATTGAAACTCTGGCGCGAAAAACGAAACTCCGTTGCGGTAAAGGACGCATTAGAAGGCCTGAAGGATGCTGCCCGTAAAGACAGGAATATAATGGAGCCATCCATCACGTGCGCACATGCAGGCGTTACAACAGGCGAATGGGCATCGGTCTTACGCGATGTTTATGGTGAGTATCGTGCGCCGACAGGTGTTGGTGGGGCCGTCGTTCAGGCTCAATCAGATGTCGCGCCAGCTCGCGAACAGGTTGCTGCGGTTGCTGAAAAATTGGGTCGACCCATAAAAATGTTGGTTGGTAAGCCGGGCTTGGACGGTCATTCGAACGGAGCTGAACAGATCGCGGTGCGGGCAAGAGACCTTGGCATGGAAGTGGTTTATGAGGGCATCCGACTAACGCCAGAAGAAATTGTCTCAGCCGCCTTGGAAGAAGACGTTCATATCCTGGGGCTGAGTGTGCTCTCCGGTTCTCACGTTTCTTTGGTTGGCGATATCATGGGGCTGCTTAAAAAACTGGAATTGGATGATATTATGGTTTTCGTTGGCGGCATTATTCCTGAAGCTGATGCCCGGTCGCTCAAAGACGCCGGTGTCGCTGGGGTTTTTACGCCCAAAGATTATGACTTGAACGCGATTATGGTGGAAATGGTGGAGCAGCTTGAGCAAAAATGCTGTCCCTAGCGCGCTCGTGCTGGAAACCGAAGGGATTGCATACAACCAGGACTTTCTGGTCATTGCATGGGGCTAAACAGCATTACCGTCGGGATGCTCTATTATTGGTCAGCAAACATCGCTTCCAATTGTTCCAGCGTCATGCCTGGCGGCAACACGGGCACAAGTTCAACGTCTTCTTCATCCGGGCAGTTCGGGTTTTCAACTTTTGGCTTCAGGGCCATTGTTAAGTAACATTGGACACCCGGTTGAAATTCTTCACGGATAAAGGTCCAGGAACAATAAAGCGATCCACGATCTCTGTATTGCAGAATGTCTTCATCATCCCCCAGTCTAAAAAAATCGGCGGCCAAGTCTTTGCTTGCACCCACATAAACCCAGCCCGGTTGCGCGCCCGTGTGCCAGATCACAAAAATGCCAGAGGCTTTTGACAGGCCCGCCGCTTCCGGGTCAAGGTCGAGAAAGCGCGGGAAGCGGCCCTCACCACCATGTTTCCATTTTGGATCCAGCGGAGCCGGCAATGGGCCACGCGCTTTTTTCTTTCGACCAAATAATGCCATGGCTAAAAGTACGTCTTTCAGATCATTTTTTATTCAAGTTCAGCTTTTGATTTTACTCATTTATCTTAAGCTTACAACTCAGCTATAACGGGCTTTCCGAGAAAAAGATACATACAATTCCGGGGTTAATTGAATAGGGAAATGACGTGCTGCTTGAACTCACTATTCTAACCATGGCGATGACAGTTATCGCCAGCATCTTCATTCCTACAATGCTAACCGGTTCTTCTCCTGTTCCAACGTCAACAAAAGTTCGACGTGCCCTGCTTGGCATCCTCCCCAAACGCTTGCCGCATGATCCAGAGACCTCGTGTGTTTATGAATTGGGCAGCGGTTGGGGCGGGATGGCTTTTGCACTGGCCAGGACTTATCCCAAGCATCGGATCGTCGGCTTCGAGATATCACTTTTGCCCTGGGTTGTGTCGAAAATACGATTGTCGATTTCTGGCCAGAATAATCTCAGCTTCAAACTCGGGAATTTTCATACCCATGATCTGTCAAATGCGACGCTGGTGCTCTGTTACTTGCTGCCGAAGCCCATGGAAAAGCTCCGGATAAAACTGGATCAGGAACTACAAACAGGAGCGCTGGTTGCTTCAAATACCTTTGCCTTTCGCGACTGGCGGCCGGTTGACGAGCAGGCGGCTGACGATATCTACAAAAGCCGGGTCTATCTATATGAGGCCCAAAAGGGCTGAATCAAGCGTGTAGACATCGCAAAAATTGACCAAATGTAAAAAAGACATCACAATTTGAGATGTCAAAAATCTTCAACGACCGTTACCGGTTATCGAACACCTTCGTTATAAAGAGGTGAAGCGCTCATTTCCCCGGAAGGATTTGCTAAGTGATAATCGACCGAATTGATCATATTGTTCTCACGGTTGCCTCTGTTGATGCAACCATCGCGTTTTACGAGCGCGTTCTGGGAATGGAGGGTTTTACATTTGCCGGGGGGCGAAAAGGCCTGCGGTTTGGAAGCCAAAAAATAAATTTGCATCCTGCTGCCAACCCCTATCCGGAGCGGGCAAAGCAACCAACAGCGGGTTCAGGAGATTTCTGCCTGATCACAGAAACACCGCTAAATGATGTCATTGCCCACTTAAAAAGTCATAACGTCGACATTGATTTGGGCCCGGTTGAGAAATCAGGAGCGACAGGGCCAATCCTATCCGTCTATTTCTATGACCCGGATGGCAATCTTGTCGAAATTTCGAATTATGTGGATCATTAAATGGCGGACACGATGACCAAATCAAACCAGCATGGGCCATTGACGGGATTGCGTGTTCTTGAATTGGGACACTTTATTGCCGCACCTTTTTGTACGCGTGTGTTAGGTGATTTGGGGGCTGAAATTATCAAAATCGAAACCCCTGAAAAAGGCGATCCTGTGCGAAGTTGGGGCAAACGGGTTGATGGGAAAAGCCTTTGGTGGTCTGTGCACGGGCGCAATAAAAAATCTGTGACGATTAACCTTAAGAACCCGAGTGGTTTGAATGTTGCCAAACAGCTTATTGCGGAATGCGACGCTGTTGTTGAAAACTTCAGGCCGGGTCAACTGGAGCGCTGGGGGCTTGGTGAAGATGTGATCTCGCAAATCAATCCTGATTGTGTGGTTGTTCATGTTTCCGGCTATGGACAAACAGGGCCAGACCGTGACCGCGCTGCCTTCGGTGTGATCGGAGAAGCCATCGGTGGCTTGCGACATTTGACAGGATTTCCGGAAGGGATGACGGAGCTGCCACCGGCGCGTACGGGTGTGAGCCTTGGCGATATGGTCGCCGGTCTTTATGCGGCAATCGGTTTAATGTCAGCCGTCTTTGACAAGCAGAAGCGCCCCGACGAAAAAGCCCGATCCGTAGATGTTGCTCTGACAGAATCGGTGTTTTCACTGCTGGAAGGATGCCTTCCTGAATATGGCAAACTGGGTGAAATTCGCCAACCAACGGGCGCGACGCTTCCGACGAATGCCCCGTCCAATGCATATCCCACCAAAGATGGCCGCTGGATTATTATCGCGGCAAATTCGGACGCTCTTTTCAGGCGGTTGATGATCTTGATGAAACGCCTTGATTTAGCCGACGACCCGCGGTTTGCAGATAACCCCGGCCGTGTGGAGAATGCTTTGGAACTGGATGAAGCGATTGCCAGATGGGCAAAAAATTTCGATGCAAAATCCGTTGAAACCGTTTTGGCTGAAGCCGATATCCCGTCCACATTAATCTATACAATCGAAGACTGCGCGAACGATCCACAGTTTCAGGCGCGAGGTATGATCCAGCCGGTTGATGATCCAAACTTTGGGAATGTCTTACATCCGGGTGTCATCCCAAAGGTTTCGGGAAGTGATGGGACGGGTATCGCCTGGCCGGGCCCGGAAGTCGGCGCGCATACGGACGATGTGCTCAGTGATCTCTTGAATATGACGGATCAACAAATCAATACCCTGAAGTCGGAAGGTGCCCTATGAGCCAAATAAACACTGTCGAAATTGTTGACGTCGCGCCACGAGATGGCTTTCAAGCGGTTAAAACACCGATCCCGACAGCGCAGAAAATTGAGGTCACCCATGCTCTTCTGGACGCAAACTTCAAGCGGGTAGAAGTGGGGGCTTTTGTCAGCCCAAAAGCCATTCCACAAATGGCGGATACGGCGGAGGTCCACAAAGCTGTCTCCGAGCGGCAAAAGCTTGCTGGTGTCCGTTTAAGCACTTTGGTTCCAAATGCCTTTGGGGCGAAAAATGCCATTGAAGCCGGGATTTCTGATCTTGTCTTTGTGCTTTCTGCCTCGGAATCACATAATCAAAGTAATGTTAAACGACCCGTTGCGGACTCTTTGGGCGAGCTTGAAAAAATTGTCGAGATGGGACGGCAGGTGCCCGGCTTTCAATTGCGCGTGAACATCGCCACGGTCTTTGATTGCCCTTATGAGGGACGTGTTCCAGAAAAAGCGGTGAGAGATATTATCCAGCAAAGTCTCGCTATGGATATGCCGATGGAATTTGGATTGTGTGATACGACGGGACGGGCCTTTCCCGATCATGTGCGATCACTCTGCACAGAGGTGGTTGATGCTTATAAAGCGGAGCCAAACGTTGGATGGGCGTTTCATGGGCACGATACCTATGGCCTTGGTGTGGCGAATGCGCTTTATGCTTATGAGGCGGGTATCCGGGTTTTCGATGCGGCGGCGGCCGGGTTGGGGGGATGTCCGTTTGCGCCGGGAGCATCGGGAAATACCGCTAGTGAAGACCTGGTTTTCACCTTTGAAAATATGGGAGTGAAGACGGGTATCGGTCTTGGGAAACTGTTGGACGCGGCGGCCCTTATTGATCAATTACCGGATGTGGATACAGGTGGCCATGTGCGTGCTTTACCGAGAAAACGGGTTTGCAATGACTGAGGAGAGAAAACCATTCGTTTTGATTTAACAACCCTGGAATTATTCCTCAGCACCGTTGATCACGGTTCCATCGCTGCCGCTGCGACAGCCAATGCGATTGTGCCTTCTGCCGTGAGCCGACGCATTTCAGACCTCGAGCACAGGCTGGGAACACCTTTGTTGTACCGCAGAGCAAAGGGTGTGGAGCCGACCGAAGCCGGGCAGGCGCTTATCCGGCATGCGCGCAGTCTGGTCCGGCTCTTGGCGCGAATGGAAGCAGAAATGAGCGAACACTCCGATGGTGTGAGAGGGCATGTGCGGGTTGTCGCAAATACATCTGCAATTACTCAGTTTTTACCAAAAGATTTGTCGGTTTTTAAGAAGGAAAACCCTCAAATTCGTATTGCCATGCGCGAAGACACCAGCGCCCGCGCTGTTAATGATGTGATAGAAGGTCTTGCGGATATCGCCATTTTTTCCGAAGTCGTCGACTTTGGGGAACTGGAGGTTTTTCAATACCATCAAGATCAACTGGTTGTCATTGCGCCAAAAGACCATGAATTGGCGGGTACAAAATCCATCGCCTTTAATGAAACTCTGGCGTTTCCCCATGTTGGGTTGCCACCGGGCAGCTCATTGCTCGGTCACCTGGAGAAAGTTGCCGCAGACAGCGAATTGTCTTTGACATTTGCCGTACAGGTCACAAGTTTTGATGGGGTTCGAAGAATGGTTGAGCATGGGCTTGGTGTTGCCGTGCTTCCCATTGGCTCGATTCCGGATCAAAATGGGCTGGCGGTCATAGGGTTAACCGACCCATGGGCGCGTCGAAATTTATTGGCCGGAGTTCGTGATGTTGACGCGTTGCCACGTGTTGTCAGCAAGCTACTGCAGACTTTGATAAAGTCCTAGGTTTCAAGAGGAGCGGTCGCCCGCTCCAGCCATCTCAAATCGTCGCCTTCAATCTGAGGGGCGATTTTCGCGTAAACGTCTGCATGATAGGCATCTAACCATCGGGCTTCGGCCTCGGATAACAGGTCGCTGATAATCAGGCGACGATCAATTGGGGCAAAGGTTAGCGTCTCAAAGCCAAGCATCGAACGTTCTGCGCCATCGATATCGTCAATCGAGCGGACACATACCAGATTTTCGATACGTATTCCGTATGCCGCCTCTTTATAGTAACCGGGCTCATTGGATATCACCATGCCCGGCTGCAAGGCAACGGTGCTCGGCATTTTGGAAATGCGTTGTGGTCCTTCATGGACAGACAGGTGAGCACCAACGCCGTGTCCCGTGCCGTGATCATAATCAAGACCTGCGTTCCATAAGGGCGAGCGGGCAAGGATATCGAGTTGAGAACCTGTTGTGCCAACCGGAAAACGGGCTTCTGCCAAGGCAATGTGGCCCTTTAAAACGAGTGTAAAGTTGCGCTTCATTTCCGCGGACGGTGTGCCGATTGAAATGGTACGGGTAATGTCTGTTGTCCCATCCAAATACTGGGCACCTGAATCGACCAGAAAAAGTGAATTTTGGTCAAGCGGTCGATTGGTTTTTTCCGTAACCCGATAGTGGACAATGGCTCCATTGGGGCCAGACCCGGCAATTGTTGGAAAACTCAAGCCCCGAAAAAGCTGATTTTCCTGGCGAAAAAGCTCCAGCTGATCGGAAGCACTTAGTTCGCTGAGCGCACCCTGGGCCGCATTTTTGTCAATCCAGGCAAGAAACCTGCAAACGGCAGCCCCGTCTCTTGTATGCGCATTGCGAATACCGGACAGCTCGGTTTTGTTTTTTACGGATTTAATTAACTGACAGGGGTCTGTCCCACGGACAATCCTGGCCCCCGCCTTTTCCAGCTTTTGGAAAGCCCATGCAGGATGTTCGCTGGGACTTAAACCGACGACGGCCGCCTTTGCGCCAAGAACATCGAAGGCATCGCTCAATTCATCAGGTCTGCGGAGCGTAATGCCGTTACCCAAATGACTTTTGATGCCTTTCGTCAATTTACGAGGATCGACGAACCATTCTGCCGTGCCATCGGCATTGAGCAAGGCGAAGGACAGGGCGAAGGGCGTGAACGGAATATCAGCACCGCGTATGTTCAAGAGCCAGGCAATGGAATCGGGTGCTGACAGAAAAACCGTATCGACCCCTTGTTCGGATAACGATGCCCCCACCTCCAGGCGCTTATCGGCAGACGTTTGACCGCTATACGCATCTAGTTGCGGGTTTATGGGCGAAATCGGGTCATCCGGTCGATCTTGCCAAACCCGGTCGACAAGATTTTCATCAATCGCTACCAATTCGGCGCCGGCCTTTTTGCAGGCAGCTCTGAAGCCGGCCACCTGGTTTGGCGTTAAAAGCCATGGATCGTAGGCCAGTTTTGTGTTTTCGTTCAGGGATCTGCTGACCCACGTTGTCGCCGAGATATCAATCATGTGGCAAATTTCGAAGCAATTGCTGTCGACCTGGTCTTTTGCTTGCAATGTATATCGGCCATCGACAAATATGGCGGCTTTGTCTTTAAGGACAACGGCGGAACCTGCCGATCCTGTAAATCCGGTTAGCCAGGCCAGACGTTCGGCGTTTACAGAAACATATTCTCCCTGATGGGCGTCCGTGCGGGGTACAATAAATCCATCGACTCCCACATGCGCCATTTCTGCGCGCAGGGCAGCAATACGTTCGGGGTGGGTTGGTTCTCCATCCAGGCCACCGTTTGATTGCATTGCAGCATTGAGGCGATCTTGTAATGCTGACGTGAGTGCACTGGATGGTTTTTCCGTGATGAGATTAATCCATTCATCACGAGAAGATGAAGGTGGCGCGGCAGCGACACCTTTAATCAGTGAAGAAACGTCGCTTTCACTGATTTCAGCGCCAGACTGGTTCAAAAGCACGCCAATTGCATCATCATTTTCGTATTTGTTCATGAGCCAAAGCTAAGTAATGGATGTGCGTCTGGCAAGGCGTTTCTAGCTATGCGTAGAATGCATTGCTGCGCTGCAGCATTAGCAGTTTTTTATTTTGACGATCGGACTATGTTCTCTTTGTAAGATTTAAACGACGAACCAAATAAGGCCGCTGGGGCATCTCAACTGGGTTCGTCACTGCAAGAATAAGAAATGGAAGTCTATTATGACAAACTCAAATTATACGTTCAAAATGCCTGCTGATCAGATTTATCTCTCAGATGTCGAAATTCAAGCTCATAAAATGCGCGCTGAAGCCTTTGCCGTTATTTTCGCATCGCTTTCAACGGCCGTTTCAAAGGCTGTTTCCGGAGCCGTCAGTTGGGTACGTAACAAGCTGGAAATCAGCCGTATCCAAAGCGAGCTTTATGCAATGGATGACCGGTTGCTTGATGATATCGGCGTCACACGTGGCGATATTGAAGCTATTCTGAATGGCTCGCTCAACCGTGAACCGCTTCAGCCTGTTGCTTCCAACATTGAGTTCATTAAGAAAACTGCAAACGCCCAACCGGCGACTACAGTCGAAGAAGATACACGCATCGCCGCTTAGGACCCTCCCACCCAAGCGGTAGCGCGAAAAGGCGGCTCCTTCAGGAGCCGCCTTTGCTTTATCTTATTCGCCCTTTTCCGACGGGCGGTAGCCCAAACGTCTCAGACAGGTTTCCATAAATCGTTGTTGGGATTTTTTGGAATCATACCCTCCCATAAAACGTCGAAAACTGTTGTCTGTTTCGCTCATAGAAGAGGACGCGGGGACTTCTCTATAGGCTTTTTCTGCTTCGCGTCGGGACCATGCATGACACTCGGCGCGATCTTCCGTCCACTGTGCCTCTGAAACACCGGATTGTTGCCATTTGGTGACAGGTTTGGTGCAGCCCGCAACCGTCAATAAGACTAATGATACTGAAACAAGTTTTATCATGTGAATACATTACCCTTTCTTTGGCCCGACGGGAATCCTTGGCGGCACTTTTTTTAATTGAAAGCTTTCAGCCGTTGGAAAACCTCCTAAATACGGTTATGACACGAAACTGACAAGGGTCAACACAGAGACCCGCTTAATGATTAGCGCCCGGAGAGCAGTAATGGCATATAGAGAACGTATCGGTCAGTGGGTAGAAGGAGACCGGTTCCAGCTTTCAATTACGATTCTGATTGTCCTGAATGCGTTTATTCTGGGCCTCGAGACGTTTCCGCAAGTGATGGCTGAATATGGAGATATGCTGATTGCATTTGATAAGGGCATCCTTGTCATTTTCATTATTGAAATCGCCGCAAAAATGATGTTTCGGGGACTGGGTTTTTTCAAAAATGGCTGGAATGTCTTTGACTTTATCGTGGTTGCCATCGCCCTGGTTCCGGCGTCCGGTCCCTTTGCGATCGTTCGTGCATTGCGGATTTTGCGGGTCTTGCGGCTGCTCTCTGTTGTTCCGCAGATGCGTAACGTGGTTCAGGCATTTATAACCGCTATTCCCGGCATGTTATCGATTGTGGCCTTGATCCTTTTGATTTTTTACGTCAGCGCTGTACTTGCGACAAACCTGTACGGACCGGATTTTCCAGCGTGGTTCGGCCACATCGGCCGGTCCATGTATTCCTTGTTCCAGATCATGACCTTGGAAAGCTGGTCAATGGGCATCGTCAGACCGGTCATGGAACTCTACCCCTATGCCTGGATTTTCTTCGTGCCCTTTATTCTTTTGACCAGTTTTGCCGTCATAAACCTGTTTATCGGTGTGATCGTCGATTCGATGCAGACACAGCATCGTATGGTTGCAACCGAGCTAAAGTCCGAAGGCGAAGCCATAGAAGCGAAACTTGATACCGTAGAACAGGAACTAGCGGCATTACGTGAACTTCTAAAAAAATAGGTCAACTGCCAGTTTTGAGACCTTCTGTCGACAGCGATTGATCTAGATCAGGGATACCCAAGCGGTTCTCGAATAAGGATGGAGCTTGCCCGGTGCTGAGGGTGCGCGGCTGTAAAGAAATGGGGATCGTAAATGGCGTTTCGGCAATGGCGTTTATAAAGTGGTCGGACCGTTTTTTGACGGGAATCCAGAAAATCGATAACGATCATCAGCACTTGTTTGAGATCGTGAACGCAATACATGGCGTCAGTGATAGCAAGGCACGCCTGCAAGAGGCGGAGCCACTGATCTTGTCGCTTCCTGACTACGCGGGACAACATTTTGAGCGCGAAGAAGTGATCATGCGAAATTGCGCGTTTCCCGGATATTCCCAGCATGCTGAGAAACATCGATCTATTTTGCGACGGCTTCAGGCTCGTGTTGACCGGTATTCAAGTTTGCGTCGCGATTTGGATTTTGAAGAGTTTTTGAGCTTCGCAAGCAATTGGCTGGTATCCCATGTCTTGAAAAGCGACATGGAGTTTGTGCCCTATCTCTCGGAAAATTTGCAACCACTCGCAAAATCTCACGTCCGACACTGAGCCTTAACTATTGGGCGACAGGCAAGCGCGCACGAATTCAACGATTTCGGGCGAGTCCCACTCTGCAGGCCCGACAACGCGCCCGACACTCTGCCCTTGCGCATTTATCAATACGGTTAATGGCAGACCAGGCGCTTTGAATGCACGCATGAGTTTTCCTCGAGGATCGGCAAGCACCGGCAGGTCGCGGAGGTTATGGGTTTTATAGAACTTGGGCGCAGCAATCAGGCCCTTTCGATCTTCAGAAATGGTCAGGACGTCGATGCCATTTTCTTTTACGAAGGCACTCAAGCGGTCGAGCTGTGGCATTTCCCTAACGCAGGGAGCACACCAGGTCGCCCAAAAATTAAGAACGATACCGCGCCCGCGATAGTCCGCCAAAGAAACCTCTTCACCCGCTGCATTTTGGAAAGTTACATTTGGTACTGGCGTCGGCTTTTCGATGACCTGATAATTTCCGAACTCGTGCGTTGGCGGTTGGCAACTGGATGAAGCGGCGCTGCGCGCAAACATTGGGTTGAAGATCATGGTGCCCAGAACCAGAGCGGCGAGGCAGAAGTTGGCCCTTGTAGACGATTTTATAAATGAAAAAGGTGTATTTGGTGTTGATGCGTCGGCTATCATGTTCTTTTCTCTCGCTCAATTTATCCAATCTCTATCACGTCTCGAAATCTTATGCCAAAGGCTGATGCGGAAATGACTGACCAAACTAAAGAAACCGGTTCCAATGCAAGTGCCATGTGGGGTGGCCGCTTTTCTGGCGGTCCCGATGAAATTATGGAAGAGATAAATGCTTCTATAGGGTTCGATCAACGTTTTTTCGCTCAAGACATCCGGGCGTCGATTGCGCATGCTAAAATGCTAGAAACGCAAAAGATTCTTACTCACGAAGATGTTCAATCTATTTGTGAGGGACTCGAGCAAGTGTACGCTGAAATAGACGCGGGTAAATTCACATTTAAGCGAGTTCTTGAAGATATTCATATGAATGTCGAAGGCCGTTTAAAGGAAATTATCGGCGAAGCAGCAGGCCGGTTGCATACGGGAAGATCCAGAAATGACCAGGTGGCGACGGATTTCAAACTCTGGGTGCGCGACGCGCTTGACCAAATGGATCTTGCAATAAAGTCGACACAACAGGCATTGATTCAACAGGCAGAACAACATAGCGCAAGTGCTATGCCCGGATTCACGCATCTGCAAATTGCACAGCCGGTCACCCTGGGCCATCATCTTTTGTCATATGTCGAGATGCTGGGGCGTGATCGCAGCCGCCTTGCGGATTGCCGCAAACGGATGAACGAATGTCCTTTGGGAGCAGCTGCTTTGGCTGGAACTTCTTTTCCAATTGATCGGCATCAAACCGCACAAGCGCTAGGATTTGATCGGCCTTCTGCAAATTCCCTCGATGCCGTTTCTGATCGGGATTTTGCATTGGAGTATCTGTCGGCACTCTCGATCGCGTCCGTCCATCTTTCTCGTCTGGCGGAAGAGTATGTTTTGTGGTGCTCGACGCAATTTGGTTATGCCCGTTTGGGAGATGCCTATTCAACGGGCAGCTCAATTATGCCGCAGAAACGAAACCCCGATGCCGCTGAACTGGTCCGCGCTAAAGCCGGACGGGTCATTGGTTCGCTAAACGCCTTGTTGATCGTGATGAAGGGGCTCCCTCTTACCTATGGAAAAGACATGCAAGAGGATAAAGAGCCTGTTTTTGATGCTCATGATACGGTGATGTTGTCTCTGGCGGCAATGACAGGAATGTTGGGGGACACCACGTTTGATACGGACCGGATGGCTGCAGATGCCGGTAAAGGCTTTGCAACTGCGACGGATCTCGCCGATTGGCTGGTTCGGGTCCTTGGCATGCCGTTCCGTGATGCCCATCATGTCACCGGTGCAGTGGTCAAGAAGGCAGAAGACAATGGGGTCGGCTTGGAAGATCTGTCGTTAGATGACCTGCAATCGGTAGAGCCAAAAATTACGTCAGATGTCTTTGCTGTTCTGGGTGTCGAGAATTCTCTGCGCAGTCGGGTCAGTTATGGTGGAACGGCTCCCGAGAACGTTTTGCAGGCCTGTAAACAAGCGAAAGAACGGTTTTTATAAGAGGCTGGCGAATTGAGATTTAGGCATGCGCATTTGAGTGCTAAACTATTGGTGTGTGACTTTTATATCTAAAAGGTTCAACAATATGAGATCATGGTTTCTGAAGGTTTTGATAGGGTGTTGCGCCGGAATTCTGGTTTCTGCTTGCGGTGTGAAATCAAGCCCCGTGGCGCCTGATGGGTCAACCTATCCGGCTCAATACCCCAAGCCGTTGCCGCCGCTTGAAGTTATTGAGGAAGCGCCTGCTGCGAAACAGAAAACCTCGCCAGTCATCGCGGACCCCAAATCTTTCTGGCAATACCCGAACACGCCGCCAACAAAATAATTAAACGGATAACTTTGAATGGATCATTTTGAATATAAAAACGGCGAGCTATATGCCGAAGATGTAGCGCTTCGCACGATCGCTGAAGACGTTGGGTCTCCGTGTTATGTCTATTCTACAGCCACATTTGAGCGCCACTATACCGTGTTTGCGGATGCTGTTGCCTCACTTGATCCGCTGATATGTTATGCCGTTAAGGCCAATTCCAACATTGCCGTCATCGCGACATTAGCGCGTTTGGGCGCTGGCGCCGACGTCGTATCCGTCGGAGAGTTAAAGCGCGCATTGGTAGCCGGTATTCCCGCAGAAAAAATAATATATTCAGGCGTTGGCAAGACGGAAAGTGATTTGCGCGCAGCTCTTTTGGATGGTGTTCATCAAATTAATGCGGAATCGGAAGCCGAACTGAATTTGTTGTCCAAGGTTGCCGTTGATTTAGGCAAAACGGCGCAGGTTGCAATTCGCATAAACCCGGATGTTGATGCCAAAACCCATGAAAAAATCACCACAGGGAAGTCGGAGAATAAATTCGGGATCGATATTGCGTTAGCGCGTGATGTCTATGCCCGTGCCGCCAAATTGCCAGGGCTGCGCATTGCCGGTGTTGCTTTGCATATTGGGTCTCAATTGACAGATCTCACGCCCTACCGAGAGGCCTATACGCGGGCGGTGAAATTTGTCGAGCTGCTCCGTGGTGACGGTCATGATATTACCCAGCTTGATCTGGGCGGTGGTTTGGGCATTACCTATCAGGATGAAGTAGCGCCTAGTCCGGTAGAATATGGAAAAATGGTTGAGGACGTTGTCGGTCATTTGGGCTGCAACATCTCTTTTGAACCCGGGCGAATGATTGCGGGTAATGCCGGAGTTCTGATTTCAAAGGTAATCTTTGTGAAAGAGGGCGTCGATCGCAAGTTTTGTATCGTTGACGGGGCGATGAACGATTTAATCAGGCCGACCTTATATAGCGCCTACCATGAAGTCGTCCCTGTTAAGGAACCGGCACCGGATGCCGAGCTCTTGAAAATGGATATTGTCGGGCCAATCTGTGAATCAGGTGACTATTTGGCCAAGGGTCGGGATATGGCAGCATTAGATAACGGAGATTTGTTAGCTGTTCGAACCGCAGGGGCCTATGCAGCGGTGATGGCATCTGTTTATAATAGCCGACCACTGGTTCCTGAAGTCTTGGTCCAAGGGGATGAGTATTCGATTATACGCAGACGGTGGACAATTGAAGATATGCTCGATCTTGAAACATTTCCAAAGTGGCAGTCCGATGCAGGTCGTGCTGCCAAGCTAAAGAACGGATGACCGATAAGGGACCCGATCTGAACGGACACGCCAGTCCACTTGTGGGCCGGCTCCTCACAGTCTTTGGCTGGGCAAATGCCATCATTGTCTGGGAACGTTTATGGCGGAACCTATGGCCGGCTGCTACGGTTTGTTCGATTTTTCTTTCTGTCGTCTTTTTTGATGTGTTGCCGCTTTTGCCCTATGGGGTCCATTGGCTTGTGTTGGCAGGGTTCATTGGCCTGATTGCGTTTTGTTTTTGGCGCGCCGTTCAGCAGAAATACATTGTTGGCGATGAAGAGATTAGGAAACGGCTCGAAGCTGAAAGCGGTTTGGCGCATCGTCCTCTAACGGCACTTCAGGATACGGCGGTGAACACATCTGGCGCGGGGGTGCGCAATGATGCGGCGTCTTCCGCCCTATGGAAAGCGCATCAGGCACGCGCATTGGCCGAGTTAGCAAAAGTGAAGCCGCTGGCGCCTCGACCGGGTCTAGCTGCGCTGGACATGTTTGGCGCGCGTTTTGCTGTTTTGCTGGTCTTGGGTATTGCTGTTATCAGTGCGAGCGGCGAGCACGGAAGTCGCCTCAGTCGAGCATTTTTGCCTGTCCCGGCACAAGCGGACATTACGCAGATTGCATTTAACGTCTGGATTACTCCGCCGTCTTATACCGGACTGGCGCCGATATATCTTGAGGGGCCTATCGACGTGCAAAAGCCTGCGAGCGGCCAAGAGGAGACGATCGTGTCGTCCCCGACCCAGGCCTCTTTGACCATACCGGTTGGATCATCCGTATTGATCCAGGTTTCCGGTGCAGATGATCAACCCCAATTGCAGCTCGGGAATAGGTCAATGCGCGTCGAACGTGTCGGGGTAAACGACAACAACAAGGATTTTAGAACAGAAAATAAGATTGAAGAAAGTGATCAGACTGCCACGTCATTGAAATTAAGCGCTGGTGAAGATGTTCTGGGCGAATGGCCTGTGAGTGTCCTTAAGGATGCCCCGCCCGTTGTGGCCTTTGTCGAGCCACCGAAACAAACACGGCGGGCAAGCCTCAATCTCAATTTCGAAGCCCGAGATGATTTCGCGGTTAAGGATGTTTGGGCCGAACTTGTTCTGCCCGATTCCCGTACGGATGTTGATGAGACAGACCAGATACGGTTTGATCTAACGGCGCGTGGATTCGGGACGAAACGTGCGCAGGGCCAGGGTGAAAGAGATTATTCGGCGCATCGCTGGGCTGGTTTGCTGGTCCAGGTCCGTTTATATGCAAAAGATTCAGCCGGACAAGTTGGTGTGAGCGATCCGGTTGATACGGTGCTGCCCGAGCGTGTGTTCCGACATCCGGTGGCCCGGGCTCTGGTGGAAATCCGCAAAAACCTGAACCAGGCAACACCCGGCGTTGTCAAACAATCGACTGAAACCTTGTTGGGCTTATTGAACGGGCCCGAACATTATGCGCATGACACCATTGTCTTCCTGGCTATTTCTGTTGCGCGTTCACGGTTGCAGAATACCCAGAGCAGAGACGCCGTTCGTTCTGTCCAGGATATTCTGTGGGAGACCGCATTACGCCTTGAAGATGGCGAACTCTCTATTGCAGAACGGGAACTCAGGGATGTTCAGGAACGTCTGGCTAAAGCCATGCGCGAGGATGCCCCTTCCGAGGAGCTTGAGCGGTTAATGGACGAATTGCAGCAAGCCCTTAATACCTACATGCAAGCTCTTGCCGAACAAATGGAACGCCAAGGGTTATCCGAGATGCCGATGAACCCGAATTCGCGGACGATGGAAGCGATGGACCTTCAGAAAATGGTCGATCGTGCGCGCGATTTGGCAAGGACCGGTTCAATGGATGCTGCAAAACGTATGCTTTCACAACTGAACCGCATGCTCGATGGTTTGCGAAACGGCACTGCGCAATCGCGTCAGAATCAGGAAATGGCCAAGGCCAGAAAAATGATGAATGAATTGCGAGAGCTCGCCCAACGTCAACAGCAGTTGATGGATCAGACATTCCGTCGGTCTCAGTCGGGTGAGAGCGGCGAACAGCAGCAGCAACAACGCCAGGGTTTGCAGCAGCCGCGTCCCGGACAGAAGGGACAGCAGGGCGCACAAAGCGAAGGGTCCCCTCAAGAAAATGCAGAGGCTATCCAAAGACAGCAAGATGCGTTGCGTCGGGAACTGGGACGGCTCATGTTGCAAATGGATGAGCAACTGGGATCTATTCCAGAAGGACTAGGCCAGGCCGAACGGTCTATGAAAGGGGCTGGCAAAGCTCTGGGTGAAGGCGATGCCGCTGGTGCAGTGCCGCAACAGGCCGATGCATTGGAAAAGTTGCGCCAGGGAATGGAGTCAGCTGCTGAACAAATGGCGCAGCGCATGCAGGGGCGTGGCCCGGGTATGGGAATTGGTATGATGCCCGGCATGCAACGCAGCGGTCAGAACCCCGGTAATAATCGTGACCCCTTTGGGCGTCAAAATGACAACGGGTCCTACGGGAACTTTACGGATGACAATGGCATCAAGGTGCCAACCGAACGCGATGTTTATCGGTCACGCGAGATCATGGAAGAACTGCACCGTCGTTCTGGTGACAGTGACCGAAAGGAACCGGAACGCGACTATATTGATCGCCTTTTGCGTCGGTTCTAAAGCATCGTTCTTCAGGCCGGTAGAAACCGCCTCTTAGCACAGAGATTAGTTTGCCACCGTGTCTTCGCCGTCTTCATCGATTTTGAATGTGGTGAACACTTGTCTGGCGAGAGGCGAAGGTTCGACCAATCGCGCTTTGAAGCTCGCTTCCTCACCTTGCTGAAGTTTATTCCGAATGGGGGCTGCCTCAGCTGACTGGATGGTATGACCTTCGCCATCCTTCAATTCAACGACAATCATCGGAACGGTACGTTCAACGTTCGAAATGTTCTTGATGATTCCTCTAACCACAAGAATCTCCAAGCCTTTTTCGTTCTCGCGGGATGATTTGACGTTTTGGATGTTGAGGCCGTCACCAGGTTTATCTGCCCCAAAGCTTAACATCTTATAGATGCCCTCTGCTGCAGGAACCATATTGATGATCTGCGCCTTCAGGAAGAATCCGGCCGCGCCCAAGGCAATCAGCAGGACAAGAACGGAAATTCCGATAATCAGACCAAGCCTGCGGGGCTTAGGTTCTGGATCGTCGTCATCTGCGGTGAAAACTTGCGGAATTGGGTCTGGTTCTGGAATGCTGTCCGGGTCATCGAACTCGTCATCACCGTCGTCTTCATCATCAGGTGATATAATCGACTGGAAGCCTTCGGGTTCGTCGTCGCCGAACATTTCATCAAGTTCTGCTGCGGAAAGACCGCCATCTTCGTCATCATCCAACGCCGGCGACACCATATCAGCATCTGGCTCAGGCTCCGGTTCCAGTTCCAACTCTGGTTCGGGTTCGGGTTCGGGTTCGGGTTCTGGAATTGGCTCCGGCTCGGGCTCTGGTTCGGGTTCTGGAATTGGCTCCGGCTCGGGCTCTGGTTCGGGAATTGGTTCTGGCTCTGGCGCGGGCATAGGCGCAGGCGCGGCGGGGGCGGCCATTTCTGGCGTTGCCGCGGGCTGTAAATGTGCTGTTTGTTGATCCGGTGCGGGATAGGGCGACCCAGGATAACCAGGGGGCGGCGCATATCCGGGTTGTTGCGGATATCCCGGCGGAGGCGGAGCCGGATAAGGCATTTGCGGTGGGTAGGGGGCTTGCGGCTGTTGCGGGTAAGCCGGTTGCTGCGGATAGGCTGGTTGTTGCGGGTATGCCGGCTGCTGAGGTGCGGCTTGTTGAGGCTGCGACGCAACAGGTTGCTGGAACCAGCTGTGTCCACAATTAGAACAACGCGTTGTCTTCCCTGTGCCGATAGCTACAGGGGCTACATTGTAACGCATTAGACAATTGGGGCAGGTAATAATCATACACGGTAGGCCATGTTAGTGTTACAACATTTATACGGTCTTCAACGAACGAGCGCAAGTGATCCACCGAGATCACCCATCCGGTTATAGATTGCACGTAATTAACAATATATGAAGTAAAAACATACAGTTGAACACAAATCCGGCGATTATGGCTGGCTCTAATCGGGTCAAGGTGTGTTCAGGTCGGAGTTTGCTGAACAAATTATCGCGTGAATTGTCTCTAGAATAGCGAATCGGGCGTGCACTGGACGACGACGAGATGTCATGTCATTCTCACGCCAACAAGAAACCGCCGATCAGGAGTGCGAGGTAAGTGGAAGCAGCATCTGACGACGCAATCGTTCGTTTTGAAAACGTGGGTTTGCGCTACGGCTTAGGCCCGGAAGTGTTGCGAGATGTGAATTTTGCCCTTCCGAAAGGCTCATTTCATTTTTTAATTGGTGAAAGTGGTGCCGGAAAATCATCGCTCCTGAAGCTGATTTATCTGGCTTTGAAACCTTCGCGTGGCTTGATTTCTCTATTTGGCAACGATATCGCAGTGACACCTCGGGCTAAATTGCCATCGTTGCGGCGACGGGTCGGAGTTGTTTTTCAGGAATTTCGCCTGCTCAATCATTTATCCGCATATGACAACGTTGCACTGCCACTTCGGGTTTCGGGAATAAAAGAAACACTGGTTAAGAAACATGTGACCGAGCTGTTGGCCTGGGTTGGTCTGGAATCGCATATGCAAGCCCGCCCTCCGACTTTGTCTGGCGGGCAGCAGCAGCGGGTTTCGATCGCACGTGCAATCATTGCGCGACCGCGCCTGTTGCTGGCCGATGAGCCGACAGGCAATGTCGACGACGTTATGGGGTTTCGCCTCATGCATTTGTTCGAGGAACTAAATCGATTGGGGACAACCGTCGTCATCGCTACGCATAATATGCAGGTTGTCGAACGATTGGGACACGGACGCTTGCTGCTTGATGAGGGCTTCTTGACGGTTAAACCGCCGCGGCCTGTCGAAGATCCAGTTTCGGATGCGGATACGTTAATGTCTGATGGTGAAAAAGACGCACTGGCAATAGCGGAAGCGGCCGCAGCTGCCGACCCATTTGGCGACTTTCCAGACGAAGACGAAACCTTTGGTGACCCATCCAGTCTGGAAAAATATTTATAATGTCGATGTTTAAATTATTACTTCGCCGCTCTGATTTGCCGCTGGACCGGGATGCTCATAGCCAGTTCCTGCCATGGCTTATCGCGTTTATGGTCTTTCTGGCGGTACTGGCGATGGCCGGTATGTTGATGCTGAACAAGGTGGCGGAACGCTGGGACCAAGGGGTTACGGGAACGCTAACGGTTCAGATTGCGCCCTCCGAAGATGCTTCGGAAGATGACATTAGGCTGCGCGCTGCACTGAACATATTGGCGTCAACCAAAGCAATTGATCGTTATGAGGTGATGTCTGATAATCGTGTTCTGCAGTTACTGGAACCTTGGTTAGGCGGTGTGACCAACTCTCAGGAACTGCCGCTTCCCAGATTAATCGACGTCGAGTTACATTCGGGTGAAGAACTCGACGCAGCTCAACTAACGGAACGGCTGGCTGCTAAAGTCCCGGGGAGTAGTGTTGACGATCACCGTGTGTGGTTGGAGCGTCTGGTTAGTCTGATTCGCACGGTACAAACATTGGCGACACTGGTATTAATCTTTATCGCATTTGCGACGGTTGGCACGGTCATTTTCACGACGCGAACCGGTTTGGCTATTCATCGCGAAGCAATTGAAGTCCTGCACCTGATTGGCGCGCAGGATGCCTATATTGCTCAACAGTTTGCACGCCGGGCTCTCGGACTTGGGTTGACGGGAGGTTTGCTTGGCTTGGTGCTCGGTGTGCCAACACTGGCCGGAATCGGGTATTTGATTGGGCGCATGGATGGTTTCCTCGTGCCGAGTTTGCATTTGGCCCCTTATCATTGGGGGATCGTCGGTGTTTTACCGGTTGGTGTGGCATTAATTGCAATGACCACGGCTCGGATGACAGTTCTGCGTTCACTAAGGCGCATGTTATAGGGTTGTTATGCTGCGTCGTTACAAAAAAAACCGGGTCGTGTTTCTAGGTAATCTCTTTCTGGTGTTCTTTGCGATCTTCGGGGTCTGGGTCATCGGTTTGATCAAGTTTGACGGCGTGATCCCTGCGCAGTTGGAAGACCCGACAACGAAAACTGAGGCCATTGTTGTCCTCACAGGGGGGAGTGGCAGGCTTGACGCAGGATTGGATTTGCTCACGCAGGACCCTGATGCGAAGCTCTTTATTTCAGGAGTGTACAAAGGAAATGAGGTGCGGCATCTGTTAAAACTCTCAAACCAGAGATCATTGGCGCTGAGTTCCCGGATTGAAATTGGTAATGCAATTGATACCCATGAAAACGCGACCGAGACTGCCGATTGGGTCGCGTTGCGAAACATTCATTCATTGCGTTTGGTGACCGCAGCATATCATATGCCGCGAAGCATGCTGGAATTCCGCTATCTCATTCCACATGTCACAATTATCGCCCATCCGGTTTTCCCGGAACATGTTAAGCAAGGCCAATGGTGGATGTATCCAGGGACAGCGTCGCTGATCATCGGCGAATATAACAAATTTCTTTTGGCCTGGGTTCGCCAAAAATTTGCGACCTTAATGGCGAACTGGAACGGACTGGACGAGGCCATGAATTGGATGTCAGGTAAATCTTAGATGTTATTGATAAAATCGCTGTTGTTCACTGGATTTTTTATTTTCTTTACCGGATTGTCGCTCGCAGTCATGGCGCTGTGTACGTTATTTCCGCGGCCCGGATTGCATTGGGTGGTGTTCAATTGGTCAAAAACCCTGTGTTGGGTGCTCGATGTAATGGTCGGTTTAAAGTTTGAGGTCAGAGGTCGTTCGTATATTAGCGAAACACCGGCCATATATGCTGCAAAACACCAGTCAGCTTGGGATACGTTTATTTATTTTATGATTTTTAGCAACCCAAGCTATGTCTTAAAAAAAGAGCTGCACCGAATTCCATTTTGGGGAATGGCCGCGAATAAGTATGGGGCCATTTCAGTCGACCGAAGTGGGGGGGCGTCGGCATTGAAGCAATTGATCGCGGATACAAAAGACCGGTTGAAGCGTGGGTATAATGTTATCATTTTTCCGGAAGGGACCCGAAGTGCCCCGGGGAGTAAGCTACAATATCATCCCGGCATTGCGGCCATGTACGGAGCCGCAGAGACGCCGGTTATCCCGGTTGCTGTAAATTCGGGACTGTTTTGGGGGCGACGAAGTGTCATTAAACGCCCGGGCACCATAATTGTCGAATTCATGCCGCCGATTGAACCCGGCTTGAAACGACGGGCTTTTATGGAAAAGTTGGAGTCTGAGATTGAGGCGGCAACAGATCGTTTGGTCGCCGAAGGAATTGCCAGTTATCCGGAAACACGCGCAGCTTTGGTGCACCCGGAACAAACCCCGTAATCTGTAGCGCGATATTCGGAACCGCTTTATTAATCTGTCCCCAGCCTGTGAATAGTAGGGATAAAGAAGCTAAGTCTTGGGGCGGACAAGATCTTTTAAGCTTGATTTTTGAGCATAAAATGTGGAAACATATCAGGAACATTTCCTTTATACAAAACGTAGAGCGGCCTAGATTGGCGACAGTGCATTTGCATTGTATTTGAACAGTTAGCGCTCAGGAGAGATTGAATGGCCCAGGTTTCCCCCATTTCACAGCAGATTTGGGATATGAAATACCGTTTGAAATCAGCAGACGGCAAGGCGGTCGATAAATCGATTCCTGATTCCTGGCGTCGGGTGGCGAAAGCTCTAGCTGCCAATGAAGACGATCAAGCCCATTGGGAGCAGCGCTTTTATGAAGCCATGGAAGATTTTCGCTTCCTGCCCGCCGGGCGTATTCTGTCGGGTGCCGGGGCCAATCGTTCGGTAACCTTGTTTAACTGTTTTGTGATGGGAACCGTACCCGATGATATCGGCGGTATCTTTGACGGCTTGAAAGAAGCGGCCCTGACCATGCAGCAGGGCGGTGGAATTGGATACGACTTTTCAACAATCCGCCCGAAAGGGGCTGCCGTAAAAGGCGTTGGAGCAGATGCCTCAGGCCCCCTGTCGTTCATGGATGTCTGGGATGCCATGTGCCGGACCATTATGAGCGCCGGCTCACGGCGTGGTGCGATGATGGCGGTGCTCCGGTGTGATCATCCCGACGTCCTTGATTTCATCAAGGCGAAACGTGAACCCGGACGGTTGCGGATGTTTAATTTATCTGTCCTGGTAACCGATGCGTTTATGCAAGCGGTCAAAGAAGATGCGGCCTGGGAACTGCAATTCGATGGTCAGACCTACAAGAGTTTGCCTGCCCGTGAAATTTGGGACGAGATTATGCAGGCAACCTACGCCTACGCGGAACCAGGCGTGATTTTTATTGATCGCATCAATCAGAAAAATAATCTCCATTATTGCGAGACGATACAAGCGACGAACCCCTGCGGAGAGCAGCCTCTCCCCCCATACGGGGCCTGTTTGCTCGGATCTGTCAATCTTGCCCGGTTGATCAATGATCCGTTTACCGATGATGCATCATTGGATCTGGATGAACTCACGAGCCTGGTTTCAACGGCGGTCCGGATGATGGACAACGTCGTTGATGTTTCGAACTTTCCACTGGAGGAGCAACGCCACGAGGCTGTTGCCAAGCGGAGGATCGGTTTAGGTGTGACAGGGTTGGCAGACGCATTGATTATGTGCGGTGCACGTTACGGCGGGGCGAAAGCCGTTCAGTTAACAGAGACATGGATGCGGGCGCTTTCCAGAGCTGCCTATTTGGCGTCTGTTGAATTGGCCAAGGAAAAAGGCGCTTTTCCACTCTTCGATGCCGAAAAATATATGAAGAGCGAAAGCATACAGGCGCTGGATATGGACGTTAAAAATGCCATCGCCCAGCACGGAATTCGCAATGCCTTGTTAACTTCAATTGCGCCAACTGGCACGATCTCATTATTTGCAGATAACGTTTCATCCGGATTGGAACCTGTCTTCAGTTTTAAATATACCCGCCATGTCCTTATGCCGGACGGAACGCGCCGGGAAGAAGATGTCACGGACTATGCGTATCGATTGCACCGGTTGATGTTTGGTGAAGCGGCTCCGTTACCGGATGCTTTTGTCGATTCTCAACAGCTGAGTCCGAACGATCATCTGGTTATGCAATCTGCCGTCCAGAAATATATCGACAGTTCGATTTCAAAAACCATCAACGTTCCTGAACAGATATCCTTTGATGATTTCAAAGACGTATACATGCAGGCCTATGAACTGGGCTGTAAGGGATGTACGACCTATCGGCCTAATGATGTAACCGGATCGGTTCTTGAAATTAAACCCAAGGATACTGCACCTTCTGCAGAACCTGAGCTTCCACTCGAGGAACCGAATAAAACGAATATGCCACAAGATGCAGGTGATTCCGGTGCTGTCGTTCAAATGTTCAAACCCCTGGACCGGCCCGGTGAATTGCCAGGAAAAACCTATAAGTTGCAGTGGCCTGAAAGCGACCATGCCATGTATATCACCATGAATGATATCTTGGATGATGCCGGTCGTATCCGCCCATTTGAGATTTTCATTAATTCAAAAAATATGGAGCATTACGCCTGGACGGTTGCATTGACCCGAATGATTTCTGCGGTCTTCCGTCGCGGTGGTGACGTGTCTTTTGTTGTTGAAGAATTGAAAGCGGTCTTTGATCCGCGCGGCGGTCAATGGATGCGCGGACGTTATGTGCCGTCTTTGCTTGCTGCAATTGGTGAAGTCATCGAACGGCATATGATAGAGGTTGGGTTTTTATCTCCGCGCGGTGAGTTAAACACCGGACCACAAAGTGATGTTGCCGTGGTCAATATGTCATCGCCTCAACAAACTTATCAGGATGAAGGCCGAAGGTCAGGTGAAGAAAACACCAAGGCACCATCGCCTTTCCGTCAGTGCCCAAAGTGTGCGCAGCTGGCCCTGATGCGTCAGGAAGGGTGCGACACCTGCACGTCCTGCGGTTATTCGAAGTGTGGCTAGGAACGGAGTTCCCAACTTCCGTCATCTAAGTGCTGGAACTGTTGACCGGTTGGGGTTGATAGTTTTGCGTGAAGTTTATTTGTGATGCAAAATTGGCGTGGTTTTAAAAGGGCTACACGATTGACTGTCTCTCCATAGACATCGAATTTTTTGTCGTCCTTAACGCCAACGGGCCCGCAGGCGACGGTTCCCCAACCCATTTGCACCGTGACGTCCATTTGGTCGGTTTCGCGCGCAAGCCATTGATTGGTTTGTCGCCGAAACGCCTGCATATTCTGAACGGCTTGTTCAATGTGAGCATCTGTGTCACCTGGAAATACAAATAGCCCGGCATCTCCGATTGTCTTAACGAACAGCCCTCCTTTTTTCGAAATGATGGCTCCGGTCTGTTCGAAAAAACGATCAAGGTAGTTCAAAACAGTTAGAGGACTCTGTTGTTTTGACCACTGCATATAAGCGGTCAAATCATAAAAGCCGACGACGAGGGATTGTTCAATCGGTTGGGATGCTCTCGCAACCAAGTCGTGCATTGATGACAGAGCGCTCATTCCTCTTTATCCCGTCTCCCCGGCCATCCTGGCGATGCGGGCCAGATCAGGGTCCTGTATCCCCAGATCATTCAGATGATCCAATGTGTTTTGCAGGTAGTCGATGCAAGGGCCAGACTTGCCGTGGCCTTGTTTGACCAGCCGCACAGTTTCCTCATCGTTTAGTGTTCCCGTGTATTGGCTGTGGGTCGGATCAGCAACAAAAATATAGGCCTGAACTTGGTCGGTTTCGTTGCCGTCGTTCCCACACAAGTCGATCTGATGCCACCGGGGCATGTAGACGCCCGTGATCATCTCACGTTCATGTAAATAGGCAATGACGGCTTCAGCTTCAGTTTCACTGACTTTAAAGGCCATCCCTTGGCAGGAGCCGCCTTCATTAAGACCAAAGACAAGTCCGGGTTTTTCACGGGTACCTCGGTACTCAACGGAATAAATACACAGGGCGCGATGATACCCATGCAGCCGAGCGTGTCGTTTTTCGAGAAAAGAAAAGTTCGGCTGCCACATTAGTGAGCCGTAGGCATAAACCCAAATGTCGCCTTCAGGAATTTCGTTCATAAGGTAACCTATTTTCTCCTTGTTGACGCAACAAGGGCAACCCCTAATGCTGCAAATACCATACCTGCGCCTTGGCGTAAATTAAGGGTTTCACCAAACAGAAACCAGCTTTCCAGGACAACAACGGGAGGAACCAGATAGAACAGGCTGGTAACTTTGGCAACCGCTCCCCAACGGATCATTATGTTGAGGAGCGAGAACGTGCCGACGGACATGGGAAGCGCGAGCCAAAGCAGGGCGATTGTAAATTCAGGGCTCCAAGTAACGACGCGGGTTTCAAAGAAAAACGCGGCCGATGTGAGAAGCAAGAATGCAGCAAATAGCTGGACGGCACTGGACGTTCTCAAATCGCGTTTTGCGGCAAACCGTTTTTGGTACAGCGTCGATACGGTAATCGCCAACAAGGCAGAAAGGCAGGCGACAATACCGCCCCAGGGGCCTGTTCCCTGTCCTGTCCAAACAACAAGAACCAATCCACTAAAGCCGATAAGAAGTCCCACCGTTTGGACGCGTGATATGCGCTCACCTAAAAAAGGGATGGCAAGGGCAGCGGTCAATAAGGGTTGCAAGCCGGTTATTACGGCTGATATGCCGGCACCTGTGCCTAAAGATATACCAAGAAACACCCCGCCCAGGTAAACCCCGTGTAACAACAGTCCAACGACAATAGCATCCCGATATTCAGTAAACGTTCTGGGCCAAGGCGCACGCCCGATAACAGCGATAGCAGTCATCGCCACAGCTGCAATACCAAACCTTAACGCCAAAAAGGTGAAAGGTTCGGCGTAAGGCATACCATATTTACTGCCAATGAAACCCGTGCTCCACAACAAGACGAAAACGGGGGGCATTAAAGCCACCCATTTTGGTGCCGTCATCGTCGTTGTGCTCTGGGGCATCCGTAGTTCCTAAAAGATTTAGCGAGAAGCTAGTTCTTTCAAGACCCCATGGCAACGACGTATAAACAGAAACGAACAGGAGCCGATGTGATGAACGAAAATTCAAGTGCGCAGCAACCCAATATGGACATGCGAACGCCACTGCCCCTAAAGATACTGAAACTCGGGCTGGTCTTGTTTTTTTTGTTGGCGATCAGTTCCACACTTTATGGAGGCTGGTGGTTTGTTGTGGCCACGCAATTTGAAGAACAGGTCGATGCCTGGATCAGCCATCAAAAGAACCAGGGCCTTGAATTCACTTTCGAGCGCCGACTCCAACGAGGCTTTCCCGGTACTATCGAGCTTAAGATCGAGAACCCAAAGGGACTGCACCAAGGCGGGGCTCGGGGCCAATGGTCCGGTGAGCAGATTACCCTTGCGATCAAACCTTGGGCACTTAATCAAATCTCTTTTGACGCAGGAGGTGACTTTATCTGGCAGTATTTGCAAGCCGGTGTGCCACATCGCTTGACTGGCACAGCCAATCGTTTTCAGGGCGAAGTCAGGCTCGACAATGGACGCGTGCAATCTATTTCAACCCGTATTGCAGAACTGGAAACCGTTGATGCGACCCTGCACCAAACCTTTAAAGTCGCAGAAGGCGAAGTCTCTTTATATGATCTGAAAACTGCGGAACCGACTTTTAAAATTCGCCTTCGAGAAATTGAATTGCCCGAGCAAATTGAGGCCCCGTTAGGTGACACGGTTAAACATTTTGACGCGAAAGGGACGGTAACTGGCGAGGTCGGGTTGTTGGGATGGCCACAGATACTGATGCGATGGCGCGATCAAGGAGGGACGGTCGATTTCAAGTCGATCGACCTTGATTATCCGCCTTTACGGATGAGAGGTAATGGCACGTTGGCACTAGATGCACAAATGCAGCCGATCGCTGCGCTATCTGTCAAAGCCGAAGGCTTCTTTGAAACCATCGATGCCCTGTATGAGCGCGGGCTTATGCCGTTGGGCGCTTCTTTTGCATCAAAAGTTGCGCTGGGTGTGCTCTCTGTAAAACCGGAAGACGGTGGTGACGCCTATCTCGATTTGCCGGTCACGGTGCAGGATCGGGTTCTTTATGCCGGGACCTTTAAGCTGTTGCAATTGCGCCCCATCCGCTGGTAAGCGGCCTATTTGACAATACAGAAGACCTTCGCGACACGCAGGGTTGTTATCAGTTCCCGTGCCGTCTGGGGGTAAAACTGAGAGGTTAGAACACGGTCATTTTTAGCGTCAGGCCCCGTATTGTAGTTGGTGTCGTGGGTTTTTAGAAATGATTTAATGGTAACAAGCTGGGCGGTCATAAACCGCCCTCGGCGCCTGGATTCCGCTTGAATAATACCAATAATCTGGCCATTCGTGTCCAATAAGACACCCCCGCTTAAACCACCTAATGAACCTGTGCGATTTGGAATGCGTGACCGCTCACTCCAGGCGTTGACCCGTTCCCGATAGCCATTTCGCCCTCGGTGTTGCATGATCATGTCCCCAAGATAAGCACCATGAACGGCCCCTGGTTGTCCCTTGGGAAAACCAACCCCAAAGGCGTTTGCCGCAACATTTGTTGCTGTTGAAAAGACAAATGGAGCCGGCGCACCCCTTGTCGATAACAACGCGATATCGGCTTGCGGATGAAAAGTGACATCGGTAACACTTAGCGCCTGCCGTTCGCCAGTTTGGATCAATATACGATCACACCCCCATACAACATGGCGTGCGGTTAACCACTTTCCCGTCTCCGAAATTGAAAAAGCGGAGCCGCTGGAAGAGTTTCTCACTGTATCTTCTTGAATGATGCCTGCCGCGGGCAAGCGCGCAAAAGCCGGGTTTTCTGTTCCTGTTCCATGTGGAGTCTGGGCTAGCCAATTCCGGGTTTCTGCATCCCAAAATTTCGGTTCAAAAGCCTCAGGGCTTGGCCGACGCGGGTTTTCTGGATCAGACGGTTGGCCGTCAAAATCAATGATCTTGCCGGCAAGTGCGACAATGATCACCGCACAAATCATAAGCCAGTCAATAAGGCGCATGAGCGCTAACCCGTCACAGCCGCCGCATTGATCGCTGCGACCGCGACTTTGATCGAAACAAGAAGGATGGAAGGCCCAACTTCTCCGGCAACGATCCGTTTTGGTAAATCACTGAGCAACACATCCGTAATTCTGTATGCGATCAATTGCAAAATTAAAGATACGGGACCCCAGATCAAAATTTCAAAGATATTTACGCTGCTCGTCATGGCAAAAGCCAGGGGAAGTGCGAAACCAATGATGGCGCCCGCCAATGAAATAGCCGCTGCGGTGTTGCCAGAGCGGATCAACGCAATTTCATCATAAGGCGTTATTTTTATGTAGAGGAAGATGGCGATGGCCAGGATGACCAGGGTCACAGACGAATGCAGCATGACGACTGGAAAACCGGCCAGAAAGCTTTGAATTACGGGATCCATATCTAACACCTTTCTCTCAGTGTTGGTTATTCCTGACGATGATCTATGACGCTGCGGCGAATTTCACGTGTTCGCGTGAAAACATCTTGTAGCTTGTCACCTTCGCCGCGTCGGATCGCCCTTTGGAGGGCTGTTAAATCTTCCGTAAATTGACTCAATATTTCGAGGACAGCATCGCGGTTTTTAAGAAAGACGTCACGCCACATAACCGGGTCGGACGCTGCTATTCGTGTAAAATCCCTGAAACCGCTGGCTGAAAATTTAATCACTTCCTGACGCAAATCCTCTTCCAGATTTGTTGCCGTATCGACTATTGAATAGGCGATCAGATGTGGAAGATGCGAGGTGATGGCCAGAACCTGATCGTGATGCGCCGGTTCCATAATTTCAACCATGCTGCCCAAAGCGATCCAAAACCGTCGAATGGCGTCAATGGCTCCTTCGTCGGTGCCAGAGGGCGGTGTTAAAACACACCAGCGACCAATGAACAGCTCGGCAAAGCCGGCATCAGGCCCAGAGTGTTCGGTCCCGGCAATCGGATGGCCCGGAACAAAATGAACGCCTGGCGGTATGTGGGGTTTCATATCAATAACGACAGATTCTTTGCACGACGCAACGTCGGTCACCATGGCTCCGGGCTTAAGGGAGTTTTTAATCGTTTTTGCAACCGCTCCATACGCGCCAAGGGGCACCGAGATGATGATCAAATCTGCATCTTTGACGGCATCGTTTGCATCTTCGTGATAGCTATCACCAAGCTTCAATTCTTCTGCACGCGCCAACGTGTCCTTCGAACGTGTGCTGATGGCTACATGGTCAGCCAGTTTATGCATGCGAACAGCATGGGCAATGGAAGATCCGATCAAGCCGATACCGACAAGTGCGAGACGTTTTATTCGAGGCTCACTCACTGTTCTTACCCATAAACTGTCCCAGCACGTCAACAACGCGGCGCATCTCTTGCTCCGTGCCAATCGTGATCCGCAGACATTGCGGCAAACCATAAGACGCAACGCTCCGTACCAGAATACCATGATCTTTCAAAAACAGATCCGCAGCTTCCGCAGAGCGCGCTGTATCGTCAGCGAAACACACCAATAGGAAATTACCAACGCTATCGGTCACATCCAGTCCCAGCGCGGTCAACTGTTCATAGGTCCAGCTCAGTACCCGCAAGTTTTCATCACGACAATGGCGCGTAAAGTCCTGATCTCGAATTGCAGCAACGCCAGCGTTCAAGGCTGCCGCATTTACATTGAAAGGTCCCCGCGCCCGATTAAGAACGTCGATGACGTTCGATGGGCCATAGGCCCAACCCAGGCGGACGCCGCCCAGTCCATGGATCTTGGAAAACGTACGCGTCATAATGACATTATCGCCTGCGTCGACGAGCTCAATTGCGGCGGTATAATCTTCTTTTGCAACATATTCAGCATATGCCGCGTCAATGACCAGTAAGATATCATCCCGCAAGTGATCTCTCAGCCGAGCCACTTCGCCTGACGGCAGGTAAGTTCCCGTCGGATTATTCGGGTTTGCCAGAAATAAAATCCGCGTTCGTTCGGTAACCGCATCTAACAGGGCGTCGACATCGGCCGTCAGGTTGGTTTCTGGAGCAGATACAGGCGTAGCGCCAGCGGCTTTCGCTGAAATCGGGTACATCAGAAACCCATATTGGCTATAGAGTATTTCGTCACCTTCACCGGCATAGGCACTGCATAACAAGGAAATGATTTCGTCAGATCCTGACCCGCAGACGATCTGTGCCGGGTTCAGATTGTGGACCTCGCCGATTGCCTGTCTCAACTCGGTTGCGCCACCATCGGGATAGCGATGAAGATCGCTGGCGCCATTTTTGTAGGCATCTTGCGCAAGCGGGCTGGGCCCAAAAGCGCCTTCATTAGAGCTAAGCTTGATAATGTCTTCGCGGCCTTCAAGGGCTGATTCGCCACCAACATAAGGTTTGATCGACATTACGCCGGATTTTGCAATGGGTGAGCTCATGTCTTCGTCTTTCCGGAGGCCTTTTTGTTTGCTTTCAAATCTTGTTTGCTAAGGGGCGTTGCGTATCCCCCTAAATGTAAAATCCGGTTCACTTTCTTGCCAAGGGTGCTCAGTAACTTCTTGGTTTGTTTGCCGTCGGTATCGACGAAACCGAACACTTCAACAAGGTAAAACCAGCCTGGCGGCCGTGATGGGTCGTGCCAATGCTGATGAAAGGCAACGCTAAACCCGGCATTTGACAAGGCCTTGGCGATCACGCTGTAGCCAATATCTTCTGTTGCTTCGACCGCCAGATAAGAGCGATCCCTGCCGGTCTCTTCCTGGGTAATCGGACAAATCACAAGAGCTTCAAGCCCTGCGTTTCTTGCGTTACCAACCCCAATAAAAGGCAAGCGTGCAATGATTTTAGGCGTTCCCTCGCGCTCACTTACCAAATGTCGCCACCAGTTTTCATCCTCATCGCGCTGAGGAAGAGGAACAATGCCAAGCGTGGCTTCACCGCTTTGCACAGCTTCGACGACCCTGCGAGCTGCCGTATGTCGAGTCATCGGAGAAAATGTCCCATACTGATCACGCGCTAAATCCCAGTATCCGGGCTCGTCTTCTGGATGATATACAGCAACGGAAAATGGGCCTTCAAAACTCAGCGTTGCAACAATCAGCTCACGCCAAATACGAGCAAGCTCCTGTTTGGGAAACGGGCCTTGATGACGTTCCATCAAGCGATAAAGGACCTCAGCCTCTCGGGATGGTCGTATCATTACCTTGGAACCCAAGCTATCCTTAACTTTTCGCACCCCTTCAACAACTTCGGTGCGTTCCATGATCAAGTCATGCATTGCCGCATCGATTTCATCAATGCGGTCACGCAGTGCTGTCAGTTGTTTTTTATCGCTGGTCATCGTCGTTATCCATCGAAGTCGTCAACAGGTTTTAAGGTCTTTTCGTTCGTTTCTATGCGGTTAAGGCAATCATCCGAAGCCGCGATTTGTTGTTGTAAAAGACCGGCTAGTGATAATGCTTACCAAGGGTGAAAGCAAAGAAAACTATTAGATTTATGGCGTTAGCCGTGTCCTGTAAACATCGGGGTTTAGCTCCCGATATGTTTTCTCTAGATTCGCGCTGCGCTGGCTGCGTTGGGGTAGGGCAAGAACGCGTGCTTTCTGTGGACGACCAGCAATAGGTTGGCCCGCATAAATTTGTTTGATTGCTTCAGTCATAATGACGCCACCAAACGAAGAAAATAAACGGTGACCAATATTTTCCAGCGCCGGGGCCGCTGATAGCATCATACGTGAACGTGTTGGCGGCATATACAAGGCCCGATGTGTTTGTATTGGCGTGAACATATTGTCACGCAGCAGACGGGAGAGCTGTCCTTTCGAATACGGTAATCCGTGCCCAAACGGAGTCCTTTCAAAACGCGCCCAAATGCCACGGCGGTTCGGGGCTATGATGAGCAGTCGTCCACTGGCCGCAAGAACGCGCCAAACTTCGCGCATCATTGGGCGCACTTGTTCTGCGCATTCCAGGGCATGAACCAGGATGACGCGGTCCATGGAAAGGTCGTCAAACGGGAGTTCAAACTCATCGACGAGACTTGTCAGATTCGCGCCATCTTCCGGCCAATGCATAACCCCCTGTGCCGCAGGCATGGCGGAAATGACCCGGGCGGCTTCACCCTGGAAACTCTGTAGATAAGGTCCGGCGTAGCCAAGGCCCAAGACGCTCTGATCTTTCACGTTCGGCCACAACGCGCGTATTTTCCGGCGCACCATCCGGCGCGTGACGCGGCCCAGATCGCCTGCATAAAAGTCTCTTAAATCAATAACATCTATCCACATAAGACCTTAGGCTATAGCGGAAAATTTGGCTTTAAGCCATAAGTAACCGGCCGCCAACGGGCATTTGTGGCTTGGTCATAAAGTCGATCTGATGCTAGGCTTTTGTCTATGGAAGATGCAGATGTGATCATTGAGCGCCTGAACCTGACCCCACATCCGGAAGGGGGATATTATCGGGAAGTATACCGTCACCTAAATCCGGAAAATGACAGAGGTGATGTGACAACCATTTATTTTATGCTGAAAGCCGGAGAGGTGTCCCGTTGGCACCGAATTGATGCCGTCGAAATCTGGCATTTTTATGGAGGGGCACCGTTGACCCTGGAAATCGTTAGCAGCGATGGAGTGGCGGAAACTTTGACGCTCGGTATGGAACTCTCGAAACAACAGCGGCCGGTTGGTGTGGTTCCCAAGGACGCATGGCAATCGGCAAGATCTAACGGAGAATGGACACTTGTGGGCTGCACTGTCGCTCCCGCTTTTGAGTTCGCCGGGTTTGAAATGGCACCGGAAAATTGGTTGCCAGAGGGAATTGATCCAGCCGCGGCTGATCGCAATTAAAAGGCGCTCAGGTCAGCTGCGTTTAAATAACAAATCGCTGGATGCAATCAGTGCGCCGCCAATAATCAAAGCGCAAGAAATGGCAACGGCCCACGTTGCTTCACCTCTGCCGGCGGCAATCAGGACCAGTGTTGAGATAAGGGGGGCCGCATAGGAAAAGGCTCCGAGGGCCTGAATGTTGCCGTGTTTGGTACCATAATCCCAAGTAAAGAATGCGGCGCCAACGGGCAATAATCCCAATCCCAACACGGCAAGCCATTGTTCGGCCGTGTGGGGCATAATGGTTGTCTCGAAGGCCAAGTGACACGCGGTTGCCAAGACGGCGACGACGGCACAAAATCCGCCGACCGTATCTGTCGGCACGCGCGAAAACCGCCTGTTGAGAACGGAATAACTGGACCACGTCAACGCACAGGTTACGGCCATGGCATAGCCAAGGCTGTATTGGGTATTAAAGTTTCCGAAACCAGAGCCACCGGTGACCAATATGATGGCTCCAATAAAACCGGTAATCGCTCCCAAAACGTGCCACCAGCGCAATCGCTCTCCGGGCAGAAGCGCCGAAAAGAGTACGATCAATAAAGGCCACATGTAAGCAATCAAACCGGCTTCGATTGGCGGCGCGTTTCGCAATGCCATAAAGTAAAAGAAATGATAGCCAAACAGGCCGGCAACGCCGAGCACCCAGGCGCCAATCGGCTGGCGGAGGTGGGCGATGATGTTCTCGCCACGCACAAGCCATTTAACAAGAATCATCATTGTCGCAATCCCGAACGACAGGGCCGCCAGCAAAAAAGGAGGAACATCTCCTGTTAAGGTGGTGAACAGGGCCAGCAACCCCCACATCAATACGGCCGTAGAACCGACAAATGTTGCTGCAGACCTATTAGGGGTGTGCTTCATGGATACCATTCCAGGACCGATAACCTGCTGTCTTCTGTCGCAAAGATAAGTTCAGATCGCCCGTCTCCATTGAGGTCAACGGTGAACAATCCGCTGGTAAAACGACCTGTAACATCAATGCGCGCGAGAGTGTGTGCTTTAGCGTTATTAAAACTCGTGGCAACCAAAGTTGTTCGTCCAGCATCAGGAACAATGATATCCATGACTCCATCATGGTTGACGTCAAGGATTGCCGACAAGCCCAATTCACGCGAGCCCATCGCGTGGTTTGAAAAACCGAAGGCATTATGATCGGCGATGAGCCGGTTGCCTTGCCATTCATAGAGTTGCAGTGTCCCGCCAATGTGCGGAGTAATCACAACGGCGATTTCACTTGTACCATCTCCATCAAAATCAGCCGCGCCGACGGGATTCAACCAGCGATTTGCGATGCCAATTGCCGGCGCTTCTGCCAGGATCTGGAGTTGGTCGTCGACTTGCCCGACAAGACTTACGGCGGCGCCTTTGCGCAGATAGGACTTCACGACAAGGATTTCGTCGTGCCCGTCATTGTTTACATCAACCAGACGTGGCGTGCGATCTTCGAACACTGCAGATGGCTCGAGAACAGCCGCGACGATGGAACCATCCGCAAGTTCCGCGGTGATCGCTTCCGCTTCAATCGCGTCACCCAGCACCCCATGTCCGTAGCGACTGGTTGGTCCCGAAAACCAGGCCCGTTTGATATTTCGTTTGCCGGTGACGAGTTCCGTATCCGGCAATTTATGCGGATCACTTATCGCGGCCGGTTTCGGCGCGGCGGCTGCAGATAAAGTGATCTTGCCATCAGACAAGGTCAATCGATGCCAGCTGTCCGTGCCGTCTTTCAGCAGCATAGCCCCGGCACGGTTTTGGAGCTGATTGATACCACCCGGAATTTCTTTGTGGAATTGTCGGGCATCCAGCGCCTGCGCCGGGATCGTGACCAGAATAAGGGCTGTTGTCATCCAACAGAAAAGGGGGCGCATCATCGTCTATCCTCCAACTAACAAGGGCCTCTTTCGTTTGCGAAAGAGGCCCTTGTTCGTAAACGATTTATTGATTGATTAATACATATGCTGTCCGCCGTTAATGGACAATGTTGAACCGGTAATAAACTCCGCTTCGTCAGCAACCAGGAACAATACACCTCGGGCAATATCATTGGCATCGCCTAATCGGCCCGCTGGAATCTTGGCGACAATTTTTTCCAAAACATCTGCCGGCACTGCGCGAACCATCTCCGTTGCCACATATCCCGGTGCAATCGCGTTCACGGTAATTCCTTTGGCCGCACCTTCCTGAGCCAAGGCTTTTGTAAAGCCATGAATGCCGGATTTTGCTGCAGCGTAATTTACTTGTCCATACTGGCCAGCCTGACCATTGATCGAACCGATGTTGACGATACGGCCAAAGTTCTTCTCTCGCATGCTCTCGATGACCAGGCGGCTCATGTTAAAGCATGAACCCAGATTGGTATCGATAACCGCGTCCCACTTATCACGTCCCATGCGATGCATGGTGCCATCGCGGGTAATTCCCGCGTTATTTACAAGCACCTCAATGGGTCCTAATTCGGCAGTGATTTGTGCCACGGCAGCTTCGCAGGCGTCAAAATCCCCTACGTCAAATTTGTAGACTTTGATGTCGTGGGCCTGTGCAAAAGCGTTTGCAGCTTCATCGTTACCCGCATAAGTGGCTGCTACGGTATAACCATTGGCTTTTAGCATAATGGAAATGGCTTCACCAATTCCCCGGGTCCCCCCGGTAACAACGGCTAGTCTGCTCATATTCTGTCTCCCCTGATGATAAACGGTAATTCTGGTTAGTTTAATCGCGCTCTACGCACATTGCGATGCCCATGCCACCACCGATGCACAGTGTTGCCAGGCCCTTTTTTGCGTCGCGTTTAGCCATCTCATGAAGCAAGGTGACCAGGACGCGCGCGCCAGATGCGCCGATCGGGTGACCAAGTGCAATGGCACCGCCGTTTACATTGACCTTGTCTTGATCCCAACCCATGTCTTTGTTTACGGCGCAGGCCTGCGCCGCGAAAGCTTCGTTTGCTTCAATCAAATCAAGATCAGCAACGGTCCATCCGGCTTTATCGAGCGCTGCACGGCTTGCCGGGATCGGACCTGTTCCCATGATCGATGGTTCGACACCTGCTGTGGCCCAGGATTTAATCCGCGCCAACGGTTTGATTCCGCGCGTCTCCGCTTCATCTGAACTCATCAAGACAACAGCTGCCGCGCCATCATTGATGCCAGAAGCGTTGCCGGCTGTGACCGTTCCATCCTTGGCGAAGGCCGGGCGCAGCTTGGCCAGGCCCTCTGCTGTAACGCCGGCTTTCGGGTGTTCATCCGTATCAATGACGATATCACCTTTACGGGTCTTAATCGTGACAGGGACAATTTCGTCCTTGAACTTGCCTGCCGCCATTGCGGCCTCTGCTTTTTGTTGTGAAGAGGCGGCAAATTTATCCTGATCTTCACGAGTCAATTGCCACTTTTCCGCGACGTTCTCCGCCGTGGTGCCCATATGGTAGCCATTGAAGGCATCCCATAGGCCGTCTTTGATCATGGTATCGACCATTTCAGCCGGGCCCATTTTCGTGCCGTTGCGCATGTGCAGGCAGTGCGGGGACTGGCTCATGCTTTCCTGGCCACCGGCAACAACGATTTTGGCATCGCCCAATTGAATGGCCTGGGTTCCTAATGCAACGGTGCGGAGTCCGGACCCGCAGAGTTGGTTGATGCCATACGCCGTTTTTTCAACTGGAATTCCGGCGTTTACTGCAGCAATACGCGCCGGATTTTGGCCCGCACCAGCGGCAAGTACTTGCCCAAGAACAACTTCATCTACATCAGACGGTGCAATACCAGCGCGCTCTAGCACAGCTGTAATGGCAACCTGCCCAAGATAATCTGCTGAAACGGAACTCAAGCCGCCACTAAAAGCACCTACAGGTGTCCGTGCTGCTGCGGCAATAACGACTTCTGACATCTTAATATTCCTCCACCTTGTAATTTTGATCGGTTAATCGAAAGTTTTGTCTAAAAAATTTTGGTCATTTTTATTTTTCTTCGCACATGCAATATGGCGTTTATTGCATGTTATATGTACGCTATAGAATTATTGCAAGAAATAAATTGTGCACATGCGAAATGATGTGGTGGACAATCGACCCCAAATAATCATTCTGTATAATGCGACTCTATCCATTTCCCCAGAGGTTCGTAAAGCGCCGATTTTGCATGGCTGCCGGTTATCATTCCGATATGTCCGGTTTGGAGGTAGAGGGGCTGGTTGCGAGGTAAAACATCAGCCAACGCCTGTGCAGAGGCTGGCGGCACGATATGGTCGTTTGTCGGAATTGCCGTTAAGCTTGGACAGTGCAACTCTTCTGGCAAAACAGGACTCCCTTCAATTGTCCATTGGCCCTTGTAAGGCGTATTCTCCAGATACCAGCCGAACAGGCATTCGCGGGCGACAGAAGCAACGAGAGGGACACCATCATTAAGCCAATCTTCAAGAGCGATGAAGTGTTGTGCGCGATCATCTGTTTTATTTAGCAGCGCAAATTGACGGAACTTTTCCCCGGTTAAGGATGGGTTCAGACTGGAAAACAACGCCTGCAGAATGTCGACGGGCAGGTTCCCTATATGGTCAATAAGCATCTCCAGGCCGGGCCGCAGCGACTGCAAGGCAATCAAGTTTGCATCCATCTGGCTTTGAAAATTCCAAGGTGTTGCCAGTAAAGCCAGCGACGTTGTCTGTTGCGGATTTCGCAAGGCGAGCGCCAAAGCGAGCAACCCGCCCATACAGTAACCAACAATTGATGGTTGGCGGGAACTGAGTTGAGAAGCGACGTCGATGAAATGTTGAAGCGGACCGGTAATATAGGCTTGCAGGTCATAGTCGGCTTCCGTCTTGCCCGGTTGACCCCAATCCACCAACAATGGCCGCAACCCGCGCGACGCCAAATACTGCATCAAGCTTCTTTGGGGTGTGAGGTCCAGAATATATGCCCGATTAATAAGGGACGGGATCACAAGGACAGGTGTTTTGTGCGAAGGATCGCCAGGAGCCGCGTAGTCGAGCAGTCGGGCGCCGGCAAATTCAGCAAGAACAGGAGGTGCGGCTGGCCGCTGTTGTCGAATGGAGGTCTGATATGTCTCAATGCCTTTACAGAACGCGCTTAAACGTCTGAAGACTTCCGTTTGAACGGCGTGTTGAAATTGTTCTTCGTCAACCTGGTTTATCTGGCGCCTCAGATCTGCGTCTTGATCGGACTTTGCTGGTCCTCTGGCCGGGTTCTGCCTGTTCAAGTTGAGCGACCCGTTTTTCCAGGAGGGCAAGGCGCTCAAGCACGTGATTAAGGTCATGAGCTGATAACTCAGGTGAAACGGAAGCGGGCGCGGTCCGATCGGCCGTCTGGGGTTTAGTGGTGGGGGCAGCAGATTGGCCATTTTGAGATTGCAATTCCGATTCCTGATCGACTGTATTCTGCGACGATTTTGCCGCTTGCGCCATCGCATTCGCAAATGTTGCGGCACCTGCGTTCATCAGGCCCATGGTTTGAGACATTAATTCTGAAGTGTTTTCGTCCTCTTTGGCCCTGTCCAGATAGTTTTGCCATAAATCGACGTACTCGGATGCCAGTTTTTCAAGATCAATATCATCGGCCATTGTGCAGCATTTTCTCTGTTCGTTGCGTGGAAATGTTGGCTGACTATACCGCACAATATCGCGTCACGGAACATTTCATTGCGATGCAGCATAAAGCAGGTTACCTTTTGATCTCAAATTAATTGAGGTGGAATACGATGGCTGAAAAATCAGACGACGAAAAGAAGCCGGTAACGATCAAAAAGTATGCAAATCGGCGACTATATAATACGTCAACAAGTACGTATGTGACATTGGATCATCTGTCTCAAATGGTCAAAGACGGTACAGATTTTGTCGTCTTTGATGCTAAAACCGGAGATGATATCACGCGTCAGGTGCTAACCCATATCATTGTCGAAGAAGAATCGAAAGGCGGTCAAACCCTTCTGCCAATTGGGTTTTTACGCCATCTCATTAGTTTCTATGGCGACAGTTTGCAATCTGTTGTGCCAAATTATCTGGAACATACCATGCAGTCTTTTGCGCAGAATCAAGATCAGATGCGCACTTATATGGATGAGGCCATGGGAGGGTTAAATCCCTTTGGCGGGCTTGAGGATGTCGGTAAAAAGAACATGGCGATGTTTGAAAATGCCATGAAAATGTTTGCACCTTTTTATCAAGGCGTCCCTGGGCAGGCGCAAAAGCCAACCAATGATCAAAATGTTGCGCCGGAACCCGCAGCAAACGAGTCGGATGATGAGGCTGAAAAATTGAATGACCTGCGGGCTCAACTTGATGCTATGCAACAGCAGTTAAATCGTTTGGCAAAAGACGACTGAGAAAGTCACTCCCTGTCTCTCGACCGGCGACGACACATCGGCGTGCGTCTGTGAACAAGACGTGCAATATGTGCGGCGTTTCAGGGGGGCGCTAACCTAACAGGTCGGTGATTAGGGAATTTCCCGGACAACCCGAAAACCCAACCAATAACTGCGAACAGCGGGTGGGTTTTTCGCTCTGTAGGATGCTCGCGCCACTTTGTTGAAGTAATAAAAGGACCCGCCCCGAATCACGCGAAACTTGCAGTTGCCGTCTTTTCGTGGTGCCGTGGTCTTGGGTGCACCCAGATGGTTGGGATTCCAGCAATCTGAAACCCATTCAAAGACGTTTGCGGTGGTGTCATAGAGACCAAATGGATTGGGCTTAAAAGACCCAACCGGTGCAGAGCTTTTGGCGCTCCATTTACTTTTGCAATCTTTACAATTCGCCAGATTTTCGCCTACCGTTTTACCCCACCAAAAATCCGTCGTTGTCCCAGCCCGGTGCGTATATTCCCATTCAGCTTCAGAGGGTAATCGGTAGGTGTAGCCGGTCTTCTTGCTCAACCATTTTGTATAGGTTACCGCTTGATCCCAGGTTACATTGATGACCGGGCGTCCCTTGCGGCCCCATTCATGGTCGTCTGGGTTATGCTTACATGCTTTGGCATTCAGGCATGCGAACCATTCTTTAAAGGTTATTTCGTAGCGGCCAATAGCAAAAGGTTTGCTGACATTTACGCGTCGTGCAGGCTTTTCCGTCTTTCGTTTGCCATTTGATCCCATGATGAACAGGCCCGCCGGCACCACCACCAACTCAGGGCACTCTGGACAGTCCCTGAAGACATCACCAACTTTCAGTTTGGTGTTGGCGGAAAGGCTGTTCTTGTTTTGCGCCTGAGCCTTTTGAGGGCCTAGCATGAGTGACGTGATCAATACCGCCAACAGGAAAAGAGATTTTGTAACAAATAGCCTGGGTTGCTTCATCAAGATACGGTCCATTTTGGAGTTAGCTCGCGCCTAGTCTAGTCACTTATGTCGGGCAGATCATCAAGTTTCGCTGCGGCCCACTTGGCGGTCCCTGCGACCAGCTCAGAAGCGTCGTTTTGCAATTGCATTGCTGTGTTTTGCAGGCTTTTGTCACCGCTGTTTCCGATCGCAATCAGAACGTTTCGCACGAAACGGTCCCGACCTGTTCGTTTGATGGGAGACCCCGAAAATACAGTCCGGAATGTTGCATCTGTCAAAGTGGCCAGGTCACGCAGGCGCGGGGCGGTTAATTCAACCCTGGGCATAAATTGGCGCTCCTGTGTCGGGCTTGAAAACTTGTTCCAGGGACAAACCGCAAGACAATCATCACAGCCATAAATGTGGTTACCCATTTGATCCATAAGCGTCGGTTCTATTTCCGACTTATGTTCGATGGTGAGATAGGAAATGCATTTCCGGGCATCAAGTTCGTAGGGTTTGGGAAAGGCATTTGTCGGGCATACCGTCTGGCACAGGTCGCAAGAGCCACAATGATCGATAGCAGGTGAATCAGGTTCCAGTTCGAGAGATAAAAATATTTCTCCAAGAAATAACCAAGAGCCAAATTCTTTGGAGACGAGGTTGGTATGTTTGCCCTGCCAACCGATCCCTGCCCGCGCGGCAAGAGGCTTTTCCATGATGGGTGCCGTATCGACAAAAACCTTGATGTCCGAAGCATAAGTTTCGCCAATCCAGCGCCCTAAACGCTTAAGGCGCTTTTTGATAACATCATGGTAGTCCTTGGTTGCACGCGCATAGACGCTGACGTTGCCTCGGTCGGTGTGTTCTAGAAAATTCAGAGGATTGCTTGCGGGGCCATAGTTTGCGGCTAGCACCAGGATTGTCCTGGCATTTGGCATGGTTTTTTGCGGATCAGGTCGCCTGCCATCGGTATTTTCCATCCATGCCATATCGCCGTGGCGATTGGCTTTTAAGAAAGAAGATAGAGCCTGTTCATCGCGCGGGTCCGCGGTGGCAGAGGTAAACCCGACACGATCAAATCCAAGCGTCAGCGCCTGTTCCCGGATTTGGTTTTTAATCATAGACCCTCGCCTTTTGTGATTAGGTGTGTTATTGAGCCGCCAAAATCAATGGTATCAGGTAATTCCAGAATGAAGTTTAAGTTCACAGCCCTTTATATTGTTTTAATTGTTGCCGTAAACTACGGGTTTTCGGTGGTGCCTCTGATCGAATTGCCAGGGGGTGGCAAGTGGCCTCCATTGACATTGGTTGTTGGGTTTATCTTTGTTGCCCGCGATTTTGCCCAACGCGAGATCGGGCATTCTGTTATTTTGGCAATGTTGGTTGCTGCGGGGATCAGCTATTTTATGGCCGACCCCTATGTCGCAATCGCCAGTTTAGCTGCCTTTCTCGTCAGCGAATTTTGTGACTGGGCTGTTTATTCGTTCACGAAAAAACCTTTCGCCCAGCGGGTCTTGTTATCCAGTGCAATTGGGACACCCATAGACAGTTTGATTTTCCTGAGCCTGATTGGCATCGCTTCTTTTGAGGGTGTTGCTTTGATGACGATCAGCAAGATGCTGGGCGCACTCCTTGTCTGGTATATGATCAAGTCGCGCGAAACGGTTAAGTCCGTTTAAGAGGGTTGGTGCGCTAAAACACGTGTCTCGAAAGTGATTTCGGCTGACTTTTCAAGCATTCGCGACGCGGAGCAGTATTTTTCTCCAGATAGCCGAACGGCTTCTTCAGCTTTGGCAAGCGGGATGTCTTTGCCGACGACGGTAAACACGCAATGAATTTTTGTGAAGACTTTGGGAATCTCTTCAGCGCGCTCGGCCTCAAGTTCGACGATGACATCTTCGACCTGAAGGCGCATTTTCTGTAGAATGGCGACGACGTCGTAAGTTGTGCACCCGCCCATGCCCATCAGTAACATTTCCATGGGGCTTGCGCCGACGCTTTGATCAGCGGCGGATGCTTCCATGACCACACCATGTCCGGTCCCGGAGGTGCCAAGATAACGCGTGCCTTCAATCCATTTTACCCGAGCTTTCATTGTTCGATCCTAGCCCCTACCGCGGTAAGGGGCGACACCTTGGTCCGGTATCCAGACACCGCTTGGCGCATCGCCTGTTTGATAAAAAACGTCAATAGGAATGCCGCCGCGTGGATACCAGTATCCGCCGATACGCAACCATTTGGGTGACAGAAGATCTACTAGCCGTTTGCCAATACCTACCGTGCATCCTTCATGGAAAGCGGCATGGTTGCGAAAGCTTGCCAGATAAATTTTCAATGACTTGCTCTCGACGATCAATTCATTTGCGATATAGTCTATGACCAAATGGGCAAAATCAGGTTGGCCCGTTACCGGACATACACTGGTGAATTCCGGGCAGGCAAAACGAATGAGATAGTCTGTGCCGATATGGGGATTGGCTACGATTTCTAGTTTCGCTTCTTCAGGGCTGTCAGGGATTTCGTTTGATCCCCCCAACTGACTTAAGCCGTCAAATTGACTTTCATTCATATGCTTATTCCTGTTCCCTACAACGGATCGATATCACCGGCATTTTGCTCGGCAGCAAAGATAGCGGTGAACGCATCAAGTGCGCCCTCGGCAATGGCGTTTCTCAGCCCTCGCATTAAATCCTGATAATAGTGCAGATTATGCCACGAGAGCAAAGTTGCACCTAAAATCTCTTTTGCCAATCCCAGATGATGGATATATCCACGTGAATAGTTTTGGCACGTATAGCAGGTGCAGTTGGGGTCCAATGGGCGGGTATCGTCCTTATGGCGTGCATTGCGCATGTTGAGTTGACCCATGCGGGTAAAGGCCTGATCTGTGCGGCCCGAACGTGTTGGCAATACACAATCGAACATATCAATACCCCGGCGAACAGCACCCACAATATCGGACGGTTTGCCTACACCCATCAGGTAGCGGGGGCGATTGGCAGGGAGGTGAGGCGTCGTCTGATCGAGGACCTGAAACATAATTTCCTGCCCTTCGCCAACAGCTAACCCCCCGACGGCATAGCCATCAAATTCGATTTCACGCAGTTTTTCAGCAGATTGCTGGCGCAGCTCCGGGTATATGCCGCCCTGAACAATGCCGAACAGGCCATATCCGGGTCGCTTGATAAAGGCATCTTTAGAGCGTTGCGCCCACCGCATGGAACGCTGCATGGAGATGTCGGCTTCTTGCTCTGTCGCCGGGAACGGGGTGCATTCATCCAGTACCATCGTAATGTTAGAATCCAGCTTGTGCTGAATTTGCATAGAGTATTCGGGTGTCAGGTTATGGGACGAGCCATCGATGTGTGACCTAAAGATGACACCTTCTTCGCTCATTTTCCGAAGCCCTTTTAAGGACATGACTTGAAAACCGCCGGAATCCGTCAAAATGGGACCGGGCCAATTCATGAATTTATGAAGCCCGCCAAAGCGTTCCACGCGGTCTGCACCCGGGCGCAGCATCAAATGATAGGTATTGCCTAAAATGATCTGTGCGCCGGTTTCGGCGACGGCCTCCGGTGTCATTGCCTTGACCGTGCCTGCTGTTCCAACGGGCATGAAGGCAGGTGTATCAATGGCGCCATGGGCGGTCATTAAGGTGCCCAGACGCGCGCGTCCGTCGGTATTGATGATATCAAATGTTAAATGGCTCATGCGTTCTCTTTAGGTTACTTTGCGGACAGTTCCAAGAAGGATGCGTCCCCATAGGAATAAAACCGGTAGTTCTGCTCCATGGCATGCTGATATGCGGCCTTCATTGGCTCAAGCCCGGCAAATGCGGAAACCAGCATAAATAGCGTTGATTTTGGCAGATGAAAATTTGTTAAAAGGGCGTCGACGGCGCGAAATTGGTAGCCGGGGGTTATGAAAATATCCGTTTCACCTTTAAATGGCATCACGGTGCCATCCTCTGACGCGGCGGATTCCAATAGGCGGAGTGATGTCGTCCCAGACGCGATGATCCTTCCACCGCGTTGTTTAACCGCATTGATTCGATCTGCGACTTCTGGACCGAGTTCGCCCCACTCCGAATGCATAATATGATCCTTCGTGTCTTCGACCTTAATCGGTAAAAACGTGCCCGCACCAACATGTAATGTAAGCTTTGCGATTTCGACTTCGCGCGCCTCAATTGCTTCAATCAGCTGAGGCGTGTAATGCAGACTCGCGGTTGGCGCTGCGACGGCGCCATCGTTTTTGGCAAAAACGGTTTGGTATGATGTGTCATCTGCCTGATCTCCTTCTTTGGGCCGCTTGATATAAGGTGGCAGTGGCATCACGCCGTGTTTGTGCAAGGCATCCAGCAAGGCCGGGCCGAATATATTGAAATGCAGTGTAACTTCGCCAGCGTCACCTTTGCTGTCGACAACGGCGGAAAAGCCAGGGGCAAAAACAATTAAGTCACGCGGTTTCAGTTTTTTGGCAGGCCGCGCGAATGCGCGCCAAACAGCCGGGCTATCGGGTTTATGGAGCGTGACTTCGATTTTTGCGCCTCCTTGCGGTGGGCCGGGGCGTGTTGCGTCTCCACGAAGGCCCGTGAGGCGGGCTGGAATTACCCGTGTATCGTTGGTGACAAGCATATCACCAGGCTCAAGCAATGCCGGAATATCGGAGACATTCAGATCATCCAATTGACCACCAGCTCGCACATGCAGAAGACGTGCAGCATCCCGAGGTTCAGCCGGATGCTGCGCAATAAATTCCGCGGGAAGATCGAAATCGAAGTCAGATACACGCATGGCGCGGGAACCTATACAAAGCAGAGAGAAAGTACAACACAAGCCTTGTCCAGGTCCTGGCGCGGCTGGGGACATTGGCTCACAGGACCCATATTGCGAACGGTTTCCCCTTTTTGTATGGAGAATCACGCGCTAGTGTGCATGAATAGCATCGCATGCAAAAGGGGCGTGACCATTTGAAGGGGATCGCAATGACTTCTCAGCATTTCAAAATCTACGCTGGCGCGGGTTTGTTATCTGCACTCATCCTGCTGGCGGACTTAAATCTCGAACTTGGTGTTGCCGTCGGCGTATCCTATGCTTTACCCGTTTTGTGTGGATATTGGTTTTCAAGACAAAGCCACGTTGTGGCACTTGCTGTCATAAGTTGTTGTCTCATTTTTCTTGGGTATCATTATTCTCCTGCCGGAGGGGAAAATTCGGCCGTTCACGTCAATCGCGGGATATCAATGGTTGTCGTATGCGTGGCGGCGCTTTTAGTTATTGTCCTGAAAAAAGCAGTTGATGCACATGTAGAAGATGAAGCTCGGTTTCGAGACTTTGCCGAAGTTGCTTCCGATTGGCTCTGGGAAATGGACGCCGATCTTAGGTTTACCTATTTGTCTGATCGTGTGGTCGATGTAACCGGGGTCTCTGTCGAGTTTCACATTGGCAAAACACGCGAAGATCTGGCCGGCGAAGATTATAATTCGGATAAATGGCAAACCTTGCGCGCAGCTATTGCCGAACGATCTGAGATTAAAAATTTCGAATATTCTCGAAAAGGCCCCAACGGCATCGAACAGTATATATCCGTTTCCGGAAAGCCGTTTTTCGATAGAGATGGAAATTTTGCGGGTTACCGTGGCAGCGGGACGGATATCTCTGATCAGAAAAAAGGCATTGATCGGGCCATGCACGCGGAAGAGCAACTCAGGACAGCGATTGAAGCACTTGAAGATGGGTTTGTGATCTTCGACGCTGATGATCGGTTGGTGCTTTGTAACACAAAATATAAGGAAATTTATCACGAGACAGCCGATATCATGAAAGAAGGGGTGCTTTTTGAGGATATTTTGTGGACAGGAATCGCCCGTGGCCAGCTTCCTGAGGCGATCGGGCGGGAACAAGAATGGATCGACGAACGCAGGCGCACACATCTGGCTGGAAACACAGAAATTGAACAAAGGTTGTCGGATGGACGCTGGTTGAAAATATCGGAAAGACAAACCCCCGATGGTGGGATCGTTGGTGTTCGGGTCGATATTACGCATTTGAAACAGGTGCAAGAAAAAGCCGAAGCGGCCAATCAAGCTAAGTCTAACTTCCTGTCAACAATGAGCCATGAAATCCGGACACCTCTCAATGGTGTGCTGGGCTTGGCACAATTGCTTGATGATTCAGACCTGAATATGGATCAACGGAAAAAGGTAAAAACCATTCTGTCGTCGGGTCAGACGTTGTTGGCCATTATCAATGATGTCTTGGACATGAGTCGAATTGAAGCTGGCGGTCTGGAGTTAGAAGTTAAAGCGTTTGTCTTGAATGAATTGGTGACCACCATTGCGACGCCTTTCCAATCACTTGCTGATGACAAGGGTTTGCTGCTGACAGTGGAAAACAGATATCAGTTGGACAAACCGCTCAAGGGGGACCCAATTCGGCTTCGGCAAGTTCTTTGGAACCTTTTAAGCAATGCAATAAAGTTTACAGAAACAGGTAGCGTCAAACTGGTCATCAAAAACGGGCCTGATGAGGGTTCCGAAGGGCACTCAGAGATGTGTTACATTCATTTTCTTGTATCGGATACGGGGGCCGGTATCGCTGAAGATCGGCAAGACGCTATCTTCAATGCCTTTACACAAGAAGACAGTTCCATAACGCGCAAGCACGGCGGAACGGGTCTGGGGCTTTCAATTGTCAGACAATTGGTGGAATTGATGGGGGGCACAATTGAAATAAAAAGCGAATTGGACAAGGGAACGGAATTCCTGGTTCGGCTGCCTTTTGAATATGCCTCGGAAGAGGAAGCCGAATTCTTGACCCTGCAGAACAAACATAAAAACTATACGGGGGGCCAAGCGTTAAACATTCTGTTGGCAGAAGATAATGAAGTGAATGCGCTTATCGCAATTGCCTTTCTTGAGAAGTTTGGCCACACAGTTAAGCATGCGGAGAATGGAAAGGTTGCGGTGCAGTTAGCTGCCGAAAATTGGGCAGATCTTGTTTTCATGGACATCCATATGCCCGAAATGAATGGGATCGATGCGACCCGGGTAATCCGTGCATCTGAGACGGGAAAGGGGCTGCCAATTATCGGTTTGACGGCCGAAGCATTTGCCGAGCGGCATGTCGCATTTATAGAAGCCGGTATGGTAGATGTGCTGACGAAACCTTTTACTGAACAGCAATTGTCACGCGTTCTGGCGATTTATGGCAAAAAGAAAACCGATGAGACCGATCATCCCGCCGCACCCTCGTTTGCGGAAATGAAACGCGATCACGACAGTGCGACGAGCAAGAGGGCCGCCAGCGATAGGGGTCCTTCTGACTCCCCCATTGGAGACTTGGAAGCGTTGGAGCAACTGAGGCAACAGTTGAGCGCAAACGTGATTTCGACTTTGCTGTCGGAAGCCGAGCAATCCTTGACGCTGCGTTTGACTGAACTAAAAGCCGCGGTCGAGGTTGAGGACGAGAAGGCTATTGGGGAAGCCGCACATGCCTTGAAAGGCGCTTGCTCGACAATGTGTGCGACCAGGGTCTCGGAGCTTGCCGCTAATATTGAACAGACCTTGCCCGCAATCGGCGACGTTCAGCGGTCAATGCCTGCTTTTGAATTGGCGGCCAAGGAAACAATTCAGTGGTGGCGTGAGCAAAACAAGACGATCATTTGATGTAATCGAGTGGCAAAAGTGTTTCGCATTTTATTTCTTCCATTGCGAACGCAGAACTCACATCAAATAAATCTACCTTTTCGATAATCCGTTTATATACAGCGTCATAGGCTGCAATGTCTGGAACGACAATTTTCAGGAGATAGTCGATCCCACCACTCATTCGATAAAATTCCAAAACCTCGGGAAACTGGGTGACGATCTGGGCGAAGGTCTCTAGCCACTCCTGATTATGTTGATTGGTTTTCAGAGACACGAAGACCGTGACGCCAACATTCATTTGGGTGCGGTCCAGAATGGCAACCCGTTTTTTAATTGCACCACTGGCTTCCAGGTTTTGAATGCGTCGCCAGCAGGGAGTCTGGGATAAGCCGACGCGTTCTGAAATTTCGGCTATTGAGAGTGTCGCATCGGACTGGAGACAACTCAGAATTTTTTTATCCATATGGTCCATAAACAAAATTCCTAATATTATTATAAAATTAGAAAAATAGTCTAATTTATTGCAAATTATAAGGCAAAAAAAGGAACTTTTTTTCCTGGGAGTAAGCTAATCTGTTTTCAGTTGAACACAGATGAATTGGAGCCCCGTTATGTTGAAACGCTTGTTTACAGAGCATCCGGCAAGTGTCGATGAAACCTATTTTGAACATGTCGGCGTTGCGCTCGGGTTTTGTTACAAGATGTTTTTTGGGGCTTTGGTTTGCCTTATCCACGCATTCCTCCCGTTTTTATTTGTGAAAACGGGAAGTCAGGTGATTACTGGCCTTTACGATACAATGGTCACCAATCGAGACCGGCAAACGCTACCTAAGCCTGCCTCAGACTCTGAAAGTGCGGCTGCCTGAAAAAGGCCAATACAGCGCATTTTAAGGCGGTTTTTTCAATTGAGGTAAACGCAAAGCCGGGGGCTATTGTTCATCCCCTAGAATTTCCAATTGTTCCGGGTGCGTTGCTATAATCTCCGGTCCGTTGCGTTTTTTTATCCAGCCACGCACGCGCAATAATTTACCTGTTAGCGCCAAAGGATCGATCGCGGTCTTTTCAAAAAGTCTGTGCGTCTTGTTATTCAGTGTGATGGTGAAATCGTCACGCCAGTTTGCGCCAAAATTTAAGTAGGTTTTACCTTTTACCCGCGCAGCATCAACGACGCGTCCCGTGACCAGCTGGAACGTCCCATATAATCGTTCCAGCGCCGATGGGGTTGCAGGTCGGATGGCATAGAAGGGATGCGCCCAAATTCCGCGATTGGCATTTCTCGCTTCTGTTTCAAGGGCGTACATGTCTTCCGCTACAGAGCGGTTATCCGAAAAGGTATAGACCCTTGCCATGCCCCGCTGCAGCATTCGACCTTGAATCCAGGTACCATTTTCTAAAAAAAGATGTGCAAGATGCCGTCCGTGACGATCCATGCGGGCACCGCCAAAATAGAGCCTGACAGGCTTATGGAGGGTAAGTTCTTCAAGGGCATACTTGGAATCGGGGGCTAACGGCCATTCTTTAAAACCTTTTCTCCCCAAAGGAAGCTTGGGGGCCTGCAGACCCACAAGTCGAACCTGCTTTGGACCGGGAAACCGGTCATCCAGTATAACCGTATCTCCATCAACAACTTCACGGACAACGGCCGTTGGTCCCGCAATCAGATCGTCGATCGGTTTTGCATGCGCATCTTCAGCGACAAATACCAGTAGGCATATGCATACAAGAGTGCGAACGGCATGTGGGCCTCTAGCCATTGCCATTAATCATATTCCTTATGTCTTCCGGTGATCGGCCGTTTTCGCGCAGGTCGCGCAAAGTGACCGCGCTATTTCGTTTCGCAAATCGCAGGCCGTTTTCATCCGTGATCAGGCGATGGTGATGGTAGGAAGGTTGTTCGTAGCCTAACAGCGCCTGCAAAAGCCGGTGCAGATGAGTTGCAAAAAACAGGTCTTCACCTCGGGTGACTTTCGTAATGCCTTGCAAGTGGTCGTCAACCGTGACCGACAGATGATAACTGGTTGGCGTATCCTTTCGGGCAAGGACCACATCCCCCATTTCCGCCATTGTTACATTTTGTATGCCTTTCACGTCATCAAACCATGTCAGAGGTCCTGTTCGCTCCAGGGCAAGGTCGGATTTCAGGCGAATAGCGAAGGGGCTTCCGGCTGCAAATCGTTGTTCCCGCGCTGACTGATCAAGCCAGCGGCAGGTTTGTGGATATAGTGGCCCCTCTGGGCCAGCTGGCGCCGAATGCGGGGCATATCCGGCGGCCTTGATTTCCGCCCTGATCTCTTTCCGACTGCAAAAACAAGGATACAAGAGGTCCATTTCTTCCAGTGCCTGGATGGCTTGCGCATAGTCAGAAAAATGATCCGATTGACGGCGAACCGGATTTTCCCACTTCAGGCCAAGCCAGGCTAAATCCTCTAAAATTGCTGTCTCAAAGTCATGCCGGCAGCGCTCTTTATCGATATCTTCGATCCTCAGCAGAAAGCGCCCTTCTTTGTTAAGGGCCATATTTCTGGCAAACAGGGCCGAATAGGCATGTCCCAAATGCAAAAATCCGGTAGGGCTTGGCGCGAACCTTGTTACAACAGTCATAAGAATTGATAGCGTTTTGGTACCAGGCGTGACAAGGGGGGGTGTTATCGGTTACCAAATATAACCAATTTATAGCCGTATCTCTGTTTAAGGACCTTCGAATGAACGACCAACCTGAACTTTATGGACCGACTTTCGCCCCGGCATCCGGTGGCGCCCCGAAGCAGCTTGTGATCATGTGTCACGGTGTCGGGTCAGACGGGCAAGATTTAATTGGCTTGGCACCATATTATGCCAAAGTTCTGCCTGATGCTCAGTTCGTATCTCCAAATGCACCCTATCCGTTCGATATGGCACCCGTCGGATATCAATGGTTTTCACTTGCGGATCCAACTCCCCAATCGCGTTTGGAAGGCACGGTTGCGGCAGCTCCCATTCTGGATGCATTTATAGATAGTCAAATGCAAAAATATGGTCTCAGCGATAAGGATGTTGCTCTTGTTGGGTTCTCTCAGGGGTCAATGATGTCGCTCCATGTTGGGGTCCGCAGACCGAAGCCGTTGGGCGCGATCCTTGCGTATTCTGGTGCGCTCATTGCTCCGGAATTGCTGGCCAGCGAGGTTCGTTCTCAACCCCCGGTATTGATGATGCACGGATCGATCGACGACGTGGTGCCCCCTGAATCCCTCTACGAGGGAGTTGCGGCCTTACAAGCGGCTGGAATTCGGGCATCTGGCGAAATGGTTCCGCAGTTAGGGCATAGTCTTAACGACAAGAGCATAATGGAAGGGATGGCTTTCCTGGCTGAAAGTTTGGGCGTGCCCCTTCCAGAACCGGCATCACAAATGCCAGGTGACCAATGATAAATTGAGAGTAGGTCAGGCTCTGCGCTTCTTTAACCGTCATAAAACAATCACCATACATTATTTGGCATTCGAACCCAATATGTAGTAGTCTTACCTCAAATGTAGAGGTAGGCGTATGACGACTGCACAAGGAACATTTCCAGCGTTGGTTTTAAACGCTGATTATCGGCCGCTCAGTTATTTCCCCCTGTCCCTGTGGTCCTGGCAGGATTCTATCAAGGCGGTGTTTTTGGATCGTGTGAACGTGGTAGATGAGTACGATCACGTTGTCCATTCGCCACGTAGCGAATTTAGATTACCCAGTGTGATTTCGCTGAAGGACTATGTGAAGACGGGGGTTCGCCCGGCCTTCACCCGGTTTAATGTGTTCTTACGCGACAGTTTCTCGTGCCAGTACTGTGGCGGGGTTTTTCAGACCGAAGACTTGACCTTCGATCATGTTATTCCCCGGGCCAGAGGGGGGCGGACCACTTGGGAGAACGTTGTTACAGCATGTGCACCGTGTAACCTGCGCAAAGGGCATAGCTTGCCATCTCGGTCGGGTATGCACCCCTTGCGCCGCCCTGACCAGCCCACAAAATACCTATTACAGGAAAATGGACGTGCTTTCCCGCCAAATTATCTACATGAAAGCTGGCGTGATTTTCTATATTGGGATTCGGAGCTGGACAGTGTTTAACCGCTGATTCGGTTGTATCAGGCTTAGGGTTTGACAAACCTCATTAAACCCCTATATTCCGCGCCGTTCCCGTGAACGTGGGCCAACGGCTTTGTTTCGTTGCACCCCGCCCCTGATCAGATGTCAGGAACCGGCTAGCGGGTTTAAGAACACCTATTTAACAAGGGACTTAAAATGAGTAAACGGACACAGTCAAAGTATAAAATTAACCGGCGCCTTGGCGTTAACCTGTGGGGTCGTCCAAAGAGCCCGGTAAACGCACGTGATTATCCTCCAGGACAGCACGGACAGCGTCGTCGCAAGCCATCTGATTTCGGTCTTCAGTTGATGGCCAAGCAAAAACTTAAGGGTTACTACGGAAACGTCACTGAAAAACAATTCCGCCGCTATTATAAAGAAGCGCAGCGGGTCAGTGGTGATACCTCAGAAAACCTGATTGGAATTCTCGAGACACGCTTGGATGCGGTTGTTTACCGTATGAAATTTGTTCCAACCGTATTCTCGTCACGTCAGTTCATTAACCACGGTCATGTTATGGTCAACGGGAAAAAAGTGAACATTCCTTCTTATCTCGTAAAGGAAGGTGATGTGATCACGGTCCGCGAAAAATCCCGTCAAATGCCAATGGTTTTGTTGGCTATGGAAAGTGCCGAGCGTGATTTGCCTGATTATATCGATGTAAATGCCAATAAAATGGAAGGTACTTTCGTACGTGTCCCGAAATTGGCTGATGTTCCATATCCAGTTCAAATGGAACCAAATCTGGTTATCGAATATTACTCTCGCTAATCGGTTTTATACCTGTTTTAAGAAAGCCCCGCTTCTGCGGGGCTTTTTTTGTGACTTTTTATCAGCACTTTAGGGACAATTGATTTGCAATTTGTCATTGTAATTTGAAGCTGAATACCGAATTATATAATAGGTTGAAGGGCTGACCTAAAATAATTATCAGTTTATGCAAGTGTGGTCCGAATCTTTGACGAAAGCACCTGATATAGAGTTGAGGACGGGTTGCAGTGAATTATCAAGACGCGGGCGGAAGTGGGGGCTTAGAGTTAGCGGGTGCCACGATTGAGGAAAATGGGGTTTTCACCGAACAGGGCGCTGCTCGGGTGCTCGCCGAATATTGGGCAATGATATATAGCGAAACACCAAAAATAGGGCCTCAATGGACGCGTTTCGACTTAATGGACGTCTATAAGATTGCAAACCGGATGGTTGTCAAAGACATCCTGAATGGTGGCGAAGAATTTAAAAACCGATATTGGGGAACACATGTCACCGATGCCTTTCACCTGGATGCGACGGGCAAGGTGACGCGGGATTATATGAGCACGGAAGCGACCCAGCAGGCTCTGGATTTGTTGCGGTTGGTGATAAAGGAGGTCAGACCGGTGCGGGTTTGGGGACGGGCTGCTTTCTTTCAGACTTCAGATCACAAGTTGTTTGAAGCTGCTTTTGTCCCGCTTTGCGATAGAGACAATAAGCCGACTCATGTCGTTTCTGCGTTTAATTTCGACTACAACCCGGCGTAAGCATTCGATCTATTTAGCCAAGAACGTCAACCAAAGCACCCCGTGGCAGGTCACTTCCCTGGGGAATCGACCGAAGATTATTTTCTGCGACCTGAAGGTCTATTTGTTGCTGAATATTCCGATCACGTTCGATTTGCGCACGTTCTGCATTGCGGTTTTCCCGGTCAGCAAGAAAGGCACCAAAGGTCGGCGCCGGATTGGCAGTTTCCGTTAAGGGGGCCTGTGCCACCTCAGATTCGATCTGATCTAATGCCAGACTTTCGTCATATTCGCTAAGCGTTATGTCGTAGACTGCGGCGCGATCAGCACGCTGATCATTGACCTCGCTCGCGATATCGGCACGGCGATTCTGGAAGGCCGTATCATTGGCGACCGTTTCTGCGTAACGGACTTGCTCGTTACGGGCACGTGCAACTTCGAATGTTTCTTCAAGGTCATTTCTTCTAAGTTGTATGGCACGTTCCTGGCGTGCAATCGATTCCTCGATAATTTCTTTACGGCGCTGGGATTCGTCAAAAGCATTGAAAGATAATTTGTCACGAGCCGCCCGGTCTGCAACTTCATCCCGGTTGGCAGCAAGTGTCGTCCTGTTACGACTTGCAGAGGCAATAATCGAATATTGTGTATCGATCACGACATTCTTTCAAAAACGTTAATTTTGACCAGAATATATTATATAAAATGACCTTATCATTCAATAGGCACAAAAAAACCGCCTGAAAAGGCGGTTCTTAAGTTTGACAAAGGAGATAAGCGCTATACGGCGGCTTGTATTCCTTTGTCTTTCAGTAATTGCTGAAGCTCACCAGCCTCATACATTTCACGAATAATGTCACAGCCGCCCACAAACTCACCTTTTACATAGAGTTGCGGGATGGTCGGCCAGTTCGTGAATTCCTTAATGCCGTTGCGGATGTCCCCATCTTCGAGAACATCAATGCCCTTGAATTTAACTTCAAGGGTTGTCAGGGCATGGGTGACAGCGGCAGAAAATCCACATTGGGGGAACATGGGGGATCCCTTCATGAAAAGAACAACGTCGTTGTCATCGATTTCGGTTTGGATTCTGTCAAATACAGGGTTATCGCTCATAATGCATTCCTTCGACTGGTTAAACTTAGTTGCTTTCAGGCGCGCTCGTTTGCAGCGCCAGGGCATGTAATTCGTTTCCCATACGGCCTTTTAACGCGGAATAAACCAACTGGTGCTGTTGCACACGTGATTTTCCGACAAATTCCGCCGATGTTACGTAAGCGGCATAGTGGTCTCCGTCACCGCGTAAATCCTCAATTGTTACCTGAGCGTCCGGAAGACTCTCTTTAATCAGGCTTTCTATCTCAGCGGCATTCATAGCCATGTATTCGTATCCTGTTTCTTTTTGGGCCAAGCTGTCGTTATGGAATTTAGGATATGGCGCTTTCTATCGATTGGGTCAACCCCTCGCGAAGTGGGGTTTTATCACTGAACTTGTGAATATTCTGAACAAATCACCTCTTAGATGTAATCTCCAAGATATCTTACAATTAATGGCAGAGCATATTCTCTCTCATTTTTTCTCATACCCCTTAACATTGCCTTGAGGACCATGTGGTCCCTCAAATAGGTGTCGGGGTCTTGATAGGAAACAGAGAGCAACGCAAACTGCAGGTCTTTTCCTGAAGCGTAAGAATCGAAGGCTTGGCCGACGCTGCTGGATTGTTCGGAAATTTGGTTGAGCGCAGAAATCTGATCACGGATGAGCCCCGGATGTCTGGCAAACATCTTTTTGAGGATTGGCTTGTCGGCGTCAAGCGGGACTTCGAAAATTGGAGAAGGGGCGGTCAGGTACTCCCATATCTCATGCACAGTTGCCTGTTGCATCTTTACAATTTCAACTTCGTCTTTCCATGTTTCAAGGGGATCTTCCTGATCGACGTCGCTCATCGATTTAACGGCATTCACCAGTGATCCCAAGACACCTTTTTTTTCGATCTTGGGCTCGGAAGGCATATGTGCCTCAATCATCACTTCGTCCCACGTCGATTCCCACGCATCCCAGAGTTCGCGGCGGACTTCATCCTCAGACATCTTTAAACGAAGAAATTGCTCTTTGTCGTCCGTATTGGCGCGCTGTGCTGCGGATATAATATGACGACATTTCTGTATAATTGTCGGCAGGAACTCGGAGCGGACGACTTTTTGCATGCGCAATGTAAATTCTGAGGAAAGAATGAACGGAATTTTTTTGTCGTCCAACGGTTCTTGCGGCACGCCACCCCATATGGCCTGACATGATGCATCCAACATGTCGCAGAAGATGCCTGCAAAAATGCGTTCCGGGGAGCCTTCTTTCAACTGATTGACATGGTCTTCGCCAACGTCTTCTGTCGGCGCTGTGCTGGCATTTCTTTTTGCACAATACTCGATCCAAGCATTAGCGCGCTCGATTCGGTCCTTTTTAATCAGTCTCAAAAAAGAGATGACCTTGGCAAGAACGACTTCGATATCTTCGCTGCTCGAGCTCATTGCGATGCTTGCTAGTTTACTCGTGAAGCCGGCCCGAATGCTTTCATCACTGCTTCGTGAAAACAGGGCTTCAGTGACCGCAACCGCACAATCAATTAACAGTTCTGTTTTTTTGGCGCCAGAAATCGCCGGAATCAGGCCGTTTTCATCATCTTCAAAAACGCTTTCCCAATCTATTGTCCCTTCCGGTGTGCGTGGCCAACTCGCTTTATCGACTTTAACTACTTCACCCTGATCTTCGCTCACGCGACACCCCATTTCCGGTTATTATTATAGGTGTTATGTATTCATAAAAGTTGGCATCCAGGTTTCATTTGCATGCCGGATCGTCTCCACAGATAAACTTCCAACGCCGGCTAATTGTAGCTCAGAACTGCCGGTTGTGCCGATCACAATTGCTTCAACGCCTTCGGCAGTCGCATTGGCCAAGACCAATTCCGCATCACTTGTAGTGACAAGGTAGCGACCTTGATCCTCGCCAAACGCCCACGCGTGGAGCGGTAATGAGATGGCTGGGGCTTCGATCTCGGCCCCACAGCGGCCAGCTAAGGCCATTTCGGCGATACTGACAAGAAGACCACCGTCAGAAAGATCATGACAGGCAGAAATAAGACCGGACAAGATCTGCGCACGGACAAAATCGCCATTCTTGCGTTCCACCTCAAGGTCAACAGGTGGTGGGGCGCCATCTGCGCGGTGCTCAATTAAATCCAGATACAAAGAACAGCCCAAGTGCCCAAGACTTTGTCCAATAAGCACGATTTTCTGGTTTTCCTGAGTAAATCCGATGCCAACAGACTTTGATGCATCTTCTATAAGCCCTACGCCGCCAATGGTTGGCGTCGGGTGGATGCCCTCGCCATTCGTTTCATTATAAAGCGAGACATTCCCGGAAACGACCGGGTAGTCCAGTGCGATACAGGCCTCGCTCATGCCTTCACAACAGCCAACGAACTGACCCATGATTTCAGGCTTCTCAGGGTTGCCAAAATTCATGTTGTCGGTAATTGCCAAAGGTGTTGCGCCGGTCGCTGTAATATTTCGCCAAGTTTCTGCGACAACTTGACGCCCGCCTTCAATGGGATCAGCGTAGCAATAGCGCGGGGTGCAATCGGAAGTCATTGCCAGGGCTTTCTTGGTGCCGTGCACGCGGACCAGCGCCGCATCTCCGCCAGGCCTTCCGTGCTCAAGGGTGTCGCCCATAACCATGTGGTCGTATTGCTCCCAGATCCAGCGTTTCGAAGCCAAAGCCGGTGAACCCATCATCTGCAGCAAGGTCGCCATCAGGTCATCAGGCGCAGGGCAGGTTGCCAAGTCCAAGGCGGCAGGTGGTGTTGTTGGCACCCAGGGGCGATCATATTCGGGACTGGCAAGGGCAAGCGGGTCAATCGGCAGATCAGCAACAATTTCTCCCTTATGTTTAAGTACCATATGGCCGCTGTCTGTCAGTTCACCACAGACGGAGAAATCTAATTCCCACTTTTTAAAAATGGCTTCTGCTTTGGCTTCCGTTCCGGGACGCAAAACCATCAGCATGCGTTCCTGACTTTCCGAAAGCATCATTTCATAGGCGGTCATGTTCTCTTCACGTTGCGGAACTTTGTCGAGATCCAGTTCAACGCCGACGCCTCCTTTGGAAGCCATCTCGAAGCTTGACGATGTCAAACCGGCAGCGCCCATGTCCTGAATACCGATGATGCAGTCTGTTTGCATGAGTTCCAGGCAGGCTTCGATCAGGAGCTTTTCCGTAAACGGATCACCCACCTGTACCGTTGGTCGTTTCGCATCTGAATCTTCTGTAAATTCTGTCGAGGCCATTGTCGCGCCGTGAATGCCATCGCGACCGGTCTTTGATCCCACATAAACTATCGGGTTGCCGGCTCCGGTTGCCGCAGAGTAGAAAATTTTATCCTGATCAGCGACACCAACGGTCATCGCATTCACCAGATTATTGCCATTATAACTTGGATGGAACTCGCACTCGCCACCAACTGTTGGAACCCCGACGCAGTTGCCGTAGCCGCCTACACCCGCGACAACACCAGAAATAAGATGGCGCGTCTTCGGATGATCCGGGCTGCCAAAGCGCAGGGCGTTCAGGTTTGCGACGGGCCTGGCGCCCATTGTGAAAACATCACGCAAGATGCCGCCGACGCCCGTAGCCGCCCCTTGATAGGGTTCGATATAGGACGGGTGGTTATGGCTTTCCATCTTGAAGATCGCCGCCTGCCCATCACCAATGTCAATGATACCTGCATTTTCGCCCGGGCCACAGATGACCCAGGGAGCTTCTGTTGGCAGGGTTTTTAACCATTTTTTTGATGATTTATAGGAACAATGCTCCGACCACATAACGGAAAAAATGCCCAGTTCTGTCATGTTCGGTTCTCGACCCATGATCTCCAGAACTTTGCTGTATTCTTCTTCGGTAAATCCGTGTGACGCGATGATTTCTGGGGTAATTTCAGACATTAAATAACTCTGATCTTTTTCTTTTGACAAGGTCCACCGACAGGGGCGAACAGATTAATTAGTTTAAAATGGCTGCTTCTTAGCCAAGTGCTGCAACCAAACCTTCAAACATCGGTTTGCCGTCATCTCCACCAAGTTCCGCATCCGCCAGTCGTTCAGGGTGCGGCATCATGCCCAAGACGTTTTTTTGTTTGTTCAAAATTCCTGCGATATTGAGCTGTGAACCGTTGGGGTTGGCATCTTCTGTTTCCGTACCGCTTGCATCCGTATATTTGAAGGCAATGCGATTTTCCGAGGCCAGTTCATCCAGAACGTCCGGGCTAGCGAAGTAGTTGCCATCATGGTGTGCAATGGGAATCCTTACGACGGAGCCTGTTGTATAATTTTGAGTAAAGGTTGTGTCATTTGTCTCAACTCGCAAATGAACGTCTCGGCAGACATATTTGAGACCGGCATTTCGCATCAGCGCGCCGGGCAACAATCCGCTTTCCGTCAGGATCTGAAATCCGTTGCAGATCCCGATAACGGGGACCCCTTTGTTGGCACGCTCAATGATCTCCCGCATGACCGGAGACTTCGCCGCCATCGCGCCAGCTCGCAAATAATCTCCATAAGAAAATCCACCTGGTACTGCAATCAGGTCAACATCGTCGAAACTGGAATCGCCATGCCATACCATAAGCGGTTCAGACCCCATAGCCTGGCGAAGCGATACCTGAATGTCACGATCACAGTTTGATCCGGGAAAAACGATTACTGCAGCTTTCATAGGACGTTGCTCCTATGCAATTTCGACCGAGTAATTCTCGATCACTGTGTTAGCCAAAAGTTTCTCGCACATTTCTTTTGCCTGTGCTTCGGCTCTCGCTGGGTCGGTTTCTGTCAAGTCCAACTCAATGAATTTACCTTGGCGGACGTTGTCAACGCCTTCAAACCCCAATGAACCGAGCGCATGTTCCACGGCTTTTCCTTGTGGGTCTAAAACGCCATCTTTTAATGTAATATGGATGCGGGCTTTCACTTTTTAACCTCTTTGATCGATTGTTACTGTATTGTATCAGGCGCTTGCATATCGCGTGGGCCACCCTCCGGCAAAATCCCCAGACGACGGGCAACTTCCTGATAGGCTTCTTCAACACGGCCCAAATCGCGGCGAAACCGGTCCTTGTCCATGCGCTCGTTTGTCTCACTATCCCAAAGGCGGCAATTATCGGGGCTAATCTCGTCGGCGAGAACAATTCGCATATTTTCATTTTCCCACAATCGACCAAATTCCAGCTTGAAATCAATCAGGCGCAAACCGACGCCAAGAAACAGGCCGCTTAAAAAGTCATTAACCCGTAAGGAGATTGAAATGATTTCGTCCAGCTCGTGTGGATGTGCCCAGCCAAAAGCGGTGATGTGTTCTTCTGTGACCATTGGGTAGTCCAGATCTTCGGATTTATAGTAAAATTCTACAACCGATCTTGGAAGCGGCGCACCATCTTCGAGATTGAACCTTTCGGCAAGAGACCCAGCGACGACATTTCGTGTGACGACGGTTATCGGGATGATTTCAACTTCACGAACCAGTTGTTCTCGCATGTTCAGGCGGCGCATAAAATGGGTCGGGACGCCAATATCGTTAAGGCGTTGCATCAAATATTCGGAAATACGATTATTCAGAACACCCTTTCCCGTGATCGTGCCACGCTTCGAATCGCGGCCGGAATAGGCATCATCCTTAAAATGCTGAACCAAAGTGCCAGGCTCGGGGCCTTCAAAAAGAACCTTGCCTCGGCCTTCATATATCTGTCTGCGTCGGGACATTTGCATATGCCTAGATCAGGGCCCGTATCAGTGTAACCGGTGCCTTTGAATAAGGCTTTCCTATATCAGGTGTATCGGGTGAAGACAATCATAGTGAATCTAAATTTAGGCGCTCTAAAGCCAGCTGGAGATTGCTTCTAAAGGTCGCTTTTCTGCACCCGCCGCCGGAATTTCGGCGTTCTTGGCGGGATAGCCGCAAACCAGCAAAACATAGGGGCGTTCGTTATCGGGCCGATCACAAATCTGATTCAGGAAATTCATAGGGCTTGGCGTATGGGTCAACGTTGCCAACCCCGCGTTATGAAGTGCCGCGATCAGGAAACCGGTCGCGATTCCAACCGATTCGGGGACATAATAGTGTTTCACCCGGCGCCCGTCATCCAGGGTGCCATAGCGTTCTGCAAAAATGGCAATCAAGGTCGCACGTTCGAGGAAAGATTTATTTGCATCTGTTCCCAAAGGGGCCAGGGCAGCAAGCCATTCTGCCGATGCTTTCCCGCTATAAAATTCCTGTTCTTCCTGTTCGGCAGCAATGCGGATTTCTGTCTTCTTTTGGGCACTTTCTATGACGCAAAAATGCCAAGGTTGCATATTTGCCCCCGACGGTGCTCGACTAGCCGTTCGGAGGCAGGATTCAAGCACCGACTTTGGCACGTCCTTGTCTTCATAGTCACGGACCGTTCGGCGGCTCTTCATGCGCGTTTCGAAGGTCTCCGCGCGTTCTGTCATTGCAGCTTCGCCAAGGGCTTCGGGAGCAGCGTAGGGTAACCATTCGGGGGCGGATGAATTAGGCACAACGTCCTCTTAAATTTAGGCTGTTAAAACGAAATAGATTTGAAGGGGGCGCGGTCAGGTCGTCCCGCAGAGAACTCCCACTTTGGCTTGACGCCCGGCTGTCCGGGTCGGGGAAGTGCAATCAGGGATGAACAGACGGTGCCAAACTCTCCCATTGTTGTAATATTCATCGCCGATCTGCCATCTGCATCACTGTTGTTGGATCTTGCAGCCAGGAGACCTTGCCAGGTAAACCAGTCATCTTCTTCAGGTTTGGGCGGCGGCGCACTTCTAAATTTGGACAGATGCGTCTGGATTCGAGGCGATGTTGTATCATTCAGGTCATGAGCCGTGATCATTGAAGTCCCATCGGGGATTTCCATAACGTCAATTTGACTGTCCTCGGCCCCGGTTGACCGAAGCCAAAAAGCATCTTTGGCATCGGCAATAATCAAATTAAAACTTCTGTAGCTGCCCGGGTTCAGGCTGGCCAAAGCCTTTGCGGCTTCTCTTGCTTCCGCATGATCGACCGCTTCCAAAGGAAGTTCGCCCCGGCTTCTCTTGTCTTCGGCAGGGCCCAAAGAATGTTGGCGGTTGAGGATCGAGGCTACGACACCGTCGTCGTTCAAGGCCAGCCATGTGCCTCCCGCCAGTTCATCAATCCCCGCAATGACGTGGCTTCTGTCCGGCCAGTGGCGGGCGGGAGCGCGCCAGGGCCTGGAAATCATTTCATCACGATTCCCGCCCAAAATAAGGGGCCAGTCGTGATCTGGGCGCCGGAGAATAACGATTGTACACATAAGAGTAGAAAATAGTCCGCTCAGCCGGGACATACCAGCCCCGAAAAAATCCCTATCAAGCAGTTGCGGATACCCCTAAACAAAGTTACATAAAGGTTATGATTGGCCCTTTCGCGGGCTGGTAACATCTTATTAGGAGCAAACCATGTCCGACGCATTCAGTGATCGTGAGAAGGGCTTTGAAGCCAAGTACAAACTTGACGAAGAACAGCATTTTAAAGTTGAAGCGAGGCGCAACAAATTGCTGGGCCAATGGCTTGCCCGTGAATTTGGCCTGACGGGCGATGCCGCGGATGACTATGCGAAGGAAGTCGTCATTGCGGATTTGGATGAACCCGGTGTCGAAGATGTCATGCGTAAAGTTATGGCAGATATTGAAAGCCGCGGATCGACCGTTACGGAAGCAGACGTTCGTGCAAAAATATCCGAGTGTGAAGGGATTGCTGTCCAGCAAATCGCTGATGGTGAATAAAAACCTTTAATCGCTAATTCAAAGCGCCCCGGCTTTCAACAGCTGGGGTTTTTTGTGGCTACACGATTTTGTGTTTAGAAATTGGTGTTAAAAACCGTCACTATTACAAGTCTATTTGTTTTAAGAAAGGCGAGTAAAATGTTTCGTACGATAATGGCATGTGTTGCTGCGACCCTTGTGGCTATCTCTCTTCCGTCCCTTTCATATAGTGCTGGCACAGAACAGCCCGCGACGGAAAAATGCGCAAAAGGTTATGTGATGGATGCGAACACGAAAAAATGCGTTAAGAAAACATCCGCCAATGTCCCCGATAAAGCGATTACAGATCAGGCGTGGCAATGGGCCTATGCGGGTGACTATGAATATGCGATCGAATTGTTTAAAGAAGTTGCCGCCAAGGGTGATCCTGAGGCCTTGAATGGAATGGGGTATGCCCATCGCAAGCTTGGCAAAACTCAGGAAGCCATTGCGTATTATGAGAAAGCTCTTGCCATTGACCCAGACTACTTATTGGCCAGAAACTATCTGGCGAAAGGGTATCTGGCATCCGGTAATATGGAGCCGGCCCTTCAGCAATTGGCTGAGATCGGCAAGCGCTGTAAGGCTCCGTGCAAGTTATATCACGATTTGAAGGCCGTGATTGTCTTGGCTGATAACGGAATCGCGAGCGCCTACTAGCGCTGTAGGTCCTGAACCATTGGCGTGATGGCGTTTTCAATGAGCATGCCATCATAGCCAAACATCAGTAGTTTATAGCCTCGATCCAGATAGGCTTTGCCGCGTTCAACGGTCGGAACGAAAGTGCCAAGTTCGATGCCGGCTTTCTGGATGGCCGTTTCGGCGCTTTTAACGGTCTCTGTAAATGTTGGGTGGTCAAACTGTCCCGGAATACCAAGGCTTTGTGACAGGTCATAGGGGGCGACAAAAATCATATCGATCCCCGGTACGTCGAGAATTTCGTCAATGCGGTTTACCGCATCGACGTGCTCGACCATGATGATCTTCAATATCGCGTCGTCGGCATTCAGTGCATACTCTGTAAGGGTTTGATTCCATCGGTAGCGCGCGTAAAACGGCCCGAACCCGCGATTGCCTTCTGGCGGATATGTTGCCGATTTGATTGCTCGGTCCGCTTCGGGCCCGTCCATGACCAGTGGGAAAAACAACCCTAGGCAACCTGCATCCAAAGCCATTTTCGCCATCCATTTGTCGCCTGATGGCAAACGTGCGACAGGGACACAATCAGAAGCCAGTGTCGCATTAACCATGGCATGGGTTGATTCAGCGCTGATCGGGCCGTGCTCGAGGTCGACCATTAACCAGTCAAAGCCGCATGCAACGAAAATGTTCATGAGCTGCGGGCTGGGAGCCGTTACGGCAGTTCCAATAATCGGTTTTCCAGCCGCCAGTTTTTCTTTCAACGGATTGATCAGACCAGTCATTGTTTAGCGGTCTCCAAATACGCGGTTAAAAATAGCGTCTACATTTTTGGAATGATAAGAAACCGAATCTTCGCTCAAAAGTCCTTCCAGGCGTTCAACATCAAGGACGCGTGTCAGGTCTTCATCCTTGGATAGGAAGAAAAACAATCGATTGTCATGATTGCTGGCTTCTTGTTCGACGCTGTCCAGCTCCGGAGCACTGTCGGGGTTATCCGGATCAATACCAAAGCTTTTCCAGACCCGCATGGCATTGCGCTGGACAATTTTGTACGCATCTTCACGACTGACATCGTTCTGTGTTAAAAACAGCAACACCCTCTGGGCATCGTGGATTCCGCCAAATTCATTGAGCTGCTTCATCATGTTGTCGGGATAGACGACCAGTTTTTCGACAACACTTGCCAGTCGGTTGAGGGCAAAATCGAGGGTGACGGTGGCATCCGGGCCGATCATACGTTCAACTGACGAATGAGAAATATCGCGCTCGTGCCAAAGGGTCATATTTTCTAGTGCCGGAACGACAGCGCTGCGGACAATTCGTGCAAGTCCGGTTAGGTTCTCCGTCAAAATGGGGTTGCGTTTGTGCGGCATTGCCGAGCTCCCTTTTTGACCCGGCGCAAAATATTCCTGAGCCTCGCGGACTTCTGTGCGTTGCATATGGCGGATTTCGGTTGCCAGATTTTCAACAGACCCAGCGATAACGCCCAGCGTCGCAAAAAAGGCGGCATGGCGGTCCCTTGGAATAACCTGCGTTGAGACGGGTTCAGGGCTTAAACCCAACTGTTCAGCTACGTGTTCTTCGACGCTGGGGTCGACGTTTGCAAAAGTTCCAACTGCGCCTGAGATGGCACATGTCGCAATGTCTTTTTGTGCAAAAACAAGGCGATCCCGATCGCGCTTAAACTCCGCATAAAAGCGGGCGAATTTCAGGCCCATTGTCGTCGGCTCTGCATGAATGCCATGGGAACGGCCAATGCAGGGCATATATTTCGTTTCCTGTGCTCGGGTTTCAAGCGCTGCCAGGACCCGGTCGAGGTCATCAATCAAGATGTCTGCCGCCTGCTTCATCTGGACAGCCAAACAGGTGTCGAGAACATCAGATGACGTCATGCCCTGATGGACAAAGCGCGAATTTTCGCCGATGTGCTCGGCAAGTTCTGTTAAAAAGGCAATGACGTCGTGTTTCGTTTCACGCTCGATTTCGTCGATGCGTGCGATTCGTTCATCTGTGTAAGGTTTATTGCCGTTCTCCCAAACGGCCTTGGCGGCTTCATCTGGAATAACATTGATCTTTGCCAATGCATCACAGGCATGAGCTTCAATTTCATACCAAATTTTAAATTTGTTTGCGGCTTCCCAGATTTCGGTCATTACGGAGCGGGAATAGCGAGGGATCATGAGTTGTATCTTTCAGTGTGAACGACGAAAAACAGAGCCGTTTGTATAAGCGTCAGCTTCAAAGAAGTAAACCTCAGGAACGTTCGCCTTTATATATACCGCACCAAATGAGCGATAAAACCTGGAGGCCGAGGATTGCGGCAAACGAGGCTTCAAAGCCCAAAACAGCGTACCCGCCATCCGCGGTTTTATCCCATAAGTTTATAATCGCGCCGATTCCCCATTGTGCCCCAAAGGCAGCTAGAAAAATCAGCAGATTTATGCTCGTGATAACCCGTCCGGCTAGACCTGCTGGAAATAATTGTGGCAAAACAGCGAACGGCAAGATGCCTGCCGTCCCAAAAAAGCCAAACAACAGCCAAAGCGACAAAGTGAACTCGGTCAGTTGGAGAACCAATCCGATTTGCACGACGATGAACAGGCCCATCGTCAAAATGCCAAAGTTTAAAATAGAGACACCGTATTTGTTCAGACGCGCAGCGATCATGCCGAGCCCCATAAATCCGGCAACCATGGCACAGGCAATCCAGAATAAATAGTCAGCGACCGTATCGCGCCCCAGCCCGGCAACATCGGAGAGCCAGGGGCCGGACCATAAACTTTGAATAGCCAAGAACGCGGATTGAGTAGCGACACACAAAGGAACAATGCGCCAGAAAGCGGGGCTTTTATATATTTGTGAAAGATCGGCGATTTGCTTGCGCAGGGTTTCGCTGCTGGTTTCTGAGCCGCCGCGATTGGGCACCACAGTATAAAGGAGAAGGGATGCGACCAGAGCAACAGCACTGATGATGTACATAACACCGCGCCAGTCGGTAAACTGTAACGCAAACTCGATGGGGATGGTGCCAACCAGAGCACCCATGCCACCTGAGGCCATGTGCCAACCATTGATCATCGGCAGTCGTGCTTTGTCAAACCACATGCCATAAGCCTTAAGTGCCGCCATCAAGCAAGCTGACACACCAAGACCGATCAGGGCCCGGCCAACCAGCAAACCTGTAAGTGAGGACGCCGATGCGAAGACGAAGATGCCGCAGGCCGCGACAATAAGCAGTGCAGCTTCCGTGCGTCGCGGGCCATAGCGGTCGAGCAAAATTCCGAGGGGCAATTGAAACAAGGCAAAAGCCAAAAAGTATGCGCTGGTCAAAAGACCCAGTTCGGCAGCATCAAAGTGAAGTTCGGCAACTAGGTCCGGACCAATAACAGCGTTTACAACGCGCACCAGATACGACAGAAAATACCCTAGCGCAAAGGGTATAAAGATACGGGCTGTGATCATAGGAAATCGTCCCCAAGAAAGACATAGATCGCCGAATGGATATCTATCACACCAATCATAGCGCAACTCAGCCTATTGAAAACCTTGTTGTCAAAGATGGAGAATTCTAATTCTCTGATGGTTTAGATGTGCCCCAGGTCGCGAAATGACGTATGGCCATTTTTTGAGATGATAATGTGGTCATGTAACACAATGTCGAGTTTTTCGCCGGCGGCAGCGATCTCGTGTGTCATTTCGATGTCGGCTCCAGACGGGGTCGGATCTCCGCTTGGGTGGTTATGGACCAGAATGAGAGCCGTTGCACCCAGCTCGAGCGCGCGCTTTATCACTTCGCGCGGGTAAACCGGGGTATGGTTGACGGTGCCGGATTGCTGGACTTCGTCTGCGATCAAGATGTTTTTGGTGTTCAAGAATAAGATATGAAAATGTTCCTTTTTTTCGTGCGCAAGAGCCGTTTTCAAATAGGTAATCAGTTTGTCCCATGACCCTAGAACGGGTTGTTCGGCGATCTCTTCATGGGCCACACGCTGCGTTAGTTCATAAAGTGATTTTAAATGCACGATGGCCGCCATATTGAGAAGTTCAAATTCACCGAGGCGCTGTACATCTGCGGCCAAGACGCCGCCCAGGCTGCCGAAAACGTCTAGCAATTGTTTTGCAACAGGTTTGACATCAATACGCGCAATGCATTGAAACAGGATCAACTCGAGCAGTTCATAGTCGGGCAGGGAGCTTGACCCTGCCTCCAGAAACCGTTTTCTCAATCGGGATCGGTGGCCATGATAATGGGGTTTCTTGGTTTTGTCTTCCCGGGCTTTTGCAATCAGGTTCGGATCGGCGCGTAATTGTTTGGCGATTGGGATGGCCGGACTGGCGTCTGTGAATTTCCAGACTTTGTCTTTCGGATTCCAACGTCCGCCTGCTTCGCGAAGGATGGTTCTATAGGGGTGTGTGTCGCCTTTGATCTGATAATAAGAGTCGCCATCTTCAACGATGACTTCATCCAGAACCAGTTTAGCCTCGACAAGCAGCTGATGATCGCTCTTGTCTCGCTTTGCCATGATGTGCCCTGATTAACCCGTGTATGGCGGCTTATGCATACCCGCCGGTGATAGGGTGAAGACTTCATAGCCATCGGATGTGACGCGCAGTGAATGCTCAAACTGTGCGGATAATGACTTGTCGCGGGTTACTGCAGTCCAGCCATCGTCCAGAATTTTGCAATCGTATCGACCAATATTAATCATCGGCTCAATGGTAAACATCATGCCTTCATGCAATACATCTCCCTCACCGGGGTTTCCGTAATGCATAACGTTTGGCGCTTCATGGAAAACTTGTCCTAATCCATGGCCACAAAAATCACGGACGACAGAATAACGCTGTTTTTCCGCAAATGTCTGAATGGCATGCCCAATATCGCCCAAGGTAGCGCCCGGTTTGACTTGCCGAATGCCTTCCCACATGGCTTCGAAAGTCACTTCGATCAGGCGCTCCGCCTTACGATTTATTTTGCCAACCGGAAACATACGACTGGTATCGCCATGCCAGCCGTCGACGGTTGGTGTGACATCAATATTGACGATATCCCCTTCGTTTAGGACTTTGTCTCCGGGAATGCCGTGGCAGACAACATGGTTGATCGATGTGCAGATCGATTTTGGAAACCCGCGATAACCGAGCGGTGCGCAGATGCCGCCGCGTTCGGTTATGAAGTCATGGCATAATTTGTCCAGTTCACCAGTTGTCACTTTGGGGACAACATAGGGTGCAATAAAATCGAGCGTCTCAGCAGCCAATTGGCCCGCAATGCGCATGCCTTCAAAGGCTTCTTCACCGTGGAGTTTAATATAGCGGCCATCTTCGGAGACGGCGCGGGTCGCTTGTTCTTGCATGGGTATATTATGCCAATACTTATAAGAGTTGGATAGGTCCTAATCTGGAGGTTATAAAAGGCCTGAGGCGGCGTATCAACCCAGCGCTTCGACCCGCCGTGTTACGATAATCTCTTTCTCGTCCAGTTTGCAGGTATATCCCAGGACTTCAACGCCGGCTGCGGTCGCCTTGTCATAGGCGGCCCCGTATTCGGGGTCGATATCGCGGGCCAGATTGAACGCATCACAATCATCGCGCTGTACCAAATAGAGCATGACCGCACGGTGACCTTCGGCAACCATGTCAGATAACTCGACCAGATGTTTGGCACCCCGTGCCGTGACCCCGTCTGGAAACTCAGCCGGTTCAGCACGGTCGAGATTTCGTTTCATGGTGACGTTTTTGATCTCCACATAACATTTTGCGCCGTCGGGATTCTCCAGCAAAATATCAATGCGTGAGTTCTTCCCATATTTAACTTCGCGGCGCTGGCTTTCATAGCCTTGCAGTTCGGCAATCGTACCATCCTCAATCGCGTCGAAGACAATCTTGTTGGGGTGCGCTGTATTGACACCAACCCAAGCGTCGCCAATGCGGATCAACTCCCACGTGAACTTAAGTTTGCGGTCCGGGTTGCGGGCCGGGCTAATCCAGACTTCCGCGCCCGCATCCTGCACACTCAGCATGGAGCCGGAATTGGCGCAGTGAGCGGTCACCACGTCACCGTTTTCAAGTTCTACATCGGCCATGAAGCGTTTGTAGCGTTTAATCAATTTACCCTTGATGAGGGGATCTGGAAATTTCATGGGGCAAAGATAAGCAGTGCCCAGACCGGCTTCAAGGTTCTATTTCAATTACGTGGGCCGTTCACCGATCAGAGTTGTTCGTTCGAGGTATCGGGGTTGCTCGCCATAATCGGAGATGGCGTAATGCATCAACATGCGGTTATCCCACATGACCAAATCATTTTCTTGCCAGATTTGGCGGTAGATAAATTCAGGCTGGGTCATATGCGCATAAAGAAACCCCAAAAGCGCGTCGCTCTCTGGCTTATCAAACCCTAACAAATGCGAGGTGAATCCCGGGTTTACAAAGATCGATTTTCGTCCCGTATCCGGGTGGGTGCGGATAACGGGATGTTTCGCCTGATTATTTCCGTCAAAATCCCGATCAATGACGATGGGTTGCGCATATTGCGTGGCTGCCGCAACAGCAAAATCATGGACTGCAACCAACGGTGATAACAGTTCTTTCATGGCATCTGAAAGGGCCTCATAGGCGATCTGGGTGTTGGCAAAAAGGGTGTCGCCGCCAACGTCTGGAATTTGTTTGGCGTAAAGAATGGATGCCGATGCGGGTTGTTCGCGGAAGCTGACGTCAGAATGCCAGTATGTACCGGCTCGGGCCCGTCCCCTCGGTTCCCCGTCTTCATCGACTTGATTGGAAACGCGGTAGACTTCTGGATGGTCCGGGTGCAAATATCGGCTTACGGTATCTTGCAAAGGGACACCTTCCGGACTGCCAAACGGGGTGCCAAACTGTCGGCTGAAATCAATGTGTTGGCGTTGATCGAGGTTTTGATCCCGAAAAACCAAAAGGCCACCTGCGTTATTCCAGAGTGTTTTTATTTCGCCCAGCAGTTCTTCGCCCAAAGGTTCTGCCAAATCCAGGCCCTTAACTTCGGTTGGCCCGAGGACGGATAATTTTCTGATGATATGATTTCGTCGCATTCAGGTCGCTTCCTCATCCTCCTCCATGAACATCGTGCTTAACGATACATTGCCGCTGCCCGGTTGCAACGGTTTTTGCTGACTTTCATGAGGCACCCAGGCGGTCAGGTTTATAATCTCGAAGGTGGCGGGCAGTCGACCTTCTTCCGTAGCGTACTTTTCCATATAGATTTCTGCCGCCCGCAGCAGGGTCGCCCGGCGGCTAAAACTGGAGCGGCGTAACTGGGTCGCATTGGCTTCCCCCATGCCGCGTAAATCCGTCATAAGTTTCAGCGGATCACCATAGGAAACTGTGATGGTTTCTGTATCGGCAACGGGCAGGGCAAAGCCGGCACGGCTCAACAAGTTGCCCGCATCCTTCACTTCCGTGAACGGTGATGTACGTGGGCTGAAGCCAGATTCCATTTCGATTTCTGCCGCCGATAAAGCGTCGCGAAGCTCTTTTAAAGTTTCGCCGCCCAGCATACTGGCGAGAAAAAGCCCATCGGGTTTCAGGGCGCGACGGATTTGTGCAAAGGCACCGGGAAGGTCGTTGACCCAATGTAAGCTCAAGTTGGAGATAACCAGATCAAGTGATTGTTCTTTAAAGGGCAAGAATTCTTCGTCGCCTGCAATTGTCGGGCGACGGTTGCTTGTCCGCGCGATTTCCGCCATGGCCGGTGATATGTCGCAATTAATCAGCGTCTCAATGGCACTGCGCGGCGGGACGAAATGAGAAACTTCACCGCCGTGACAGCCCAGATCAACTGCGACCGGAAAGGTTCGGGTAATGTCCATCAGCCGATCTCCCAGCCGATCAGCGCATTCGCTGAACAGAAAATCAAAATCCCGAAAAGTCGCGGCGGCCCTGTCGCGGTGAGCGCGGACGGCGCGGCGGTTGAATATATTCATGACATCAGACATGCTCATCTTATGACACACTCGAAACCGATCATAAATGACCCGGTGAAAGAAAACGTATTGTCGCGACCTCTTTTTGGTCTGTTGCGCAAGTCTGTCGACATGCTGTTGCCTGAACGTTGCTATTCGTGTGGTGACATTGTTGGCACATCCGGTGGCCTTTGCCCCACGTGCTGGGATAAAATTTCGTTTATTGGTGACCCCATGTGCCAGCGCTGCGGCCGCCCGTTCGAATTTGATGTCGCGGGTGAAATGGAATGCGGCGACTGTCTGCGTCATGCCCCGATCTATGAGAAAGCCCGGTCTTGTATGGTCTACGATGAAGACAGCCGGTCGCTTGTTTTGGCGTTTAAGCACGCTGACCGCGTCGATATGGCGCCGGCACTTGCGGGCTGGCTGCAACGGGCAGGAGGGGATGTTTTAACGGGTGCTGATTTTATCGCGCCAGTGCCGCTTCATTGGACCCGACTTTGGTCCAGAAAGTTTAATCAATCGGCCGAGCTGGCACGCCATCTGGCCCTTAAGACGGGCAAAACCTATGCGCCTGAAATCATCCGCCGGAAACGTCGGACGCCGTCGCAAGCAAACCTGCGGGCCAAAGCCCGAGCCAAAAATGTTCGGGGCGCTTTTTCTGTTTCCAAAAAATCAGCCGTCAAAATAACCGGCAAACGCATTTTATTGATTGATGACGTGATGACGACAGGCTCAACCCTAAATGCCTGCGCTGGTGTATTACTGTGGGCCGGCGCCGATGCTGTAGACGTGCTGACGCTGGCCCGGGTTGTTCGAGCAGAATAGGCACGTTTATAGAATAGCGGCTTCAGATAAACGCCTACAACGACGCCAGATAATCCCGTGCATTAAAATACGGCAAGTTGTCCTGAGACGAGCAGCCGATCATTGTCAGGCGTTCAGCAATACGCACGGCTTTCTGATACTTCCGGTCACATTCTGCGTAGTCATGGTCGCCAAAGACATCTCCACAAATCGAAATTCCGAGATTGGCCTGCAAGGGGCGAATGACGGTTCCGGCCAACATACCATCCGCGATATCCGCCAGGTTAAAATCTTTCTGTTTGACGATCTGGAACTCGTTTTTGACAAGATAACCGCGGATTTTCGCTTCAGCGGCCAGGGCTACATCCCAATAATCGGATTCTGATTTGGTGGGTTCAGCGGATACTTCTTTAAACGCCATGCAGAACGCCAGAAAAACCTGTTCTTTTGCTGTCGCCGATTTCCAAGCCATACGGTCCAGGCTGTTCCAGACGGAAACATCCATCTCATCATAGACCTTTGGCACGCGCTTGAAGAACAGAGAATGGAGTTTGTTTTCGTTGAGCGAGCTATCGAGCTTTTGTTCTTTGTAAATATCAATGGCGGAGAAGGTGCCGCAGATGGGGCAAATCTCATTTTCATAAGCGTTTTTCAGATAGATATGCGAACAGCGCGTACCATTAGGCAGTTCGGTCTTGCACAGCAAATAGGTTTCGCTGGCGTCTTCATCGTCCTGGCGCTGACCAATCCAGTTAAAACGGTTCATAAACTGCATGTAGGAGCGGCGGTGGCTCCAAAGGCTCCATTCCAGCTTTTCAACCGGACCAAAGGTGCTCCAGTTGGAACTGACGTCGATAACGATACATTTATCTTTGCCCGGTGCAGACCGCAGGCCACGACCTACGGATTGGCCCCAGAGAACTTTCGACAAGGTCGGGCGAAGATGGACAATGATGTTACAATTGGGGTTGTCCCAGCCTTCGGCCAAAACGCCAACGGAGACCATCGCCTCGATCTCGCCGTCTTCGTGCTGGGCGAGCAAACGCATGCGTTCTTTCAAAGGTGTGCCTGCCGTTACGATGGCGGCTTTGACACCGGATTTGATGATGGCGTTCATGGTCGCTTCTGCGACCGCAATATCAGCGCAAAACCAGGCTGACACGGGTTGCTGACTGACGTTCTCGCGCTCTTCATGATAGGCCCAAATGGCGTAGTCAATCATGGATGACTTGATGATTGCCGGGGCTAGCGACGCGACCGGGAAGTCACCAGAGCTCACGTCAATGGTTTCAAGATTTAAGTCATGAACAAAATGCGGCCGGTAGATGGGCTTGACGAGGACACCTTCGGAAATCAAATCTTCGATATTCGCACAATCGATAATCGCGTCAAAGGCCAGATTAAGCTGGTCACGCTGATCACCGGTGCGGCGCTCCGGCGATGCGGTTAATCCCATAAACTGAGCCGTCGATTTTCCCTTGGTTTGGAAGTCGTCAAGAATCCACTTGTAGGCCTGGCCGTTGGGGGAAACCCGGTGCGCTTCATCGACAATGATCAGGTCGGCCTGGCAGACGGCATCTGCCAACACGGATTTTGCCCGCATACTTGTTGAAAGTAAGACATCATATCCGTCGAATGCCGGTCCGCTATCGGAGACGGCAAGCTTCCGCACAGAATGTTTTTTGTTTAATGCCCGTTCTAGTTGTTCCAGCAGGACAAGCCGGTGGCAAAGAACGACAACCTTTTTGTTTTTATAGAATCGCTCGATAATTTCACTGGCAAGGACGGTTTTCCCGGCCCCTGTCGGCGCTTTAAGAATAAAACGATTGTGCTGTTTTATGATCATCGGGTAGGTGTCGATGATCTTTTGTTGCCAGGTCCGCAGTTGCATCAGGTGCCTATTTCAAATTGTAACGGCCTGCTTTTAAAAGCAGGTTCTTTTTGCCAAGTACATTCGGGATAACGCTCTATAAACGTGTGATCGTTTAATTGCCAGTGAGAGACTGAATATTTTTTCAGAAAAAGCGTTTTTTGAGGGTGCAACTGGAGCTCTGTGACATCTGGAGTTATGAGGACATCATACTTAATCATGAAATGCTCAACAATTTTTATGCTGCCGGGCCCTTATGCTGATCTTGTGAAAATTTTATTGTAGAGGCCATCATCCTCGAATGCGGTGGTGGGCGTGAAACCAAAATCCGCCAAGTAGGAAACGATTTCCGAGCCGTCCTTATTCTCTTCCGAATTGTCTTCGACAAGAATGGAGATTAATGAGGGATCATCCAGCAGGTTCCTGGCGCCTCTTAGGATATCAAGTTCCAGGCCGTCGACATCGATCTTTAAATGGCTAATATTGCGGACATTTTGAGAGGCAAACAGATCATCGATTGCAAATGCCGACATCGATAAAGATAAATCCTTGTCGCTGACAGCTGATTCACGAATTTCGTTATGTACGCCTCCCGCATTCAGGCTTCCCAATTTGAATGTGACCGGCGCAGATTTTTCATTCAAGGCGGCACAGACCGGTGTAATTTGGTCGCTAAAGTCATTGGCGATGATGTTCCGCGCAAGGATGCCAAATGAGAAGGGGTTTGGCTCAATGGCATAAATACGTTTGACGCCATGTGCGCCAGCCATCAAGGAATACAATCCAATATTTGCGCCAATATCGACAAGTGCGCCTTGAGCACCAATTGACTGTATCCAGGCGTTTGTCATGGGCTCGCAATCCGGGCCGCTTCTTGCCCAATAGACCGACGTCCGATCCGGGATAAACAGGCGTATGGTTTTATCTCCGCAGCGCACATCAATTTGTGGCAGCGACAGATCATGAAGTCGGGCGCGAACAGTTAGGCGCTTCCAGCGTGGCAGCCAACAGGTTAAAATACGGGTTAGGAAATCCAATAGAGAGGCAAGAAATTTTGTCATGTGCGCGGAGTTCTCAAGATTAACAAAGTCCGACTTATGTGCAGGACGGGCCTGCGCATCATGTCACAGGATGTCTGGAACTCAAGAAGCCGATTAATCAACGGCCCCATTATTAAATAGGGACAGCAAACGCTATTCGGTTGCAGGTACGCGACGTTTCATATTGGGTTCGCCATGAATGAAAGTCAGGGAAGCGGAGCAACGCCCATCGCACGGCGTCGCTGGGATATCGTCGATAAGGTCTGGATTAAGCCCATCCGCCGCAGTTTGGTATTGCTGCGGCAACCAGGGAAAGGACCTGCTTTCTTTCAATGTGGAGCGCTATTTTGCGCGCCAATACTAACAGCCGATGGCGTGTATATTTTGCGATCGTGTATACTAAACGCCTTTGGAAGGGGGGGCTTCGATAGAGTGTTTCCGGGCGCATTATGCCGCTTAAATAAGGATAAGGACGAGCGTCAGGTCGATTAGGGCGGTGTGTTAGGCAGTACACACAAATTTTACCCGGTTCGGGGATGCTTTTATCTCAGTTCCACATTATCATTATGAATTGATATTAATTTATAGATGCATAAGGAATTTATCGTGGCTGAAGTGATCATTTATACAACGGCATTCTGCCCTTACTGCCACCGCGCAAAAAGCCTGCTGAACAAGAAGAACGTTCCCTTTACAGAGATCGATGTCACTATGAATTCTTCGAAGCGACGTGAAATGACGTCTATGGCTGGAAGCACCAGTGTGCCGCAAATCTTTGTTGATGGGACCCATATTGGCGACTGCGACGGCATTCACATGCTCGATCAGCAGGGCAAACTGGATCAGAAACTCGGGCTTACGGTATAGCGGTTATCGACGAGCGAACTTTCTGATGAGCGAAACCTTTACTGTCGCTTGCGTTCAATTGAACAGTGGACCCGATTTGGCCGCAAATATTGAGCAAGCAATCGCGCTGATTCGTGACGCGCGTACTGCTGGTGCAGAGCTTATTATTTTGCCGGAGTGCATGAATGTGCAAAGCATGGATCGCGACGTTTTGCTGGAACACGCACTGGAAGAACCTGAAGATAAATGTTTGGCCGCGCTTACAGCCGTAGCCGCTGAGCTTGATGTTTGGTTGTTGGTGGGCTCACTCGGACTTCGCCAGGAGCAACTGATAGATGAAAAAGGTCCGGGCTTCAGCAATTGTTCGTTCATGGTTGGGGCTGATGGTCAGGTCCGTGACCGCTACATCAAGATACATCTCAATGATTGTGAATTTGCGAACGGAGAATTTTATAGGGAATCACAAGCCTGCAAGGCCGGGCAAGATGCCGTCGTGACGGATACCCCTTGGGGACCTGTCGGAATGTCAATTGGCTATGATTTCCATTTTCCCAATCTGTATCGACGGTTAGCGCAAGCTAAAGCCAAATATTTTGCGGTACCGGCGGCAATTCCGAGGCCTTCCGGCAAGGCCCATTGGCATGTTTTAATGCGCGCACGGGCGATCGAGAATGGCTGTTTCGTTTTTGCAGCTGCACAGTGTGGTGACCATGGCAGAGGACGGCTGACCTATGGGCATTCTGTAATTGTAAATCCCTGGGGGGAAGTTCTGGCGGATGGGGGACAGAATGTGGGGTTCATTCTTGCGGAAATTGACCCGCGGGAGGTAGATGTTGCCCGCTCCATAAATCCATCGCTGTCCGACGATAAAGACTATAAAATAACCAAATTAAATTGAATGAGCAGGTGGCTGACCATCCTCGCGGCCACTTAAGCTCAAGTCCTTTACGGCACATAGTCGTTGTTTGACACCGGGAATTTCCCCGTTTTCGACCACACCATGCTCATAAGCCACGATCTGCAGTTCTGACGATGCCAGATCGAGCAATTCGCCAGATTTTAACAGATGATCCGGGTTGCGGGGTCTTGCGTAGATTTCATTACCCAAGGCAAAGGTTTCGTAAAGAAACAATCCCCCGGGCGCTAAAGCTGCTAACAGCTCTGGAAACAGAGGGCGGTATAGGTAGTTTACGACGACGATGACATCGAATGTTTGCCGTGCAAGCGGTCCGTTTCCGGCCCAAAGTGATTGACCGTTCTCCATATCAAATTCGACGATCTTTAAATTCTGTGTCAGGACGTTTTCAGTGAGGGCGCTAACGTTTTTGTCGACGGCGGTGACGGAATGGCCCAGATCGAGAAATACACGTGAATGGCGGCCGCCTCCGGCAGCGACATCAAGTACGGATGCGGTCTTGGGCGCAAGCTTCGCAAAGCGAGCAATCCAGGGTGATGGTTCGGATATTCTGAGGTGTCGGGCGCGTTCTGCCGGATCAATTTCATTTTGCATTTGTTAACCGTTTTAGACTAAATGTTGCCTGAAGTGCTGGTTTACACTACATGTAGGTCAGTTTGTTAAGTTTTTTTAGCGACGGATTTTTGGGGCATGATTGTTTACCAACTCCATTGTTTAAATGGTCACGAATTCGAAGCCTGGTTTCGTGACAGTGCGACCTATGACGTGCAAGCGAAACAGGGTGAAATCGATTGCCCGCATTGTGGGGACACCTCTATCTCTAAGTCGGTGATGGCGCCGAATATTTCCACTTCCCGCAGCAAAGCGAAAACTGCTGTCGCGCATGGTGAGGCCGAGGCCCGCGCGCATGAAGTTGCGGAGAAAATTCTTGAAGCTGTAACCGCCATTCGCGATCACGTGGAAGAAAACTGTGACAATGTTGGAGCCGAGTTCGCTGAAGAAGCGAAACGCATACACTACGGTGAAGCGGAAGCCCGGGGTATTGTAGGAACGGCAACGGTTGAAGAAGTGACGGAACTGGATGAAGAAGGCATAGAGTTTTACCGCCTGCCGTCAGCCAAAACTAAAAATTAATGATCTGAACCATGGGCTGTTCCCTATTCGGGCCGTTTTTGGGCGAAAGCCATGTAGTTGACGTCGAGGTCACGACTTAACTGCCAACCCGCATTGAGCGGATTGTAGACCATCCCGCGCAAATCACTAATTTCAATTGCATGAGGCCTTAATCCTGCCGCAAGTTCAGAAGGTTGGACAAACTGGCTCCAATTGTGGGTGCCGACAGGCACCCACCTCAGTAGATACTCGGCTCCGATTTTGGCCAGAGCCATCGATTTCAGTGTGCGATTGAGGGTTGATAAAATCATGGCTCCGCCCGGGCGGACGAGAGATGCGGATGATTTCAAAAACAGGCTTACGTCGGCGACGTGCTCAATAACCTCCATATTGATAACAACATCATACTGTCCGGACTCGCGTTCGAACTGTTCCGGCAGGACGTGACGGTAGGTTATGTGGTGTCCCATCTCGTCGGCGTGCTGTTTCGCGGCGTTGATGTTTTCTTGCCCGGCATCAATACCGGTCACGGTCGCGCCCAGTGCGGCCATAGGCTCACAGATGAGTCCGCCGCCACACCCGATATCCAGAAGGTTGAGGCCATCCAATGGACGATCTGATCCGCTATCCAGATTAAAATAATCAATCAGTTGGCTGCGGATGTAGGAAACGCGAACCGGGTTGAGGGCGTGAAGTGGAGCGAACGAACTGTCCGGGTCCCACCAGTCGTCTGCAATAGATGTAAAGCGGGCAACGTCCTCTGGTGAGGCTGTGCCATCCGAGGGCGAATTAAGTTGTGTCATGACGCAGTTCCTTGTTGGGCAGGGTTGCTCCCACTTGAACGATAGAGTATGTATGCGCCGCCCAACGGGCAACCTGAAATATTAAACCAGTCGAAAAAGGCTTCCTTTCTTTGAGGACCAAGCGATTGGATTCTGCGGATTAGTTGGTTATGGCACGTATTGTACAAAAATTCGGTGGCACTTCGGTCGGCGATGTCGACCGGATAAAAAATGTCGCACAAAAAGTAAAAGCGGAAGTTGACCGGGGCAATGAAGTTGCCGTTGTCTTGTCGGCGATGTCGGGTGAAACCAATCGCCTGGTGGATCTCGTATCGCAGATGGGCAGCCTGAACGATGCACGCGAGTATGACGTCGTTGTTGCGACGGGTGAGCAGGTGACAATTGGTCTTCTGTCTTTAGCCTTGCAGGATTTGGGGGTTTCGGCCAGATCATGGATGGGCTGGCAAATTCCCGTGCAGACAGATGATGTGCATGGTAAGGCGCGAATCGCCAATATCATTCCGGATGAACTTGATAAACGTATGAAATCCGGCGAAGTGCCAGTGGTTGCAGGTTTTCAGGGTGTGAGTCCAAATAACCGGGTTGCCACGTTAGGACGAGGCGGTTCTGATACCAGTGCAGTTGCATTGGCAGCGGCACTTGGTGCGGATCGCTGCGATATATATACGGATGTGGACGGTGTTTACACAACGGACCCACGTATTGTCACCAAAGCCCGCAAGCTTGATAAGATCACTTACGAAGAGATGCTGGAAATGGCGTCATTGGGCGCAAAGGTCTTGCAAACGCGGGCCGTCGAAATGGCCATGAAACATGGTCAAAGATTGCAGGTATTGTCGTCATTTGAAGACAAGCCAGGAACCCTAGTTGTCGATGAGGAAGAAATCGTGGAAAAGGAACTTGTGAGCGGCATCGCTTATAGCCGGGACGAAGCAAAAATTACGTTGGTCCGTGTGTCAGACAAACCAGGTGTTGCTGCGTCTATTTTTGGCCCTCTATCGGATGCCAGTGTCAATGTGGATATGATCGTTCAAAACGAGTCTGTTGGCGGAAACGCAACAGATTTGACATTTACGGTTGCGCAGGATGATTTGGGCCGGGCGGTCGATACCATTGAGAAATTGAGTTCCGAAATTGGTTACGAAAAATTGTTGTCCGACGCCAACGTTGTTAAAGTCTCTGTTGTTGGCGTTGGCATGCGAAGCCATGCGGGTGTAGCGCAGTTGATGTTCGCCACTCTGGCGGAGAAGGGCATCAATATTCAGGTCATTTCAACGTCTGAGATCAAAGTCAGCGTTTTGATCGATGAAGAGTATACGGAATTGGCTTTGCGAGCGTTACATACCGCATATGGACTGGACGCCGCGTAAAAATGAACCATCTCTTGTCTATGAACTAAACCTGTGGTGCGCCGAGCGCACTCGGAATAATAAAAAAGGTCCCCTGGGGGGGAGACAAATCTTATGTCTGATGGCCCCGTAACCAGTTATAGAAGCGCGAATGTATCGGAGCCGCGGCAACTTCTTGCCCGTGTCCGAGATGTCATGGCGCTGGGTGGCGAAAGTCAGGGCCAATACGACCAAATCACCAGAATAATAGCGACCTATATGGTGGCAGAAGTTTGTTCGATCTATATTCGACGGTCTAATGATCGTTTGGAGTTGTATTCCTCGCAGGGGCTCAAGCCATCGGCTGTGCACAACACGTTTATGCGCATCGGCGAGGGCATCGTTGGCGATATTGCGGCAGCTGGACGACCTTTTGCTTTGGCCGATGCCCAGGTGCATCCCAACTTTGCGTATAAACCTGAAACTGGCGAGGAACTCTATAGTTCATTGATGGGCGTGCCGATTTTACGTGGCGGTCGGGTGATAGGCGTTTTGGCAGTACAAAATCGCACCAAACGCGATTATACGGACGAAGAGGTTGAGACTCTTCAAACGGTCGCCATGGTATTGGCAGAGCTTATTGCCGGGGGTTTTTCGGGCAGTAACGATGACGCATCGGTTCTTGATGAACAATCCACCAAGCCCTTGAGGATTGAAGGTGTGATGCTCAGCGAAGGCCTTGGTATGGGCCGGGCCCACTTGCATTCGCCCCGCGTGAACATTGAAAGAATGGTTGCTGATGACCCCATCAAAGAGCATGAGAGGTTAAACACCGCTTTTCGCGAAATGCACGGTGCCCTGGATGAAATGCTGGCGGATGTGGCTGCTGCTGAAAGCGGAGAGCATAAAGATGTGCTCGAAACCTATCGGTTGATCGCCGAGGATGCGGGTTGGCTGAAAAGAATAGAAGAAGCGATTAACACGGGCCTGTCAGCGGAAGCCGCCGTGCAAAAAGTCCAGAACAGTATTCGGGCCCGCATGGGGCAAACCTCAGACCCATATTTGAGGGAACGGGTTCACGACTTTGATGATCTCGCACATCGGTTGATGGCTCACTTAATGGGGGTGAACGAAAAACCGGCTGCCTTACAGATGCCGGACCAGGGCATCTTGATCGCCCGGTCAATGGGGCCGGCGCAATTGCTGGATTATGATGCCAATAAATTGAAGGGGCTGGTCCTCGAAGAAGGGTCGCCGACCAGCCATGTCGCCATTGTCGCACGGGCACTTGGGATCCCGGTCATTGGTCGAGCGCAAGATGTGTTGTCGCGTGTGAACGAGAACGATCAAATCATTATCGATGCGAACCAGGGGCAGGTTCTGGTAAGACCTGGCGAAGCGACTCAGGATGTGTTCAAAGAGAGTGTCGCTGCGCTTGAAAAACAGAAAGAGCGCTATGCGGCGTTGGTGGATAAAGCGGCGGTCACCAAAGATGGCATTCAGATCGACTTGTTGGTGAATGCTGGATTGATGATTGATCTTGCACACCTGGATGTAACCGGCGCGTCCGGGATCGGCCTTTATCGTACTGAAATTCCTTTTATGGTCCGCTCAAAGTTTCCGGGCGTAGACGAACAGACACGCCTCTATAAACAGGTTCTCGATGACGCGGCCGGTAAACCGGTTGTTTTTCGAACGCTGGATATCGGTGGTGATAAAATTCTTCCTTACTGGGAAATTGAGGCAGAGGATAATCCCGCGATGGGTTGGCGCGCGGTTCGAGTTGCACTGGACCGTCCAGCCCTGTTGCGGCGACAATTGCGCGCCATGATCCGCGCTTCAGCAAATCGCGATCTGCATGTTATGTTTCCGATGGTCGCGGAAGTGCCCGAATTTGTGGAAGCCCGCGGTTTGCTGGATAAAGAACTGGCACGAGAGGAAGAGCGCGGCGGCACGATACCTCGTTCTATAAGCGTCGGGGTCATGCTTGAAGTCCCCAGTCTGGCTTTCCAGCTAGAAGCTTTGTGTTCGCTTGTTGATTTTGTGTCGGTCGGTAGTAATGACCTGTGCCAATTTTTGTTTGCCAGCGACCGGGGAAATCCACGGGTGGCCGACCGATACGACGTGTTGTCGCCCATTGTTTTGAAGTTTTTGAAAATGATTGTTGATACCTGTGATCAGGCACAGGTTCCCGTTAGTTTGTGCGGCGAAATGGCGGGGCGCCCCCTGGAGGCGATGGCACTTGCGGGAATTGGATTTCGTCGACTTTCTATGGCTGGATCATCGATTGGTCCGGTCAAAGAGATGATTTTGGGACTTGATGCGTCTGAGATTTCCAAAAGCCTGACCCCAAAATTGAATGCGTCGGGCCATTCTCTGCGTGAGACGTTAACAGCTTTGGCAAAGTCTCAGGGATTAAGCGTCTAGGAAGATCGGCCTCAGCGAGCATCAGCGTCGCATTTGACGAGAATCCACAATTTCCGAAATTCCCATTAAGTCTTGTAATTACACGAAAAATCGGCAAATCTAGTCGTAATATTCAGGTGTTCACTGTTAATGTTTAATTGCTCGGTTGTTGACCGTTTGTTGGTCAAGTCAATGAAGCTTTTTAAGCGGTGCATGGTGTCAACCTAAACCCAATTTTATACGATTCCTTAAAGAAGTGGATGGATTTGTGATGGCGTCGTCGGAAGAGAACACTGAGCGGGACGATAGCGCATCAGGAGCGACCCATGTAGGGGCTCTTTTGCAGGCATCCCGGTTGCGTTTGGGCGAGGACCTGCCAGACGTCGCGTTGATGCTAAGAATTAGGTTGCCTTATTTGACGGCTATTGAAGCGGGACGGTATCGTGATCTGCCGGGCGCGACTTATGCTGTTGGTTTTATTCGCGCTTATGCAGAGCATTTGGGGCTGGACAGCGAAGAAGTTGTCCGGCGCTTTAAAGTGGAAACAATCGACGGCGGTTCTGACCAGAAACTTAGCTTTCCAACGCCTGTGCCAGAAACGGGCATACCAGGTGGCGCCTATGTCTTCGTCGGTCTTGTGGTTGCTGTCATCGCTTATGGTGCGTGGTATGTAAGTACGACAGAGGACGGTTTCCTTGCTGAACTTATTAGTCCTCTGGATGAGCAAATCTCGAGTATTTTGTCCTCAGAAGAAGAGACACCAGCGGCTCAACCCTCTGTAGAGGCTGATGCGGATGTCAAGACGGCCCCAGACAGCGCGACACCTGAAACCCCTGCCGCAAATGAAGAAGCGAATGTCAATGAGGTAGAGACGGAGCCTGCATCGCCAGAAACAATATCGCGGGATGCTGACCTGCCATCAACAACAGAGACAGCAGCGTCTTCGACACTGATCGCAGCTGCGCCAGAATTAGATCCCGCCGTTGCAGATGTGGAGCCCGTCGCTGCGGCTGAGGAACTTGCTCCCACAGCCACAATAGAGCCGACCGAGCCGCCAACAGCAACGCCAGCAACCCCAGTCGAAACCGATGTTGCAGTCACGGAGCCGGCTCCATCGGTTGCCGAAGTTGCTGCGGTGACGCCATCGCCGTCTTCACCAGTTGAAACTGAAGCGCCAACCACGCCTGCTGCAGCAACTGCTGCATCGGTTGAAGAAGCACAGGCTGAACCAGACGCTCCAGATGAGGGGAACGCGGCGGCACAAGCGATTGATACTGTTACAAACAGCGTTGCCGCGTCGGAATCGGTCGTTGAAGCGGAGCCTTTAGCCTCGCAGCCAGTGCCATCGGTGTCAGAAACGGCGGCTGCTGGAACGGCGGATACCGCTCCAGAACCGACACCAACAGCACCTGTTGAGCCGGTCAGCACGGCTGAAATTACGGCTGAAACGGAACCCGCACCTGTCGTTGCCGCGGCTCTTGGGGACGTCGATGCTGCACTGCCCGATTTACCTGTTGTCCCTGCCCGGACCAATTCCTCTTCAGATGCAGAATCAGACGAGGTTCAGGTTGCCTCAACCGGCGGGCAGTCCGAGCCTGCAGCAGAGGAGCCTTCGCGCATCGTTATCAACGCAAAGAACAATAGCTGGATACAAGTTCGTGATGACGTTGCCAATCAAATGTTGGTCACACGTTTGTTGACTACGGGAGATCGTTACGAGGTCCCAAACCGGCCAGGACTGATCTTGCTGACAGGTAACGCGGGTGCATTGGAAATTTTAGTTGATGGTACGCCAGCCCCATCCATTGGCGGCAATGGTGTTGTACGTCGCGGTGTTGTCCTTGAAGCAGAACGCTTGAAACAGGGAACTGCCGTTACCAATTAAAGCCAGAATACGATACCGTACAGATTGGTGATTGACCGACAACAGGCAATAGGTCAAAAAGCACTGTATTTCGACTTATTTGGTTCCGGTAATGGCCGGGTCTGACAAACAGGTTCCGAGAGCATGTCACAAAACCTTAATCTTATTCAGCGTAAACAAACCGTTCCCGTCAGGGTTGGTGGCGTCAATATTGGTGGCGGTGCACCGATTGTTGTGCAGTCGATGACCAATACAGACACGGCTGATGTTGAAGGAACGGCGCAACAGATCGCGGACCTGGCGCGGGCTGGCTCGGAAATTGTCAGAATTACGGTAGATCGCCAGGAAGCCGCTAAAGCGGTGCCGTATATCAGGGACCGCTTGGAACAGATGAATGTTCTGGTGCCGCTGGTCGGTGATTTTCATTATATCGGTCATAAGTTATTGAGCGAAAACCCGGCTTGTGCCGAAGCTCTTGCCAAGTACAGGATTAATCCCGGCAATGTTGGGTTTCGGCAAAAGCGCGATACGCAATTCGCAACGATGATCGAAACCGCAATTAAATATGATAAACCGGTTCGGATTGGCGTGAACTGGGGAAGCTTAAATCAGGAACTCGTCGTCTCAATGATGGACGAAAACTCGAAGCTTGAAAGCCCTAAAACCGCAGCTGAGGTGACGCAGGAGGCTTTAATCGCCTCCGCATTGACCAGCGCGCAGAAAGCAGAAGAGATCGGTCTGGCTGCAGAAAAAATTGTTCTGTCCTGTAAAGTCAGTGAAGTACAGGCGTTGATTTCTGTTTACCAAGGTCTCGCCGCACGTGGCAATTACGCCTTGCACCTTGGTTTGACAGAAGCGGGTATGGGATCAAAAGGGATTGTCGCGTCGACTGCTGCCATGGGAATTTTGTTGCAGCAAGGGATTGGAGATACAATTCGGGTGTCTTTAACGCCTGAGCCCGGTGGCGATCGGACTCGCGAGGTAATTGTTGCTCAGGAAATATTGCAAACCATGGGGCTGCGCTCATTCGTGCCTTTGGTAACGGCGTGCCCGGGATGTGGCCGTACAACGTCGACAGTCTTTCAGGAGCTGGCCGAAAAAATTCAAACATATGTGCGAAATCAGATGCCTGTTTGGCGCGAAAATTACGTTGGCGTTGAAGAGCTTAATTTGGCCGTTATGGGGTGTATTGTAAACGGCCCGGGAGAGAGCAAACATGCCGACATTGGTATTAGCTTGCCGGGGACAGGAGAAGAACCAACAGCACCCGTATTTATCGATGGTGAAAAAACACACACGTTGCGCGGTAAGGGTATAGCTGAAGAATTTCAAGGTATTGTTGATGGTTATATTGCCAAACGCTACCCCCGCCGTGAAGGCTCATCCTCGGCTGCGGCTGAGTAGTCGGTAACCTATAAAATGGCATCACTTCAACCCATCCGTGGGACCCATGACATTCTTGCTGAGGACCATCGGTTATATCGATTGGTAACAGAGACCGCCTATGAGATTGCGGCGCGCTACGGTTACCAGGAACATTCGACGCCGATTTTTGAATTTACCGATGTCTTCGCGCGTACGTTGGGTGATACATCTGATATCGTTACCAAGGAAATGTACACATTTGAGGATCGTAACGGGGAAAGCATTACGCTGCGGCCTGAATATACGGCAGGTATTTGTCGTATGTTTATGTCAAATGGGATGACCCAGCAATTACCCCTGAAGGTGTTTTGCCGGGGGCCGATGTTCCGCTATGAACGTCCGCAAAAAGGTCGGCAGCGTCAGTTCCATCAAATTGATGCTGAGATATTGGGGGTTGCTGATCCTCTTGCCGACATTGAAGTCATTGCCTTGGGCGCGCATATTCTGGAGGCGCTAGGCCTATCAGACCGAGTGCAACTTGAGCTGAATACCTTAGGGGATACGGAAAGCCGATTGGCTTATCGAACACACCTTGTCGAGTATTTTAACGATTTTCGCGACCAATTGTCCGAAGAAAGTTTGATCCGGCTTGAAAAAAACCCACTTCGCATTCTTGATTCCAAAGATAAAGGGGACCGTTTGCTTGTTGAAAATGCGCCGCTCATGGCCGGTTCGCTAAATGCATTTTCGGAAGATTTCTTCGAACAGGTCAAACAAGGATTGACGAGCTTGAATATTGATTTTCAAGTTGAACCGCATCTGGTTCGTGGCATGGACTACTATTGTCATACGGCATTCGAGTTCACGACTGAGACTCTGGGAGCGCAAGGCGCTGTCCTTGCCGGGGGCCGATATGACGGTTTGATTGAAACAATGGGCGGCACCCCAACTCCCGGTATTGGCTGGGCAGCAGGTGTTGAGCGTTTGTCAATGATGGTGGGCGAAGCACCAGACGCTCCGCGACCCATTGTCGTTGTTCCGGTTAGCCAAGATCAACACGCCGATGCGCTGGTTATTACCCAGCAACTTCGCAAGGCAGGGTTTGCCATTGATTTGGGTTATTCTGGGAACGTAAAAAAACGGCTTAATCGAGCAAATAAAGCAAACGCGCTTGCTGTTGTCCTTGTTGGTGAGGACGAATTGGCTAAAGGCGCGGTCACAATACGTGATATGGAAACGGGCGAGCAATTAGAAGCTCCGTTGGCCTCGCTTGAGGAACATCTCGCCCGCTATCGTTAGCGGGCATATATGACTGATCCCACGCATCCACCTGGAAGCGTCTTTGTTGTTGGCGCTAACCATCGTTCAAGTAGTTTGAGCGTGCGTGACCGACTGTTCGTGGACGATGCGCACCTGCCGGAATTCCTTGAAAACCTGAAATGTCTTGGGCTTGAGGATGTGCTTGTTCTCTCTACCTGCGATCGAGTGGAAGTTATGGGGGTTCATGCACAGCCCGAACAGGTTTTCGACGATATTGTAAGGCAGTTTTCGGTGCGGAGCGGGCTCGGTCAAAACGAGTTGGCGGAAATGTTCTATCTGCATGTAAATACGGACGCGGTCCGTCAGATTTTTCGAGTCGCTTCGTCATTGGATAGTCTGGTCATTGGCGAGCCTCAGGTGTTGGGGCAACTCAAAGCGGCCCATCAGATTGCGCGACAGTCGGGGCATGTTTCTGGAGAGCTTGAAACATTGTTGCAGTCTGCATATCGGATTGCAAAACGAATCAGAACTGAAACCCGGATTGGTGAACGGCCGGTATCCATCGCTTCGTCGGCATGTGATATTGCGCGTGGCGTTCATGGTCATTTGTCACGTGTCTATGTGGCCTTGATCGGCAATGGAGAAATGGGCGAATTGATTGCCAGACAATTTCAATTATCTGATGTAAAAGGGCTGACGGTATCCCATCCCGTATTAAGACGTGCGGAACATTTGGCTGGGCGTCTTGAATGTCATGTCGTGCCTTTTGAAGAAATTTCGAGTTCCTTGGCGCAAGCCGATATCATTATTTGTGCAACGGGCCGTCGACAACATACGCTTAGTTCAGACATGGTCAGGGCTGCTTTGAAAGCACGCCGTAACAGACCGCAATTGATTATTGATGCAGCCATCCCCGGTGATGTTGAGCCCGCTGTAAATCGAATTGATAATGCATTTCTGTATGAGCTTTCAGATCTGGACAGGGTCGCAATGGACGGACAGAGTGATCGCGCGGCTGAGGCGGACACTGCACATGACATACTTGAAGAAGAATTACGCGCCCTCAGAGTGAAGGTGAATGAGCGGGATGCCGTTCCAGTCTTAACGCAGCTTATGGCGCACTTTGAAGGTATTCAAAGCAGCGTTGCAGCCCAGTATCCTGATGACGCGGAACGAGCGACAGCGTTGCTCGTCTCTAAACTGCTGCACAATCCGGCACTTTTTTTGCGCCAGCAAGCCGCTGACGAAAAGGCCGATTTTGCGGCCGCCGAACGTTTGCTAAAAGACCTGTTTAATCTCGACCCAGTAGCGGGAACAAATGAAACCATTAAGGAGGACGACGCGTGAGTCTTGAAGAAAACCTAAGCCGTGTATTGGCGCGATATGAGGAACTCTCGAGTTTAATGTCTTCCGCGACGCCGCCATCTGCGGACGCGTTTGTTAAATTATCGCGCGAATATTCTGATTTGACGCCGGTCGTTGAAGGGATCACCAAGCTAAGAGACGTGGAAGCGGAACTTGACGACTTGCAGTCGATGATAAGTGATCCCGATAGCGATGCTGAAATGAAAGAAATGGCGGAAGAAGAACATCGGGAACTGCAAGCCAAGCTGCCCCTTTTGGCAAAACAGGTGCAACTCCTGCTCGTACCCAAAGATGAGGCCGATTCTAAAAATGCTATTTTGGAGGTGCGTGCCGGAACGGGTGGAGATGAAGCCGCTTTGTTTGCCGCTGATTTGTTTCGTATGTATCAGCGCTATGCTGAAACTCGAAACTGGAAACTTGAAATCATGAGCATCAACGAGATCGGCATTGGCGGTATCAAGGAGGTTGTGGCCTCTATTTCCGGCAAGGAAGTATTTGCGCGTTTGAAATTTGAATCGGGCGTTCACCGAGTGCAACGGGTTCCCGCAACAGAGTCTGGTGGGCGCATTCACACTTCGGCGGCGACCGTTGCTGTCATGCCTGAAGCCGAAGAAGTAGACGTGCAGATTGAAGAAAAGGATCTGCGCATTGACGTGTTTCGGGCAAGTGGTCCGGGTGGGCAGTCTGTCAATACGACAGATTCCGCCGTGCGTATCACGCATATTCCTACGGGTATTGTTGTTTCTCAACAGGACGAGAAGTCGCAACACAAAAATAAGGCAAAAGGAATGCGCGTCTTGCGTGCCCGTATTTATGAACAGCAACGCCAAAAGCTGGATGATGAAAGAGCCGCAAACCGACGCAGCCAGGTCGGTTCCGGTGACCGTTCTGAACGGATTAGGACCTACAATTTTCCAGAACGCCGCGTTACAGATCATCGAATCGGTCTTACGCTGCACCAACTCGATAGTATTTTGAACGGTGATCTGGATGTGGTTGTTGATGCGTTGACGACCGAAGACCAGGCGCAGAAGTTGGCTGAAATTAGTTGATCGCATTACAAGTCGATACGGCTGGTCAAGCAATCCTGACGGTTACGGATACTTTTAAGAAAGCCGGATTGGAAACGCCACAACTGGATGCGCGTGTATTGATTGCAGCAGCACTTGAGATCGATAGCACGCAATTGTTTTCATATCCGGAAACAAAAATGTCAGAAACTCAGTTGGAACGGCTGCAGGGTTTTGTCGCCCGTCGGATGAACCATGAACCGGTAGCCAGAATTTTAGGCATCCGGGAGTTTTGGAGTCTTGAGTTTAAGGTTGATGAAAGCACTTTAGTGCCGCGTCCCGACTCCGAGACACTAATCGATACGGTTTTGCGAAACGTTGATGATCCGCAAGCAGAGTTATCCATTCTTGACGTTGGAACGGGCAGCGGCTGTCTGGCCCTTTCTCTCTTGTCAGAACTGCTCAATGCAAGAGCGCTGGCAACGGATATCAACCCTGCTGCACTTCGCGTTGCGCAACAAAACGCGCAGGCCCTGGGTTATAGCGAGCGCATTGAATTTAAACAGGCGACTTGGCTGGAAAATATGACCAACGGGCTTTTGTCCCCGTTTGATATGATCGTTTCCAACCCACCTTACATTCCTAACAAAGACATTGAACAGCTTGAGCCGGATGTCGCCCAATTTGATCCTCATTTGGCGTTATCAGGTGGCGAAGATGGTTTGGACGCGTACCGACAGCTGTTGCCGCAGCTCTCAGGTCATATCAAGGCGTCTGGTCTGATTCTGCTGGAAATAGGCTGGAATCAAGCGACAGATGTCGCGGATATCGGGGCACGGGCAGGTTTTATTCATTGTGAGACTTTGAAAGACTTGGCTGGCCATGATCGTGTTGTTCTTTTTCGAGCAACGTCGATTATATAATTGAAAAAAACTGTTGGAATGTTGGCTTTTCCCGATTAAGCTGCTTCTCGAAAGCGGCACTTAGGCCGCTCGGGTCCATGTGTGAATTCGAACTTAATTGTTGCTTGTTTATCGAATTGTCTATGTAGATCCTGATTAATTTCCCCTTGTGGATACTGTGCAGCGCTCGTGGTGAGTGTCGCCGTGGTTATCCGTCGCGATTCATTTACATGGGTGTAATGGGTTGTTGGGAACAGACAGAAACCGGAAATTGGTACAAAATGAAACCAGGTTCGAATAGAAGGCCTCGCTCTCGTCCGAATAATAACAATAATAACAAGCGTCAGGGCGGGCGTAATTCCTATGATAGTAATGGTCCCGACGGTAAAGTGCGCGGAACAGCCCAACAGGTTCTGGAAAAATACCAGGCGTTAGGTCGTGATGCGATGTCAGCTGGCGATCGAATTGCGGCGGAAGCCTATTTCCAGTTTGCAGAACACTATTACCGCTTGGTTAATGCAGATAACGGACAGCAGCAATCTCGTAAAGAGCAGCGCCCGGGCAACGAAAATGTTGCAGATGCCGACGTGACGGAAGCGCAGGCAACGGAAGAAATTGTTTCGGATAAGCCGGTTGAAAAGGAATCCGTAGCTTCTGAAATTGTAACGGTGCCGATTATGCCGGGACCAATAGCAGCGCCTGTATCTGAAGATGCGGTAAAAGCAGATGAACCCGAGCAGGTCGAATTGCTAGCGTCCTCAGGCGATGATCCTGTGACGACTGAAAGCGCTGACGTGGAAAAACCAAAGCCTGTACGTCGGCGGCGGCCTCGTGCGAAAGTTGAAGCACCGAAAGAAGTCGCGGCTGAACCGGCCCAAGCTTAAGCCTTATGATCGGCCTGGGTTACTGAGAAATAGGATCCGAAATTCGGACTTTACCGCTTTCAATAACCTCTGCGAATACGCCACAGTTGGTGTGCCCAAATCCGCTCTTTAGTGCCTTTAAGACATGGACGTCGCGCTCGGCAGTCTTCGGGTTTACGTGCGTCGCTATACAGCGCCCAACAGGTTCAATAATTTTCAATCGGGCTTCACCAATGGCCACGATTTGCCCCAACCATGTCGACTCGACCCATGGCTCTGAGCCTGTAAAATAAATATTCCCGCGAAAACGTATTGGATCTAGTTCGGAGCGGGTGATGCGTTCGATGTCGCTCACACTTTGCAGATTAATGAGAGAGATGACGGGCCTTGACTGGTCTGAATGTGTGCCGGTTTCAGAGGCCTCAAATATTTTCGGACGTCCACGAGCTTCCTCTCCCATAAAGGCTGCAAAGAAATCTTCAATCATCGATTTCCCGATGGGATCGTTCAACTGGCCTTTGGTCACCTGTTTCCCGTTTCTGAAGATCGTTAACGTGTTTGTATCGTCATCAAACCGGGTCTCAAGTTGGGCGAGTTTTGGATTTCGTGCGAGCATAAGGAAAAAGTTTTTGGCGATCCAATCGCCTGTATTCTGGTCCGCCGGTGTGGAGCCTGGGGCGATCGCAAACTGCCGATCTTTTTGGATCGCACAGCCTTCCTGCAAAAAAGTTTCTGGCAGGAATTCCGGACTGAGACCTTTTACGGGATAGCGGTAAATGTGGGTTGTGTTATTCATAGACGCCAGCATCGTCCGCTCGTTGCGCTAAGTCAACGCGCTGTTAATTAAAAAGGGGTATCATTTTCTAACTTGCACAGCCATTATTTTGGAACATATCAATGGTGAGAAACCTCATGGTAATGAGAAACCCAAAGTTGCTGCATAAGCGGGACTCAGGGTTTGGTCTAATTGGAGGGATATAGAAGATGGAATTTGAGAATTATACCGAGCGTTCGCGTGAATTTATTCAAGCAGCTCAAACACTTGCAGTGAAGTCGAATAATCAGCAGTTGACGCCATTGCATCTGTTAAAAATACTTTTGGAAGACCCGGAGGGCCTGGCCAATAGTCTGATTGAAACTGCAGGCGGTGAAAGTGCACGCGCCTTTGAGGCAACGAATGCCCGTATTCGAAAGCTGCCAAAAGTTGAAGGTTCGGGGGCTGGACAGGTTTACCTGGCACCAGAAACCGCGAGGCTTTTTGAACAGGCCGAGAAGTTGGCAGAAAAGAACGAAGACACTTTTGTAAGTGCTGAAATTCTGTTGCTCGCTCTTGCCATGGCAACGGGGAGTGATTCGGCGACGATTTTGAAAGATGCCGGGGCGCCACCGCAAGCCCTGAACGCGGCAATAAAGGAGCATCGTAAGGGTCGCAAAGCAGACAGTGCGTCGGCCGAAAAATCCTACGACGCCCTCAAAAAGTATGCACGTGATTTAACGGATGCTGCGGCAGAAGGAAAAATTGATCCGGTCATTGGTCGTGATGAAGAAATCCGACGGACCATTCAGGTCCTGTCCCGGCGCACTAAAAACAACCCGGTTCTTATTGGCGAGCCTGGCGTTGGTAAAACAGCGATTGTTGAAGGTCTGGCCCAGCGGATCATTTCTGGCGATGTGCCGGAGAATCTTAAATCGAAGAAACTGCTGGTTTTGGACTTGGGGGCACTGGTTGCTGGTGCCAAGTTTAGAGGTGAGTTTGAGGAGCGTTTGAAGGCGGTCCTGTCTGAAGTGACGGCGTCTAACGGGCAGATCATCTTGTTCATTGACGAAATGCATACTTTGGTTGGTGCCGGAGCGGCGGAGGGTTCGATGGATGCATCCAACCTTCTGAAGCCTGCATTGGCGCGCGGTGAACTCCATTGTGTTGGAGCAACGACGCTCAACGAATATCGCAAGCACGTTGAAAAAGACGCCGCCTTGGCACGTCGGTTCCAGCCTGTAGTCGTTTCAGAACCAACCGTTGAAGATACCGTTTCTATATTGCGGGGGATTAAGGAGAAGTATGAGCTTCACCATGGTGTCAGGATTAAGGATTCTGCCCTGGTCGCCGCTGCAACTCTCTCTGCCCGCTATATTACGGATCGGTTTTTGCCTGATAAAGCCATTGATTTGGTTGATGAAGCCGGCAGTCGTGTCCGCATGGAAGTGGACTCCAAGCCAGAAGAAGTTGATGAGCTGGATCGTAAAATCATTCAGCTCAAAATTGAACGCGAAGCACTAAAAAAAGAAGATGACAATGCCTCGACCAGAAGGCTCGATGCCTTGAACGAGGAGCTTGATCAACTCGAAGAGCGCTCTGCCGAGCTCACGGGCCAATGGGAAGCCGAAAAAAGCATGTTAGCTGATACCACGAAAGGTAAAGAAGAACTCGAGCGCGCGCGCCTTGGCGTTGAGAAAGCCATGCGGGAAGGTCGATTAGAACAAGCCAGCGAGTTGCAATACGATTTGATCCCTAAACTGGAAGAACGCGTCGCCAAGGCGGAAGAGATGGAATCGTCTCGGATGGTTGGCGAAGCGGTGACGCCGGAACATATCGCCAACGTGGTATCGCGCTGGACCGGCATACCGGTTGACAAAATGTTGCAAGGTGAGCGCGATAAACTCCTGGGAATGGAAGAAGCGTTGCGCAGCCGAGTTGTTGGCCAGGAAGAGGCCTTGGTTGCCGTGTCGAATGCTGTGCGCCGCGCCCGCGCCGGTATGCAGGACCCGAACCAGCCCATTGGCTCGTTTCTGTTTTTGGGGCCAACGGGCGTTGGCAAGACCGAACTGACCAAGGCATTGGCTGAGTTTCTGTTTGATGATGAACAGGCTATGGTCCGGATTGATATGTCCGAATATATGGAAAAACATGCCGTCGCGCGTCTGATTGGCGCCCCGCCCGGATATGTGGGGTATGATGAGGGAGGAGCGTTGACAGAAGCCGTGCGTCGTCGCCCGTATCAAGTGATACTATTTGATGAAGTCGAAAAGGCTCACCCGGATGTGTTTAATGTGCTGCTACAGGTGCTCGATGACGGACGTTTGACTGATGGTCAGGGGCGGACCGTCGATTTTAGAAACACATTGATTATCCTGACATCCAATCTGGGTGGCGAAGTCTTGGCCAATCAAGACGAAGGCGAAGATTCCGGTGCTGTGCGCGAGCAGGTCATGGATGTTGTCCGTGCGTCGTTCCGGCCCGAATTCGTGAACCGATTGGATGAGATTATTCTGTTCCACCGTCTTTTCCGCGAGCATATGGCCGGAATCGTAGAGATTCAGCTTGGCCGTCTGAGAAGTCTTCTATCGAATCGAGGCATTCAAATTGAACTTGATGATGCTGCCCGCACAAGGCTGGCTGATGAAGGGTATGATCCAGTTTACGGAGCGCGCCCCCTTAAGCGAGTCATTCAGTCGCGACTTCAAAACACCTTGGCCGGATTGATACTGGAAGGTCGAATTGAAGAAGGGGAGACCGTTCACATATCAGCAAATCAGGATGGTCTCATGATAAATGGAGAAGTGGCAGTAGCGGCTTAAGACGCGCTAAGCCAAAAAAGATTTGAATCGCTCAAGCGTGGCCATTGGTTGATCCGCATGGACCCAATGGCCCGCGTCTTTAACGAAATCGATTTCCGAGGCCGGAAACAGGCGCGTGATCTCGCTATGGTAAGCCGGGAGTACCCGATCCGAATCGCTCCCCCCCAAAAACAGGGCCGTCTGTTGGTATGCCGCTTCTGTGTCAAATCTTGGAAACGCCATAATATCCGTCATATGGTTTTCAATGGCATCCAGATGAATACGCCATCGATATCCCCCATCATCGCCAGACGCCAGGTTTTGCATTAAAAACGCCTGCACACTGCGATCTTCAGCAACTGCTGAAATAACCGGTTCAATATCACTGCGGCGTGTTACTTGGGTCAGGTCAATGCTTTGCATCGTGGTGATATAATCGTCGTAGTCATGGCCGTAATTTACGGGCGATATGTCCAGAACAAGCAAACGTTCAACCAGTTCCGGGCGTGTCAGGGCCAGCACCATTGACGTCTTGCCGCCCATTGAGTGGCCGATGACGGGAACGGGGCCCAGATTTTTTGTTTCAATAAAATGGGCAACATCGGCAGCCATGTCGTGATAGCTCATCTCATTGGCATGTGGCGATTCTCCGTGGTTTCGTAAATCCAGCAAAAAGACGTTATGGCTGTCGCTCAGCCCTTTGGCGATGCCTGCCCAGTTGCGTTTCCAGCCAAACAAGCCGTGCAAAATAATCACCGGGGAGCCGCTCCCCACTTCAGTGTGGGCTAGAGTTACCGGCATAGTTGGGCGCGCCTATTTAGAGTCAATGGAAGCCGTTTGGGCATCGGTTGATGGTAAAGCCGCGAATTGGTCATCAATGTGATCTTTGTGCGTCAGGAACTTGGCAAGCTGTTTGCCCGTCAATTTATTGCCGGAAGGCATCTTAATCCGAAGAGGGTTGACCTGCCGATTGTTTTTTAGAATTTCATAGTGCAAGTGCGGGCCTGTTGAACGGCCAGTTGTGCCAACGTAGCCGATGACCTGACCCTGATTCACCCGCTTCCCTTTGCGGATGCCTCGACCAAAGCCTTTCATATGCGCGTAGGCTGTCGCATAGGTGTCATTGTGGCGGATTCTAACGTAGTTGCCAAAGCTGCCCTTACGTGCCGCATAAGTAACCATCCCATTCCCAGCGGCATAGATCGGAGTGCCACGAGGAGCGGCGAAATCGACACCTTTATGGAGTTTTGTATATCCAAGAACAGGATGTTTACGCCGCCCAAATCCAGATGAAAGGCGTGCGCCGTCGATCGGAGTTCGCATTAGGGCTTTTTGAGCACTATGCCCGTTTTCATTGTAATAATTTGTGTGGCCATCTTTGGATTCGAACCGATAGATGCGCGTTGCCTTGCCACTGAGGGTCAGGGTGGCGTAGTGAATGGTGTCGCTTTTGACAATATTCCCATCATCATCAATGACCTGATCATACATCACTTCAAAGCTGTCGCCCTTGCGAATATCTCTTTGAAAATCAACATCCCACGAATACGCCCGAATCAACTCAGCCAGAGCCGAATTGGTTAATCCCGCTTTCTTTCCGGCAACGTAAAGGCTTGACGTAATTAGTCCTTCGGAGCGCACGGGTTGCGTAGTTAGCTCACGTTCCAGTTTCCAGGCTTTGAAGTTTCCGTCAACAGAGCGCGCAACCCGCAATTCGGTGGTTGGGTCGGGGATTAAGCTAAATCCCTGAAAAGCGCCGGGAGTGACTTTATGTGATGCCAGGCTCTCGGTATCTGCCCGGTAGGCTATTTTTACGACCTGTCCCTGACGAAAACGGCGCGGATCAAAATGTGTTTTCGCCGCTGTGATTGCCGCTGCTGCGTCTGAGCCTGTGGCGCCGGAACGTTGAAGAAGGCCTGCCAAAGTATCGCCGCGTTTGGCTTTAACGCTCTGATGCACCGCAACACGGGGCGGTTCTGTTTGGATGACAGGGTCTACAGGCACGTCTGGTGTTTTTGTCTCGATACCGCGCTGTGCCGCAGAGGGATTGCCGATCGAAATGGGGGCGAGAGCGAGCGTTCGCGGAGTGGAATCCCCCTCTGTTGGCCCATACCCCTGGGTAACCGTGGCATTAAGCATGAACGCGGACGCGATGGCCACCGTAGAACCCAAACCAAAAATCGTAAATAGGCCCTTCAAGCTTAACCTCGTCTCTTTTCGTCTTGTATTATCATACGCTTAAACCACCAGATATCATGAGCATACCGACATCAACCGGCGATTAACGGTGAAGATGTTCTCCAGCACCCCGCCTGTCAAGTTTGTTTGCCCTAATTCTCTATTAGAATCAATCATATGAGCCGACCTCTTAAGGAATCGTTTCGAGCCCGATAGGGTGAAACCGCAACTTGAATGATTTGTTTTGACGGATAATGTGAACCTGTGCGCAGGCAACGTGTGTTTCGCTGGAAATATGATTCTGAATTAATCTAGAAATTAATTTAAAAAATTGTGCTGCAATGAACTATAAAGATGTCTGTCTATAGATAAAAAAATGGCAGAATATCAACATTTAGTGTCAAATAAATATCCCTGTTTTGCACTGCAAAAAAACTTTAACAAAAGGGTTTGACACTGAGACATGAGGCTCGTATAAACCGGCTCCCGACGCGAACACGAGTTGTTTGATTGTTGGGGTTGCCGGAGCGATCTGGCTTTGCATTATTTCATTGAGAATACGAGAAGAAGGGATAC
>JBLXEY010000008.1:0-158135 GCA_048262655.1 Rhodospirillales bacterium | reverse complement strand
CGTAAACGAAATCTTGCCAAAAACAGACATCCTAAAATGTCCGGAACCGCCGCCCGCGTATCCCTTCTTCTCGTATTCTCAATGAAATAATGCAAAGCCAGATCGCTCCGGCAACCCCAACAATCAAACAACTCATGTTCGCGTCGGGAGCCGGTTTCTAGGCCGATGATCGCCCTATGTCAAATGCTTTTCTGAAGTTTTTTTACATATCCACAACATTTTTTTCACATTGGCAAATAACTCCCGGAAAACCGCCATAATCGATTTAAAATAAATGTCAGATATTGGCGTTTACGGAACGGAGTGATATAGCTTTTTTAGTCTTTGCTCGAGAAATCTGGAGAAATAAAATTCAATGCAGGCACATTTAAATTCTTCGCCTCGCCCGTTCAGTGTTTTGCTTGTCATCGCAACACTCCTTTTGGTCGGTGCTTGCGAGCGGACATCGCCCATACAAGCGTCATCAAAGACTCCCCCATCATCTGGACAGACAGGCGATTTGAGCACGACCTATGCTCAATTTCCTGATATCCCGATCCCATCCGGCGCAACAATCAATGTTGAAAAGACCCTGGTGTTTGGTTCGGACCCTTGGTTCGGACAACTATCCATGAATGCGCGCTCGGATTCTGGTGTCCTCTTCGAATTCTACAGAAGCAATCTTCCGCAATATAACTGGCAGGAAATTGCGTCGGTCCGTGCGCCGACCAGTATTCTTACATACGAAAACGGGGACCGCGTTCTCGCGATTTCAATCCAGGGGACAACATTACGGGGGTCAGAAGTCACAATTTCAGTATCTCCGCGCGGGAAGCCAGCCGCAATTAAACAAGGCGGCGTTTTGCCAAACCCTGTTCAATAAAAATATATTCGAGTCTTAAAATAAGGAAACTACGCATGAAGGAAGTTGTTATTGTCGACGGCGTTCGCAGTCCGATCGGCAAATTTGGCGGTGGGTTGTCTTCCGTTCGGCCTGATGACCTGTTGGCACATGTGCTAAAGGGATTGATGGAACGCACTGGCGTAGATCCGGCACTGATTGAAGATGTATATGCGGGATGCGGCAATCAGGCAGGTGAAGACAATCGCGATGTGGCTCGGATGTCCAGTCTGCTGGCCGGTTTTCCAGTCGAAGTGCCAGGTGTCACCTTAAATCGAAATTGTGCTTCCGCGCTTGAAGCTGTGAACCAGGCGGCAAAATCTATCGCCACCGGTGAAGGTGACGTTTTTATTGGAAGTGGTGTCGAAAGCATGAGTCGTGCTCCGTGGACTATGGGCAAACCAGAGCGGACACCGCAAATGGGGCATCCCAAGATGTGGGACACGACTGTTGGTTGGCGCTTTAATAACCCGAAAATGGATGAAATGTATCCGATCGTCAGCCTTGGTGAGACGGCCGAGAACATCGCCGCCGAAATGCAAATCACACGCGAAGACCAGGATGCCTTCGCCGTCGAAAGTCATAGACGTGCGACGGCAGCCATCGATAGCGGCAAGTTCAAATCTGAAATCATTCCGATCGTGATTCCACAGCGCCGGGGAGACGCAAAGATCATTGATACGGATGAACACCCCCGCTATCGCCAGGACGGAGATCGTTACCAACTGGACACGACAATCGAGGATATGGCCAAGCTGCGTCCCGCGTTCAAAAAAGACGGCACCGTGACGGCGGGAAATTCAAGTGGTGTCAACGATGGTGCGGCCGCATTACTGATGATGAGTGCCGATCGGGCCCAATCATTGGGCGTGAAACCTAAAATGCGCTGGATTGCATCGGCCGTCGCCGGTGTCGACCCGGGCGTCATGGGATATGGGCCGGTCCCCGCTACCGAGAAACTCCTGAAACGCGCGAACCTGAACCTGGACGACATTGAACTGGTTGAACTTAACGAGGCCTTCGCCGCGCAAACCATTGGCTGCATGCGTCGACTGGGCCTGGATCATGAAAAAACCAATGTCAACGGCGGCGCAATTGCGCTTGGCCATCCGACGGGCAGTTCCGGCTCGCGCATCCTTGTTACCATGATGCATGAGATGGAGCGCCGGGCGGCAATAGCCGATCGCCCGATGTATGGCATCGCAACCCTGTGCGTTGGCGTTGGAATGGGCGTCTCCACTCTTGTCGAATGGATTGGCTAGCTCTGGACAAGCCTTAACGGCTAGCCCGCATTGATGGTTGTAGGCTCACAGAACTGGCGTCGGCGCTTGAGTTGACCACAGATATTGCGGGCTTCGCCGTCACTGGCCACAGGCCCCGCCTTGAGACGATAATATGTGCCCTTGCGCCCAAGATTGACGCGCGTTACCTCGTGGGGCATATCGCCAATAAGCGCTTGATGAGCCCGGCGGATTTGTGCCCAGCCACGCTCCGCCTGTTTAACCGAACGATACGATGCGAGATGCACGGCTGGCTGTGGGCCGGACATTTGTTGTTCCATCACAGCAGGCTTGGCCATTGCGGTTGGGGCTAACATTTGCGCTCCTGAGGCTGCAGATGGCTGCGGCGCCGCCGGTCGCATTGCCAGCTCAATGGCTTGTCTCTCTCGGCCATATTCGCCTTCGCTGATGTAACCACTGTTTTTCAGCTGTTCCAAGCGCCGCACACTATCGGCTGCCTCCATCAGGCCATTTGGCGGAATACCAGGATTTGCAACGACCACCGGAGCGGAAGGCATCATCGCGTCCAGGATCATCGACCTTTCAGCCGAATGCTGAGACACCGAGATGGCGCGCATTTCGAGGGCCCGCCCAATGGCATGCAGGCGACCGGCAATCTGCTCCGTCGTTGGCACAGATCGATCAAGCCCGGCAGCCGGCGGCGGCGATGTCAGCGGCAGCAGAGCACCTATATTGGTTTGCCGACGCTGGTTATATTCAGGCTCTGTAACTAAACCCTGTTCTTTAAGCGCTCGCAACGTTGAAAACCGTGACAAAATATTTGAGTCACTACCGCTGAGCTCGCTAACAGGAGACGCCGAAGCCATCGAATCCGGCATCGCCATTGCCTGCTGTGCCGGCCGACCCAGCATTGCTGAACTGGTCGGGGCACCTGTTACCGGTGCGACAGGTTGTGCGGCCGGGGCCAGAGCCAGCTGAGACGCAGCACCAGAAGACGCATTCAATGGCGCACCACCAGTTTCGAGGAGGGAAAGATTAACACTGGCAATCTGTGCCGCAGGCCGCGTGGTCAATTTATTCCAGACAACAAACTGATGGGAATCATCGGGGCGCAGAGCCAAAACAGCCTCATACATTTCCCGAGATTTGGTCAGTTGCCCAGTATTCTGATAAAGAATTCCAGCGCCCAGAAGGGCATCGATGTCACGGGGATTTGTTTTCAGGGCCTTCTGAAAATGACCCTCCGCCGTTACATAATTCCCCTTGCTTAATTGGGCAATTCCAAGTTCTGCTTCTGTGTTTTCGAGAAGTGGACTTCCAGCCCAAAAGGAATCCGTGAACAGATCGTTTTGCATTAGCGTGCAGCCACTCAAAGCAACCACCGTCAGTGCTGAAAATGCCACTTGCCTAATTGATTTGACCACGATGCCTTCCTTATCCCTTGCGAACGCTGTTGGCCCAGTCGCTAAGTTCGACCACATCACACAACATATAGGGCTCAACGCAACAACTGGTATGCAACGTAAGTGTTAAATACTAATGATCGATATGTAAATAGCAACAAACAATTGGACAGCGACCCTGGATAAGTTGCTAATTAGCCATCAAATAATTCATATATAACAACAGCTTATAATAAATTTCTGTGTTTACTTCGAAATACTCAATTCGTCACAGCCGTTGACACTCGAGAAGGGAAGCCGGGTAATTGCACCTGTTCCCATGCGCATGATTCCCTTGAGAACCAGAATCTTCTTAACCTCATTGCTGCCAATCGCCCGGTTGATTATTTTCAGAAGGCGCTTGTCCTCTGCTTTTTGAGCTGTTGTCCGACGGTAGGTAACGTTGGTTTTTCCCTTGGTGCGGGATCGATCATAGAGATAGTCCGGCGAAATCGGTTTTTTGTGCCAGGCGCTGATAAGCGAGTCATTAATACGCGGGGCCTGATTGCAAATCTTCCCGACATTCTTGTTGTTGGAAACCGTCAAAACAACAGTAACGGGCACAGTTGCGGTTTTTTTGCTCTTGGCGCTTTTATAGACCGGCACCATCATTGAGCGCATCTGAATGTGCCCCTCGCCTCCGGAACGCAGGCCAAACGAACGTTTCTTGCTAACATCCGAGGCGGCAATCGCCAGAGAACTCGCAAGCGCTATAAGGCCGAGGCATACCGTGAAAACGCTAACACGATAAAGTTGGCTCAGACGGCATACAAACAAAACAACATCCCCCACATTTTCATCAATGCGACAGTAGCCTTGAAATGTGACCATTTCCTTAAGATAAATGTGTGATCTAAATTCGCGTACGCAAGTCAATTTCCATAAAAACGACATTTTCGAGCGGATTTGCGTAGTAGGCAGGCACTTCCGTAAACCCCAGAGATCCATATAATGCACGTGCCTGCTCAAGAGAACCAATGGTATCCAGACACATGCGCTGATAACCAATATGGACCGCCTCTTTTAGACAAAGCTCGGCCAGGTCACGACCGAGACCAAGTCCCCGCCATTCCTTGCGCACATACAATCGCTTCATTTCACATCGCTGCTGGCTTTCCGGACGCAATGCCGCGCATCCAACAAGGGTATCACTTGTCCTGTCCCTCAACAGGAATAGGCGCCCCATGGGGGATGCATAAGCCCCGGGAAGCTGTTTTAATTCTTCGTCGAAATCCTGAAAACACAAGTCCACGTCAAGCCATTCCTGATATTCGCGGAATAAAGTGCGCGCGCTTTCCATGTCTTCATCCGTCGACGCGAGGACGATTTCAAAGTCGCCATTCAAGGTAAAAATATCTGACCTTCCATAAAGAGCTTGGCACGCCCAGCCATTTTCACACGGTCACCTGTAAGTTCGCAAAACAGGTCCCCGCCCCTCTTGGAAACTTGGCGCGCATGCAATTTTGATTTGCCCAACCGATCTGCCCAATAGGGAACAGATGTACAATGAGCGGATCCGGTAACCGGATCCTCATCAATACCATGATGGGGAGCAAAATATCGCGAGACAAAATCACACGAGTGACCGGGTGCCGTTACAATCAACCCGTTCCCTTCCATGTCCGCAATAAAAGGCAAGTTCGGCGTAAAGGCCAAGACATCGGCCTCTGTCTCAAACACGGCCAAATTTTTACTCGCCCGCCAAAAAGCGTGCGGCGTGACACCGTGCGCTTCCTGGAACCCCGTTGGAAGAGGAACCACCACCGGGGCGCGGGATGGAAAATCCATCTCAATCAAATCCCCCGCTCTCGACACAGTTAGGATACCGCTTTGAGTGCTGAACGAAATGGTATTGAGTTCAGGGTTTAATCGATCAAATATCAAATGAGCCGTTGCCAGCGTCGCATGCCCGCAGAGATCCACCTCATCTGCCGGGGTAAACCAGCGCAAATCATAAGCCCCCGTCCCCGTTTTCACAAAAAACGCGGTTTCCGAGAGGTTGTTTTCTGCTGCTGTTAGCTGCATGACATCATCGGGCAGCCATTCTTCAAGCGGACAAATTGCCGCTGGGTTTCCAGCAAAGACCTGATCCGCGAAGGCGTCTATTTGGAATACGGGTATTGTTGTCATAGCGCGTCTACGACGGCTTGCCCCAATTCACGGGTATTGGCTTTGCCGCCCATGTCCGCCGTCAAGGACGTCCCATCCAATATGACCTTTTCAATGGCCGCGACAATATCATCCGCGGCCTCTTGATGTCCCAAGTGCTCAAGCATCATGGCTGCCGACCAAATTTGACCGATCGGGTTGGCAATCCCCTGCCCTGCAATGTCAGGCGCTGATCCGTGAACCGGTTCGAAACAAGAGGGGAAATCACGCTCGGGGTTAACATTGGCACTCGGTGCGATACCGATTGTACCGGCAATGGCTGGCCCTAGATCCGACAGGATATCCCCAAACAGGTTGGAGCCGACGACCACATCAAACCAATCCGGGTTACGCACGAAGTGCGCCGTCAAAATATCAATATGGAATTTATCCGTTGTGCATTCAGGGAACTCTTTTGAAATTTCCTCAAACCGCTCATCCCAAAATGGCATCGAGTGAATGATGCCGTTTGATTTGGTCGCTGATGTCACATGTTTGCGGTTGCGGGTTTTCGCCAGTTCGAACGCAAAGCGCATGATACGGTCGACGCCGCGCTTTGAGAAGATACTCTGCTGCACCGCAAACTCTTCAGGCGTCCCCTGGTACATGCGTCCACCAATTTCAGAGTATTCTCCTTCGTTGTTTTCCCGAACGATCCAAAAGTCGATATCTCCGGGTCCGCGCCCGGCCAGCGGACATTCCATACCCTCAAAAAGCCGGACGGGTCGAATGTTTGCATACTGCTGGAATTCGCGACGGATCGGGATCAAGAGCCCCCAAAGCGATACGTGATCAGGAACACCGGGAAAGCCAACAGCACCCAAAAGAATTGCATTATGATCCTTGATTTGATCAAGGCCATCTTCCGGCATCATTGCGCCTTCGTTGTGAAAACGTTCGCAACTCCAATCTTTTTCGTCATACTGAAATGACAAATCATGGCGCCCCGCAATCACATCTAGGACTTTGATGGCCTCTGGCATAACTTCGTTGCCAATACCGTCACCCGGAATAACTGCAATTTTATAACTATTGGTATTCATGAACTCTAACTCTCCCTAAATTTAATTTAATCCGCCACAAGGCGTATATTGACGCGGCGGTTGTGTTTACCTTTGTTTTCAATTTTCCCAACTTCAAGGCGGCCGATCTCGCCCGTGCGTTTGACGTGGGTACCGCCGCACGGCTGCAGATCCACCTGCTCCCCGATTTTCATCAGGCGCACACGCCCGGAGCCCGTCGGCGGTTTTACCGACATGGTTCGCACCAAGTCCTGATTTGCTGCCATTTCTTCATCGGTGATCCACAGAATTTCGAGTTCATGATCTTCATCAACAAGCTGGTTGAGCTTGGCGTTGATCGCTTCTTTATCGAGCGCGGTATCTTCCAGATCAAAATCGAGCCGGCTTTTATCAGGGCCAACGGAGCCGCCGGTGACGCCACCATCAATCGCCGCACAGAGTAAATGGCAGGCTGTGTGCATCCGCATCAGTTTGTGACGCCGGTCCCAATCAATCGCAGCCGTTACCGTATCGCCAACGCTAACATCAGCGACTCCATTCGTTATATGGCAGTAGCGCCCTGTTTCGCGATCCTTCCGGGTGTCCGTAACGTCAATTTCAGTCCCATCAGCTTTTCTTAGAACTCCCGTATCACCGAGCTGACCACCTCCCATTGCGTAAAAAACTGTTCTGTCCAATTCGACACCAGCATCATCGACAGACACAACGGTCGCTTCACAGGTTTTCAAATATGAATCTTCACGAAATAATTCTTCAGTCATCGAGTCCTCGTTACACCGAAATGGTTTTTCTCAATCTAGCGCCTCAACATGCGCGGGCCAATGCCTGGCTAAATATTTCTCGGTCAGCGTTGCCACCTGACAGGATCAGTCCCACTTTTTTACCCTGCATTTTGTCCTTTTCTTTGATCAAGCCGGCAAGCGGTGCGGCCCCGGCCCCTTCACTTGCGTTATGGGTATCCTTGAAATAGATCGCCATGGCATCGAGGATTTCGTCCTCTGAGAGGGTAATAACCCTGTCTGCTCCCGCCCATATCATTTCCAGTGCAGCGGCATCGGGTACGCGGCAGGCCATACCATCTGCCAGGGTATCTGCCGAATTTGTAGAAACGGCCTGTTTTGCCTCAAATGATAAGGCGTAGCTGGCAGCATTTTCAGCTACGACCCCGACCACATCGGCTTTTACGCCGAGAGCATCCCGCGCCGCAATGACACTACAAATGCCGGAGCCCTGACCGATAGGCACATAAACCGTGTCCAAATCCGGCACCTCCGAGAACAATTCCATTCCATAGGTTCCGACACCGTGGAGCAACCACGCTGAGAAGGACGGGACCATGTGCAAGGCGCGGTCTTCGGCAAGCTCCTTTGCAAACAAACGCGCTTCCTCAAAATCGGTTCCATGCTCAATCAGCTCTGCGCCAAAGGCCCGCATGGCTGCATTTTTTTCTGGATTATTGCCGTATGGGACCAGTATCGTCGCGGTTAAACCGGATTTTGCTGCTGCGAGCGCCACGCTTTGCCCATGGTTTCCGCGCGTCGCGGCAACAACCCCGGAACAGGCGGGCTGATCGGACTTGAGGTGCGCCATATAGGTCAACCCGCCCCGTACTTTAAAAGCGCCTGTCGGAGCATGGTTTTCATGCTTAACCCAAACCTCTGCACCCACACGTTCCGAGAGCAACGGCCAACAGATTTGAGCGGTTGGCATCATGTGGGCATAAACAACGTCAGCGCCTTTTTGCAATTCTTGTTTCGATATCATCAACGGGATCACTCTTTCATACTCGGAACGCGACTTTTCAGCACCTTATTGAACACCAGAAGGAACGGTGCCGTACAGCAATTCCTCTAGGCTTTCCAAAAGGGTTTGGCGGCTTCTTGGTGCGCCTGAAACGGGGACAATCCAACATCGCGCAAAAAATGCCCGTCTAATTGCCCGAGTAGCTTTCGGCTATCCGCCCGCAACTTCCATAGATACAATAGACCACACAGCTTCTGATACAGAACAATTATAGAAACCCGAAGCGTTATTGGTAATCCAAAAACACGCGATATCAAGTTCTTAGGTAATCCTATTACTTCTATTGTATTTAAATTTCCTGATACAGTCATCAGATTGCACTCCTAAATTGATACAATTGTATCTATATTATTGACACTCATATTGATGCAATGTATTTATTGTTCTATGACAATATGGACCCCAGATATCTCTGCTAGTGAAGGACCAAAGTATCTCGCCATCGCGAACGCAATCGCGGGCGCGATATCTGACGGTGATTTACAGCCGGGAGAAAAGCTCCCTCCTCAAAGGAATCTGGCCTACGACTTGGGCGTCACTCTGGGCACGATTACCCGTGCCTATCAGGAAGCAACGCGGCGGGGTTATGTTGATGGTGAAGTTGGCCGAGGAACTTTTGTTTTGGACCCGCTGCATACCGCGAGCCCTGCCGGCAGCTTCATGTCGAACACGTCAACCTACGGTGCCGAATTGGATTTTTCACATGCCACTCCGGCAATCGGCCTAGCTGGCGAGTTACTTGCAAAAACACTGCAGGAAATAAGTAGCTCCAGCAATCTTGATGCCCTCACCGATTATCAAAGGAACACAGGTCACCCAGATCATTTAGCGGCAGGTGCAGAGTGGATTTCCTCTTTCGGGGTCAATGCACCTGTCGGTCAGGTTTCGATCACCAGTGGCGCTCAGCAGGGCGTGTTTTTAAGCTTTATGACAATCGCTCGGCCCGGTGAACTGATCTTGACGGAAGCCCTAACCTATCCTGGTATTATTCATCTCGCCAATCAAATGGGGTACCACCTGCAAGGTGTTGCCATGGATGAAGACGGCATTCGGCCTGATGCACTTGAAGCGATTTGTCGGCGCGAGTCGCCGAAAGCACTCTATACAATGCCGACATTACATAACCCGACAACAATCACGATGTCGCCCGAGCGCCGTGAAGCGATTGCCGGGATCGCTCGAAAGTACGGACTGTATATTATCGAAGACGATATTTGGGGCGCATTGCCGGAAAACACACCCCGCCCCCTTTCAAGTTATGCCCCTGAACTCAGCTTCTATGTGACGGGATTGTCCAAGGGGATGGCCGGCGGCTTGCGGGTTGGATATGTTCTGGCGCCGGAAGCACGCGCTCAGAGCCTGCGAGGCATGGTGCGCCTGAACAACTGGATGACCGCGCCGTTGATGGCGGAAATCGCCAAACGCTGGATTACGGATGGGACCGGACGTGCCATCATCAATTGGCAACGCCAGCAAGCCAGGGCACGTACTCAGTTGGCAACAACAGCCCTGAAGGGGTTTAGTGTTAAGTCCAGCCCGGCGGCTTTCCATGTTTGGCTTGAATTGCCAGAACCATGGCGCGGCGACGCATTCCGAAGAGAGGCTGAGCGTCAGGGCCTGTTTTTAGCCTCGGGCGAAGCCTTTGTCGTTGCCCGAGACGCAGCTCCCCATGCCCTTCGCATTTGCACGGGCGGCAGCAAATCCATGGCCGATGTCAAACGCGGGTTGGATATTATAGTAGATATCCTCAACGCCCGCCCAGACACAGGGTTTGATCTGGTATAAGAACTGCCTATTTGGCGGCCTGTTCGACAGCGCTCGCTATGTCGCCAACAACTGATGCGATCAAGGCTTCATCATCGCCCTCGGCCATGACCCGAATAAGCGGCTCTGTTCCGGATTTACGGATCAAAATACGACCCGTTTCTGATAAGCGGGCCTCGCCGGCTTTTATTGCGTCAATCACGTGACGATCTTCAAGTGGTTGCCCGCCACTAAACCGGACATTTTTAAGGAGTTGGGGCAGCGGCTCGAACAATCGTGTTCCTTGGCTTGCGGGCCGTTCTGAAGCAACAACCACAGCCAGCACCTGAAGCGCCGCCATTAGGCCATCACCCGTCGTAGAATGATCACCAAGCACAATATGGCCGGACTGCTCGCCACCAATGTTAAAGCCATTGGCCCGCATATGTTCAACCACGTACCGATCTCCAACCTGCGTCCGTGCCAAGTGCAACCCGGCGTCCGACAGATAATTTTCCAAACCCAGGTTAGACATGACGGTAGCAACAACGCCACCCCCCTTTAAGACGTCACGATCCAGCCAGTTTTTGGCAATAAGCGCCATGATCTGATCACCATCAACCATGTCGCCGTGTTCATCACAAACCATCAGCCGATCTGCATCCCCATCAAGGGCGATACCTATATCGGCACCGTGCGAGACAACTTGGCTGCGCATGTAGTCCGTATCCGTTGAACCACAGCCTTTGTTAATGTTAAAGCCATCCGGGTCGGTACCGACAGGAATAACATCAGCACCCAGTTCCCAAAGCACTTCCGGCGCGACCTTATATGCGGCGCCATTGGCGCAATCGATGACGACTTTTAGGCCATCCAGGCCACGCCCTCTTGGAAACGTCCGTTTGACGAACTCCGTATACCGACCAACCGCATCATCCAGGCGTTTCGCCCGGCCAAGTTTTGAAGGCGCGATAAGCTTTTCTGTTAAACCATGAGCGACATTGGCCTCTATTTCAGCCTCGACAGAATCAGACAACTTGTAACCATCGGGACCAAATAGTTTGATTCCATTGTCTTCAAACGGGTTATGGGATGCCGAGATCATGACACCCAAATCGGCGCGTAACGACCGCGTCAACATGGCAATGGCAGGCGTTGGCATGGGACCAACCAGAATGACGTCCATGCCCATGGAAATAAAACCAGACGTCAAAGCCGGCTCCAGCATGTAGCCCGACAACCGGGTATCCTTGCCGATCACAACCCGGTGGCGATGATCACCAGTGCGAAACTGAAGAGCTGCCGCCATACCGACTTTAAGCGCAATCTCCGCCGTCATGTTTCCACGATTGGCAGTTCCGCGAATGCCGTCTGTACCAAAAAGATGTCTTGTCATGTGTTCTTGCCGTTTATCAACTGGCCATAGTTTAGCCGACAGCGACACTGAATGCAGGTCACTTTATATTTCGCATTGTTAGGGACGCAGGTTAATTTTTAGTGATCTCTAAGACGCTCATTTTAAAGAAAGGACTTAGCCAATTGTTCCCATTCACTCTCGACCGATCCGGAAGCGACCGGCTTATTTGCCCTGCGATACCAATAACCGGCATTCGATAAATCGCCTTCATCGCGATGCAGGAAGGCATGCAACCAATCCCCTTCGGAACTTTTCTCACTCTGAGCAATTTCATGGGCCGTATCCCAATCACCGTTCGCCTGGTGCCACAATGCCTTTAGAACCATCGAAACCTCAGCCGGCGGGCTTGTGTCTGGTAACGAGTTTTTGAATTCATCCAGTGTCATATTTTAATCTCCCAAATCAATAGACAGATTGAATGTGGTCACATACTGCAAGCGCCTGACGGGTTTCTGCGACATCATGTACGCGATAGATTTGAACCCCTTTTGACCGGGCATAAACGGCACTGGCAAGAGAACCAGGCGTTCGGTCCTTCGGCTGTTCCACATCCGCAATAGCGCCAATAAAGCTTTTGCGCGAAACTCCCAAGACGATGGCGCAACCGTGTTCATGCAGGGTATCGATCTTATTTAAAATTTGCAAATTATGTTCGACGGTTTTACCAAAACCAATACCGGGATCTATGGCAATTCTTGAGCGCTCAATACCAGCCGCCTCACAGGCAGCAAGCCTCGCGCCCAGATAGCTTGAGACATCGGCGGGGGCATCCTCATAGTGCGGATTTGCCTGCATGTTGCCCGGTTCCCCCTGCATGTGCATGAGTACAACGGGGCAACCTAACTGGGCCGCGGTCGCCAGGGATGTGGGGTCCCCTGCAAGCGCCGTAACATCGTTGATCACCTGGGCTCCCGCTTCAATGGCTTGGCGCATCACATCAGCATGGCGCGTATCTATGGACAGGACAGCGCCGCAAGATGCAAGACCTTCAATCACAGGGATCGTCCGCTGCAACTCTTCGGAGATGGATACTTCTTTCGCGCCTGGACGGGTCGACTCGCCACCAATATCCAGGATATCGGCTCCGGCATTGACCATTGCCAGGCCCAGGCTAATTGCAACAGCTGGATCATAGGCATCACCGCCATCCGAAAAGCTATCCGGTGTTACGTTGATGATGCCCATAATGCGGGACCTGTCTAACGACAGGCCCGCAAATGTTTCAGGATTGGAGGCCATTTCAAAGGCCGTTCAGATCAGGATTCAGGTTGAGGCTCGGCACCGCCAATACCCGCAGATCCACCATCTTTTTTCTTGGCCGAACCGCTTGATGGAACAGAGGCCCGATGACCACCTTGTGGCTTGGTGTCATCACCTTCATCACGCGAAATGCTCTCGCCCTTCAACAAGGCTGTGACATCGTCGCCAGACAGCGTTTCATACTCAAGTAGTGCCTGAGCAACCGTTTCAAGCTCATCACTATGCTCAGTAAGAATCGTTCTGGCTTCCGTTTCCGCTTCCTCAATCAAGCGACGAACTTCATCGTCAATCAAGGCCGCAGTCGCGTCAGAAACATTCTTGGCCCGTGAAACCGAATGGCCCAGGAACACTTCTTCTTCGTTATCGGAATAACGCAAACGTCCCAATTTATCAGAGAAACCATACTCTGTGACCATGCGACGGGCCATATTTGTTGCTTGTTGAATATCGTTTCCGGCACCTGTGGTAATATTCTCTTTGCCAAAAATCAATTCTTCTGCAACACGGCCACCATACATCATCGCTAACCGAGATTTCAGCATGATTTCGGAGTAACTCAACTGATCGCGTTCCGGCAAATTCATGGTCACACCAAGAGCGCGCCCCCGCGGAATAATCGTCACCTTGTGCAAGGGGTCGGTTTTCGGCATATGGATACCGACCAACGCATGACCGGCCTCATGATAGGCAGTTAATGCTTTCTCATCTTCCGTCATCACCATTGAGCGACGTTCCGTGCCCATCATGACTTTGTCTTTAGCCATTTCAAAATCGGACATGGTCACGACGCGTTTTCCCGTTCGCGCTGCAAGAAGTGCCGCTTCATTGACAAGGTTTGCCAAATCAGCACCGGAGAAGCCTGGTGTCCCCCGGGAAATGGTCCGCGCATCAACGTCCGGCGCCAACGGAACCTTGTTCATGTGGACCTTAAGAATTTTCTCGCGACCGATGATATCCGGGTTGGGAACTGTAATTTGACGGTCAAAACGACCGGGACGCAACAGAGCCGGATCAAGAACATCTGGACGGTTGGTTGCAGCAATCAGAATAACGCCTTCATTAGATTCAAAGCCGTCCATCTCGACCAGCAACTGGTTCAAGGTCTGCTCGCGTTCATCATTCCCGCCGCCAAGGCCTGCGCCACGGTGCCGGCCAACAGCATCGATCTCATCGATGAAAATGATACACGGGGCGTTCTTTTTACCTTGCTCGAACATATCGCGGACACGGCTTGCGCCAACGCCGACGAACATTTCAACAAAATCAGAACCTGAAATTGTAAAGAACGGCACATTCGCTTCACCCGCAATGGCACGCGCTAACAACGTTTTACCCGTTCCCGGAGGACCTACAAGCAAACAGCCTTTTGGGATTTTACCACCAAGGCGCTGGAATTTTTGAGGGTCTTTAAGAAAATCGACAATCTCTTCAAGCTCTTGCTTGGCTTCGTCGATACCGGCAACATCTTCAAAGGTCACGCGACCGGTCTTCTCGGTTAGTAACCGCGCCTTGGATTTTCCAAAGCCCATAGCCTTGCCGCCACCGCCTTGCATTTGGCGCATAAAGAAAATCCAGACACCAATCAGCAGCAACATCGGGAACCAGGACAACAAAATGCTAAACAGCGTCGGCGATCCTTCATCCGAGGGAACAGCGCTAATTCTAACACCTTGTTTTGTAAGGTTTCCTACGAGAGCCGGGTCATTTGGTGCATAGGTCGAGAATGTTCGACCATCCCGATAATGACCATTAATTGACTGCCCCTGAATAGTCACATCGCGGACATCACCAGATTCTACCGATGTCATAAAGTCGGAAAACGCCAGTGACATCTGTGGGCTACGTTGGGATGCCCCTTGAAACAAGTTGAACAGGGCAAAGACAAGAAGAGCAATGATCACCCAAAGTGCCAAGTTTCTACCGAAATTCAAAATAATGCCCTTTCAAAACAACCAATTCTTGCAGTTCGCAGCGGCAACGCCGCATTCAGATACTGAGATAGTCAGTTTCCCAGATTAAGCAACCGAAAACCCGGTACCCGAGAGTGAATTCAGGGGACAAAATGACAGAAAAGATACGATATCACCCGCATTTTTTCGAAAAGAGTCGGAATCTTTCCGAAAATAACCAAGATGTGGCAGGGCAAACAGGCCTAAATCATCTTCGATCACCGGCAAACCCTCGCAGCAATGCATTGCCCTGCGTCCCAACCCTGCAGCACTTGCGACCGACTTGATGATGCCCCAATCATCCCGTCGGAAAGGGCGCAAACGGGTTTCTCCGATTGCGGCGGCCAAACCTGCACCGAACTCAATCTCAAATCGATTGTCCCAATAGACCCGCTGATGTGAAGCCACCACAAACGAGTGTGGCAGGTTCCGGGCTTCCCGGAGAATTTGCAACTGATCACGCCACAAAAAAACCCGGCATCCACTGAGGGTCGCGGCCATTTTCGTTCCGGATTGGTGTTCAATTTTCAGTTGATCAAGCAGGTTTTGAGTTTTCCCGAGGCTTGGCTGGTAAGATTTGCCACCTAAAGATCCGAGAACACGGGATAAGACAGAGGCCTTCAATTCCGGCGGCGCGTCCGCAAGCTCAACCAGTTTCACCGTTCCTGCACCTAAGGAATTAAGGTCAACCGCCCGGGCAATTAACGCGGAACATCTAGCGCTCTGTATCGACCGCTTCTGCCCCAAGTCCTTGACGTCACCAGCAAGCCCCCCCCTCTCCTTCTCTGCAACCTGCATGGATTTACGAACCCGGACCCGTTCAAATGTGTCGTTTTCATTAGAAGGATCATCAATCCAATCGAGTCGCAAATGCGTCAGATAACGGCGCAGCATTGTGCGGGAAACGGCCAGTAGCGGGCGCATGACACGGACGTTCGAAAGTTCAAGCACCTGGCTCATCCCCGCCAGTCCACGATAACCACTGGCATGGTCTTTTCGCATTAAATGCGTTTCCAACTGATCATCCATTGTATGCCCGACAAGCACATGCAACACATTGTTGTCGCCGCACCATTGATCGATTAACCGATAGCGCGCATCCCGCGCTGCGGACATGATACCTGCAGCTGGCTTGCCCCCCTGCCAGCGTAAGACGTGGTGCGGAACACCCAGCGCCTGCGCCCAATCGCCGACTTTTTCTGCCTCCAGGTGAGAATCCGGCCTGAGGCCATGGTCGACCGTCAGTGCGACCAGTTTATGATTTTCATTCGTCGCCCATTGTGTTGCCAGATTAAGCAAAGCATAGCTGTCGCTTCCGCCTGAAAACGCGACCGCAACGGTGGCCTTCTTTTCAAAAGGATCAAATCCAGTGAGCGCGTCGCAAAATCGACGAAGCAAAACCTCATCAATCGCTTGTCCAGCCATGAAACTAGGGACAGGAGCTGCGCTTGCGCTCTCTCGCAACTGCATTCTTTATGGTTGATGACGCATTTGGAAAATCGTTCAAAAGCTTGCTAAAGGCCGCACATGCATCATCTGCTTTGCCAAGTCCACCCAGTGACATGCCCAGCTTCAAAAGCGAATCCGCCGCTTTAGGCCCTGACGGGTCTTTGCTGAAGCCCTCGAAAAAAACCTGAGCGGCTTCATTATAGGCGCGCCGAACATAATAGGTTTCGCCCAACCAATAGCGGGCGTTGCTGGCAAGCGGGTCCTCTTCATGGCTCGAAATGAAGGTCTTTAATGCGACTTCGGCTTGATCATAATTGGTCTGACGGAGCAGATTAAAAGCGTAGGTATATTGTTCTTTTGGCGTTCCCGCTGGAAGTGCCACAGTTGGGGCTGTGCTGACTGGGGCCGGGGCCGGGGCAGCCACAGGGGCCGGGGCCGCCTGAGCACTGGCAACGGCTGGAGTTCCAGTTGCTTTTGCTTTTTCGACTTTGGCGATTTCGGACAGAGAAACGGTACCCAGGGTTTGCGATCCGGCAGCAGGTTGGACCATCTGAACGCCTGCCGGTGACGGAACACTTGCGACACGCGGCATCTGACCGTCAGACGTTCCCGCAACTGCTCCCTGTTGGGTTTTCGATTCGAGCGCGGTCAGCCGGAAATCAACATCTCCAACCAACTTGTCCAATCGTTCCATAACTTGACGCAGATCGTGGTTAACGCGCTCCATTGTCCCGGTGGCGACTCTCAGGTCCGCCTCTAGTTCATCCATACGGGCCCCAAGACGGGCAATTGCTGGCCCATCCACGGCTGCACTGGTTGTTGGCGAGGTTGAGGCAGATGCAAGCGGCGTCGGTGTCTCTCCCCTTGCGATCTGGACATTTAGCGTTCGGATATCACGCTCAAGGCGTTCAATCCGGTCCAACAAAGGTTGGATGTTTTGTTGTTGCGCGAAGGCGCCGGTGGACCCGACTGCCATAAAGACAAAAACAAGTGCCGCACGGGTGGGACGATAAATTGGGGAGGCGAAACGTGACATGAATGATCTCCAGGAAACCGTAATTGGGGTCATAATGCCATGAGAAATGGGCAAAAATAAGACGCCTGCCCCACCGGGAGCTCCCGGAAGGCAGACGTCAAAATATTTCGTCAATAGGCGTTGGCCTATTAGCTGCCGAAGTTACCTACAACAGTAACGGAACGACGGTTTTGGGCCCATGCGCTTTCTGTAGAACCCAAGGCAACAGGACGCTCTTTTCCGAAGGAAATTGTCCGAATGCGATCCGGGTTTACACCAAGCTGCACCAAGTAGTCTTTGGCAGCATTTGCACGTCGCTCACCGAGCGCCAAGTTGTACTCGCGTGTTCCACGTTCGTCTGCATGGCCTTGGACCATAACTACCACGGATGGGTTAGCGCTCAACCAAGCCGCTTGCTTATCCAATACGGAGCGGCTTTTACCATCTAATGAATACTGGTCAAAGCCGAAGAAGACGCGATCACCAACATTCGCAACCAAATCTTCCTGAGAGCCAGGAGTTACCGTATTGCCTAACGGAGCTGTATAGGTTTCGACAGGTTTCGCGTCGGCGACGGAACCAGCGCCGCTAGTTGTGCCTTGATCTTCAGAACCAGAAGCACAAGCGCTCAGTAGAGCCGCCACTGCAAGTACGCCATAAATCTTAAAACGCATTTAATTCCCCCTTCACCGGGATAGGTATTTACTAACACCGCCCAAAATGGGCAGCACAAATCACATTAGGCAAGAAAAATCACCTTAAGTCCCGATTAATTAAAGAATCATAGACTAATTTCAAGCGTTTTCTTTGCACATCGCATTGAATCACAAAGATATTACCAGAGTATTACGGAATCAATGGCGACCAAGCCGGGTCAGAAGCGTCGGTCGGTGTGATTATTTCCCGGAGGTTTTGACCCGTTAAATCGACACTAAACAATCGGGACCGTCCGCCTTTTCCATCTGCTGTTGATTTACTTTGACGGAAAAACATCAATACACGCCCATTTGGCGCCCAGGTTGGCGATTCAACCAAAAAATCCTCCGCCAAAAGCCGCTCTCCCGTGCCATCCGGGCGCATGACGCCAATGAAAAAGCGCCCCTTATAGATTTTTGTAAACGCAATTAAATCCCCACGGGGTGACCACACTGGTGTTGCATAGCGTCCCTTTCCGTAGCTGATCCGTCTTATGGATTTACCGTTGGAATTCATCGTATAGAGTTGCTGACTGCCACCCCGGTCCGAATTAAACACAATATTTTTTGAATCAGGAGAATAGCTGCCAGACGTATCGATGGCTGAGTGAAACGTTAACTGCGTCACCTTGCGGGTTCTCAAATCCATCGTATAAATGTCTGAATTTCCCCCTTTGGCCATACTAATAATGACCTCTTTACCACTCGGTGAAAACCGCGGAGCAAAGGTCATACCCGGAAAATCACCGAGAATCTCCTGACGGCCGGTATCAATGTTAAAGATATATACCCGGGGAAGGTTCCCAAAATAGGATAAGTAAGTAATTTCCTGCAATTCAGGAGAAAAACGCGGCGTCAAAACGAGAGCAGAACCGTCAGTCAGGAAACGATGATTGGCCCCATCCTGATCCATCATAGCGAGACGTTTTGTGCGGTTGTTGGCTGGTCCGGACTCGGCAATATAGACAATACGCGTGTCAAAGTAGCCCGTTTCTCCGGTTATGCGTTTGTAGATTTCATCAGAAATGATGTGTGCAATACGGCGCCAATTATCGGGGATCGTAAAATACGCCAAACCGACCATCTGGTTTTCAGCAAACACATCCCAAAGCCTGAACTCAACCCGCAGCCGCCCATCGGGCACCAGTTGAGCGCGCCCTTGAACAAGCGCTTGGGCATTAATAATCCGCCAATCCCCAAACCGGGGTAATGTCGCAAGCGCATCCGGCGACTGGATAAATGCTTCACGGTCAATCGCCTTAAAAAGGCCTGATCGCTCTAAATCCGTTGCAATCACCCGCGCAATGTCCTGGCCGAAACGCTTTTCTTCCGAGGTTTGACCGCCAAGATCCGTGATCGCGATCGGCATTGCCTTGACCGACCCTTGCGTAATATCAATCCTCAATTCTGATTGGGCAGGCTGCGTCGCAAAGACAACCATCACAAATGCCGCACAAATCGACCAACCGGCCGCCCACTGTCTCATTCCCAACACCATCAAAACATATCCTTAGGATTAAAATTCAACGTCATTCGCTGCCACTGACTATATTTCTCTGGTGGCAGTTTGAGCGGACTGCACTTGGGATTCAAGACTGCTCTTCGCGCTGACTCTGCAGCTGCCCGGAAAAAAGGGTCAGACCCCATCCTTGCGCCATCGACGACATCTGCCTGTCGCACGGTCCCATCGGGGTTCATTACCACCGAGATCTCGATAATCAAATCCTCCGCATTCTTAGCGCCTGCCGGCAAACTCCAGCACCGTCTAATCTGCTGACGCACCACATCGGTTTCGCTCATCGACAAAGGTTGATCCTGAATATGTTTTTTTGAAGGCGTTTTTAAAGCCTTTGCCATTTGTTCTTCAAACGACGACTTCTTTTGTTTCGTTTCAGGCGGCGGTGGCGGTGGCGGTTCCTTCTTTAGCGCTTCCAGGGTCTTTAAAACCTTCGCGAAAGGGTCCGGCTTTTTAGGCGGTGCAGGTTTTTTGCGCGGCTGGACCCCGGCCATTTTCGGCTTCGGCTTTTCTTCAACCTTTGGTTTCGGTTTAGGGACCGGCTTTGGTTCGGGCTCTGGCTCTGGCTCTGGCTCTGGCTCTGGCTCGGGCTCGGGCTCAGGTTCGGGCTCAGGCTCTGGCTCTGGCTCAGGTTCGGGCTCTGGCTCTGGCTCTGGCTCTGGCTCTGGCTCGGGCTCAGGCTCAGGTTCGGGCTCTGGCTCTGGCTCTGGCTCTGGCTCGGGCTCGGGTTCTGGCTCTGGCTCAGGTTCGGGCTCTGGTTCAGGCTCTGGTTCAGGCTCAGGCTCTGGCTCTGGCTCTGGCTCGGGCGTCACTGGCGCAGGCGGTGGCGTATTGGTTATCTCAGCAACGTCCACCATTTCAACGAAAACAGCGGTCTCAATTAATGTTGGCGGTTTCCGTAAGAAAGGTAGCCCAAAATAGCTGACGGCAACCAGCGTCACATGTAAAATAAACGACGTTACAAAACCCCAGCGCATGGCGATTAGTTTTCTTCCTGTCTGGCCTTCGCCTTTTTATCGCTGTCACCCTGGCTCGTAATCAGCGCGACTTTTCGATAACCAGCCGCATTAATTCGTCCCATGACCGTCATTACCCGGCCATAATTCACGGCCTTGTCGCCGCGCACGAAGATACGGACATCCGGGTTTTTGCCTGTTATGGCCATAAGACGCGGCACCAATGTATCCATTCTCACTTCGGTGTCCTGGATAAAGATATTGCCCCCGGCATCAACGCTCACTGACAGAGGCTCATCCTGCCCCGCAATCACCGAGGCTTTCGTTTTGGGCAGGTCAATCTGTACGCCCACGGTTAATAGCGGCGCCGTCACCATAAATATGATCAACAGCACCAGCATGACATCAACAAATGGCGTCACGTTAATTTCGCTCATCGGTCGCGTCTGTTGTCGTCGACTGGTGCCCCCGCCTGCGCGGGGTCTTAAATATCCTGCCACGTCAGTCCCCACTTTCCAGTTCGCGGCTCAGAATTGCTGCAAATTCTCCCGCAAAGTTATCCAACCGCCCCGCATACCGATCCAGGTCTCGCGATAACTTGTTGTAGGCAACCACCGCCGGTATTGCGGCAAGCAAACCCAGAGCCGTCGCAAACAAAGCTTCAGCAATACCCGGCGCAACAACAGCCAAACTGGTATTTTTGGAGATCGCAATGGATTGGAAGCTATGCATGATGCCCCATACAGTACCAAAAAGGCCGATAAACGGAGCCGTCGAACCCGTGGTCGCCAGGAAAGTCATATAGCGCTCGACACGATCCATCTCTCGCTGAACCGTAATTTGCATGACCCTGTCAATGCGCTCTGGCAAATTAACACTGGCACCGGTGGTTCCCGGTTTTGTTGAGGAGCGACGCCATTCTCGCATTGCGGCAACAAAGACGGCCGACATGGGATCTCGCGGTTCTGTCGATATCCGGTCATACAAATCATCAAGAGATTGACCAGACCAAAAGGTCGTCTCAAAGATATTGGAACGCTTGTTTAAACGTCGCAAACCGATCCATTTTTCAAAAATAATTGCCCAACACCAGAGCGACGCCAAGATTAATAAAACGATGACAGTCTTAACAACCAGATCGGCGCGCTCAAACAAAGCCAGCATACTGAAGTTTAGCGCATCTACTGATCCTGCGAGGGTCATTGCGTCAACTGCTTGGTTCTCCATTTTCTTTTGGTCCCTATATCTTAAGTATCAAAATTTTGGTTTGCGTTGATATATGTTTGTAACGCGCTTCTCAATTCATTTGGTAACGCTACCGGACGGCCGCTTTCAAAGTGAATACAGCCCAGCTTGATTTCCATTTCCGCCAATTCATGGTTTTCACCCATCACGGTCTGTCGCAACTCAATTGAAGCCCCGCCAATCTTCTTGATTTCAGTCTCAACCGTAATCTCGTCATCCAGTTTCGCAGGCTTTATATACTCAATATGACAGCGCCGAACAGCTAAACCCACTCCCTGCAAACTCAGCATACTTTGACTTTCGAAGCCGAGCTCCCGGAGCATTTCGGTTCGGCCGCGCTCCGCAAACTTCAGGTAATTGGCATAATAAACAATGCCGCCTGAATCCGTATCCTCGTAGTAGATGCGCTGCTGCATTTGATGTTTACCCACGTTCATCGAGCTCTTCATCCCCAAGTAAATCCAATTGAGGCGGGTCTTTTGGCGGCTGCAATCCAAGATGTCGATAAGCAGCTGGCGCCAGAACCCGGCCACGCGGTGTACGCATCAAAAACCCTTGCTGAATGAGGTAGGGCTCTATGACATCTTCGATTGTATCACGCTGCTCAGACAGGGCTGCGGCCATTGTGTTGATGCCAACAGGTCCCCCGCCATAATTCCGGACGATGGTCGTCAAATAGCGCCGGTCCATCGCATCCAATCCTTTTGAATCAACTTCTAAACGGTTCAAAGCGTCATCGGCGGCCTTCGCATCAACGGCCTGATCGCCCAACAAATCTGAAAAATCACGAACCCGCCGCAGCAAGCGCCCGGCGACACGCGGCGTTCCCCGCGCGCGTTTGGCAATTTCCAAAGCACCGTCATTGGTTAAATCAAAATCCAGTAAATTCGCCCCGCGCTTAACAATCTCGATCAGTTCTTCAGGTTCATAAAAAACCAGCCTGAGCGGAATTCCAAAACGATCCCGCAACGGGGTTGTTAACAAGCCGGCACGCGTCGTCGCCCCCACCAGTGTAAACGGCGGCAGGTCAATGCGAACGGAACGTGCAGCCGGCCCCTCACCAATGATCAAATCCAGTTGCCGGTCTTCCATTGCCGGATATAAAATTTCTTCTACTATCGGATTAAGGCGATGTATTTCATCAATAAACAGGACGTCGCGCGGTTGGAGATTGGTCAGAATAGCGGCCAGATCGCCCGCCTTGACGATGACCGGGCCGGACGTGGCTCGAAACCCGACCCCAAGTTCGTTAGCGACGATCTGCGCCAGAGTCGTTTTTCCCAGTCCCGGCGGGCCATGAAACAACACATGATCCATCGCCTCACTTCTCTTGCGGGCTGCACCAATAAAGACTTTCAGGTTTTCCCTAACCTGGCGTTGCCCTATGAAATCATCCAGAGCACGCGGACGTGTTCCGATATCAGCAAAGTCTCCGTCTTGTTCGCCGTCGGTTGCATGTGGCGCTATAATTCGATCCTGATCACTCATATCCAAGATTTCTTCTTTCGAGATCAATTATCAGCGGGAGCAAGTTCGCGCAGACCTGCGCGAATCAAGTCTTGAACGCCAGCATCGTCATCCATTTGTGAGGCGACGCGCGAGACCGCCCCCAGCGCGTCAGCAGGCCCGTATCCCAGATTGACCAAAGCCGATGCCGCGTCACGAATGTTCACGTTGGCATCACCAGAGTCCACCTGCCCGGCTGAGCGGGATTCTGTTGGCTTGGCACCAACGCCCAAGGCCAGATTGCCGATTTTATCCTTCAGCTCACTGACAATACGTGTGGCAAGTTTGGGACCGACACCAGGGGTCCGTGTTATCGCGGCTTTGTCGGCAGCCGCAATCGTTTGCAGCAGTTCATCACCGCTCAGAACGCCTAAAATAGCGAGCCCCACTTTTGCACCAACGCCCTGCACACTGGTTAACAAACGAAACCAATCGCGTTCGGAATCGTCGGCGAAGCCATAAAGATGAATGTGATCTTCGCGAACATGTGTCTCAATCTCAAGCCGAGCCGCTTCTGAAACGACGAGCCGCGACAGCGTTTTGCCGGAACAAAACACCAAATAGCCCACACCGCTTACATCAAGAATGACCCAGCCATCCCCAATTGAGTCGACGATGCCCTTCAAGCGAGCAATCATTTAGCTGCACTCATGTAATTGGCGCGGTTATGGGCCTGGCGGTGATGGGCGTGGCAAATGGCAACTGCTAGTGCATCGGCCGCATCTGCCGTCGCAATCTGGCACCCAGGCAACAAAGTACGCACCATCATTTGAATTTGCTCCTTTGCCGCATGGCCACTGCCGACAACTGTTTTTTTCACCAGATTTGGCAAATATTCACTTACAGGAATCCCCCGGGACGCCGGCACGACGAGCGAAATGCCGCGCGCCTGGCCCAACTTCAACGTCGATACGGGGTTCTTATTAACAAACGTTTCTTCAACCGCCGCCTCATCCGGTTTGTAGAGATCTATGATCTCCATAAGACCATCTTGTATTTGTACCAGACGCTCTGCCAAAGATAATTTAGAATCAGTTACAATCACGCCATCTGCCACAAAGGCCATCCGGTTATCCTGCACACCAATGACACCCCAGCCTGTATTCCTCAAACCCGGGTCCAAGCCGACTAACCGCATTCGCACAACCTTTCAGGTCCGTTAAGCGCTCAAACGTTCCAGAACATCATCGTCGATTTCAAAGTTGGACGCGACCGTTTGAACGTCATCACTATCTTCCAGCATATCGATTAGCTTGATCAGCGTGCCTGCGGCTTGTTCTTCAACGGCGACGGTGGTCTGAGGTTTCCATTCAAGACCGGCCGATTGCGGCGCACCAAACTTATCTTCCAAGGCATCACGGACGGTTGAAAAATCATCGGGATCGCAATAGACATCGTGCGTTTCATCCCCACTTTCAACGTCCGAAGCGCCGGCCTCAAGAGCCACTTCAAACACATCGTCGGCTGATCCGACGCCTGCTTCCAACACGATCGTGCCAATCCGGTCAAACATAAATCCAACAGAACCCGTTTCACCTAAATTCCCGCCGTGCTTGGCAAATGCCGAACGGACTTCTGATGCGGTCCTGTTGCGATTGTCCGTCAAAGTCTCGACGATTAGCGCCACTCCGCCCGGCCCATAGCCTTCATAGCGAATTTCTTCATAGTTGGCATCATCACCAGCGCCCGTCGCTTTCGCAATCGCACGCTGGATATTATCGTTCGGCATATTTTGTGCCTTACCAGCAGAAATAGCCGCACGCAGACGCGGGTTCATTTCCGGATCCGGGCCGATCTTCGCCGCAACAACAATTTCACGTGCCAGTTTGGCAAAAATTTTGGCGCGCTTTTTATCCTGCGCGCCCTTGCGATGCATAATATTCTTAAATTTTGAATGGCCTGCCATTCCTAAAGTGCTCCTAAAATTAGTTCGATACCTTCATATAAAACGTCCGCACCTACTCGTGATATTGAAAATCACTCAGGAATCTTGGGCGGTAATGTCATGCCAATATGGCAATAATTTGACGATAAGGTAAAGACACCGTTGTTTCTCTCGCCAATGCCCGACGCAACTGCCTATTTTCTCGGTCCCATTATTCGTACTTGAGATACGAATAATCCGACTATGGCGCCGCAACCTAGCCGACGAATATTAAAATTTTGGAAAGTTTTGTGTGAGACTTCCGCCGATTCTTAGCGGTAACGCTCTCTTCGATAACCCTGTCTTGTCATCCGTCTCGACAAGCAACCCCGAAACAGTTCCCTCTGCCTCGGCCGGCTCCAATCTCGCCTGGGGCAATTTTGTTGTGAAGCGCGCGACGGCGGCCTTCTTTTGCATGCCAATGACCGAATCGTAGTCTCCCGTCATCCCCAGATCGGTCTGATAGGCGGTGCCGCCGGGCAAGATACGATAATCTGCAGTCGGCACATGCGTATGGGTTCCAACGACAACCGTCACACGCCCATCCAAGTGATGTGCGATTGCTTGTTTTTCGCTACTGGCCTCGGCATGAAAATCGAGCAGAATAACATCGACTTGATCGCGAAGTTTATATTTGGACAAAACTTGCTCAATGCCTGCAAACGGGTCATCCAGAGGGTCCATATACAGCCGCCCCATCGCGTTCATAACCAATACGCGTTTGCCATTTGGCGCATCGAAAATCCCGAAACCGGCTCCCGGCGTTCCCTCAGGAAAATTAAGCGGGCGCAGAAGTTTTGGGTCGTCACTGATATAATTCATAATCGGGCGCTGGTCCCAGATGTGGTTCCCGGTGGTAATTACATCAGCCCCTAGTTGGTACATGGACGCACAGATTTTATCCGTAATACCAAAACCATGCGCAGCGTTTTCACCATTCACCACGACAAAATCGAGTTCCAGGTTTTGCCTTAAATCCGGTAAATATTTGGCGATTGCGTCGCGGCCAGACTTCCCCACTACGTCGCCTATCATTAGTAGTCTCACTACAAATTCTCTTTCATCACCTTAAGTGTACGTTTTTCAGTTACGACCCAATCCATTTTTATATCGAGGTGATCTACCGGCACGGCGTCGATTTGCTGATCATCATACGCCACGCCAACTGAAACAACTGCATGCCCCTTTTTTTTATGAGCCGCCAGCGTTCGGTCATAAAAGCCCCCTCCCCAACCAATCCGATTCCCCTTCAAATCAAAGGCAAGGAGCGGAACCAAGATAATTTTAGGGATCATAGTTTGCGCAGCAGGCAAAGGATGACGTGTTCTCAAGGGACCATTTTCCAGCGGGTCACCTTCTTTCCATTCCCGAAAGACAAGGGGCTCATCCGCCTTCACAACGACAGGCAGACATAACCTGAAGCCCGAACCTGAAAGCTTACGTAAGCTCGGCAAAGTGTTGATTTCATCACCGATCGACAAGAACCCGGAAACTGCTGATCCGCCATCGATACCAGTCGCCAATCGCAAGACACGATGCGCCAACGCATCAGACGCTTGCACCGAAGCAGCACTTGATATGGACTTGCGGACTTCATGAGCGGCTTCACGAATGGCATTTTTTTCATCTGCAAGAGACATCTGCCACGATCTCATGATTAAAGGGGGCAACAAAGGAAAGTGAGCGAAACCAAAGAACCGTTGGGATAAAGTATCTCCGTGGCCTGCAGATGCAGGTGGGCACCATATGCTGAACCCAAGAGTCCAACAGGGACAGTTCCCGGATGATTTTTATTGGCCCCAGGATAAGTTGCCCTGACGTATTCCGCAGTATTCGCTCACGGCTATACTTAAGCCTGTTCGAAGGTTTCGGCAATGCTTTCAATGCGCGCCGCCAAACCATCCATTTTTGCCCCTAATTTTTCTTCGTGATTGAGCAATGCCGCCGCGCCGTCGTCTGCGCGGCGTGCGACTTCCAGTTCTGAATAGGCATCTGATAATTCATCGGCGACCAGAAGTGAGACCATGACGAGAAGTCTTGCATCACCAATTTGACCAACGGCAGCCACCAGTTCATCCACCCGATTATCGATGTACGTTCCCAATCGGGACAAATGGGCTTCCTGGCCATCGTCGCAGGCAATTTGATATTTGCGACCATTGATCTCTACACTTACCTGTCCCATCTCATCAGTCCTCAAGAATCGATTGTAAACGCCCGATCGCCGCGTCCAGGCGCGTCGTCACTTGCTCATTAACCCGCTTTAGCGCCGCGTTTTCTTGTTTTAAACGCTTAAGTTCGGCTTCCAGGGCAGCCATTTGTTCAGAATTTTGTGTATCCGGGGAAGGCGCACTCACTGCAGGAGCATTGTTTAATGCAGTCTCTAGTCGCTCAACGGCTTCATGCAGTCGATCATGTGCACGGGTCACTTTGGATGGTTTTTGAATGGATGTTTGTGTCGACAACCTAGAGCCTCTGTATTCTTTTTTATTTTTCCCTTTAGATTTATACTCACGGTAAAAGCGGAAGGTCAACTAATCTAATAATAAATTGATATAAGACATTTAAGAAAAAGGATAAAATGCCGTTGAAAAATTGGCATAAAATCAAACAAGTGCCATAAAACTTTAGATGTGGGCCATTGTTCTGGCAGGATGACATGGCCACTTAATAGTGTTTTTTATCGCGACCTGTCGCTAACATCTATCTGGCGTAAAGGGCTGCGTAAAACGGAACCGTGACACATGCTATATCGTTTTTTTGAAAGTCCGGTCGGCCGATTATCAATTGCCGGAGATGGTAAAAACATCCATCTGATTGCTTTTTCGCAAGGTTGCCGTGCAATTCAACCGCCGGAGAATTGGCGTCGTGACGACACCTTGTATCGAACCGCCGTTGACCAGTTAAAGGCCTATTTTTCTGGCCACATAACCACATTTGACCTCCCCATAAAACCCTCGGGAACACCATTTCAGCTTGCCGTTTGGGCCGCACTTCAAGAAATCCCTTACGGCGAAACCACCACCTACAGCGACATTGCCACTAAACTTAAGAACCCCAGAGCTGTTCGCGCGGTTGGTGCAGCAAACGGCGCCAATCCCATCCCCATTGTCATTCCCTGTCACCGGGTTATCGGACGCGATGGTGCATTGACCGGTTTTGGGGGTGGTTTGCCCGCAAAAGAAAATTTACTCACCCTTGAAAGAGATATTCGGCAGAAAATGAGCCTAGGCGCTTGAACCCGCCCACAAACCAGACAACATTATCATTGACGAATACGGTGAATACGAGGATGTTTGCCGCCATTATTTCACCGCTTACTTTTTGCAGAATCGCGGCCCCAACGCTTGTGAAAAAAAATACCAGGCCAGGGTGGCCCTAACATCCATCGAAGGAGAGAAAACATGACGGTACGTGTCGCAATCAATGGCTTTGGTCGCATTGGCCGGCTGGTTATGCGCAGCATTATTGAAACGGGCCGCACAGATATTGAGGTTGTTGGCATCAATGATCTTGGTTCAGCAGAAATGAACGGCCATTTACTGAAGTATGATACCGTTCATGGCGTCCTGAATGCCGATGTCAAAGTTGACGGTGATACGATTGATGTTGGAAATGGCCCAATAAAGGTATCTGCTGAGCGCGACCCTGCCGATCTCCCTTGGGCTGACCTTGGCGTTGATATTGCCATGGAATGCACGGGTTTCTTCACGACACGAGACGGCGCCGCAAAGCATATCGATGCCGGCGCAAAGAAGGTGCTGATTTCTGCACCTGGCAAAGAAGTCGATAAAACCATCGTTTATGGGGTCAACAGCGACCTCTTAACGGCTTCTGATACAATTGTTTCGAATGCATCCTGCACGACAAATTGTCTGGCTCCCGTCGCTGATGTTTTAAACAAGACAGTTGGTATCGAAAAAGGCTTCATGACAACGATCCACTCTTACACGGGCGATCAACGGCCGTTAGACGCGCTTCATTCTGATCCTCGGCGCGCCCGCGCTGCTGCGTTAAATATGATCCCGACATCAACCGGCGCCGCCGCTGCTGTTGGCTTGGTATTACCAGAGCTTGCAGGAAAGCTGGACGGAACTTCTGTCCGCGTACCGACAGCCAATGTATCGCTCATTGATCTTACGTTTAACTCCAGCCGCGCAACAACTGTCGAAGAAATTAATGCGGCGCTGCAGGAGGCTTCTGCAGGACGTCTTAACGGGGTTCTGGGGTATAATACCCTACCGCTGGTTTCATCAGACTTTAATCACAACCCGGCAAGCTCAAGCTTCGATGCCACTCAAACACAGGTTATGGATGGCAACTTCGTCCGTGTCCTGAGTTGGTACGATAACGAATGGGGCTTCTCAAGCCGCATGCCTGATACTGCTGTTGCAATGATGAACGCTGGCTAGTTTGGCGTTGTTGCGACACTGATATAACAAGCCGCGGAACGCATGCTCCGCGGCTTGTAGATCGGAAATCCTGTGAAAGCCACATCGCGCTTTATTTTCTACAGTCTCTCAGATGCGCTTATTGTCGCTAAAGCCGCCGAGAACGCTCAAAAACCCGTCGAAATCTATAGCGCACGCAACGGCGTTAAAAGTCTGGGTCCCGACGTTTTCAAGTCTATCCTTGAACTCCTCAAGACGGCGCATCCTTCGGCCCAGATCACAGCCGTTCTGGATTGCGGGCAGAACGCAGGCATGGCCCTTTCCGCTTTGCGCAGGGGTGTCAGGGATATATCCGTTGATTTGCCGGACGCGACGCGCGAAAAGGTCGTTGATATCGCGACTCAGTTAACGGGTCGCGTAAGATCTTACCCATCAGATGCCGTTGATCTGGAAACAATTCAAAACCCAGAACAGTCGATCTTAAGTCTTATCATGGAATATCAGGAAAAATGAACGAACATCGCTGCAGACTCTATTTGGTCACACCACCAAAACTGGAACCTAAAACGTTCAGAGATACCTTCAAGGCTGCCTTGGATGGCGGTGATATTGGGGCAGTTCAACTGCGACTGAAAGATGTGAGCGATGACGATATCCGCCGGGCATGTGAAGCACTCTTGCCTGTCGCTTCTGCATATGACGTCACTTTTCTGATGAACGACCGGCCCGATCTGGCTCTCGAAATGCTCTGTGATGGTGTTCACATTGGACAACAGGACGGCACCTATAAGGAGGCTCGAGAAATTGTTGGTCCCCATGCAATCATCGGCGTCACGTGTCATAACTCTCGGCACTTGGGCATGGAAGCTGGAGAAAAAGGCGCAGATTATGTTGCCTTCGGGGCCTTTTTTCCAACCACAACGAAAGATGCGCAGTTTAAAGCGGAACCAGATATTCTTGAGTGGTGGAACGAAATAATGCTCCCCCCGTGCGTCGCAATCGGCGGCATAACCGTTGATAACTGTCGACCTTTGGTCGATGCGGGTGCCGATATGCTGGCCGTTGTATCCGGCGTCTGGGACCACCCGAAAGGCCCAACGGTTGCGGTTGAGGAATTCAACACAATTTTTGATCAAGCGGCAAATCTTACAGGCTCAGACATTGATACTTAGCAATCTACCTGTTAGGTTCCGCCGCCTTTTAAAATTATCCCTTTGCAAAGTCAGGGTACGCTAATGAAAATAGATGGAAACGCAATTCGACCCGGTAATGTTGTCGAGCATCAGGGGCGCCTTTGGCGCGCCGTAAAAATTCAGCACACGCAGCCAGGAAAAGGTGGTGCCTATCTGCAGGTTGAACTGAAAGACATTCGCGACGGCACAAAACTCAACGAACGGTTCCGGTCGTCAGAAAAGGTTGAAAAAGTAAGGCTCGAGCAAATCGAATATCAGTTCCTATTTGAGGATGCTGGTTTATTTACGTTCATGCAGAACGAGACTTATGAGCAAATCGCCCTCGACACCAATATCATCAATGAAGATCAAATTCCCTATCTTCAGGACGGAATGATTGTTCAGATTGAAAGTTATGAGGATGATCCCATTGGCATAAAATTGCCTGATACGGTTATTCTGGAAATTACGGAAGCCGATGCGGTTGTCAAAGGGCAAACCGCCTCGTCATCCTATAAGCCGGCCATTCTCGAAAATGGTGTCCGGATCATGGTACCCCCACATATTGAATCCGGAACTCGTATTGTCGTAAACACCGAAGAAGGTGTCTATGTCGAACGTGCTAAAGATTAAACAACAGGACGACACACAAAATGGCTCATGGTCGCAGTGCATTAATAAACGTGATGGCGAACGCCGCGATCCGTGCGGGTCGCAGTTTGACACGTTCTTTTGGCGAAATTGAAAAGCTTCAGGTGTCTAAAAAAGGGCCGGCAGACTACGTTTCAGAAGCCGATCATCGTTCCGAGCAGATCTTGTTTGAAGACCTCAAAAAAGCACGCCCTCAATACAGTTTTTTAATGGAAGAAGGTGGCGTTGTCGAAGGCAAGGACAATTCGAACAAATGGATTATTGATCCCTTGGACGGAACCATGAACTTTCTGCACGGATTGCCACATTTTTCGATTTCCATCGGTTTGGAGCGTGATCGGGAATTGTTTGCCGGCGTTGTTTATGAGCCGATTACGGATCAAATGTTTTGGGCCGAGCACGGCAAAGGAGCCTTCCTTAACGACCGCAGAATTCGTGTTTCAAGCCGCAGAGACGTCAAAGAGTGCCTTTTTGCCACCGGCATCCCGTTTGCGGGGCGCTCAGGTCACAAACCTTTTTTAGCCCAACTTGAAAATGTTATGGCCGGATCGGCAGGTGTGCGGCGTGCCGGTTCAGCAGCGCTCGATTTAGCCTATGTCGCAGCAGGTCGATATGATGGTTGGTGGGAGAAAGGGATCAAACCCTGGGATATTGCGGCTGGCATTGTCCTCGTCCGTGAAGCCGGTGGTGTTGTCACTGACTACAGTGGCGGGAAAAACATGATGGCTGCGGGCGAAGTTATCGCAGCAAACGTTGATACACACCGCCCCCTCAAAAAATTTCTCGACGACGCAGCCTAATCTGCCAAATAAGACTGAAATGACATAGCGGTGTCTGTACAACTTATCTTGTAAAGCTGTTGTATGGTGGCAGTGTCTTGAGTATGTTGTGATCTTATAAAGGGCACACCAACCCGCATGGGTGTCGCCCATAAGGATAACATTCCAAGGGATTTTAATGCGATGACCGGACACAAGCGACATTCGACCCAAAGCGGAACGTTCAAAACCGTATTTGCGTGTTCAATTGCGACGGCCCTCACCTTTTCTTTAGGGCTTTTAGTACACGGACCTGCAGCAGCGCAAAGCGATGCGGTCATCGTTGATCTTAGTGTCATTGCCGACGGCGGCATTACGACTTTTGGCCCCCAGTCGACTTCCGGACTTCTTGTGCCCCCGCGTTCCAATCCTGTCTCCAAATTACACATGGCCCCGCAGACGGCACCTAAGTTGCGTGCACCAGTATCACAGTTAAAAACACGGCCGACCGTCACGACACCAGTGAGCAAAGCGACACCGGCGCCAAAAGCACAACCGTCCGCACCCGCTAAAAAAGAGCCGGTAGTTGCGTCAAAACCTGCGGTCCCGTTGGCTCCTGCACCAAAACCGATGCCAGCGCCGCAAGTCACCACAGCACAACCAACACCGCCCCCGCCTGCACCCGTCGAACAGGCCGAAAAAAAGGCGGCGCCAAGTCCTGCCAGTGCGCCCGTTGTTGCATCTGCGGCCCCCCCTCCTCCGCCTAAGGTCGCCGCGGCGCCCGAACCTAAAGCGTCGGTTGAGCAAGCGAACACAAACGCGCAGGCGGTTGAAATCGCTCCGGGTCAGGCATTGCGAATTGCTTTTGAAGAAACAGAAACCAAACTGCCGGACGCGGCAAAAGACGCGTTGCGCAAGGTCGCAGATGGCGTGCATGACAAAAATGATTTGCGTCTGCAATTGCTTGCCTATGCTGGTTCCGAAGGACTTTCCGCCAGTAAAGCACGTCGATTATCGCTCTCACGTGCCCTCTCCGTTCGATCCTTTCTCATCGAAAATGGCGTTCGAAGCACGCGAATTGATGTCAGGGCACTGGGGAACAAAACGTCTGACAAGCCAGCCAACCGGGTCGACGTCAACATTGCAAAGCGTTAGAAGTGTTAAAGCTTCGGTGCCGGCATCTAAACTCATTTAATAACTCGGACCTTGTCCTGACATGACTCGCCCTCATTTATATCTCGTTCGCATGATGCTGTTCCTCGGCGCCGTACTGGTTGCCGGTTTCATGCTTTTCACTGCGTTTCACGAAGCCTTCATGGCGAACCCCGCCTTGAATGGCCTCATTGTCGGTGTTTTGTTCATCGGGATTTTATATAACTTTCTGCAAGTTGTTCGATTATACCCCGAAGTGACATGGATCGAGAACTTCCGCGACAGCACGCTAAACCCCGGAGCACGGGCGCGTCATGCGCAATCGGCCAAACCCAAGTTACTGGCGCCAATGTCAACGATGGTTGGGGACAGAGATCGTTTCACGTTATCAACCGTCGCTATGCGAACCTTGCTCGATGGGATCGCATCCCGACTGGATGAAAGCCGGGATACGTCGCGATACACGATTGGGCTGCTGATCTTTCTTGGTTTGCTGGGAACTTTTTGGGGGCTGCTGGGGACCGTAAGCTCGATCAGTGACGTCATTGGCACACTCAGCGTAAACGGTGGTGATGCAAGTGCGATCTTCTCCGATTTAAAACGCGGCTTGCAGGCACCTATGGAAGGCATGGGAACCGCTTTTTCCTCATCCCTGTTTGGCTTGGCCGGCTCTCTCATTCTTGGGTTTCTCGATCTTCAGGCCAACCAGGCTCAAAATCGATTTTACAATGATCTTGAAGAGTGGTTGTCGACGGTTACACGCCTGTCCTCCGGCGCCATTGGTAACGAGGGAGATCAGTCGGTACCAGCCTACGTCCAGGCGCTTCTCGAGCAAACTGCGGAAAGCTTGGAAAACTTGCAGCGTACCCTCGCCAGAGGAGAAGAAAGCCGGATGACCGTTGATGGCCATCTGTTAAAAGTGGGTGATAAGCTTGAAACGCTGACAGATCATATGCGAACACAACAGGCATTGATGCGCAGCCTTGCCGAAACGCAAGTTGAACTCAAACCGATACTGGCACAATTGGCTAACGGGGGTGGTTCAGGAGGCGGTCTCGATGACACCAGCCGCATGCATCTGCGTAACATTGATGTCTATGTGACTCGGCTTTCTGAGGACTTGAAAGCAGGCCGTGAAGATTCAACGCAACAAATTCGCAGTGAGATCAAACTCCTAGCTCGACTGATTGCCGCTGCGACCAGCGACGATCGAAATCCATAGGATGCGAGCGGTCTTATGGCAGGCCTGACACGACGCGCTGAACGAGGCACCAATATTTGGCCCGGTTTTGTCGATGCTTTGGCGACACTGCTAATGGTCATTATGTTTTTGTTGCTGATTTTTGTATTGGCGCAATTTTTCCTCAGCGAAGCGCTATCCGGCCGAGAACAAGCCCTCGATAAACTCAAGGTGCAAGTTGGGGAATTGGCAGACCTTCTTTCGCTGGAACAAAAATCCAACGATCAATTGCGGACTAATTTGTCCCAGCTATCCGGAGAGTTACAGTCATCTGTGGCGCAGCGGGATGAATTGAGAACCTCAGTTTCTCTGTTGCGCAAGAATGCCATTGACGCGAATGAGCAAATTGCCAAACTAGAAGAAAAATCAAGCGCTGCGTTCGCAGAAATGCTTTCCCTGCGCGAGCGCCTCTCAGCAGCACAGGCAGACGCCATCGATCTTCAAAATCGTCTCAACAGCTCGACCGCGACAATTACTGACCTTCGGGTAAAGTCAACTTCCGACGCCAATTCAATTTCTTCGCTGAACGAACAGGCGGAACGAAATAAAGCACTGATCGCTGAACTGCAACTCAAACTCGAAGAAGCGGAAACACGGATTTCAATTCTGCAAAAGCGCTCCGTGGCTTCAGATGAAAAAATTGCAGAAATGGAGCTAGAATCTTCACAAAACAAAGTCAGTCTGGCAGAGGCGACCGAAGCATCAAAATTACATCTGCAACGGATTGCCGAGCTTGACCGCCAGATACAGCTTCTAGATGCTTTAAAAGCCGAGATGCAGTCAAAGATATCAGAAATGGCCGGAAAGCTGGCCGAAAGCGGAAAATCTTTGCTGGTCGAGAAAGAATTCTCGGAAAGCGCACGCGCTGAAGTCGCACTCCTCAATCAGCAAATGACAGCATTACGGGCACAATTGGCACAAATACGAACGGCTCTCGAAATTTCAGAAGAAGAAGCCAGAAAGAAAAATGTCCAAATCGCCAATCTGGGTAAACGCTTAAATTCAGCTCTTGCCAGCAAGGTCCAGGAACTATCGCGATACCGTTCAGAGTTTTTTGGTCGTCTGCGCAGCTTGCTCGGAAATCGCCAGGGAATCAGAGTTGTCGGAGACCGCTTTGTTTTCCAGTCCGAGGTTTTGTTCGCTAAAAGTGAGGCCAACATCGCCGAAGCGGGGAAAGCTCAATTGGACCAATTGGCAACCACGCTCTTGGAAATCGCTCTTGAAATACCCGGAGAAATCGACTGGATTCTTCGTGTTGACGGGCATACCGACAACGACCCGATAAAAACGGTGCGGTTCCCGTCAAACTGGGAACTTTCAACAGCCCGCGCAATCTCCGTTGTTAAACATCTTGTTGACGCGGGCTTACCTGCCAACAGATTGGTCGCAGCGGGATTTGGTGAATTTCACCCAATAGACAAACGCGATGATGAAATTTCAAAACGCCGCAATCGCCGCATCGAACTTAAACTCACCCAGCGTTAACGTCCTTATTTAGGCTTTAGTCATTTAAATGCTCGTCCTCTTCCTTGTCGTCGTCATCGATTTAATCGGTTTTGGAATCATTATTCCGCTGCTGCCTTTTTACGCAGTGCACTTTCAGGCAAGCCCTTTCGAAGTCGGCCTGCTGATGGCGACCTATTCCCTGGCCCAGTTTATAGCCGCTCCCATATGGGGGCGTATGAGTGATCGAATTGGCCGAAGACCCGTCCTCTTAATAAGCCTCGCGGGTGCTGTTCTGACATATCTTTGGCTCGGAATGGCCAACGAACTCTGGATCTTATTTGCCGCCCGCGCGGCCGGTGGTTTTATGGCGGGCAATATATCTGCAGCTTTTGCCTATGTCGCTGATATCACGACCCGCGAAAACCGCGCAAAGGGAATGGGCGTTGTTGGTGCAGCGTTCGGCCTTGGTTTTATTATGGGCCCAGCAGTGGGCGGCATCCTGGCGGGAAGTGATCCCTTGAACGCGGATTACCAAAGCCCCGCATATGCGGCCGCAGGCCTGTCGGCGGTGGCACTTGTATTGGGCCTGTTTACATTAAAAGAATCCCTGTCAGATGACATCAGGCAAAAAAACAAATCCAAATCATCAACATCTCGCCTGAAACAGTTTCGCGATGCCGCTCAGAAACCGCAAATTCGCTTGCTTCTTGCCCTTTCCTTTTTAGCCATTTTTGCTTTTTCCGGGATTGAAGCAACTTTTGCCCTCTGGTCGAGCCGGCAATTTGGCTGGGGGCCTGAGCAAAATGGCTATATTTTCGCTCTAACCGGGTTGCTGAATGCCGGTCTGCAAGGGGGCCTGATCGGTCGGATGGCCAAGCGGTTCGGAGAAACACAGCTCTTGCTTCAAGGTGCGGTAACCCTCGCTATTGGTATGGCACTCATTCCGTTCGCGGATGAACTCTGGATGCTGATTGTGAGCATGTTGGTGGCAACCTATGGATTTTCGGTCATTTCTCCGGCCCTCAACAGTCTCATCTCCCTGCAAACGAGTGAAGAGGACCAAGGGGGTATGATGGGCGTAACAAGGTCAGCAACCACCTTGGCCCGTGTCGGTGGCCCCGCTTGGGCTGGGTTTCTGTTTTCAGCTTTTGGTTCAAACTGGCCTTTTTTTGGCGGCGCATGCGTCATGGCTGTGGTGATTATCCTTGTGTTGCGCGCGACACCCGAGCTGAAAAGTGTGGATGGAAAAAACCCTGAAAAGTCCGCTTGATCATTGGCGCAACGTCGCCTATACAGGGCCCCTTGATTTCCGGAGCTGAATTATGAAAAAAGACACACACCCAGATTACCATACAATCACTGTTCAAATGACGGACGGTTCTACATATGAAACCCGTTCCACGTGGGGCAGCGAAGGTGACGTCTTGAAATTGGACGTTGACCCGAAGACCCATCCCGCTTGGACCGGTGTTCACCGTCTATTGGATAGTGGTGGTCAGTTGGCGAAATTCAATAAGCGTTTCGCCGGGATAGGCCTAAAGAACTCAAACTAACTGTTGTAAATCATACAGTTTTTTGGATTATGAAAAATGCCCGCCTACGGGCATTTTTTTATGCCCAGAGTCTGATTATCCATAGCGTTATGTAATTATCAGGCCAAATGATTATCGTAATTGAAGGCTGCTGGATGATTTGATAATATCCGTCCAAACGGGCGTAAATAATGCTCTTTTGTAATTAATTGTTTTTTGAAGGTTTGTTGATAAGAACCTTGACGTTGGCTTGTTTCTGATCGCTTGGAGCAGGTTAGGTTCGTTAGTGACTGCAACTTGGCGAGGGTCCGAATGCCTGTCCAGACTCATTATGAAGTCCATGTCCTGCAAGGCAGTAGATGGAGCATTCATGCGCAATTCGAAGGCGGCCAGAAAGAAATGGCCGTTGACGAAGGCAAGATGCTTGATCGTCAACCGGGCATTGACGGCGTAAAGGTCATTCGCGAAGTCTATGATCCGGCGCAAAGCACCCACCGGGATTACGTCATTTATAAAACATCCGACATGCCTGCCGCAGGTCTCGATAAAAGTGACGACAGTGATGATGATGCTGGCGGCGATAGTGGCTGGTATGACGACGATGACGACGACGATTTTGGCGACGATGATGGCTTCGGAGGTTCCTTTGATGATGATGACGATTGGGATGATGAACCCAAAAAACCAAAGAAAAAGAAAAAAGACCTAAAGAAGACCACGCTTACTGCCTTGTTGGTTAAACTTCTGACGGTTTCGCTGATCAGTTTAAGTTTGGCCCTCATCTTCACAGTAATGACCTCTTACGTGCTGAGCGGTACCGTCTTATTTGGTCATCGGATGGAAGGTAATTTCGAGTCAAACGTCTTGTTTGTCGTTTTTGTCCTTACATTCCTGCTAACAGCCGCCAGTTTATCGGTAACCCAACTTAAGGGAACCACACTGGAAGAGCGCGAAGCCAAATCACGGGCCAAAAAACAGAAGAAACAAGACATCGCTCAAGCCAAAGTCCAGGCAAATGCCAGCGCTGCCCAAATACGCGAGGCCGATGATGCGAAATCCAATCAGCGTGATTTGGACCGGGCGATGGAAGGAATTAACGAGTTTCATATTGACGATGAACAAAAAGTTGCCGATGAGAATGAAACGGACCAGCGCTTGAAATCGGCCATAAATGGCGAAGACGGCGACACCAACGCAGCCAACGCCACTCTGGAAACGGACGGCAGGGAAGCAGTTGAAACCCTTTCGCCGCACGCTGAAAAGCAGAAGAAATATATGATGGAGTTTCTAACCAAAACTCTGTCCGGTGCGAATACAGATCACAAAAAGATGGATAATTTCAACAAGTTTGGGGTCAACTTGTTCCTGGCCGGGGCTTGTGAAACGCTCGCACAATCGCGGGAACTCGATGTGCGGTCCAGGTCAAAGGTCCTGGCGGACAGCGTCCGTGTCATGGGCTTTAAAAAATCTCACGCCGCGACATTTGCGGATAAATATGAAGACTATCTGATGCAAGACCCGCGATACATGCAGATGTTCCAGGCAGGCAGGAATGCCATGAACACATTCTATCAAGATGAACAGGCCGCCGGACGCCATATGGAAAGCGCACTGGGTGAATGGAACAAACCCAAACAAAAAGCCGAGCAAGCTGGCCCAGTTACTGTTTTGTTTACCGATATTGCGGGTTCTACCGCCATGACACAGGCCTTGGGCGACGCAGGGGCTCAAAAGGTCGTCCGTGCACATAACCGCGTTGTCCGCGATGCCTTGACCGATTGGAATGGCAAAGAAATCAAACATACGGGCGATGGTATTATGGCATCCTTTGCCCGGGTAACCGATAGCGTTGACGCGGCAATTCAAATGCAGCGTCATACAATGGCTCATAATCAACAAAACCCGGATTTACCCCTGCATCTGAAGATTGGCCTGAATGCAGGAGAACCAATCGCTGAAGACAATGATCTATTTGGTAGCGTTGTCCAAATGTCAGCCCGGATCGTCGACAAAGCACAGGCGGACGAGATTTTTGTCTCCGATATTGTGCGCGGGATCTGCGTCGGCAAGGCATTCAAATTTATCAACCGTGGCGGCTATGCCATGAAGGGGTTTGACGAAGACCCAACGCTTTACGAAGTCGTCTGGCGAGAAGAAGCCGCCGCCGCGGAATAACTCACTTTTTTTTATGACGTGGACTTGCGGGCGAAAATACGCCTGCCTATGTCTGTTTTGTCGACGGATGCCTATCTAGGGTCCGGAAACAGAACCGCCCGGAAACGGGTTCATTCGAGGTTGGCAATTTTGTGACCTCATCAACACCATGTAGCTCATTAAAGGAGAATATGGCTATGCGTACACACGATTTATCACCCCTTTTTCGTCATTCTGTCGGTTTCGATCGCATGCAACGCCTGCTGAATACGGCTTCAGAGTGGGATTCGAATGCACAAGCATACCCACCATACAACATCGAACAAATCGACAATGACCAGTATCGCGTGACGGTCGCCGTCGCCGGGTTTAGCCCCGAAGATCTGGACATCACGACAAAGGAAAATACGCTGACGATCAGCGGCAAGCTTGAAGGTGATGATGACAAAGACGTCACCTATTTGCACCGGGGCATTGCCGGCAGAGCCTTTGAAAGGCGCTTCGAAATCGCTGACCACATCAAGGTCACTGGAGCAGGCTTGGTAAACGGAATGCTATCTGTTGACCTTGTTCGGGATATTCCTGAAGAGAAGAAGCCGCGCAAGATTTCAATTGCGACAAAGGCACTGGAGCATAAAAAGGCTGCCTGACGCACCCAATTCGTTAGACAGTTCTTTAGGCGCACCTCTCCCCCCTGGAGGTGCGCCTATTCTGTTAGGGGTTCTCAGTTAAAAAGAACTTTTTCAAGGCCTCGCGCTGGGCCCCGTTCATCGGTGTTGATTTTCCACTTACCGTATCGACCAATACTTCCACGACATGCCCCGTCGCAGAGGCAAGATTATCGCCTGGTGCAAAAAGCGCGACTTCAAATGTCATACTTGAATTGCCAATTTTTGCGACCCTCAAGCCCACTGTTATTTCGTCCGGAAAACTCAGGGCTTTGTGAAACCGGCACAGGCTCTCGACGGCTTGCGCATTTTGGGTTCCCTCTTGCCACGACAGCGCGAACTCATCAGTCATAAATTTAACAACAATTGCCTCATACAACCTATAGTAAACAACATTATTTAAATGCCCCAACATGTCATTATCGCCCCATCGCGTGGGCACATTCATTTGGTAGGGATAATCGCTTCGGTTGGAGCGCGGCGGCAGTGAAGACACAGAAAAAGCCTTTTCGAAAAGAACAAGATAATTTTACATTTTACAAGTGATATCAAACGGTTACGCGCCACAACGAAAGAAATTAAACCATAAAATTAGGGGCTGTCGTTTCCAACAGCCCCTTTAATTTTATTTGTAACAATCCCTGTCAAACTCGCCTGAATTTACTTCTCAGTAAAGCTAGCGGAACTGTACTAATACATGTCTATCTCGGTCAATAGCAGAATGACGATAATCTCAAAATTTGATTACATTTGTGTGTCAATTTACAAAAATCGGCCCATCACAATACCGCTATTTGGTTAAAATTGAATGATTCAAGTTTACGACTTAAAGAAACTTTCCGCACCTTCCCTCGCCTTTTCCTTAAATGTGATTTTCTCTCGAACCCGTTCAATTTCTGCCTCCAGCTCTTCAATATAGGTGCCAAGCGCCTCTATCGATAAAACATCCAGATCTTTCACCTGTTTCTTTTGTGGGATAGGCTCCAAATCATCTGTATCCATGCATCACTCTCCTCCACACTGAATTGAATTGCCTCGGTGTCTTGTCTGTTAATGGACAAACTACTAGATACCATGCAGATAAATCAAATTCCTAAGAATAAGGACCATATACAATGTTGCCCGATCTGATGAATTGCATAGAAATTCCTGAACCTGGTGGTCCAGATGCCTTAAAGACAACAACCCGCCCGCTGCCTCTGCCGAGCGAACTTGAGGTTCTTATAAAAGTTGAAGCCGCCGGCGTTAACCGACCCGACTGCATCCAGCGGGCGGGCAACTACGCACCGCCGCCCGGAACGACAGATATCCCTGGATTGGAAGTTTCTGGAGAAATTGTCGAGATCGGTAAACAGGTCAAAGACTGGGTCGTAGGCGATAAAGTTGCAGCCTTGGTCGCGGGCGGCGGTTATGCGGAGTATGTTTGCGCACCAGTTCAACAATGCCTGCCGATCCCTGACGGGCTTTCCATGGTCGAAGCAGCTGCATTGCCGGAAACTTTTTTTACGGTTTGGACCAACGTGTTCGAACGCGGCGATCTGAAAAAAGGTGAAACCTTAATGGTTCATGGGGGGTCTAGTGGCATTGGCACAACCGCGATCCAAATTGCCAGTCAGTTGGGTGCGCGCGTCATAGCGACCGCTGGCAGTGCAGAAAAATGCCAGGCATGCCTTGACCTGGGAGCGGAGCGCGCGGTCAATTATCGTGAAGAAGACTTTGTGGCGGCTGCGAAGGAGTTTGGCGGTAAAGGCGTTGACGTTATTTTGGATATGGTCGGCGGCGACTATATACAGAAGAACATCAAGTCGCTGGCTGCCGATGGGCGGCTGGTACAGATCGCCTTTCTTCAAGGATCTGAAGCAAATATCAACTTTATGCACGTGATGCTAAAACGCCTGACCATTACCGGCTCGACGCTGCGTCCACAAAGCATTGAACGTAAAGGTGAAATTGGTCGAGCGTTGGTAGAGAATGTCTGGCCCCTGATCGCGACAGGTGCAATAAAACCGGTTATTTCTGAGACTTTTGCCTTACACGACGTTGTTCAGGCTCATACATTGATGGAATCCAGCAAACATATCGGTAAAATCATGTTAAAGACGTGATTTCAGCCTTTTCGTTGTTTGACCCAAAGGCCCTACGAGGTCTATAAAGACGTCAAATGATCACTTGAAGTGCGTGATCAGCGCAAAAACATCTGGAATGGGAAAAAGATTATGGCGCATCCGCTGATGCCAAAGGCGAAGGCCGTTTGGCTGGTTGATAACACAAAACTCACTTTCGAGCAGGTAGCGACTTTCTGTGGCCTGCATGAGCTAGAAGTCCAGGCAATTGCTGATGACGAAGTTGCAACTGGCATGCAGGGTCTGGACCCGATTGCTGCTGGCGAACTGACCGCAGAAGAAATTAAGCGTTGTGAAGCGGATCCGATTGAATCGCTTAAAATTTCGAAAAGCGATGTTCCGGAAGCTCGCACGAAAAGAAAAGGCGCACGCTATACACCGGTTTCAAAACGCCAGGATCGCCCCAATGCGATCGCGTGGTTAATTAAGAACTACCCGGAACTCAGTGACGCGCAAATCTCGAAGTTGGTTGGCACAACCAAGCCGACCATCAACTCCATACGGGACCGTACCCACTGGAACACCCCGAACATCACACCGCAAAACCCTGTTGGTTTGGGCCTGTGTAAAGGCAATGAGCTTGAGCGTCTGGTCGCGATCGCGCGCGCACGAGCTGGCACAGTCCACACCCCTGGTGCTGCAACGGCACCCGATGGGATTGTCGGGCATTCAGATGCGCATGCTGCGCCACCTGCCCCTAAAGAACACACAGTTGAAGATGTCTTTGGGACACCAGCGACAGAGCCAGCCGAACAGTAGGCACCGAAGAAAAATCAAAAAAAGCCCGGCGCATTCATCTGCACCGGGCTTTTTTTATGGATCGTTATTTCGCGGACCACGTCCTTTTCAGAGGCTAGACGCAGGGCATTCCTTATATGTACCGACTAGCGCATCGGTCCCGATGGAGTCGCCGCTTGCAGATTTTTGCCATCAGCGCTCAGAACACCCCAAACAATCGGGCAATAGCGCAGTTGAAATCCCGGATTAAATGACCGTTTCTGACTGAAGTTATTGATATTAAATAAATATTTCGTTCTTACGACATATCCGCTTGCTTTAAAATCTGACAATTGATCCTATCCGCCAAGACTTTTTAGGATCTATTGCATGACCAATAAAAACAAGGACCCGTGGTTGTTGACGCCAGGCCCGTTAACAACATCTGCAGAAACTAAAGCGGCCATGATGCGCGACTGGGGCTCCAGAGACGCTGATTTCATCGCGACGAATCTGCGTATCAGAGATCAAATAAGCGAGTTGGCGGATGCTTCGGATACACACGTCTGCGTACCTGTACAAGGAAGCGGAACGTTCGCGGTCGAAGCAACACTCGGGACACTTATCAAGAAGACCGACAAAGCCCTGGTTTTGGTGAACGGTGCGTACGGCAGTCGTATCGTCCGTATCCTAGATATCCTGGATCGACCGGTGACCAGCATCAGCACCCGGGAAGATACTCCAAACGATATCGAAGCGTTATCTCAACAGCTAAAGAACGATCCGGATATCACCCATGTGATCGCCGTCCATTGCGAAACAACATCCGGTATCCTTAATCCGATCCGCGATATTTCAGATGTGGTTTCAAAGGCTGGGCGCAAACTTATCATTGATGCCATGAGCGCCTTTGGGGCATTGCCCTTAAGTGCCCGGGACATAACCTTTGAAGCGGTCATTGCTTCAAGCAACAAGTGCCTAGAAGGGGTTCCGGGATTGGGTTTTGCGCTTATCGAAAAGCAAGCCCTGCTCTTATCGGAAGGCAACTCTCCGTCTCTTTGTCTCGATTTATATGACCAATGGCAGAGTATGGAAAAAACATCACAGTGGCGCTTCACACCGCCCACGCACGTCATTGCTGCCCTTGATTCCGCCTTGGCTCAGCTTGTTGCAGAGGGTGGAATGATCGGACGGCTTGAACGCTACACAAACAACTGCCGGGTCCTTGTGGATGGCATGCGAGCGCTTGGCTTCGAAACGCTCCTGTCCGATGCGCTGCAGGCCCCCATTATCATTACCTTCAAAATGCCAGTCCATCCACAGTTCGATTTTGGCACATTTTATAATCACCTGAAGCAATTGGGCTTTATCATTTACCCCGGAAAATTAACAGTCGCCGAGACCTTCCGCATGGGATGCATCGGTCACATGACTGAAAATGAAATGCGCGGTGCTTTATCCGCCGTAAAAACCACCCTCGACCATATGAAGATCACCACACCACTCGCCGCCTGATTTGACCTTCCAACTCACATAAGGAAAATTCCATGACTGTACATACAGCCCCGCAAAGTTTTGAAACGCCGCCGCACAGCAAAGCGAGCCGCTTTCGTGAAATGCTCAATTCCGAAAAGCTCGAATTTTTGATGGAAGCCCATAACGGTTTATCCGCCAAAATCGTTGAAGAGGCCGGGTTTTCAGCAATTTGGGCTTCTGGTCTTTCCATGTCAGCGGCACTGGGCGTTCGCGACAACAACGAAGCCTCATGGACCCAGATCATGGAAGTGCTTGAGTTTATGTCCGACTGCACATCGGTTCCGATCCTGGTTGACGGTGATACGGGTTGGGGCAATTTCAACAACATGCGACGTGCGGTCCGAAAACTATGCCAACGCGATATCGCTGCCGTCTGCATCGAAGACAAAATATTCCCAAAAACGAATTCCTTTCTGGGCGAAGGCCAACCTTTGGCCGATATCGAAGAGTTTTGCGGAAAGATTAAAGCTGGGAAAGACAGCCAGACTAACGCCGATTTTTCAATTATCGCTCGCCTTGAAGCATTGATTTCAGGTTTGGGGATGGCGGAAGCCCTTAAGCGGGCGGAAGCCTATCACGTGGCTGGTGCCGATGCGGTCCTAATCCATTCCAAAAAATCAGACGCGGGCGAGGTTCTTGAGTTCACAAAAGAGTGGGCCAATCGCTGCCCCGTCGTGATCGTCCCAACCAAATACCCATGGACACCAACGGATACCTTCCGTGATGCTGGCATTTCTGCGGCCATTTGGGCAAACCATAACATGCGCGCTTCGATTACCGCCATGCGTGAAACGTCACGTCGGATTTTCCTTGAAGAATCAATTGAAGGCGTCGACAAAGAAATGGTCAAAGTCTCTGAAGTCTTTGCGCTGGCAGGGAATGACGAATTGGTTGAAGCCGAAAAACGTTACTTACCGTAAAAGAGTGCAAATGCATGATTGAACCCGGCGACTTCATTGAACCGGCAAGAGCCCAGGGATACAGCTTCTATACAGGTGTCCCGTGCTCTTTTCTGACGCCGTTTATCAACTCTGCGATAACGGATCAGAACCTCGACTATGTGGCAGCGGCAAGCGAGGGTGAAGCCGTTGCCATCGCTGCTGGGGCCTGGTTGGCGGGACGCAAAACGGTTGTCATGTGCCAGAACTCAGGTCTGGGCAACGCGGTGAATCCGCTGACCTCGTTAAACTACCCATTTAAAATTCCGACCCTGTTGCTGACCACGCTGCGCGGCGCTCCTGGATTAGCGGATGAACCCCAGCATGAGTTGATGGGGCAAATCACCCATTCGATGCTGGACGTCATGCAAATTCCCCACGCGCCATTTCCGTCTGAACAAGCGACCATCGAACCCACTCTGCGCGATGCGGAGGCCCGCATAGAGACAACATACCTTCCCTACGCGCTGACCATGGCAAAAGGCTCCGTAAGAGATACCAGCGCCGCACCAGCGACCCTGCAAACCCCATCATTCGGAACCGTCCATGAGTGGACAGATGGCAACGTATACCCGAGCCGCTATGCGACGCTGGAGCAGCTTGTCGATGTCGCCCCCGATGCAGCAGCCATGATTGCGACGACAGGCAAATGTGGGCGTGAGCTATTTACAATTTCTGACCGGGAGCAGCATCTCTATCAGGTAGGGTCAATGGGATGTGCGGCGGCGATGGGGCTTGGGGTCGCCCTTAACACACAAAAGAAAGTCATTGTCATTGATGGCGATGGTGCGCTGATGATGAAAATGGGATCGCTGGCGACAGTTGGTGCTTACGCTCCGGAAAACTTGGTTCACATCGTTCTTGATAATGGCACCTATGATTCTACCGGTGGGCAACCAACCGTTTCACCGGGTGTCGACTTTGCCCAAATCGCGGCATCGTGCGGGTATAAACATGGCTACCGATGCTCAACGCCCGATGCCTTTAACAAAGCTGTTCAACAAGCAACTGCGACCGCTGGACCGCATCTCGTTCATATGAAAATTGCGGCCGGTTCCGCAGGGAACCTTGGACGCCCGACCGTTATGCCCGCAGACGTCGCGCGGCGCTTTAAGGCCTTCATCGGCGCCGGCAACTAGGCGCTAGTCAAATGTGTATTCTTCATCAAGCGCCATTCGTAATTTGAATTCCACTTCACCCGCAATGCGTAAATCAGGCAAGAAGATTTCTTTTCGCAAATGACGAACGTCCTTGCTGCTAACCGGTCCGACAAACATCAAACGGTGGCGGACACTGTAACGGGCCAACTTGGTGCCAAATACTTTCTGCAAAACATAAAAAGTCAGATAATGATTATCAACAAGCGCAAAGATCGGCTTTTCCGATTTGCGAACAATGTTAATCAGATCAAGATCAAATAATTTATCGCCATTGACCAGCGAATGCCGCTCGGGCCCATCTGAAAAAACAAAGTCATAATCACGTTCCGGGATTTCCGTATATTGCACGCCACGAAACATTTTATAAAAGCCATCAATTTTCGCGCTATGGATGATCTCGACCAGGTGTTTCACATCGTCCGGTAAATTCGCTTGCGCGGTTGCCGTCCAGCCTGCGTCCTCTTCCATTGACGTAATCCGCCCAAGAGGCTCACCATCGCGCTCGTTGGCCAGCAATGCATGGGCCAGGACAACTGTGGAAAATCCTGTTCCAAACTCCAAAACTTCCTTGGGCTTTCGCTGTCGGATTTGCTCGTAAAGCGTCAGGTAATCCGACATCGACGCCCCGGTTACCGAGGAGCCTTTGGCATATTCTTCCAGTGCCGCCCATAATGCGGGTATCCGTCGCAAGGTCGCTTCGGCTTGCTTGTTTTTCGCCTTCACCATGCGCTCCACGATATGCGCACGAATGCGGACTAATGGGCTGAACCCTCGAATTTCCAATTTTGATAACGGTGACTCAGACACGTGCAACCCTATGTTTCGATTTAAATAAAGATTTAACTTACAGTTTCAGATTAACGAATTCAGCCGAAATAGAAATTCCAAATGTGATTATTCAAATAATATTCCTGCCCCACTCCCTAAACCGAAAAGGGTTGAAGGTTACATATCCACCCTTTAGGCTCCTGTCACTGCTTTGGTCAGCAGGTCATCTGTCAGCTATTCGCACAGGGAGGTTTTTGTGCCAACATTTCCAATCGTTGACAGTCACGTTCATTTGTTTGATGTCAATTATCTGCAATATGACTGGCTGGCATCTGCACCAAAAATCAATAAAACGCATTCCCTGGAAGATTACGATGCGGCACGCGGTCCTGTAGAAGTAGACAAGCTCGTCTTTGCAGAAGTTGATGTCTCTAAGGGTCAACACATTGATGAAGCTCAATGGGTGCAGTCCATAGCCACTACTGACCCCCGCCTTTGTGGTTCGGTGGCGCATGCGCCTCTCACCAAAGGCCCGGCGATAGTACGCGATCTGGAAGTGCTGGCTGCGATCCCTACCGTCAAAGGTATTCGGGATCTTATGCAAAATCAGATCAATCAGGCTTTCTGTTTGGAACCCGACTACATTGCCGCATTAAACCTTCTGCCGAAATATAATCTCAGCTTTGATTTATGCGTTCTGCATTGGGGCATGACCTTCGCGATTGAACTCGCAAAACGCTGTCCTGATGTGCAATTTATTCTCGACCATATTGGCAAACCCGGAATAAAGCACGGTTTACAGGAACCTTGGCGCGCACAGATGCGCGAACTTGCAACGTTCCCGAATGTGACCTGCAAAGTATCTGGTGTGACCACCGAGGCCGATCACCAAGCTTGGACAACGGAACAAATCATCCCCTATGTTGAGCACACATTTGAATGCTTCGGGTTCTCGCGTACAATGTATGGCAGCGACTGGCCCGTCTCCACATTGGCTCATGAGTACCCCGATTGGGTTCAACTGCTTGATGATGTTCTAAAAAACACAAGCGAATCTGAACAACGCGACTTCTATCGTAATACCGCGATCCGTGCTTACCGACTTGACTAGTCCGCGACCGGCACCACGTAATTTAATCCCATACGGCCGCCGTCCGCGTTGATGGTTTCACCGGTAATATAGCTTGCTTCGTCACTTGCAAGGAAAGCGGCAACCGCGGCAATTTCTTCTGGCTCTCCCAAACGTCCCATGGGTGTCCGCGACATAATGGTTTTACGGGCGGCCTCGTCGACCAAAAGCTGCTTGACCATATCCGTGCCAATGCTGCCCGGCCCGATTGCATTTACACGGACGCCTTTATCTGCCAGGGCCAAAGCCATAGCGACGGTAAGTTGTTTTATGCCCCCCTTGCACATGGCGTAGGTCAGCAAATTTGGATTGGTAATATTTGCCTGAATGGACGACATGTTAATAATCGAACCGCTCCCTTGAGCAGCCATTTGTTTTGCCGCCGCTTGTCCGACCAGGAAAAACCCCTTCAGGTTAATCCGCAAGACCTGATCAAAATCGTCTTCCTCAATCTCCAGGATGTCGCCAACCCGCAGGATCGCCGCATTGGAAATGGCAACATCGAGCCGTCCGTAACGTGATACGGCTTCCGCAACCAATGCTTCCACCTGAGATTTTTCACCAACATCACAGGCGACAAACTGCGCCTCCAACCCGGAATCACGGAGCGATTGCGCCGCAGCTTCGCCTTTGTCTTCCTGAACGTCCGAGAGAATTACCTTCGCACCATCTTTGGCAAATCGCTGCGCACAGGCCAGCCCGATACCTTGTGCTGCACCCGTAACAATTGTCACTTTATCGTTCAAATTCATTCGTTCTCAGGTCCTATTTCGTCGCACGCGCGGTGCTATAGCCAATTGATTGAAGCGCCGCATCAATTTCATCCAGAATTGCAGGATCATCAATCGTTGCCGGCATCTTATATTCTTGATTGTCAGCTATTTTCTGCATCGTCCCACGCAGGATTTTACCCGAGCGCGTCTTCGGCAAACGTTCGATAACAACCGCTAACTTAAACGCGGCCACCGGGCCGATTTTATCCCGCACCAATTGGATAACTTCCGACACGACGTCTTCTTCCGCCTTTTTCACACCCGCGTTCAGTATCAAAAACCCGACAGGAAGTTGGCCCTTGAGCTGATCTTCAACACCGATCACAGCGCACTCGGCCACATCAGGGTGAGCGGCTAAGACTTCTTCCATTCCGCCCGTAGACAAGCGATGCCCCGCGACATTAATAATATCGTCCGTACGCGCCATGATATAGAGATAACCCTCGTCATCCATATAACCCGCATCTGCAGTTTTGTAATAGCCTGGGTATTCTTCAAGATAGGCATCCAAATACCGCTGGTCAGCATTCCACAGTGTTAGCAGCGACGAAGGCGGCATCGGCAACTTGACGCTGATCGCGCCAATATCGCCTTTCGCGACTTCATGGCAACCATCATCCAAAATCCGCACATCCCAGCCCGGAACAGCTTTGGTGGGAGATCCGGCACGTACATCAAATGCGTGCAGGCCCATACAATTCGCTGCCATCGGCCAACCCGACTCCGTTTGCCACCAATGGTCAATGACTGGAACTTTCAGTTTATCTTCCGCCCAGTGCAACGTATCTGGGTCCGTTCGTTCGCCTGCCAAAAATAACATTTTGAAATGACTCATGTCATAGTTTTTAAGCATAGCGCCGGTCGGGTCTTCGCGTTTAATCGCTCGAAATGCTGTTGGCGCGGTAAACATCATTTTGACCTTATGCTCAGAGATGACACGCCAGAACGCACCGGCATCCGGTGTTCCAACGGGTTTGCCTTCGTAAAACAGGGTTGTACAACCGTGCAATAGAGGTGCGTAGACAATATAACTATGGCCAACCACCCATCCAACATCAGATGCCGCCCAATAAACATCACCCGGGTCGGCATTATAGATATTCTTCATGGACCATTTAAGCGCAACCATATGCCCACCATTGTCCCGGACAACACCTTTAGGTTCTCCCGTCGTGCCTGAGGTATACAAAATATAAAGGGGGTCCGTAGCAGCCACGGCGACACAATCGGCAGGTTCCGCTGTCACCATGGCTTCGGCCCAATCTACATCCCGCCCTGCAACGAGCCCTTCATCGTGTTCGGGCCGACGCAAAATCACACAACTGTCAGGCTTATGCTGCGCCATCTCAATCGCGCCATTAAGCAGTGGCATATAGGGAATGACCCGGTTCACTTCGATGCCACATGTCGCACTTACAATAACTTTAGGTTTCGAATCATTAATTCTGACAGCCAATTCGTTTGAGGCGAACCCCCCGAAGACAACAGAATGAATAGCCCCCAAGCGTGCGCATGCGAGCATGGCAACGGCGGCTTCGGCGACCATCGGCATATAGATAACAACACGGTCCCCTTTCTCTACGCCCTGCGCTTTCAGGACCCCCGCAAATCGCGAAACAGTGTCCAGCAGTTCGCTGTAACTATAGGTTTTCTTTGTGTTGGTTACCGGGCTGTCATAGATTAAGGCGGCTTGCTCACCCCTGCCGCGTTCTACGTGACGGTCCAGCGCGTTGTAACAGGTATTGCACTGGGCACCGGCAAACCAGCGGTAAAACGGTTTATTGCTGTCATCAAGCACTTTATCCCAGGGTTTTATCCAATCAATTTCCTGCGCCGCTTCCGCCCAAAAGGCTTCCGGTTCGTCGATCGATTTTGTGTATGCGACATCGTATGCGTTAGCCATTGTCTTTTGCCTGCCTCCCTAAATTCCAGCACCTGCGAATTTGCCCCAGTGTGCGCCATAACGCATGTTTTTAAAAGTACGGTTTGAACCCGCCTCGCCCAGCAATTAGTCTATTTTCAAGCTGGGAGTGCATTTACGATATGGGATGGGAGATCAACGATGACTGGCATATTTGAAACAGACTTGAACAAAACACAGGCAAATTTCACGCCCTTGTCGCCACTGTCTTTTATTGCGCGGACAGCCCATACCTATCCGGATCGATGTTCTGTTATCCATGGAAGCAAACACTTCGCATGGCACGAGACCTATTCCCGAACACGCCAACTCGCCAGCGCCTTACAACGGCGCGGTTTTGCCCCCGGACAAACCGTCGCCATTATGGGGGCCAACACACCAGAGATGTATGAAGCTGCATTTGGCGTCCCAATGGCCGGCATGGTGGTAAATACCCTTAACGTACGTCTGGATGCCGCGAATATCGCCTTCTGCTTAAACCATGGAGAAGCACAGGTCCTTTTGACAGATCGAGAATTCTCGAAAACGGTCAAGGACGCACTGCCACTGGTCGACCATGATATTTTGGTGATTGATATTCTCGACTCTGAATACTCAGGAGACGGTGACGCGCTCGGAGAAACAGATTATGAGGCGTTTTTGGCGGAAGGGGATGCTCTTTTCGAATGGTCGCTCCCTGACGACGAATGGCAAGCCATCTCGCTAAACTATACATCAGGAACAACGGGAGACCCCAAAGGCGTCGTCTATCATCACCGTGGCGCCTATCTGAACGCTATGTCCAACATCGTCGGATGGAACATGGCCCATCACCCGATCTATTTGTGGACCCTGCCGATGTTTCATTGCAATGGTTGGTGCTTCCCCTGGTCGATCGCCGCCGTTGGCGGGACGAACGTATGCCTCCGGCAGGTAAATGCAGCTAACATCTACGCTGCGATTGATGATCACAAGGTAACCCATTTCTGCGGTGCACCGATCGTCCTGAATTTCGTTATCAATGCGTCCGAGGCCGAGCGTCGCGAATTTGACCATACGGTAAATGTCATGACCGCGGCTGCGCCGCCTCCAGCGTCAACGTTACAGCGCATGCAGGAACAAGGTTTTAATGTGACTCATGTATATGGCCTGACAGAAACCTATGGGCCCGCCGTTATCTGTTCCTGGCATCCCGAATGGGACGCCATGAGTATTGAAGAGCAGACAGAAAAGAAAGGCCGTCAGGGCGTCAAATATCACGTCCTGGAAGACCTGACCGTGATGGATCCGGAAACCATGCAGCCTGTGCCGGCGGATGGCCAAACCATGGGTGAGGTCATGTTTAAAGGAAATGTCGTCATGAAGGGGTACCTAAAAAACCCAAAGACAACGCAGCAAGCGCTAGCCGATGGTTGGTTCCATTCTGGAGACCTAGGGGTTATTGAACCGGATGGCTATATCAAATTAAAAGATAGGTCAAAGGATGTTATCATATCAGGTGGAGAGAATATTTCGTCGATCGAGGTTGAAGACACCCTCCATAAACATAAGGCTGTCATGTTTGCGGCTGTTGTCGCCAAGCCAGATGATAAGTGGGGCGAAACGCCGTGTGCGTTTATAGAATTGATGCCAGGCGCCGACGATGTGACGGAACAGGAGATCATTGATTTTTGTCGGTCAAACCTCGCACACTTCAAGTGTCCGCGCCATGTGGTTTTCGGGCCGCTACCAAAAACATCGACAGGTAAAATTCAAAAGTTCAAACTTCGCGATCAAATTATGAATTGAGGACACAGATGACACAGCCCCCAGAACACATCGTCACAGACGCCAAGGCTTTCGATGATCCCGTCGCAGCACTGGAGTATCTGTGCGATATCTATAACCAGGGCAAAGCCCTGTTGGGGGAACACTTCACTAAATTCGCAAAAGGTGAAAACGATATCGATAAGCCCGATGCCCGTTATCCCTATCTGTGGATTGATGTTGCCAGCGTTTCTCCAAAAGGCGCACGAAACCTGTCCTATGGTACGGCCGCTGAAATTGGGTCCTATGGGACAACAATTACCAACCCGGAACTGTATCGGAGCTACCTGCTAGAGCAAATCGAACTCCTGATCGCCAATCACAATACGCCAGTTTGGGTCGGAATTTCAAACCGTCAAATCCCGCTGACATTTGCGCTCGAAACGCTGACCATGGATTTGAAACAAGAACAGGTATCTGATCTTGGCATGAGCTTTCATCTGCCAAAACTTGCCGATATCGACGACGACATCGCCAATGGCCTGCACTCGACAAAGGAAAAAGACCCAAAGCCTCTGTCGCTTTTCAGTGCTGAACGCGTCGATTATTCATTGTCCCGCTTACGTCACTACACCGGCACATCCCCGGAGCATTTCCAGGGCTTTGTCCTGTTCACAAACTACCAACGATACGTCGACGAATTTATTCAATACGGACTTGCTCAAATTGAAGACGGCTCATCTTTCAGAGCTTTCGTGGGCCCGGGTAACGATGTTCACTGCAATCCGCGTCTGACCGATAGGCCGTCGTCGGGTTCTCCAGCCACGAAACTTCCGCAAATGCCAGCCTATCACCTGGTTCGCGATGGTCATATGGGTGTCACGCTGGTCAATATTGGTGTCGGTCCGTCGAACGCAAAAACCATCACCGATCATATTGCCGTCTTGCGGCCTCACTGTTGGGTTATGGTCGGTCATTGCGGTGGACTGAGACACACACAAAGATTGGGCGACTATGTTTTGGCCCACGCATATGCCCGATTGGACCACGTTCTGGATAACGATTTACCGCTGGAAGTCCCGATCCCAGCGATTGCGGAAGTACAGGTTGCACTTACCAACGCGGTAGAAAACTCGACAGGATTAAGTGGTCGGGAGATGAAACAGCGCCTCAGAACGGGAACGGTGGTCTCAACGGATGACCGGGACTGGGAGCTTCGCTATGACGAACTATCAACGTTCTTTAATCAATCGCGCGCGATTGCCGTCGACATGGAGTCTGCAACCATTGCGGCAAACGGATTTCGATTACGGGTGCCCTACGGTACTTTGTTATGTGTTTCGGACAAACCTTTGCATGGTGAAATAAAACTACCGGGAATGGCGAACGCTTTTTATGAAGAACGCATCAGCCAACATTTAAAAATATGTCTGGATGCTGTAGAAGCCATGCGCGAGGGCGTTGCCCACCAATCGCTTCATTCGCGCAAGCTCAGGAGTTTTGACGAACCCGCATTTCGATAGGTATTTGCTTGACCTAGTAAGGCCGGTCACCTGCTATAGTGACCCGGTAACCGGATCGGGTCTGCGGGAAATAATCCCAAATCGCATAGTGCTGAACGGCCCTGTTATCCCAAAAAGCGACACTTCCCGGATACCAGCGGAACCGCACCTGAAATTCGGGCTTGGCAATATGATCATAGAGAAACTTCAATAGAGCTGTGCTTTCTGTTTCCGACAGTTCATTGATTCGGGCTGTGAAAATGCGATTAACGAAAAGCGCTTTTCGCTTGGTAACAGGATGGGTCCTGACGACCGGATGATTATTATCAGGGTAGCTCATACTTTGATCATCAACACCCCGATAGGAGTACCGCCCCCGATACGCCATCTCACCACTATGCAAAGCCGTCAGACCATCCAGCATGTCCCGCATCGGCTGCGACAGTGCCTCGTACGCCCCATACATACTGGCGAACAAGGTGTCTCCACCGGTTTCTGGAACCTGATGCATATGCAATATGCTGCCCATTGGTGGTTCGTCATCGCAGGTCACATCCGAATGCCAGTCTTCTCCTGCAATCCGTGTTGAATTTTCATCAGTATGGATGGCAATAACTTCGGGGTGACCTTCTGGACCGGGAATGCCCGGATGGATATGCAACTCGCCAAATTGCCTGGCAAAGGCTTTTTGTTGATCCAGGTTCATATCCTGATTACGGAAAAATAGCACCTGATGGGTCATCAAGGCGTCGTGAATGGTACCAAACTCAGATTGCCCCATGGTATCCGATAACTGAAAATTTTGAATTTCCGCGCCAATGCGGGGTGTCGATGGAACGACCTTAATCGGGGAATCTGACGGCAAAATCCAGTCCTCACGTTAGGGGCTACGAATGCTCAGATACCGTTGACCGGTTATTTATCACATGAAGCCAAGCTTGAGACAGATCACGCACTCAAGGCAAGGCGCACTTAAATGGCCTCTTGGCCGAAAACTTATAATCAGAACCGAAGAAACAAAACTTAGTGCGTTTTTATTTTTTCCAGCTCATCTTTAATCGCAAGTTTCTGTTTTTTTAGCTCTGCGAGTTCTACTTCGTCAGGATTGGGACGGCTGTTGATAGACTCCAGCGCACTCTCGATCGTCGCATGTTTCACTTTCAAAGAATCGATCCTATTTTCCAAACTCATAGATGATGTCCTCCTTACGTAAAAGCTAATGATATATGTTATTTATGTTACGGTATATTTGTTCGCAAGGCTACAGGTAAACGTTTTATTTCGCAGCTCCACCCTATCTATCCACGGCGCGATATGATAAAATACAGGCGGTATGAGGGGACTAAAAAAACAGAATGAATGAGAAAAAAGCGCTACAGCAAAAACTTGAAGAACTCCGGTCTGAACACCGTGACTTGGATGACGTAATAGCCAGATTAGCGGATATGGGGCCAATCGAACAATTACAAATGCAGAGGATGAAAAAGCGCAAGCTGGCTCTTAAGGACCAAATTCTCTACTTCGAAAATGAACTATTGCCGGATATTATCGCCTGATCTGACGATAACTCACGCATCAGATTTTCATCCGTTTTCTTGACGGCCATATCGACCGAAGACACGTTGTTGAGGCTCGCAATCCCCACATGAATTTTCGCTTTAACGTTATCGGCCCCCAAGGCTATGGGATCGTGCGTAATTTTGGCGACAAGCTCCAGAACGTCGTCGCGAGCGAACTCTGGTGCGATGCCAAGTATAATCAATGCAAAGTCATTGCCACCAATATTGCCAAGGGAGTCCGTGCCTCGGATTTCGTCCGTCAATCGCTGACTGATGACCGATAAAAAGTGGTCAAGTTTAGAACGCCCGTATGAGACGCGCACCCAATCGGCGTTCTCGACATGCAAAAGAGCCAGAGTAGGTGGCGTCGTTAACTCATCATGATGCTGGAGAACGTGAGATAATTCGCGGAAAATTTCTTGTCGATTGGGCACATTCAGGAACGTATGTTGGGACGCATTTCTCCTTTGCTCCTCAAGTTGAGAACGCGCCCGCTCCAGCTGCTGACGAAGAGGTTCTATCTCCTGATTAAGCGAATCGATAATAACTTGGACCTCAGGTGTTAACGCATCGACCAATCGATGGTTGAAATCCACGGCCTCTCGTTCACGCCATGACCCCGACTCGGCATCTTTTTTCTTATTTTGCTTTGAAGAATCGTATCCGCGATCACGGGATTGACCATGCTGTCGACCATCAGGTTGGGTCGGCGCAATTGTACTTGTCTGATTTACATCCATCACGCCACTCCACACGTCATTAACCGTAGGACTGCTCGTTCCGGTAGAGACTAACTCTTAAATGTTAATAAAATCTTGCGACCCTATTTCGATTGCTCCCACCTATAAAATTAGTCGGCAACAACCTCAATTCGGCAATCGCTCTAGCTGGAAGCGGACGCTGCCAGACTGCCTTCTATATCACGCACGGACAGGCGCTCTAACTTGAAGGCTTCCAGCAGCTCAATCTCGATCGCTGCGGTCTTTCCCAGTTCGTTCTCGACCATATATTTAACGAAATCAATAAGTTCCTGTTCCTGACCAGGAAAAGCCAAAATATTGGTCAGAAGTTCTCGACGAATAAGGGGCGGATACTTCAAAATCTCCAGAACCAAAAGCTTTTTCACCTTAAGGACCACACGAACACTGCCCATCAATCGATCGAGACAGAAACTGTAAATGCCGAAATCTAGTCTCCCCGCTACGTCTTGGGTGAATTCTCGAAATTCGTCCAGAAACGGTCCTGCCGTTACTTTGCGGTCCATCAGTTTTTTAACAATCCCCAGAAATTCTTTGTACCGGGCACGCGCAGGGCTTAACTTATCTCCCAACTCGGCTTCAAGTGCGCGGATTTCTGCGCCTCTGAAGTGCGCCTCACGTATGGCACGCGCCGAGTCTTTTACCGGTTCCGCCAAGGCTTCTTCTTCAATAAGCGCAAACAACCGTTCAAATTTATCGCGTTCTCGGACCGACATCTTCTGCGCGGTTTCGCTGAGCGGAAGAAGCGCGGCCTGCGCAACCAAGAAATCTTTTGAATAAATCGCCGCAATAGCCGACGCCGCCGATATCACAGGTGCGGTGCGAAAGTCATCGGTAATCACGAACCGGGTCCCATCCTCAACGGTCAAATAACGCCCGAGTTTGGAGCATTGCAAGAAATGGTCTGCTAAATCGGGGCCTCCATACGCGGCATTGGACGCATAAACGGTCTCACCCGCAGGCTGCGGTGCGGCAGACGCCATGGTTGCCGGCCCTTTTGGCGGCGATGGCGGTCGATTTAACGGCGGTGGTTCCTGTCTAAGCATTTGAAATTTATACTCTCGTCTTCGCGTATGGCAGTATCTTACGCCAGTCTTACGTTGATGTCCAAAACCAGTTTATCATAATAAGAATAACCTCCCCCCGACACCCCCTTCACAAAACTGTGTAGGTATGTGATTCGCCAAACCAGCCTCCTTTACGCATATTGAATGCAAGACATCCGTTTGTCTGGTTCCGTCCCCTCCGGAACCGCTAGAAGGTGAAAAACAACCTTTTAGCCCCCCTGAACAACAGGACGTGGTCTTGCCAGATCGCGTCCTGTCTCATTCAGGTTCCAGAACCCGGACCGCTTCATCTCAGCAGTTCAGCGCTCAGAGGCTATGCGGGCTTCGCGGGACAGGCACTGAATGATAGCAATCCGGTTTGCCGTGTCCCGGATATAGTTCGCAAGGGACTCTCCTTGCAGAATTTCGCCAGAACTGGTCTTAATACCGGAGCCCCGATCCATAATATCCTTTAATTTCTCAATGCGTGCGCGCCAATTGTTGAGATAAGGTTGCCAGTCTCCGTCATGTTCCCGGTTCACAAACAACACGATTTGCATATGCGTTTTCACGCGCCACCATTTGACATCAGGCAGCGGGGGGCAAACGCTGTTTAACGCCCAATCTGTACTTTTTGCTTTCGGTTCATTGAGGCGCGGCGCGGCAACGACATCATTGGACACAGGAGCATTCTCTATGGGTTCTGCGGGCGCAACACTATTACGGGACGAAGAAGATGTTACCGATTGCGAAAGCTGATCCTGGGCCGATGATGGAAGGTCTGCACTGCGCTCCGCTGTCGATTGTGCAATTGGCACCTCTGGCTCCGCCGGTGGTTGCAACGCGCCGCGGCGCGCCCCACCGTCGACCTGCGCCTCGTCCGTCGGATTTTGACTGCTAAGTTGGCGCTCCAGAGCGGCGATCCTGTTATCATTGGTGGTCGTCATGGAAGTTGTGAACCAATAAAAACCGACACCGCCAAACGCAATAACTGCAACAAAAGCGGCTATTAGGACCGAAATATCCACATTTCCTTTTGCTGGCGCATGAGAAACTGGGGTTGGCGCCGACTTTTTGGCAGCGGCCTGCAAACTTGCTTCAACTGATGTCTGATGAGGTTCCTGTTTGGTTTCGACCGGATGCACAGAAGCGGGAACGGGACTGACCGGAGTCGTCTTCATTGCCGGTGGGATCGGGGGCTTTACCTTTGCGTCCATATTTGGAACGCCGCCCGGTGGTGCGGCTGAGACCGGATGCGCATTACAACGCGAGAAAAGGTTTTTCACACGAACCAATAACTCAGCGGGATCAAAAGGCTTGGTTAGATAGTCATCAGCGCCACGCTCAAGCGCCGCTACACGATCACTGGAACCCTGTCTGGCACTGGCAACAACAATCGGGACAGAGCTGGCAGCCCGAATTTCAGAAATCACATCCAGGCCATCCGCATCGGGCAAACCCAAATCAAGTAAAATCAGATCGTAACCGCCCTGCTGAAAGGCAACCCGCATCTCATTAGCTGTACGGACAACATTGACCTGATAACCTTCGCCTTCAAGGGCGAGACGCAAAAACCCCTGAATCATGGTATCATCTTCGACGATCAGAACTTTTTGGCTCATAGGGATATCTGCTAATACAATTTAAAAAATCACCGCAATCTTACTGAACCACGACCCATGCCACCCGACATAAATTCTTTAAGGTTAATGGCTTGAGTTTCTGGGTATACAATTGCGAAGTTTTAGTCCCGGAAGGCTCGACATGAATGCCTTAACTTTCCTTGGGAAACCAAAGGTTCTCAGGACGTCTGAGATGCGCCGATCCAGAAATGCCCACGTCGCCGGATAATCTCCTGACTCATCGCCATCATCATTCAGCCAATGAAGAATTGTTGCCGTATAGACGCCGACCAGGAGTCCCCGTTTGCTATAGTGATTCCAATCCGCAGAGCGATCTCCAGCGGCATACCACATGACCGAACAACTGCGCCAGGCAATCCGGCTTGCAAGAGCGGCATTTGTCGGCAAGGCCAGATAAGACAGTAAACGACGGATGGCTTCTTTATGCGGAGCGTTGAGCTCTATTCTTACTTTTACGCAACTATGAATTCGTTCACGAATTTTCATGTTTTCCAAAGCCAACGGCTCAAGCGCATCGACCATCCGTCGGTCTGACCAATCCGCAAAATGGTCAATCGCTTGCGGGACGCCGTCCGTGAACGCTCGGCGTGCCATTTGATCCTTGTATCCGGCATCACTAGCGCCCTGCTCCAAGGCGGCCATGGTCCAGCCATCAAAGGCTATGTGAGGAAGAGCGCTTTCGACGATGTTATCGCGGCGGGTTCTCAGATCATCCGTCATCTTGCGAGTCTTCCTGTTGCTGTGCTTTTTGAAGTTCCTCAGTGTAGCCGAAAGAATCCAGGTTATCCATGCGCATCGGGTACAGGATTCCGTCCAGATGGTCACATTCATGTTGCACCACTCGCGCGTGATAGCCCTCGGCTTCTCGTGCAAAAGGATCCCCGTTCGGCAAAACAGCTGAGTACCTGATTTTGGTATAGCGCGGCACCTGCCCGGCCATCCCAGGCAAAGAAAGGCAGCCTTCGGTGCCGATTTCCATTTGATCCGTAAGAGGTTCAATCACCGGATTAATCAAAGCCGTCAGGCCGACGCCATCATCACCATCGTCTGTTCGCGATCCTGGAACATAGAACACGACGACACGTTTTGGCACGTGCACTTGCGGAGCAGCCAAACCGATCCCCGGCGCATCCCGCATCGTTTCGATCATATCGTTAATCAGATAATGAATTTCCGGATTCGTCGGATCTTCGACGGAATCAGCCTTTCTGGCCAATACGGGGTGGCCCATTCGGGCAATTTTCAAAATAGGCATTTGGGCAAACTCATATCAAACTCAAGCATTGCAAGGCTTTCGTAATATAAAATAATCTGGATTTCGCACTTCACAACCCCGATATGATGTGTTAGAACGCGCTCCTCAGTGGGGAAGTAATGACTTCTCTGACATCTAACATGTAGAGAGATTAGCAAACGTGCAAGTCAGTGTCCGTGATAATAACGTCGATCAAGCCTTAAAAGCTTTGAAAAAGAAAATGCAACGTGAAGGCATTTTCCGTGAAATGAAATTACGCCGGTCTTACGAGAAGCCGTCCGAACGCAAAGCCCGTGAAAAGGCTGAAGCTGTTCGTCGCGCCCGTAAGTTGGAACGCAAGCGCGTCGAGCGCGAAGGCTTCTAGGCATTCATTTCACTAGGTAAAGCGACTTTACCTTTTAAAATGTTAAAAACCGCGTGGGATTAGATTCTAACGCGGTTTTGTCGTGCCTAACTCTCATCCTTCCCCATGCCCCTGCTATGAGAGCCAATCCGAGCCCCTCCCCTCCAAAAAAAGGGCTGACGATATCCCGCTTTCCGATGCTTGCTCTTACAAGGACTCTACGGCTAAATGTTTCGCTTAGGTGTCCATTAACTTAGCAGGGAAGCGTTCGATGAAAATCCGACCCACACTTTTACGTGGCTTGACGGCTGCGGGCTGCCTTTTCGCAGCATCTGCCGCAGGCACAGCCGCCAGTGCCTATGAGCTGAAAATACTACATATCAATGATCATCACTCCCATTTGCGGGCTGATAGCCGGATGAGCCTAAAGCTCGACGGAAAATCAACACGCGTTCGGGCCGGCGGTTTTCCAAGCGTCGTGACATTATTCGACCAATTGTCATCTGGTCAGCAAAACGTTTTAAAACTGCATGCGGGAGATGCCCTAACGGGGGATCTTTATTATACACTTTTCAAAGGTGAAGCCGATGCAGCGTTGATGAACGAGGTCTGTTTTGACGCTTTTGCTCTGGGCAATCACGAATTCGACGATGGTGATGCGGGGTTGGCTAACTTCCTCGATCATCTTGCGAAAGGAAATTGTAACACTCCCGCACTGGCCGCCAACGTGGTCCCGGAAGTGGGTGTATCGCCACTTGCTAAAAAATCAGCAACCGATTATCTGCGCCCCTACGTGGTAAAAGACGTGGCGGGTAAAAAAATTGGGATCGTTGGCATCGATATCGCAAAAAAAACCAAAAATTCATCCAGCCCCGATGAAACAACACAGTTCCTGGATGAGACCGCAACGGCGCAGAAAATGATCGACGCGTTGACAGCTCAGGGCGTCGACCATGTGGTTCTATTGACCCACTATCAGTACAAAAATGACCTGGCAATGGTTGCGAAGCTTAAGGGGGTCGATGTGGTTATCGGTGGTGATAGCCATACTCTTCTCGGTGACTTTGCTGACGTGGGGCTTAACTCAGCAGGTCCATACCCGACCGTTGCAAAGGATGCTGACGGAAATACAGTTTGTGTCGCGCAAGCGTGGCAGTACTCACTCATTGTCGGTGAACTCAATATTGCGTTCAATAATGATGGAACTGTCAAAGCCTGTTCCGGAACACCGCATATGCCGATTGCTGATTCTTTTAAACGAAAGAACGCCGATGGAAAACGGGTAGAACTGGAAGGCGACGTTCGTACGGCAGCCAAAGCAATCATCTCGGCCAAATCGGAAATCTCCATTATTAAAGGCGATGCCGATGCGGAACAGCTTCTGTCCGGTTTCTCAGCCAAGGTTGACGAACTGAAGCAAGCGGTTATCGGAGAAGTATCGGATCGGCTGTGCCTTGAACGCATCCCGGGACAGGGTAAATCAGCGCTTTGTGATAAATCAGAAACAGCAGAGCAAGGTTCAGACATTGCCAATCTTGTGGCCCATGCCTTCCGCAATATGAGCAAAACCAGTGATATTGCCATACAGAACGGCGGTGGCGTGCGTGTTGATGTCCCGGCTGGCCCCTACACCATTGGCGATGCCTACACGCTGTTACCTTTCGCAAACACGCTCGTCGAGCTCGATATGACGGGCCAGGAAATTCTCGCCGTGCTCGAAGATTCACTTGATTACGCCCTTTCCGAAGGGGGCTCAACAGGTGCATACCCCTATGCTGCAGGTTTGCGTTGGGACATCGACGCGGGCAAAGCCAAAGGCCAGCGCTTTAGCAATATCGAATACCGCGGCAAGGGCGAAAGCACTTGGTCTGGGCTCGATATGGGCAAAACCTATAAAGTCGTGACCAATAACTACATTGCTGGCGGTCGTGATGGATATCTGACCTTCAAGACAGTTGCCAAAGATGGCCGCATTCTCGACACCTATCTGGATTACGCGCAATCCTTTGTTGATTACGTCAAAGCCAAAGGGACAATCGGCAAGTTGCCAAAAGAAGACTATTCGACACGATCCTTTACACGCTAAGGGATTTCCCAATGGATAAAAAAAGAGGCCGTCCCTGGGGACGGCCTCTTATGTTTTGAGCACACGTTCTTAAATACGTGAACTGTGATTATCCCAACGCCTGAACAATCTCTTCAGTCATTTTCTTCGCATCACCGAACAGCATCATCGTATTGTCTTCGAAGAACAGTTCGTTATGAACACCGGCATAACCGGAAGCCATCGAGCGTTTGATAAACAAGACAGAACCCGCTTTATCCACATCAAGGATGGGCATCCCGTAGATGGCACTGGTCGGATCCGTCTTGGCCGCTGGATTGGTCACGTCATTTGCACCGATCACAAATGCAACATCAGCCGTCGAAAATTCGTTATTGATTTCTTCAAGCTCAAAAACCTCATCATAGGGTACATTCGCTTCCGCAAGGAGCACGTTCATATGACCCGGCATCCGTCCAGCAACCGGGTGAATCGCATAAGCCACCTCAACCCCTTCTGCTTTCAAAACATCCGCCATCTCGCGCAATGCATGCTGGGCTTGTGCGACGGCCATCCCGTAACCGGGGACAATAATCACCTTGGAAGCATTCTTCATCAGGAATGCCGCATCATCAGCAGCACCTGATTTAACGGGACGCTCATCAGCACCGCCGCCACCTGCCGCCACAGCACCACTGTCGCTACCAAATCCACCCAACAGAACGTTGAAGATCGACCGGTTCATCCCTTTGCACATAATATAACTGAGGATCGCCCCGGACGAGCCGACAAGGGCCCCGGTGATGATCAGAGCCGGGTTAGAAAGCGTAAAGCCGATGCCACAAGCAGCCCATCCTGAATAGGAATTGAGCATGGAGACAACAACGGGCATATCCGCGCCGCCAATCGGAATGATGATCAAGAAACCAATCAAAAATGCCAATCCGACCATAAGCGCAAACATGGCGTATGATTCGGTGTCCACGAAGCTAACCAGCGCATAAATGATGACCAGACCGACAACAGCATTTAAGGGATGCTGAAACTTAAAGGTAATCGGCGATCCAGACATCAACCCCTGCAACTTGGCGAACGCGATAATTGAACCGGAGAACGTAATCGCGCCAACGACCGTTCCCAGACCCATTTCAAGCAAGCTGGCACCGGCGATTGCCCCTTTGGCACCCAGACCGAAAGCTTCCGGTTGGTACAAAGCTGCGGTCGCCACAAATACAGCAGCCAAGCCCACGAGACTATGAAAAGCCGCAACAAGTTGAGGCAGTGCCGTCATTTCAATTTTGACGGCAAGAAACGTTCCAATACCGCCGCCAATCAAAATACCAACAATAATCATTTCAAGGCTCATTACACCTGGCGCGCTCAACGTCGTGCCAATTGCAATGACCATACCAATGACGCCAAATAAGTTACCCGTACGGGCCGTTTCTGGCGAACTCAAGCCTCGCAACGCCATAATAAAGAACACGGCCGAGACGAGATATGCGTAACCTGTAATTTCTGAATCCATGTCTCGTCCCCTACTTCTTCTTTTTCTTAAACATTGCGAGCATTCGCTGCGTCACAATAAATCCGCCAAAAATGTTAACCGAAGCCAACACCACAGCGAGAAAGCCCATAACTTTTGAGAAATCCATACCGACTGGTCCAGCGGCCAACAACCCACCCACAATAATAACCGAAGAGATGGCGTTGGTGACGCCCATCAAAGGCGAATGCAAAGCTGGCGTGACACTCCAGACAACGTAATAGCCGACAAAGCAGGCCATCACGAAGATTGTAAACATGGACAAGAACGAGCTACCCGTACCAGTCAAGGCAGGGGCTTGAGCGACAATCAGTTCCGTTGATTGCTGCGCCAGTTTTTCTGCAGCTTCCGAGAGTTGGGCGGCACCATTGGCTAATTTAGACGCCTGATCCGCTAGTGTTGCAGCATCCATGATTACTTCTCCTCTTTCGCGGCAGGTGCTTGTTCAGGCTCCGCCTTTTTTACAGCAGGTTTCTTTGCCGCGGGTTTCTTTGCTGGTGCTTTTTTAGCCGCTGCTTTCGCGGCCGGTTTGGCTTTTGCTTTTGCTGTGGTACCGGCGGGAACCCGCTCGTTAACGACTTTTCCGTCTTTCGTCACCAGCGTGCCCGTTACAACTTCATCTTCCCAATCAAGTGCAAACTCACCAGAATCTTTATTCATAAAGGGCTTGATAAAGTTAAAGAGATTGCGGGCAAACAGCGCACTGGCATCAACGGCCAAACGGGCCGGGACATTGGCATGGCCAACAACCTTAACCCCAGTGGCTGTCGTCACAACCTCACCTAATTTCGCCAACTCACAGTTTCCACCAGCTTCAACCGCCAAATCAACGATCACGGAACCCGCCTGCATACTTTCAACCATTTCCTTGGTGACAAGCGTTGGCGCTTCACGCCCCGGAATCAATGCGGTGGTAATCACAACATCTTGTTTCTTGATATGCTCGGCAACAACCGCCTTTTGCTTCTCAAAGTATTCTGGCGGCATTTGCTTGGCATAACCGCCTTCGGTTTGTGCGTCTTTTTCCATTTCCGGATCAACCACCAAAAACTTGCCGCCCAAGCTTTCAACTTGTTCTTTCGTCGCCGGCCGGACATCTGTTGCCGTTACTACAGCGCCCAATCGCTTTGCCGTCGCAATCGCCTGAAGGCCGGCAACGCCAACGCCCATGACAAAGACCTTTGCCGGTGCAATGGTGCCGGCAGCCGTCATCATCATCGGGAAGGCACGGCCAAATTCGGACGCCGCATCCAACACAGCTTTATAGCCGGCCAGATTTGATTGGCTCGAGAGGATATCCATGCTTTGCGCGCGCGTAATCCGCGGCATCAATTCCATGGCAATTCCCGTAATACCGGCTTTCGCAAGGGCACTCATGCCCGCTCCGTCAGAAAGCGCATTCATGTGCGCCATGACGATTGTGCCTTTGGCGATTTTTGAGCGCTCCGCTGCGTCAGGCGCCTGAATTTTCAGCACCATACCCGCATCCTTAAGCGCAGCTGCCGCCGTCGCAGCAATAGAGGCACCAGCATCTTTGTACGCATCATCCGGATAGGAGGCACTAACCCCCGCCCCTTTTTCGATACTGACTGTAAACCCCAGGGCACTTAACTTACCTGCGATTTCAGGAGAGACGGCGACACGCGCCTCGCCTGCTTGACGTTCTTTTAGAACTGCAATCTTCATTTTGGGAACCCTTACGACACATAGAACTTTTTACGGAGCGAAATGCGGTCAATCGATGTCAAATTTACAAAGACGCCAACTCAGTAAGCCAATTGGTTTCAGCATAAGACATATATCGCTCAATCACGGCAGTTTTTCAAGGTTCTATGCTGCGTCTGCTAAATAAAAATCGTTCTGTTCATCGCTGTTCATGTCCTGTCTCGCACGATCGGTGGGCGTTCCCCGAACAATCGTTTATAAGAAACTCCATATGTCAGAGACAAAAGCAAAACACCAAGTTTGTCACAGGGGAAAATAATGGAAAACACGATACAAATTCATAATGGAGAACCCGCCAAAAACACGTTCTCGAAAGCGGAATATGAAAAGCGTCAAAGCACCCTTCGCGCCTATATGAGCGAAAACGATATCGGGCATGTTTTATTTTCTTCCTACCACAATATTAACTACTATTCCGATTTTCTTTATTGTCATTTTGGCCGTCTCTACGCGCACATCTTGAGCCATGATACCGCGACAACCGTTGCTGCAAACATTGACGGAGGCCAACCGTGGCGGAGGACCATCGGCGACAATTTGACTTATACCGATTGGCAACGTGACAACTACTTCAAGGCCATACAGCAGCTCATTCCCGCAGGCGGGCGCGTTGGCATTGAATTTGACCATGTCAATCTCCAGAACATGGAAAAACTACGGCTTGCGTTACCCAATACTGAATTCGTAGATATCGCCGCTCCGACCATGAAAATGCGGATGATCAAATCCCCGGAAGAAATCGCCCACATCAAACAAGGCGCCGCAATTGCCGATATTGGCGGCTATACCTGTCGCGATTCCATCGCCGTCGGGGTCTGCGAATACGAAGTGGCACTGGAGTCGACGCAAGCTATGGTCCGCGAGATCGCGAAGCGGTTTCCAGATACGGAACTTTTGGATACCTGGACATGGTTTCAATCCGGAATTAACACCGACGGCGCGCATAACCCCGTCACCAGCCGTAAAATTGACTCTGGCGATATCCTGAGCCTCAACTGTTTCCCAATGATCGCTGGATATTATACGGCGCTGGAAAGAACACTGTTCTCGGAACATTGTTCAGATGAGCATCTGCGCCTTTGGAACGTCAATGTCGACGTCCACAAACGCGGTCTCGAATTGATCCGGCCGGGCGTCCGTTGCTGTGATATCGCATTGGAACTCAACGAAATCTACAAGGCCCACGATTTGCTCGAATATCGAACCTTCGGTTATGGTCATTCGTTTGGGGTCCTCAGTCACTACTATGGGCGCGAAGCCGGTCTGGAACTTCGCGAAGACATCGAAACGGTATTGGAACCGGGCATGGTGGTTTCCATGGAACCGATGATTATGTTGCCTGAAGGGCACGCGGGGGCTGGCGGATATCGGGAACATGATATACTCGTATTAACTCAAGACGGGGCCGAGAATATTACCAAGTATCCTTTTGGTCCGGAGCATAATATCATTTCCAACTGACCCAGAGTACAATAGGCCAGAATGCCTGCAGATCACACCGATGAAACGCCGCTACTGCGTAACCGAAATTTTTGGCTATTCGTCATCAATCGCACCAGCAATGTGATCGGGACCCATTCCCTTACGGTGGCTGTCGGGTGGCATGTCTATAAACTCACCAACAACCCCCTGGATCTCGGGCTTATCGGGCTGGCGCAGTTTGCCCCGGCGTTGATCCTGTTTTTGGCCGCCGGAATGGCGGCGGACAAATTTGACCGCCGCCGCATTATGGTCCTGTGTAACATCGTCCACATGGCGGTTATTGGTGCCCTCATTGTCTTGTTCGGTCTTGGCCTTGGCACGGTTTGGCCCATTCTGGCTATTCTCGCCGTTCACGGTGCTGCCCGCGCCTTTTATCACACAGCCAGTCAGGCCGTGTTGCCGAACCTCATGCCCATGAGCCAATTTCCAAAAGCCATTGCCTACAACTCTTCCGCCAGCAAGGCTGCACAGCTTTTGGGCCCCGCCTTGGGTGGCTTTCTGATCGCGGGCGTTGGCGACGGCGTTTATTATTTTACCCTGGCGACGTTCCTGCTGGCCGGTATCACGTCTGCGATGATTTCAGGAAATTTAAAAGTTCCATCGCGTGATCCCGTCAGCCTGCAAACAGTGTTGGGCGGCTTTCATTATATCTGGAACAACAAGATCGTCCTTGGCGCGATATCCATAGATCTGTTGGCTGTTCTGTTTGGTGGTGTTATGGGGTTACTGCCGATTTACGCGGCGGACATCCTGCACGTCGGCCCCAGTGGTCTCGGTGTCATGCGGGCGATGCCGGGTGTTGGTTCCCTGCTGGTCGGCGTTATCCTCATGCAAATTTCAGCCCCCCGCTACATGGGGCCAACCCTGTTCTTTTCACTCGCCACATTCGGACTTTCCATTACGGTCTTCAGTCTCTCTGAAACCTACTGGATTTCCCTGTTTGCCCTCGCCATCTATGGGGCGGCAGATATGGTCAGCGTTTACGTCCGTCAAACTCTGGTACAGATCGCCACGCCCGATGACATGCGCGGGAGGGTCAGCGCAGTCAATGCGATATCAATCAACGCGTCCAACGAATTGGGTGATTTCCGTGCGGGCGTTATGGCCGGCGGCATCGGAACAGTTTCTGCGGTTCTGGTGGGTGGCATCACCACGGTAGGCGTCACGTTACTCTGGATGAAACTGTTCCCCGGCATTCGCCGCATCGATCAGCTGGAAAACATCCATAACGACACCTCTGGCAGCAAAGACACGTAATGCACCGGCTTGCCTAAAACGGGCTTTTGCCTAGATAACGAAAATACCGAGCAAGCCCCAAACAACGGCAACCAGAGCAAGCGCGGCAACAACGCACCAACCCCCTGCATACATCATACTTTTAATTGCGATGGGTTCATTTTGGTTCATTTTAAATCCTCCCCGACCGCGTCCTGCAAATCCGCATTCCACTTTTGCCTGACGTTAGGTCTTTGCCTGTATGTTAATCCAAATATTTGAATACGTGGGGATGAAAATCTGGCTGACAAGAAGAGTTCGACAAAAAATTCGGCAATAATGAACCCCCACCACAGATTCTTGTTGAGATTTACACCCTCTATTGCCGCCATAGCGCAGCCGTTGCCCTTTGTGACGCACCGCCAGTTACATTACGCGACCCGTTCGAGACGACTTCCCATGCCGAAGCTTTAGAATTATTTTCGATAGAGTCTAAGAGGACACCCTTGAACCGGACGTTCGTTCGCATTTAACCTGAGCCTTCACAATCGTCCGGGAGAACGCCGCCATGTGCCGTAACATTAAAACCTTATTCAACTTCGAGCCACCCGCCACCGAAGATGAAATCCGCGCCTCCGCCGTCCAGTTCGTGCGCAAGCTCAGCGGCTTCACTAAACCATCGAAAGCGAATGAAGCCGCATTTGAGCAAGCCATCGAGGATGTTACCGCCGCCGCCCGCACTCTGATCGCGTCACTGGAAACCCACAGCACGCCCAAGAACCGAGAGCAAGTTGCGGCAATCGCACGGGAGAAATCCAGACAACGATTTGCAGCTCAAACGGCACTGACTGAATAACGGGCCCGCATCTACCCCATCGCCTCCCCAAACATCACTTCATATTCTTCAACCGTTGGTCGTTTCGGGTTGGAGAAGTGGCAGGCGTCGGTCATGCAGTGTTGGGCCAAATCGGGGATCATGGCATCCGTGACGCCCATGGCTCCGAGGTTGGCGGGCAGGTCGATGGAAGCATTATATTCTTCAATCCATTCGGCGATATCGGCGTTTTCAGCCAAGCCCATGGCGCGGCGGAGTTGCGTGTATTTATCGCCTACGTGATCGGCATTGAAGCGCAGAACGGTTGGCAGGACGACAGCGTTCAGGGTGCCGTGGTGCAAGCGCAGGTCTTCATTCGCTCCAATCGCGTGGCTCATGGAATGGACGGCGCCTAGTCCCTTGGCAAAGGCCATTGCACCTTCGCTGGCGGCCATCATCATGTTCCAGCGGGCATCACGGTCATTGCCATCATCGACGGCGCGTTTGAGGTATTTCACAACCCGCTCCAGACCATCCAGGCCGATTGCGGCTGCGGGCGGGTTGATGACAGGCGTCAGATAAGCCTCGATGCAATGGGCCATGGCATCCATACCCGTAGCCGCCGTCAAATGTTTGGGCAGGCTGAGTGTCAATTCCGGGTCACAGATCGCCATTTTCGGGATCAGGTTTGGGCTGACGATCACAACTTTTTTGCCTTCGTCCGTAATAATCACCGAGCCGCCGCCGACTTCACTGCCGGTCCCGGCGGTGGTCGGCATGGCGATGATCGGTGGGGCGATCCCGATGCGGTCTTTGCCTTTGTTGACAGCCGACCAATCATTAATCGGCCCGTCGTGACTGGCGGTAAGGGCAACCGCTTTGCCAAGATCGATTGAGGAGCCACCACCGATAGCAACGATGCCATCGCAATCGTTTTCCCGGTAAAGCACCAGGGCTTCGCGGACAGCGGCTTCTGTCGGATTACCGGGTGTGCCATCAAAAACAGTAGGTGTCACTTCGTTTGGCAAAACGCCACGCACCTTGTCATAGATCCCGCAGGCGACGACGCCTTTGTCCGTGCAGATTAAAGGCCTAGAAATGCCGTTTCGTTTCAGCGCATCCCCCAGCACTTTGATTGCTCCAAAATCAATTTCCATTAACGTCGGATACGTAATTGTCGCCATCTTAGTGGCCTCCCAGAAGTATTTTTCGGTTGTAATTTTAAGACGGACGCTTCGCGACCATATCAATCTCGACCAATGCATCACGCGCCAGACCGGTCACCCCGATACAGGTCCGGGCGGGCAAGCGATCTTTGGGGAAATAGGACTTGTAGGTGTCATTCATCACCTCGTAATCGCGCTTGAATTCCGTAATGAAAACGCGGCACGACAGCACGTGCTCGAGCCCCAGCCCCAGCCCTTCAAGTACGATGATTAAATTGTCCATAACCCGGCGGGTCTGAGCTTCTACGCCCTCTGGCAAAGGCGCGGCATCATCATCAGGGTCCGTTGGCATTTGCCCCGTGAGCTGAATCCAGCCATCGCTTTCAACGGCATGACTGAACGGCGCGACGTGTGTTGGGGCTGTCGAAAAATTGTGAAAGATCGGATCTGACATAGCGGCTCCTGTTAATCGAAAGATGTGTTTCTTTAAATCATATCTCGCAATTTACTTTGTACCAGCCTTATTCGCGGGGCTTTACGTTAGGCGCGCTGATCAATCATACGCCGTACCTTCAATCTTGAAATCATCAAGCTCGCTGGCTTGCAAACCCAGGAAAATTGGCTCTGACCCGGCGCGATAGATGTTTATTTTTGCGTTGTAAACATTGCGTGTAAACCCGTGTTTATCCGCAATCAGATACTTTTGAATGGCGAACTCCCCTTCGCGTTTTTCGCCGGTCAGGTAGCAGCGGATCTGTTCAATATGATCACCGGAAAGGACAAGGCCTTTTAAGCTGGAGAGGGTATCCTGGGTTCGTTCTATAAACTGGGCTGTTGTCGTCGGCGTTATTGTGCCGGTCATCCGGTCGGGCATATGAGCAACGAAATCGCCAACCAGCACCTGTCCAGGTAAAGCACGGTCAATCATGCGTGCCAATTCGATCGTCACATCACCGACGATGAAGCTGTAAACCGTCGGGCTCAACCCTTCGGACTGGTAAAATTCGTAGTGTCCGCCAATATGGAAACACGCCCGCAGCAGCGGCGTTGTGCGCCCCGTCGCCTTGCTTCGCGCAATCGCGTTATCCGCCAGTATCAAATGGGTAAAATGATATAAATTTACGTTGGCCTGCCCACTTCGATCCCGGTTCCAGATATAGAACCCGTCACCCGTCGTCGTACGGGCAAAATTTATCTCGATGTCGTTATCGAGCATTTTTTGATAGGCGGAATTTACCGAGAACGATAAACTGTTCAGCTGCGTCACCTGTTCCAAAGGCGATAAAAGCGAAAACCCGACAATATCAAACAGGGCCACGGCGCGGTCGTCAATATAGGCGATACTGTAGCGCTTTATAACCGTTTCGATCACCGAGTACGGTAGATCCCTGCCCGGTTGAAACGGTAATTCGATTTTTGAAATAGGACTGTCCATCAGTTTGGCAAGATGGGTAAGCCCGTCGCGCGTAACATGTTTTGGATTGGCGATGACATCTTCCAGAAAACTGGTCGGGCGCAACCCGAGAGCCGATTCTTTAACGCGATTGGCTTCTTCACCCGCCCGCTGCGCATGTTCGCTGATCGTATAATGGGGGATGACGAGCACTTCGATCGATTTGTCACCCGGCGTCCAAACAAGCAGCAAATTACGACCCAGCCCCCATAGCTGGTGCAATTCCTTCTCCAAAAATTCGACCCAAGGGCGCTGAATTTCACTCAGGTTATCAAAATCCCAAGTGTCCCCCTCTCCACGTGCTCGCTTTCCCAGTCTCAATTCTGAAGCCTTTGCTTCCTAGCGATGATCCGCAAATTGCTTACGCAATTGATCAATTGACGCATGAATTTCCTGCAATTCTGTTAATCCATTTGTTGTCGCTGCTTCTTTTGGCAGTTTTTTGAGATAACTTTCGAACCCGTTTGTATGGAATGTCAATGCATCAAGATAATCGTCAATACTTCGGGGCCGCTGCATATAGACCTTATGCACATTTCGCAAATTTTCGAGTAAAATCTGGATCATCGAGCGCATAGCCGGATCGTATTTTTGCAGCTTGGTATCAAAGAGCTTTTGCGGCAGCGAAATGATTACACTATCCTCAGCCGCCCGCGCGTTGGCCATGCGCGGCGAGCCGTCAATCACCGCCATTTCGCCAAAAAGCTCGCCTTCTCCCATGGTTGCCAGTCGAACCGTTTCACCTTCAACGATTTTGAAAACCTCGACAGAGCCGGTTTCAACAATACACGCGCAGTCACCGGGCTGTCCCTCTTCAAAGATCAGTTCACCTTTCTGGTAAAACTTTTTGTCGACTTCGCTGGAAGCAGAGAACATATGCGACGGCCTTCATGTTGGTACCGGGGCGATACTACCGTTGGCGACTGGGTAGATACAAGATGCGCGACATTGGTGACAAAAGAGCCCCGCCTCGCATCTCTTTATGCCCGGCTCCCTTCAAGATCCGAACTCTTGGGCGGCACCAGACTATGCCGCCACGGTCTTCGCACCCGCAGACATTTGATGGGCAACAAGATCGGCATATAATCCTTGTTTTGATAACAGTTCCTGATGCGTGCCGGTTTCGGCAACGCGACCCTGATCAAGAACCACGATAAGATCGGCATTCCTGATCGTTGACAGTCTGTGGGCGATAATCAAGGTCGTGCGGTTTTTCATCAACCTGGTCAAGGCGTCATGGACTGTCCGTTCGCTGATGGAATCCAAATGAGAGGTCGCCTCATCAAGAAGCAGGATCGGGGCATCTTTCAAAAACGCTCGGGCAATGGCGACCCGCTGGCGCTGTCCGCCGGAAAGGCTGAAGCCCCGTTCTCCGACGTAGGTTTGCAACCCGTCAGGTAATCCGTCGACAAACTCCGTCAAAGACGCTTGGGCAAGGGCGATGTCAACCTGCTCTTGTGTTGCGGAAGGGTTGGCGATCAGTAGGTTCCCCAACAAAGTATCGTTAAAAAGGTACGTGTCTTGTTGCACCAAAGCGGTTGTCACCCGCAAGTGATTGAGTTTGTACTGACGAAGATCAACATCTTGCAGGGTAACCCGACCGGATTGCGGGTCCCAAAACCGCATCAATAATTGCGCAATGGTACTTTTGCCGGCACCAGATGGCCCCACCAGGGCAACAGTTTTGCCCGGTGCAACATCAAAGGAAACTCCGTTAAGCGCTGGCTCTTTTGTTTGCGGGTAGGCAAACGTCACATTATCGAAAGCGATTCCGACACCGTCATTTTCCACACCCGGTTCAGGCTTTTCAATTTCCTGCGGCCCATCCGTAATGACAACTTCTTCATCATAAACGGCTTTAAGGCGCTGAGTTGATCCTAACGTGTTCGCAAGCTCCCGACCCACATCAGCAATTTCGGAAACCGGTAAGAACGCAGCCATAGATATCAACGCCAGTAACGGCACATAAGCGCTGTCGACAAGCCCTTCATTAACCAGATAGGTTCCTGTCAAAATCACACAGAGAACTCCAAGACCGGTTATCACATCGACGAAAACTTTCCGGAATGTATTGCCACTAATGAAGGGTTGTCGCGTGTCCTGAAACCAATCCACCATTTTTAAATAGGCATCGCGCCGTGCAGCACCCGCTTCGAAATTCAGGACTTCAGTTAACCCTTGCACGGTTTCCACCGTATGAGATGACATCAAGCCAAAGGCTTCGCGAACTTCGGCACCGATCCGATCAATCCGGCTTCGGAAAAAGACGGGGGTCAGTGCGACACAAACCAATGTTGGAACAAGTGCGACGGCGAGTAGCCAGTGAAAGGAATAGAGCACCGCCAGAACGGACGCCGGGACCAAAACAGCAACGAAAGCCGGTGCAACCGTATGGGCAAAAAAGTACTCCACCATATCTACGTCCTGCGTCGCCAGACTGACAATATCACCACTGCGATGGCGCGTTAAAAAGGCGGGTGCTAACTGGCTTAATTTCTTAAAAAGCTTGATCCGCATATCAGCAAGCAGATTGAACGCCATATCATGTGCAACCCAGGATTCCAGCCAATGCAAAATCCCCGCTGTCGGTGCCAACACGGCCAGCACATATAGGAAATCCATAAACGGCTCATCATGTTTGATCGCGGCAATCGCAAGGGCCGAGAGCACACTCACGCCGATAAACGCACATACCCGACTGACACCAAGACCAAACGTCAGGGCCAAGCGCCCCTTCCACGGCATGACGTAGGTCATAAGCTCCGCAATCGTCTCCATCCAGCCCAAACCATCGGCCCGTAGAACAGAATCCAGTCGCTCGCTCGTCTTGTTCTCCGAAGTTGTGGGGGCCGTTATGGTGTCGCTGATTGGAGATGACGTGGGAGCCTTCACGACATCCGAACTGTTCCGATCTTCAACCTGTTGGGACATCAGGGCGTAATAAGTTCCGGCGGTTTCCATTAATTCCTGATGGGTCCCCTGCTCGGCGATCTCGCCTTCTTTTAACACCAGAATGCGATCGGCACCGATGACACTGGACAACCTATGCGCCAGAATGAGCGTTGTCCGACCGACCATCAATCGATCCAGCGCTTCTTGAATGATCGCTTCATTTTCCGCATCGACAGACGACAAGGCCTCATCCAGAACCAGGATTGGTGCATTACGAAGAAGTGCCCGGGCAATGGCGATACGCTGGCGCTGTCCGCCAGACAGCCGGATACCACGCTCTCCAACAACCGTCTCGTAGCCCATCGGCAATTGCATGATAAAGCTATGTGCATTGGCCGCAACGGCAGCAGCCTTGATCTCCTCTGGCGTCGCATTGGGTGCACCAAACAAGAGGTTTTCTGTAACATTCCCGTGGAACAAATGGGTATCTTGACTGACAATGGCCAGTTGCCTGCGAATGGTCTCGAATGGCATAGCCGTTAAATCATGACCACCAATGGAAATGGTCCCCCTATCCGGGTCATAGAACCGCGACAGCAACCGAACAATCGAAGACTTGCCGCACCCGCTTGGCCCGACGATAGCCACCCGTTCACCGGACTTGATATCAAACGTTAGGGCCTTATGAATGAGCCCGCGCCCGCCGGGATACTGGAACCGTACGTTGTCAAAATGGATCGTTGGCTCAAGAGAATCTATTGCACTGGTTGGTTGTTTGGCATCCACCACCAGGGGTTTTTCGTCCAGCAAAGAGAAGATTTGTTTGGACGAGGACAGCGACAGCATCCCATCATGAAGCGCATTGCGGAGATCACGAAGAGGCCGGAACACTTCCACTCCCAGCATCAGAATGATCAATAGCGTGCCCAGTTCCATCGTGCCGTCGATGACCTTGAAAGCCCCAACAGCCAAGGCCCCAGCGGCGCCAATGGCAATGCCTGTGTCGGTTATCCCCCGGGTCATAGAACTGGTTGCCAATACCCACTTGGTTGTTTGCGTCAGGCGCCGCGCTTTTGCCCCCAAAATTTCTGCAAATTCCCCACTGCGCCCAAAAGCCTTTAATGTCGCAAGACCCTGAAGCGCATCAAGGAACAATGAAGAAAAATCCTTGAACGCAATCGAGCGCGCCATGGCGTTTTTGCTGTCCCAATTATGAAATAGCGCCGGCGCAAAAAGCGTAAACAAAGCGGCCGCCACCAGAACAAAAGCAACCGTTAAATCAAGATAAGCAACAAAAACAAAGATGACCGGTGGTGTCATCAAGGCAACAAAGAAACACGGAAGGTATTTGCCGTAATAGGTCCCCAGGTGTTCAACCCCATCTATGGCAGCGGTCGTAATATCGCCAGTTCGCGAGTGGGCAAATCGCGCCGGCCCGAGCTTGACCACATGATCAAAGATCTTGGCACGGATATCGCGTTGAATTTTGACGCTGGTATGATGGGCATTCATGGTCCGCTGGTAATCCCAAAACGCCCAAAACAGGATGACACCCACGGTCGCAGCGCCGGGCAACATAAGCTCTTCAAGCGCTGCTCCAGACATTGCCATTCCCAACAACCACCCCAACAGGACAAGGCGCGCGATCCCGATAAACGAAGAAATAAGGCCCATCACAACGGACCAAGCAATGCGTCCCCGAAACCCTTCAGTAAGTGTCCAAAGCCTGAAATTAAAATGCATGGTCTTTAATCCTTGTGATGAAACCTGGGGCAATAAGTCGCCGTGACTTGAATGTCGAGCCTAATCTAGGTTAAATAAATTTGAAGCGCACACAAAGTTTTTGCATATTCACTATTCAATTATGTTTAGTGCTATCTGAATTTAAAACGGACATATTCGGGTATGGATTTTAATTGGGACGACCTCAAAGTGTTTTTGGCAATTACCCGCGAAGGCACTCTGTCAGCGGCAGCCAAAAGCCTGAAGGTAAGCCAACCAACCGTTGGTCGCCGCTTGCAATCGCTGGAGGATGTCTTGTCTGCCCGATTGTTTGACCGATTGCCAAACGGCCTCGTGTCAACTCCGGCGGGCCTTGAACTGATGCCATTGGCTGAACAAATGGAACGGGCTGCAGATGCAATAGCCCGCCAGCAAGTTTCTTTCGCTGACCGGGTCAGCGGGACGGTTCGAATTTCCGCCTATGAACTTGTAACACAATATCTGATCAGCCGGCTCCCGGTCCTGAGAGAGCAGTTGCCTGATGTTGAGTTGGAATTCTCTGTTGCCCACCTTTCTGCAAATCTATCAAGGCGTGAAGCCGATTTGCAGATCCGTGAATGCCTGCCCAATTCGCCCGGCCTGATTTCGCGAAAGTTGGGCGGCTTTGCTTCTGCGGTCTATGGCGCTAGGGAATACATCAAGACGTGCCCCGACGCGGCAGGAGACAGCCGTTTCATGATGTGTGACTGGATTGGTATGGATGATGACCATACGTATTTTCCGGGTCAGAACTGGATGCGGGAACGGTTGGGGCAAAAACTACCCGCAATTCGGACCAACAATGCTCTGGTGCTTCAAGATAGCGTTAGGGCTGGCGCGGGCCTGGCTGTACTGCCCTGCTTCTCGGCCGATGTCGATCCCGTTTTGCAGCGTGTCATGCCGCCGATCCACGAGTGCTACAGTACGCTCTATCTTTTGGTTCACGAAGACATGCGGCGTTCGCCCGCTGTTCGTGCGGTAATGGATACACTGATCAGCCTGTTTGCGGCGGAAGCAAACTCATTGAATGGCGGGGCATCAGCTTAACCACCCAAGATAACTAAGTCCGCTTCAAACCGCTATAACATTAACGCGCATCGGCGTTTCATTGTGCAGGCGCTCTGTTTAGGAGTGCTGAAACCTGATCACGGTGCAGGTATAATAGTGCACTACACAAGCCCCCCAGGATGACGGCAGGTACTGCAGAGGGGCCCAGGATAAGCAAATGGGTCAGCACAGCTCCGACCATCGTACACCCGAGGAGCGCTGCACCGAGGGCCTGGCGTCCAGGCAACCACAATACGACCGCACCGACAACTTCGACGACCCCCGTTACGTATCGAAACCATTGACCGATACCGATCTGATCAAATGTATGGATCATCATATCGACGCCAACAACTTTTGCCCCACCTGCGGCAACGAAGGCGAGTGTCAGCAAAGCCCTGAGGCCGAGTGAAATATAAGGCATTTTTTGGTTCCTATCTGAATGACGTGTAGAAAACACATTGTTATATGCATTATTTAGATACACAATGATCGATATATGGCATTATATGCGCGGTAATTAGGCATAATAATATGGATAAATGGGCGGAACTACGGACAGCGTATCACGTGGCAAGATTGGGTACCGTCAGTGCCGCAGCGGAAAAGCTTGGCTTTCACCGAGCGACCGTCAACCGTCACATTGATGTGCTTGAAGAGGAAATCAAGGCCCCGATCTTCATCCGTCACGCGCGGGGTTACGCGCTAACCGAAACGGGTCAAGACCTGTTGCGCGTGGCGCAAAAAGCTGAACAATTGATTGACGATCTTGCCGGCCGCGTGCGCGGCGTCAATGCTCAGGTCGAAGGCGAGATCAAGTTAACAACCCTGTCGCCACTTTCGAGTTTGTTAATGGGGCCAATTGCCACATTTAAAGCTCAAAACCCAAACTGCATGGTAGAAATTGAGGCGACGGAAGATAATGCACGACTGGAATATGGCGAGGCGCATATCGCGTTGCGTGCAGGTGCAAAACCAGACCATCCCGATTACGTCGTGAGTGAATTTCGACGGGTCAGCCTGAACCTATACGCGCATGAGAGTTATGTGGATATCCACGGCCTGCCCGCAGATGTGACGGATTTACGAGGGCACCGGTTTGTTATCTGGCAGGACGTGGCCAGAGATTTAACATTCGTGCCATGGGTTACGGAACATGTTCGCTCCGATATGATCATGCTGAGCACACGCGATATTTGGGTAAATACCGAAGCGATTACCAGGGGTCTCGGCATGGGGTTTATCAGCGATTTTGAGGCAAAACATCGCGGTGGCTTCCGGCCGGTATTGCCACCGAACAAGGCATGGACCGCTCCTCTGTGGCTGGTTACACATGTTGATCTCCATCGCACGGCAAAGGTGCAAGCGATGCTGCGCTGTATTAAGGCCGAAGGCGAAAAACTCAAACCGTAAAGACACGCTGCCTTTTGCTGGCAGTTATTCTCGCACGATTGTTTCCTGACAAGGCTTTCAGGTCGTTTAATCACGACCTCGGTAGTGGCGCGTCTCGGAATAAGAAGGCTTTAGTGCGCTTGAGGAATATCGAGTTTCTTCAACGTTTCACCTTGGCGTTTTCCTAAAGCATCAACGTTGAAATCGTCAATCAATTCATGGAACATTCGGTGCCAATTGATTTCAGCCTTAAGGTGGGTAAAAACACTGCCAAGGCCAATTGCCGCCCGATCCATCAGCACGAATTCACGCGGCGGAATGACGCCACCAATTTCTCGGAGTTCTCGATGTATCTTCGCGGCAACGCCGGCTCCATAATTGACATCGCCCATCTCCTGAATGGGCATTACACGGTCCTGCAAAAGTGGGGCGTAGAGGAATTCCGCCCACTGGTTGAGAATTGCAATGACGTCTTTTTGCAAGCCACTAAATCCCCACGTTTCATAGGCATGAACGGCCAGTTCCTGATCGTCATCGCGAATGGCATGATAAAGGTCGATCACCGCCTTAACGAAATCAGGTCTGAAAATACGCACACACCCAAAATCTAACAAATTCAGGGAGCGATCTTCCCGAACGGCATAGTTCCCCAAGTGAGGGTCGCCATGTAAAACGCCATAGTAATAGAGCGGGACATACCACGCACGGAACATATTCACGGCAATCTCATTGCGCTGTTCAACATCTCGATCAAGCCACGACATCAGCGGCGTGCCTTCTAACCATGTCATGGTCAACAGGCGATCCGACGACAATTCCGGCAAGTGCGTGGGCACATGGACGTTGGCTTCATTTTCATGAATAAAACCATACAGCGCCATATTTTTGGCTTCACGATTGTAATCAAGTTCTTCGCGCAGTCGTTCGGAAAGCTCCGTATGGATATTCGACGGATCAATGGCCTTGTCGTATCGCTTGTATATGGAAAACGCCAACTTGAGCTGCTTTAAGTCTGCCTCAACGGCGGACCCCATGTCCGGGTACTGAATTTTACAGGCAAGGTTTTGCCCGTCCAGGCCAACCGCACGGTGAACCTGGCCCAGCGATGCCGCCGCAGCCGCTTCTCGCTCGAAACTTTGGAACCTGGATTGCCAGTCTGCGCCCAATTCGCCCGCCATGCGCCGTTTGACAAACGACCATCCCATGGCCGGGGCCTGAGCCTGCAATTTTGTCAGTTCAGCCATGTAATCGTCGGGCAGAACATCTGGCAAGGTTGACAAAATTTGCGCCACCTTCATCAATGGGCCTTTCAGTCCGCCTAAAGCGGCCTGAAGGGCAGCGGCATCCTTGGCATTACCAGCGGATTTCCCCAGCATCTTGTTACCCGCTGCGCGCGCAGCGAAGCCACCCGCTACCGCGCCGACCCGAGCGTAGCGTTTAACCCGACCTGATAGGGTGTTTTCATCTGACATGGTTTATATGTGGGGGCTCTTCTACTGATCCGCCACCTTTTCCAACTCATCAATAAAGCCGGAGATAACAGACAGGCCGCGTTTCCAGAAATCCGGGTCCGACGCATCCAGACCAAATGGCGCCAGCAGTTCTTTATGTCGCTTCGTTCCTCCTGATTTCAGCATTTCAAAATACTTGGTCTGAAAATCCGGGTGACCATCCTTGAAAACACTATAAAGCGAATTCACCAGGCAATCGCCAAAGGCGTAGGCATAAACATAAAACGGCGAATGAATGAAATGAGGGATGTATCCCCAAAGTGGTCGATAATCATCATCGAAGTTAAACACCGGCCCCAGACTCTCGCGCTGGGTCTCCATCCAAATCTCTGCCAAGCGTTCAGAACTTAACTCTCCGTTCGGTCGCTCTCCATGAACGCGGCGCTCGAATTCGTGAAAAGCGATCTGGCGGACGACCGTGTTCATCATGTCTTCGACTTTGCCCGCTAACATGACGCGCTTGCGTTTGGGGTCAGGCTCGTTTGCCAATAAGGATTGGAACGTCAGCATCTCACCGAAGACCGAAGCCGTTTCAGCCAGCGTTAAGGGGGTATTCGCCATCAGCGTGCCCTGCGGAGCCGCCAACACCTGATGGACACCGTGCCCAAGCTCATGCGCCAGCGTCATAACATCGCGGGTTTTTCCATGAAAATTCATCAAAATATAGGGATGCGCTGACGAAACAGTGGGGTGCGAAAATGCCCCGGAATTTTTACCTGGGCGCGGCGGCGCATCGATCCAGCGTTCGTCAAAAAAGCGTTCGGCAATCGTTGCCATCTCAGGTGCAAAATTGCCATAGGCGGAAAGAACACTGTCTTTCGCATCTCCCCAGGAAAAGACTTTGCCATCAGACTCCGGCAAGGGAGCATTTCGGTCCCACCAATTCAGCTTTTCCTGCCCAAACCATTTGGCTTTCATGGCGAAATAGCGATGTGACAGATCCCCATAACTTGCGCGCACAGCTGCCGCCAAGGCATCTACCACATCATCTTCAACCTGATTGGCTAAATTCCGTGATGCCATGGGACTTGAAAAATGACGCCAGCCGTCTTCGATTTCTTTGTCTTTCGCCAGCGTGTTGGTGATCAATGACAACACACGGCTATGATCTGTTAACCCTTTTGATAAGGCACGGGCTGCTGCTTCGCGTTTGGCCCCGTCTCCATCTGACATTTGATTGAGCGTTTCGGACATGGTTTTTTCTTCACCATCGACATCAAAACGCATATCAGCCATTGTTTCGTCAAACAACCGAGACCAGGCAGAGCGCCCCGTTACCGACTTTTCATGCAACAGTTTCTCCAGTTCATCAGACAACTGATGCGGTTTCATTGCGCGTGTTTCTTCAATCCAAGGCCGATACCGCTTTAGGTCAGGGTCCCCCATTTGCGTATCCAGCACTTCATCTTCAATGTGGTTAAGCTCAAGCGTGAAAAACAGCGTGATTGACATGGTGTCTGTAACGCGCTCCTGCAGGGTCTGATAGAACCGACCAATCTCGGCATTTCCCATATCGCCCGCATGTAACAGCTGGGCATAGCTCATCACGCGATACAATTTGTCGAGAATTTGCTCATAATAGGAGATCGCCTTGGCCAATTCTGCCCCAGCGAGCGTCGCAAGATTCCCCTCGTACTGAGCCTGGAAAGCCTGACTGTCACTTTTTGCAGCGGCAAGGTCTGCCTCCAGCGCTTGAGAATCCGGGGCCGTGTAGAGGTCATCCAGATTCCAGGTCGGCAGTTCTTCTGTATTCTTCAAAATCGCGTCGTTCATGAGTTAACCCTTTAAGTCTTTGAGCTGCATATAAGACGCGTTTTGGGTTCCGGCAACGGTTTTGATCATATATAAGAAATGAAAAAGGATTACGGGAGGAATGAATGACGGAATACCAATGGTCTAACCTGGCCACCATGCTTTTTGAACAAGCGGCTATCTATGGCGACAAGCCATTCTTGTGGGAAAAGCTTCAGGGTAAGTACCAGCCGGTCAGTTGGGCACAAGCTGCCGAACAGGTCGCTGCTGTCGCCAAGTCGCTTCAGGCCCAGGGCGTTGAACCGGGCGACCGTGTTGCACTTGTCTGCGAAAACCGTCCTTTGTGGCTGATCAGTGATTTTGCAATTATGGCGATCGGCGCAATTACCGTTCCTGCTTACATCACAAACACGGTCGAAGATCACCAACATATTTTGTCCAACAGTGGCGCCAAAGGGGCCATCGTCTCAACAGCGCGTCTGGCATCACGATTAATACCAGCGATCGACAAAAATCCCGATGTGAAGTTTCTGATCTCTTTAGAGCAACCGGAAACAGTACCGCAAGAAGCAGCCCTGTACCTGTGGGATAAAATCCTTGAAGAGTTCGCAGGTAACCTGAAGGAAATAAGCTCACACGCCCAATCGTGGGAAGCAGATCGAACAGCGTGTTTGATTTATACCTCTGGCACCGGCGGCACGCCAAAAGGTGTAATGCTGAGCCATCGCAGTCAGTTTCACAATGCTCTGGGCGCTACAGACGCCCTGACGGAAATTGGCCTCGGTGACGACGTGTTTCTCTCCTTCCTGCCCCTCTCCCATTCTTATGAACACGTTGCCGGACACTTTTTCCCCATCAGCATTGGTGCCGAAATCTATTATGCAGAGGGCATTGAGACACTGGCCAATAATATGGTTGAAGCAAAACCAACGATCATGACAGCGGTCCCCCGTTTGTATGAAACCATGCATCAGCGCATTACTCTAGGGGTCAAGAAAGCTGGAGGCGTTAAGGAAAAGATGTTCATGAAGGCGCTTGCGCTGGGTCAAAAGCGCTACGAACAAAGCGACTTTGGATTGGTGGAAAGCCTGCAAGACAAAATCCTGGACAAGCTGGTCCGCGACAAAGTCCGAGCCCGGTTTGGTGGCCGCCTCAAAGCATTGGTATCCGGCGGTGCGCCGCTTAACCCTGATATCGGCATATTCTTTACAGCCCTCGGATTACGCCTGTTGCAAGGCTATGGGCAGACCGAAACCGCACCCGTTATCAGCGTCAATCGCCCTCGCCACGTCAAAATGCATACCGTTGGACCTCCTCTGTTAAATACCGAAGTCAAGATTGCGGAAGACGGAGAGATTCTGGTGCGCGGTGATCTCATCATGCAGGGGTATTGGCAAGATGAAGAAGCCACGCGTGAGGTGATCCGCGACGGCTGGGTTCATACGGGCGACATCGGAAAATTTGATAACGATGGTTATTTGATTATCACCGATCGCAAAAAAGACATTATCGTCAATTCTGGCGGAGATAACATTGCGCCCCAACGCATTGAAGGTTTGTTGACCATGGCACCCGAGATTGCTCAGGCGATGGTCTATGGTGACAAACGCCCCAATCTGGTGGCCTTGCTTGTTCCCGATGAAGGCTGGATGCGCGATTGGGCAAAAGAAAACGGCAAACCAAATGATTTGAGGCAACTCGCCGGTGATGCAGACTTCCAAAAAGCCTTAAAACCAGTTGTCGATACCGTAAGTGCCGACTTATCGAATATTGAGAAAGTCCGCCGTTTCGTTATCGCCAATGAAGCTTTTACGGTCGACAATGAACAAATGACCCCGACAATGAAAGTCAGACGACATATCATTCGAGACGTTTATGGTGATCAACTTGAAGGTTTATACCGATAAATGATCAGAGGGGCGCATTTACGACTTTGATCTGATTTTTGGCATAGAACATGCCCAATTTAAAACTTTCCGCGATGCGCCGCGCGCGGACCATGAAATCGTCGGCAATTTCCGCGATGAACAGCTCTGAGGTTGTTTCTTCGAACAATTCAAGCCACCTGTCAAAATGTGCCGGCTCAACCTCTGTCAGGGCAACGTGTTTTGCCATGGGCGTTCCTTTATAAACACCGCTGGTTAACATAACAGAAGACCAGAAGTTCACCATCGTCTCCAGATGTGTATCCCACCGATCCGCAATCACGCCCTCAAAAATAGGCCCAATAAAAGAATCCGCTCTCACGCGGTCATAAAACGCGTGAACAAGTTTATGTATTGAAGGTCGATCAACCACTGCGCACTTCATTTCTTTGAGCCTTCACGCCACCAATAATATTCATTCAAAATATATCTTTAAATCATCTACTAAATCAATATATTAAATACATCTTTAAATGGGACACCCACCATGCATGTAACAAAATATACAGACTACGCTCTGCGCACGTTAATCTATCTGGCGACAACAAACGATCGACCTGCAACGATAAAGGAAATCGCTGGGCGCTACGGCATATCTCGAAATCATTTAATGAAAATCGTCCATCAACTCGCGACTGCCGGCATCGTGACGACAGAGCGTGGGCGTGGGGGCGGCATTCGACTAGGAATAACCCCTTCCGAAATAAATATTGGACGTATTGTCAGACTGACCGAGGATGACCTTAATTTGGTCGAATGTTTTTCCGAAGAAACGGACAAGTGCCTAATATCCCCGCATTGCGGTTTAAAAGGGGCCTTCAATAAGGCTCTGGCGGCCTTCCTGCGAGAGCTCGATGCCTATACTTTGGCTGACTTTACAAACAGAGCCCCTCAGTTGGCGCAGCTCCTAAGTCCGAAATAAGATATCAGTTGGACAGTTTATCCCGACGCCGCATATTGGCCACAAACAGGCCAATCAGGATCGCGCCCAATGCAGCCATTGCCTGCGGTGTTACTTCTTCAGACAGGATCAACGCCCCCCAGATCACACCCAAAATCGGAATAAGGTAATTAATATAAGCCATAAAACCCGCCCCGCGCTGGGCAATAAGCTGTAAATATACCAACGAGGCAACAGCTGTCGGCATAACGCCCAAATGTATCGCGAAGAAGACCGCTTCTGTCGATGGATCAAGGGTCCACGGTTTTTCAAACCATAAAGCAAACGGCAACAATTGCAGAAATCCGGTAATCATTATCACGACGGACCGGCCCAAAACGCTTGAATGCGGCATATTGCGTGCGATGACTGTCGTCAGACCGTAACTTAGACCGGCTGTCGCTATTGCGAGTTGGCGCATTGCGTCCTCGCCAAGCCCCGCCAAAACTGAGGGCCCGACAAGAATGACAACCCCAAGGAAGCCAATCGCTATTCCAATGGTCCTTTGCGGCGTCAGTCGATCACCTTCCGTAAAAAAGTGAGCAAGCACAACGGTAGACAGCGGCATCATCGCCATGAGAATTGCAGTAAGGCCACTGTCGACCACTTCTTCACCCCAGCCAATGAGACTAAAAGGTAAGACATTACCAAAGAACCCGACCAGCGCGCACATGAACCACGCTCTGCCGGTCATTGGCAATTTATCTCCTTTAATGATCAAGATTACCCAAAGGAAAATCATCGCGACGAACAATCGTATTGCAGTCAGTGTCAAAGGCGGGATGGTCTCGACCGCAACTTTAATGACAAGGAACGAAGAACTCCAAAGCACAGCCAAGAACAAAAGAGCGGCGTAATGGCGGACTGGAATCCCCCCTTTCAGGGCTTCAGAAGCCAAGGTTTATGCCCTCATTCCTGATGAAAGGCTTTATACCATTCAACAAACTTTGGAATTCCTTGATCGATTTTTGTCGAAGGTACAAATCCAAAATCACGGGTTGTCGCGTCAATATCGGCATAAGTCTCTTTGACGTCACCTGGTTGCATCGGTTGAAAATCGATTTCGGCTTTCACACCCAATGCTTCCTCTATAAGTGAAATAAACCGCATGAGAGGTTCAGAATTGTTATTACCGATATTGTAAACACGATGCGGCGCGGCGTTGGCCCCCGTCGCCGGTTTGCCAAGACCACCCAGAATGCCGGCAACGATATCATCGATATAGGTAAAATCACGACGCATTTCGCCGTTGTTAAAAACCGGGATCGGTTCGCCGTTCAGTATTTTTTTTGTAAAAATATAAGCAGACATATCTGGCCGTCCCCACGGCCCATAGACGGTAAAAAACCGCAATCCCGTCAGCGGCAACCCAAACATATGCGCATAGGAATGTGCCATCATTTCGACAGATTTTTTAGTCGCCGCGTAGAGCGAAACCGGCGTATCCGTGCGATCCTCAACGGAGAAAGGCAATTTGGTATTTGTCCCGTAAACACTGGATGAAGACGCATACATCATATGTTCCAGATGTTCGAATTTTCGGGCCGTTTCCAACATCACAAGCTGCCCATCAATATTGGCATGCGTGTACGCATAAGGATTTATCAGTGAATAGCGCACCCCGGCCTGCGCCGCCAAATGGATAATATGGGTCACTTCAGGATGACGCTCCGCCAGCGCCTCCATTTCGACGCGATCTGCGATATCAATTTTGACAAAAGTGAAATTTTCATGCGCCAGCAAGCGTCCGAGACGCGCTTCTTTCAAAGACACATCATAGTAATCGTTGAGACTATCGAGGCCAATGACCGGCCGCCCCTCGGCCAGGAGAGCCTGAACGGTATGAAAGCCGATAAATCCTGCGGCACCTGTAACTAGAACTGTCATCTATTTGTTATTTTCATGAATGGGGTCATTGATCAGAGTAAATTGGTGTTGGCGCGTATATAACCTCTCGAACGGCAAATTGCACTCAACGAATTGCCCGCCGCAAGAAAAAGTCCGCCTGAAACACACCTCCATATGCCAGATAACGCCCCTAACCCCACTATGGGTTCCGCGGTTTTTAACCGACGTCTGCGCTGCAATTAGCTGACACATTAACAAACATAATCAAATTTTTTGTAACATTATGTGCTCAAAGTGACCATATATGAAATATATAAACACAGTTTCCGATTATCGCTGAGATTCGTTTCGTATCTGACGATAATGAATATGCAGGATTGTCGTAAAATCGGGTTGCCAGTACAGTAAATAAAAAAAGAATATTAATGACGTTAGAAATTGGGATGCGACAATGGGCTTACTAAAGGTATCACTGGATCATAAATACACTTTAGATCAGGGGCGTATATTCCTGACAGGGACACAAGCCCTTGTTCGTTTAACTCTGATGCAACGTCAGCGCGACCTGGCCAATGGGTTGAATACAGCTGGCTACGTATCCGGTTACCGTGGCTCGCCGTTAGGTGGCATGGACAAAGAGTTTCACCGCGCAAAACACCACTTGGATGCCAACCATGTGAAGTTTCACCCGGCCGTTAATGAAGACCTGGCGGCAACCGCAATTTGGGGTACACAACAAACAAACTTGTTCCCGGATTCAAACTACGATGGCGTCTTTGGACTTTGGTATGGCAAAGGTCCCGGTGTCGATCGCTCCGGTGATGCCCTTCGGCACGCCAACTACGCGGGCACCGCACCAAATGGCGGTGTCTTGCTGCTCGCCGGTGACGATCCAGCATGCAAGTCGTCAACCGTCCCAAGCCAGTCTGAGCACGCGTTAATTGATGCAAATATTCCTATTCTCAATCCTGTAGATGTTCAGGAGGTTCTCGATTTCGGCCTCTATGGATGGGCTATGTCTCGTTATTCGGGCTGTTGGGTGGGCATGAAATGTATCACGGATAATATCGACACTTCGTCCTCCGTTTCGGTTGATCCAAACCGCGTACAACTCAAGTACCCGACGGACTTTGAAATGCCTGCCGATGGATTGCACATCCGCTGGCCTGATCCTCCGACGGACCAGGAAGTTCGTCTACAGAAGTATAAGATATATGCGGCACTCGCCTTCGCTCGGGCAAATAATATCAATCACATTACGATGGATAGCAAGAAAGCCAAGATCGGCATTGTCTCGACAGGTAAAAGTTATCTCGACACCCTGCAAGCCCTGTCAGATCTTGGAATCGATGAGAGCGAAGCAGAGAAAATCGGTATTCGCCTGTACAAGGTTGGTATGCCATGGCCGCTTGAAAAACACGGTGTACGGGAGTTTGCCGAAGGCTTGGAAGAAATTCTGATTATCGAAGAAAAACGCGCCGTTATCGAAAACCAACTCAAAGAGCAGCTCTATAATTGGGACGGAGACATCAGACCCCGCGTCGTCGGCAAGTTTGATGAAAACGGCGATTGGATTTTGCCGTCTGCCGGAGAACTAACCCCTGCCCGCATTGCCCGTGTGATCGCGGATCGAATTCATAAGTTCTACGACAGTTCATCCATTCAAGATCGGCTGACCTTTCTCGAACAAAAAGAACACGCCCTGGAAGCACACAAAACGTCCTTCCAGCGTATTCCGACGTTCTGTTCCGGCTGCCCGCACAATACGTCAACCAAGGTTCCCGAAGGTTCCCGTGCGTTGGCCGGAATCGGCTGCCACTACATGGTAATTTGGCAAGATCGCGAAACGTCGACGTTTACCCACATGGGAGCGGAGGGAGTCTCGTGGATTGGACAGGCCCCGTTCACGGATACAAAGCACGTCTTTACCAACTTGGGCGATGGCACCTATTTCCATTCCGGAATCATGGCCATCCGCGCCAGTGTCGCGGCCGGTGTTAATATCACCTATAAAATCCTGTTTAATGATGCCGTTGCGATGACCGGCGGACAGACACTTGACGGCCCTCTCAATCCGGCAATCATCAGTCAGCAAGTGACAGCGGAAGGCGCCAAGCGCGTTGTTGTCGTTACTGATGAACCAGAAAAATACCCAATCGGCACCCCCTTCGCGGCCGGCGTCAAAGTCCGGCATCGTGACGAAATGGATACAATCCAAAAGGAACTCCGTGACATCGAAGGGGTCAGTGTCCTCATCTATGATCAAACCTGCGCCGCCGAAAAACGCCGACGCCGAAAGCGCGGTCAATATCCTGACCCGGCAAAACGTGTCTTCATTAATCAAGCCGTCTGCGAAGGATGTGGTGATTGCGGCGTAGAATCCAACTGTGTTTCCATCACTCCTCTGGAAACGGAATTAGGTCGCAAACGCGCAATTGATCAGTCATCCTGTAACAAAGACTTTCGCTGTCTGGACGGTTTTTGCCCAAGTTTTGTAACGGTTGAAGGTGCCGAGCCGTTGAAGAAAAAGGCTTTAAAAGATGCTTTATTTGAAGCGCTTCCCGAGCCAAGTCTGGCGTCTTGCGACGCCCCTTATTCGATTGTCGTGACAGGCATTGGCGGCACCGGTGTTGTGACGATTGGCGCCGTGCTCTCAATGGCCGCCCACATGGAGCAGAAAGGCGTCACTGTGCTGGATTTGGCCGGTCTTGCGCAAAAGAACGGTGCCGTTTACTCACATATCCGCGTCGCCAATGATCCCGAAAAGTTACATGCGGTTCGCATATCGGCTGGAGGCGCAAATCTGCTCCTCGGCTGTGATCTGGTTACCGCAGGTAGTCTGGAAACATTGGGGAAATTACGCGCCGGAGAAACCAAGGCGATTGTCAATTCTCATGAAGTCATGACCACTGACTTTGCCTCGAACCCAGATTTGGAATTCCCGGATCAACCCATCGTCGACGCAATCATAAATGCCACACGTAGCGAAGATACCACGATGATTGATGCAACGGGCATCGCCACAGCGCTACTCGGCAATGCCATTGCTGCCAATATGTTTGTGGCCGGGTATGCCTACCAAAAAGGCCTTCTCCCGATTTCCGGTAGCGCCATCGAAGCAGCCATTGAGCTCAATGGTGTTGAAATTGACTTTAACAAACAAGCCTTCCTATGGGGCCGTCGCGCCGCACATAACATGGCTGCTGTCTTACGTCTTGTGAACCCTGACGAGCCCACCCTCGAGCCAACGGAAGAGACCGCCTTTTCTGAACGCCGGGCACAGGATCTTGTTGCTTATCAGAACCGGGCTTACGCCGAGACCTATGTGAAATTTGTGAAATCGGTTGAAGAAAAAGAAAAAGAAATTTTTCCGACTTCGACCGCATTATCCGATGCGGTCGCGCGCGGTTTGTATAAGTTGATGGCCTATAAAGACGAATATGAAGTCGCCCGCCTTTACACAGATGGACGTTTTAAAAAGGCGCTAGATAAACAATTCGAGACAGGTGGAAAATTGAAATTCCATCTGGCGCCCCCGTTACTTTCTGCACGGGACCCGAAAACCGGCAGGCTTTTGAAAAAGGAATACGGGAGTTGGATCTTCTATGCCTTCAAATTCCTGGCCAGTCTCAAAGGGCTACGGGGCAGCATGTTCGACGTTTTTGGTTATATGGAAGAGCGCAGAATCGAAAAGAAACTGATTGGCGAATATCGCGAGATGGTAAGTGATATTCTCACTCAATTGACGGATAAAAATTATGAGCAAGCCGTTGAAATCTTGCAACTGACACTTCAGATTCGTGGCTACGGACACGTAAAGATGAAAAACCTGGATGCTGTCAGAGAACAACAGACAGCGATGCTCGAATCCTATAAATCGGGGCGCGAAGCGCAATTGGCCGCCGCTGAATAAAAATTAGCGGCTTCGCTAGCTTTGATCGGATACTGTATGACTTTGCTTTCGAGATGGACAAAGTATCAGGCTTCCAAAAACCCGAGTTCCTTTTGCAGTTTCTTGGTCAGTCCGCTCGCGACAATGTCGTAAGACGTCTTAAGGTACGCTTTTAGGTCGTTGTCAGATAACCCCGGTTCCGCATAATGTTGGATCCATTTCATACCGCGCGATGCTAAATAGGGCGCAGGTCGCAGACCGTCTTGTTCTCTTAAGACTTCATATGCAATTTCAGAAACCTTGAACGTAATACCTGTTAAACCCTCATCATTCCAACCGCCAATAGCAAAAACTTTGCCGCCGATCTTCCAGACGTGAGAGCCACCCCACTGAACCACATAAGTGGTGTGGGCAAGGGACTTGCAGTATGCGTTATATTCTTCGTAAGTCATTTATCCTCACCGCATTGATCGCCACGTGCCGCTTCACGGGCATAGAACGTCGCCAGGCTTTTTGCACGCTCGTTCACAAATTGATCAAGCGTTTCCACAGGCCCTATCCGATCCAGGCGAAACACACGAAAGTCATCACGCAGTTCACACCAGGCGACAAGGGTCCAGACATGGCCCCAGAACCACAACCCGAGCGGCCTGATGGTTCGTTGGGATGCCCGGCCTTGAAGGTCCAGATACTCAATCTCGAGCCGCCGTCGGTCTTCGATCTCGCGATCAAGCCTGTCGATCATCCCTTTGACTTCCCGTGAAATCGATCCTGCATTTACCGCATGCACGTTTGTTCGTTCGGCTTGCGAACGCAAATCATCTGGTAGAACTGCATCAATCTTCACCAGCGCTTCTTCTGCCGCCAGGGCCATCCCAGCTCCCCCCCATTCCCGCATCATTCGCGCCCCTCCGACAAGGGCAACGATCTCGTTGCGGGTAAACATCAGCGGCGGCAGATCGAAACCAGAGCGCATGATGTAACCAACACCAGCTTCGCCATCTATGGGGACCCCGGTACTCATCAGATCAGCGATATCACGGTAAATCGTGCGTTCCGAAACCTCCAGGCGTTCTGACAATTGCGCTGCCGTCAGCAGCCGACCGCCTCTGAGATATTGAACAATCTGAAATAAGCGATCGGCGCGACGCATGGTTTAGGAAGCGCTTTCAAACAAACCGAGTGAATTCCCATCGGGGTCCTGCACATATTGGAAGCGCCCAGGGGGGATTTCGATAACGGGTCCTGCAACGGTTCCGCCGGCAGACCAGCAGCGATCTGCAGCTTCTTCTACGGTCCCCGGCACAGCGAGATGAACCGTTGGACCTCTGCCATCGCTTGCTGGCTTACCCTCATAGAGATGGCCTGCAATCGTCGAGTTATCGGTCATGGGCAAGAACGCAATGGCATTTGGTCCGGTTTCATCCAACTTCGTTTCATACTGAAAAACTGTATCATAGAAAGTCATCGCCTTTTTTAGATCCGTAACCGGTATTTCACACCACACCAATGCGTGCTCAGGGATAAACGTCATAATCTTGTACCTTTGTATATAATTTAACGAGGACATGACTAAAACACACCCCTCCTGACAGCGTACTGTCAGGAGGGTGGCAGGATACAAAAAAATTACCAATTACATCATAACGCCAAACCAACTGCGAACCTTCTGTAGCAAGCGGCTATCCCAAAAAAACAAACCAGAGCAACACGACCAAAAACGACGCTTAGCGGTGGTAATTCAATTAATACGGCTTCAGAAAAGAAGAACGCACACCCCAAATGATTGATAACGCCAAGATGAGCAACCATTCGAATCGGGACATCTGTATATTGATTGTTTTATGATCCGTCATAATTTTCTCTTTTGTTCATAGGCAAAAAAATATCTGATGAGATGACGAATGACATTCCAATTCTTGCTACAAGATCACTGACGAGCAATAAAAAAACCCGGTACAAAATGTACCGGGTTTTTTGTGATCTCGTAGATTACAACCTGTCGTGTGGTTTACTCGACCCACGCAATTCTCAAAATATTTGTCGCTCCCGGTGTACCGAAGGGGACACCGGCTGTAATGACCAAGGAATCACCGGCACTGGCGAATTCTTCGTTGCACGCAACACCAAGCGCCGTGTCGACCATTTCCCGAAAACTTTGACAGTCCTCGGACTGGACCGAATGGACCCCCCAAACCAGCGCCAATCGGCGAGCTGTATCGAGCCGCGGTGTCAGGCCAATAATCGGGACTGTGGGACGCTCACGTGCAGCCCGCAGCGTTGTCGATCCGGTTGACGAGAAGGTCACGATACTGGCCGCAGATATGGTTTGTGACACCTGTCGTGCCGCCGCTGAAATCGCATCTGCAGCTGTTGCCTCAGGAATCCGGCGCTCCCCCATTCGATTGCGTTCGTAGTGAGGGTCCTGCTCGGCATGGCGGATAATTCTGTCCATCATCGCAACGGCTTCCGGCGCGTAATCACCAACTGCCGTTTCGGCAGACAGCATGACCGCATCAACACCGTCATATATGGCCGTCGCCACATCAGACGCTTCTGCGCGTGTCGGTGTCGGAGCTGTGACCATCGATTCCAGCATCTGCGTTGCGACAACAACTGGTTTACCTGCTTCCCGGCAAACCCGACTGATCCGTTTTTGATGGCTGGGGACTTCTTCAGGAGGGCATTCAACGCCCAAATCACCCCGAGCGACCATAACCGAATCGGAAAGCTCAACAATTTCTTCCAGGTGATCCATAGCCTGCGGTTTTTCAAGCTTCGACATCACAAATGCGCGGCCCGCAATTAATTTGCGTGCTTCTGCGACATCTGATGGTCGTTGGACAAAAGACAGCGCGACCCAATCGACTCCAAGCTGAAGTCCAAATCGCAAGTCTTCTAAATCTTTTTCAGTGAGAGGGGAAACATCAAGTACGGCGTCAGGGACGTTGACACCCTTGTTGTTTGAAAGAGGCCCACCCGCGACAACTTCTGTTTCCGCAAAATCTTTGCCGCATTCCAATACGCGAACCCGGATTTTACCGTCATCCATCAACAGATCAGTATCTGGTCGAAGAGCTGCAAAAACTTCAGGGTGAAGCAAAGGTGCCCTTTCCTCGTTGCCCAGCGCGGTATCCATGTCGAGGCGGAATTTCTGACCAACTTCAAGAGTTATCTTGTTATTTTCAAACTTGCCGACCCGCAACTTTGGTCCTTGTAAATCCAGGAGAATCCCGACAGGGCGACCGTAGGTTTTCTCTAGAGACCGGATCGTGTCATACCTCTCGCGATGATCTTCGTGGGCGCCGTGGCTGAAGTTCAACCGGAAAACGTCGGCACCAGCCTCAAACAATGCTTCAATCGCACTGCGTGAAGACGTCGCGGGACCGAGCGTCGCAATAATTTTTGCATTTCTAAATCTTCTCATAGCCAGACAATAGCTTCCCGCATCTGGTATAACCAGATTTTTTGTAAAGGCGGCCTATTATGGTTTTATGACTATTCGATTGATTTGGTAGCGTTTTTCCTAACCTCAAAGGTGGTGAACCTACAAAATCAAAAATTTTACCGTGGCGCTGCAGCCATTAAGCCTTATGATGTAAGTGTTTTTAATTCGGCTGTTCCTGAAAGCCTTTGGCATGATTAAAAAGTTCGTATCTGACGCCCTATTGTCCGTGTTTATGGATAAACAAGCGCGGCAAAAGCTTAAGGCTTCGCGTGATGCCAAGTCTGGTGTCACTCCAAAAAACAAACCGCCGGTTGCGGAAGCAAAAGAAGTCTCCGACTTGGATCTCATTCCGAAAATAATACCCGACCCAATGGATGAGATGGGACAAGATGAAATCACCGCATTAATTCGGGAATCTCTGGATGCTGCCGAACAGGAGATCGTGGAAAAAAAGCGCAAACACACTGCAAATCCGGGGCGTCAGGCGTTAATCGAAGAAGCCATGTCCATTCACCGGCAGAAAAAGCATATCGTTGACGAATTACCGGCAGAGCAACGCGAGAAGCTTTTATTTATGGCACAGCAGGCGCTCGGCGCGCGCCTCGATGGTGATAAATAGCCAAAGGCAATACACCCGTGAATTCTGTAAGATCAAAAATTTCGGCTATTCAATCCGGAGATCGCCGGGAGCTAGCAAGGGCCATAACTTTAATCGAATCTACGCACCCGGCGCACCGTGTGCAGGCTGAATCTTTGGTTCACGAACTGATGCCTTCGACAGGCAAATCGATCCGAATCGGTATTTCCGGCGTACCTGGAGTTGGAAAATCGACATTTATCGAGGGATTTGGACTGCACTTAATAGATCAGGGCCACAAGGTATGCGTCCTTGCGGTTGACCCTTCCAGTCCGAGGACAGGCGGTTCCATCTTAGGCGACAAAACACGGATGGAGGTCTTATCCAGACACCCGGACGCGTTTATTCGACCTTCACCTTCCGGTGGAACGTTGGGTGGTGTTGCGCGGCGCACACGTGAAACCATACTGGTTTGTGAGGCCGCAGGGTTTGACGTTGTATTGGTGGAAACCGTTGGCGTGGGACAATCGGAAACGGCAGTTTCCGATCTTGTGGATATGTTCCTGTTGCTCATCGTTCCAGGGGGCGGCGACGAGTTACAGGGTATAAAAAAGGGGATCGTTGAACTGGCGGACCTTATTGTTGTCAACAAGGCGGACGGAGACCTCTTGCCTGCTGCCGAGCGGGCACAGCGTGATTATGGAGCCGCCTTGCACTTGCTGAGAGCCACATCAGACCATTGGCAGCCAACCGTCCAACTTTGTTCATCTTTGTCGGGTCGGGGAATAAATGAAATTTGGGACACCGTAAAAAAGTATCATGATATACAATCCACTTGTGGGGCTTTCGAGACAAAGCGTGCAGAGCAGGCAAAAGCATGGATGTGGGATGAAGTCCAAGAAACACTCTTGAGCGAATTACACGCGACCCCTGCTGTCGCCGCAGCCCTACCTGGCATTGAAAAATCGACCCAAACTGGCGAATTTACGCCTTCAGAGGCTGCAAAAAAGATATTACACGCCTTCAGAATTCGAGATTAACTGCGGCGAAATTTTCGTTTTGGTTTGATTTGGTTACGATAGTGTTCAATAAATGAGATTTGCTAGATTGAAAAGAGAGGTCGCAAAGTGGAAGAAGTAGATGACTCAGTATTAAAACGGGAATTGGACGGACTTCTTCGTTACATGCAACGCGTGCGTTCTGAAGTGGCGGCGATCGGTCGCCCAGCAGACGAAGACCATGGCTTCGAGAGCATGGGGGAGCAACTAGATGCAATTCTTGGAGCAACAGCAGACGCGACCAACAATATCATGGGGTCCATGGAAAAAAATGATGAATTGACGGACCAACTCCGGGCAAAAGTTGAGGACCCGGAAGTTCATGCCTTGCTGGACGAAATGAATAAAAACTCAAGTGACGTTTTTGAAGCATGTTCATTTCAAGACATTACAGGGCAACGCATCAGCAAAGTCGTCAAGTCGATCACCTACGTAGAAGAACGCGTTAACTCGTTGATGGACCTTTGGGGCGAGGATGAATTAAACAACGTCAGTCTTGAGAAAACCGAGAAAACCGAGGATGAAGCGCTGCTGAATGGCCCGCAACTCGATGGACAGGGACTTTCGCAAGACGATATTGACGCGCTATTTGACTAGCCCGGCAGCCAAAAAGACCAACCTTAAAATTGCCACAAAACATTGTTTGTATTGGGTCAATTCGGTTATGGTCGTGCGCGATTTCGATTCCAACCCAGCGAGGACACCCATGCGCTTTTTCGTTATTCGTTCATTCTTTTTATTCGCATTCATTTTGACAGGTATGTTGCACATGACTTCTGAGACCCAGGCCGCCGATCCCGAAAACACTCTTCTAATGGACTTGAAAGATGGTCAGGTTACCATCGACTTGCGTCCTGACCTGGCGCCTAAACATGTCGCGCGGATCAAGGAACTTGTCCGCGAGGGTTTTTATGACGGCCTCACGTTTCACCGCGTGATCCCGGGCTTCATGGCACAAGGTGGCGACCCAAGTGGCAACGGCACGGGCGGTTCTGGTCAAAATCTTCCTGCCGAATTTTCGGACGAGCCACATGTCCGCGGAACCGTTTCCATGGCCCGTTCCGGCCACCCAGACAGTGCCGACTCGCAATTTTTTATCGTCTTTGCAAAGGCACCACACCTGGATGGTCAATATACGGTCTGGGGTCAAGTGACCGAAGGCATGCGCTACGTGTCTAAAATCAAACGAGGCGACGACAGCAATAACGGCTCTGTTACAGATCCCGACAAGATCATCAAAATGCAAATCGAAGCCGACGTTAAATAGGCAAATTGTTCGGGGCTATTATCGACTGAGTTCTTTGATAGCCCCATCCAACCCTTCAAGATTAAGGGGGAACATTCGGTCATTGACCAACTGACTGATCATCCGCACGGATTGTGTATTTCCCCACCACTTCTCAGGTACCGGATTTATCCACACAGTCCGGGAATATACGTTAAGCAAACGCTCCATCCACACGGCCCCGGCTTCCTCATTCCAGTGCTCAACACTGCCGCCAGGATAGACGACTTCATACGGGCTCATGGATGCATCACCAACGAAGATCACCTTATAGTCATTTCCATAAGTATGAAGAATGTCCCAGGTACTCATCACATCCTTATGGCGACGGCTGTTATCCTTCCAAACGCGCTCATAAAGAAAATTGTGAAAGTAGAAATACTCAAGGTGTTTGAACTCGCTTCTTGCGGCTGAGAAGAGCTCTTCCATGACTTTTACATGCGGATCCATAGATCCCCCAACATCGAGAAACAACAAGACCTTGGCCGCGTTATGGCGTTCCGGGACCATTTTTACATCCAGCCAGCCCTGCTTCGCTGTGGAGCGGATGGTATCGTCAATATCAAGCTCCGTCGCAGCACCTTGGCGGGCAAATTTTCTGAGACGCCTTAAGGCAACCTTGATATTGCGCGTTCCGATCTCAACCGAATCATCGAGGTTCTTAAATTCGCGCTTATCCCAGACCTTTACGGCGCGTCGATGGCGACTTTCATCCTGCCCGATACGCACGCCTTCCGGGTTGTAACCGTAAGCTCCGAAGGGTGATGTGCCCGCCGTTCCAATCCACTTTGAACCGCCTTGATGCCGTTTTTTTTGCTCTTCAAGGCGTTGTTTCAAAGTTTCCATGAGCTTTTCCCACCCGCCTAAAGCTTCGATTTCACGTTTTTCATCTTCACTCAAATATTTCTCGGCGAGCTTTTTCAGCCATTCTGCTGGAATGTTATGGCCGTCTCCCTCGGCCGTGATCGCATCCAGTCCCTTAAAGACTTCGCCAAAAACACGATCGAATTTATCCAGATTGGTTTCATCTTTGACCAGACAGGATCGGCTGAGAAAATAAAAATGTTCGACGTCGTAGTCAGCAATCCCTCTATTCATCGCATCTAACAACGTTAGGTATTCGCGCAAACTAACGGGGACGTTGGCGTCACGCAGTTTGTAAAAGAAATCGATAAACATAAGCGCGTCTACTCTTGTCGATCTGACGTCAAAGTATCGGACACCACTTGCGCCCCCGTCTCAGGAAGAGAACGGATATGAATATCTCTTTTCGGATAGGGAAATTCGATCCCGTTTTCGTGATAAGCATCCCAGAGCCTGAGCAGCACATCTGAGCGAACTCCGCCAAGCCCGTTTTGCGGATCATCCACCCAGACACGAAGTTCAAGATCGACGGAACTCTCCCCGAACCCGATCAATTGGCAGATCGGCGGCGGATCTTCAATCACGCGTTCAGTCCCGTCAGCAACTTCCAGCGCCAGCTTCATCGCGAGGCGAACATCTGACTCATAAGAGATCCCAATTGGCATCCTAATCCGTAATTTCCGATCGGAGAAGGACCAGTTCTCAACCCTTTGAGAAATCAGTTCTTCGTTTGGTATGAGGTGTTCGATCCCATCACGAGTAATGACCGATATATAGCGCGCGCCGAGCGTTCTAATTTCACCGTAGGTCGCGCCAAGTGAAATAACATCACCCGGTTTCACAGACTTATCCATTAAAAGGATAATCCCGCTGATCAGATTGGCGATAATCTTTTGCAGGCCAAACCCGACGCCAAGACCAACGGCGCCTGAAAACACAGCAAAGGCCGTCAGATCAATACCAACAGATTCTAATCCGACAATCACAGCGACCGTAAAAATCGAAACCCGAAACAGTTTCGCGAACAGCACACGTGACGAAGGCGTCAAAGACGGCATATGCACCAGCCTGCGCTCCAGCAGGCGCGACATTAACCCCGCCAACCAAAGCAGAACAGCGAGCGCGATCCCAGCCTTGAGGACACTCAGGACGGAGATGTAAACATCCCCCGCCTGCACTCCCATATCCTCAAGAATAACCCGTGTTGGAGCCAGCAACCCTGTAATATTAAGGGCTGCAATTATCCAGGCACTGCTGGAGATAAAGCGCGACCATTGTTTGTTGCGAATGACCGTCGCCGCCAGTCGGATCACAATCCAAGCGGTCAACAGACTGACAACGATCTCTATCAGATGATGTGGCCATTTGGCATTTTTCGCTGCAAAAATGGTGAACCATTGCAGCAAAAGCCAGAGTACGGGCAACTGCAAAGGAGCCAGCACTTCAACAACCGGGACCCCGAACCGATTATACCAATCTGAGTCCCATTCTTTTTTGTGAAAGTTCTCGAGCCACGACGCCCCAGCCCAGGCAACCAAAAACGCACCAATGACAACAAAAGCCTGAACAAGCGTGCTCAGCACCAGTACGTTCAAGTCCAGCCATTCAACGATCTGAAGCAACCACATTTCTACTTTTTGTGGGTCCGTAATTTCGTCGAATTTAAGCACGCGTTAGATCTCCGTCAGCTATATCAGGTATTGTGCTTAGCTTTGTTCACGGCGGTTCAAGAATGCCAGACGTTCCAGTAAATGAACATCCTGTTCGTTCTTCAGCAAGGCCCCATAGAGGGGGGGAATCACTGATTTTGCCTCGTTCGATTTCAGGGCTTCAGCCGGGATGTCTTCGACCATCAAAAGCTTCAACCAATCCAGCAATTCTGATGTCGTTGGTTTCTTCTTCAAGCCAGGCACCTCGCGCAGGTCATAAAAGACATTAAGCGCTTCGCTCACAAGACGGTTTTGAATTTGCGGATGATGAACCTCAATGATCTGGCGCATCACATCTTCGTCTGGAAAACGAATGTAGTGGAAGAAACAACGCCTCAAAAAGGCGTCGGGAAGTTCTTTTTCATTATTTGATGTGATGATCACGATGGGACGAACGGAAGCCGAAATTGTTTGTTGGGTTTCGTAGACATGGAACTCCATCCGGTCCAGTTCCAAAAGAAGATCGTTAGGAAACTCAATATCTGCCTTATCAATTTCGTCAATCAACAGGACCGGGCGGGTCTCCATCTCGAAGGCTTCCCATAACTTGCCCTTCAAAATATAGTTTCCAATATCATGCACGCGCGGGTCACCTAATTGAGAGTCCCGGAGGCGGGCAACGGCATCATATTCATAGAGCCCCTGTTGGGCTTTTGTTGTCGATTTCACATGCCATTCCAACAACGGCGTGTCCAAGGCTTTGGCGATCTCAATGGCCAGCATTGTTTTACCAGTTCCAGGCTCCCCTTTTACCAGTAAAGGTCGCTCAAGCGCGACCGCCGCATTAACGGCAACCTTTAGGTCATCCGTAGCTACATAATTTTCTGTACCGCTAAAATTACTCAACTCATCGCTCCTGCTATAATACCGGGAAGCCTAAACTCTGTTCACATAAGTAAACATCTTTCGTCCTGCCCGTGCACCTTCCATCTGCGTTTCCATAAAGCCTAGCTTCTCAAGCAACTTCTGCGAAGGAAAATTATCAGGCAAGCATTCGGCAAAAATCTCATGATCCGGCCCGGTTTTGATCAATTCCTCAACCAAAGCCGATGCCGCTTCAAAACCGTAACCGCGTCCTTGAAAATCAACGCCGACCCAGTAGCCAATTTCGACCCTGTCGCCTTCCTGTATATGAGCGCCGACGAGTGCCACAAGTGTGCTGCCCTCTTTCAGCCAGACGCCATAGGCACGATCCTGATGTCCCGTAAACTGCTCAATCAGAGATTTCGCATCTGCCAACGTATAAGGATATTTCAGAAAACTGATAATATCAGTTATCGATCGATCATTCGTCAGAGCCTGCAGTTTCGGCGCATCATCAACATCGAGAATTCGAAGCTGCAATCGCTCTGACGAGAAATCACCTAGTCGATCCGCGAATCCCGTCATGCGGTCGTGTTAACTTTTACCTAGCAGATCGGCAATGGCATCGAGGGCGGCCTGCCCTTTGTCTCCATCCGGCCCTCCTGCCTGTGCCATATCCGGGCGACCGCCGCCTCCCTTGCCACCGACGGCTTCAGAGCCCGCACGAACCAGATGGACAGCGCTGAAGCGTTCGGTCAGGTCGTCAGAGACACCAACAACAAGTGAGGCTTTACCATCTGTATTTGATACGACAGCAACCACACATGAGCCTAACTGCTTTTTAAAGTCATCAACAAAGCCTTTAAGTTCCTTGGCAGGGACCCCGTCCATAAGCTTGGGCGCATAAGTAATACCTGCAATATCGACGGTTTGTGAACTGGCTCCGCCACCACCCGTCGCCATTTGCCGGCGAACGTCTGCTAATTCGCGTTCCAGCTTGCGGCGCTCATCGATCAAGGCCTCAACCCGATTTGGCACGTCCGCTGGCTGACTTTTTAAAAGCGCAGCCGCTTGCAAGAGGGAATTTTCCGTCTCTGCAAAATACGCGCGGGCACCATCACCGGTCAGGGCCTCAATTCGGCGTACACCGGAAGCAACGGCCCCTTCGCTTAAAATTTTAAAGACACCGATATCCCCCGTGCGCTCAACATGCGTACCGCCACAAAGCTCGGTTGAATAGGTATCAGCCCCATCTGCGCCCATACTAACAACACGCACTTCGTCTCCATACTTTTCACCAAAGAGCGCCATTGCTCCCGCTTCGACAGCTGCTTCGGGTTCCATCAACCGAGTGGTCACTTCGGCATTTTCTGCGATCTGCGCGTTTACTTGCGCCTCAACCTCTCGAAGTTCATCAAGCTCGACAGCCTTTTGGTGCGAAATATCAAAGCGCAACCGCTCCGGCGCCACCAATGAGCCTTTTTGGGTCACGTGATCACCCAACTTCCGTCGTAGCGCTTCATGAAGCAAGTGCGTTGCCGAATGATTGGCCCGCAATTGGGAACGACGCGTGTGATCAACATTCAAAACGACGTCGTCACCGACGCTCAGATCAGCCCCCGTCACTTCACCAACATGAACATGAAGAACCCCAACAAGCTTACGGGTTTCGCTGATTCTAAGTACCGAACCGTCACCATAGGCAATCTCGCCCGTATCACCCATTTGACCACCGGACTCGCCATAGAAGGGGGTCTGATTAACAACGACGAAAACTTTATCTCCCGCCTTAGCCGTATCAGTTTTAGCCCCATCAACAACCAACGCCGTAACCTGGCCTTCCGCCTGTTCCGTTTCATAGCCGAGGAAATCTGTACCGCCGAGTTCGTCGCATATATCAAACCACACGGCCTCATCCGCCGCATCGCCAGAGCCCGCCCACGCCTTGCGCGCTTCAGCTCTCTGTCGCTCCATCGCTGTATTAAAACCATCGACATCAACACTCATACCGCGCCCGCGCAAAGCATCCTGTGTCAAATCAAGCGGAAAACCATAAGTATCATAAAGCTTAAATGCGGTTTCTCCATCGAGTACACCAGCCTCGGCCATATCCATGGTGGCCTCATCCAGCAGCTTCAGGCCATGCTCAAGGGTCTTTTTGAAGCGCGTTTCTTCCAGCTTGAGGGTTTCGCTAATCAACGCTTCTCCCCGTGACAATTCCGGGAAGGCGGCACCCATTTGACGGGTCAACGCAGGCACCAGTTTCCACATCAAGGGATCCGTGCACCCCATGAGATGCGCATGACGCATGGCACGCCGCATGATCCGGCGCAAAACGTATCCGCGTCCTTCATTTGACGGCAAAACACCGTCCGCGATCAGGAAGCTTGACGCCCGCAGATGATCGGCAATGACCCGATGAGATACATTTTTTTCACCGTCGGCAGGAACATTCGACGCTTCCGCTGACGCATGAATAAGGCTCTGCATCAAATCTATTTCATAGTTGTCATGGGTCCCCTGCATGACTGCAGCAATCCGCTCCAGGCCCATGCCTGTATCAATTGACGGCTTGGGGAGATCAACGCGGACCTCTGGCGTTGTTTGTTCGAATTGCATGAACACCAGGTTCCAGATTTCGATAAAGCGATCACCGTCTTCATCCGGCGACCCCGGAGGCCCACCGGGAATATGATCCCCATGATCATAAAATATTTCGGAACAGGGCCCGCAAGGCCCCGTTTCACCCATTGCCCAAAAGTTATCAGATGTTGGAATCCGGATGATCTTTTTGTCTGATATACCGGCAATTTTGCGCCATAAAGTCGCAGCGTCCTCGTCGGACGAATGAACGGTCACCAGAAGCTTTTCTTCAGGTAAACCATACTCTTTCGTGATGAGGTTCCATGCCAGTTCAATTGCCAACTCTTTGAAGTAATCCCCAAAGGAGAAATTACCGAGCATCTCGAAGAAAGTGTGATGGCGCGCGGTATAACCGACATTTTCCAGATCATTATGTTTTCCACCGGCACGCACGCATTTTTGCGATGTCACAGCGCGGTTATAGTCGCGTGTTTCAAGACCGGTAAATACGTTCTTAAACTGCACCATTCCCGCATTGGTAAACATCAATGTTGGATCATTGATTGGCACGAGAGAGCTTGAGCTGACGATTTCATGACCGTTAGCGGCGAAATACTCTAAAAAGGCTGTTCTAATGTCGTTAACGGTCTGCATCTGTTACTAGCTCTCGTCGTCTCTAAATAGGGTTACAGGCATGGGAAGTCCCAACAAACGCTGATTTTTACGCGTTTGCCAAGTTACTGTCCAGAGAGCTGCGGTACAAGCTCACAATCAGCCATAAAAAAACGCGACGCCGTTTCCAGCGTCGCGTTGTCATTCTCAAAGGCTCCAGTGCTATTCGAGCTCCACCTCGTCTTCAACAGCACCGTCCTGATCACCAGGCCCCGCCATCATATCTTCTGCGATCAGACCCGCATTTTGGCGAATTTTACGTTCAACCATCTCGGCCATATCCGGGTGCTCACGCAAATAGTTCTTGGCATTTTCGCGCCCCTGCCCAATACGTTCGGAGTCACATGAGAACCAGGACCCAGATTTCTCAACAATCCCCGCCTTGATGCCCAGGTCCAATAACTCACCCATTTTCGAGATGCCTTCGCCATACATGATATCAAATTCAATGATCTTGAATGGCGGCGCAACCTTGTTTTTAACAACTTTAACACGGGTCTGGTTGCCAACAACTTCATCTCGATCTTTAATCGCACCAATACGACGGATATCGAGTCGGACTGAAGCATAAAACTTCAGGGCATTACCGCCCGATGTGGTCTCGGGGCTGCCAAACATAACGCCAATTTTCATACGAATTTGGTTGATGAAGATGATCATCGTGTTCGACTTGGCAACAGATGACGTCAATTTGCGAAGCGCCTGGCTCATCAAGCGGGCTTGCAAGCCAACATGGGTATCACCCATTTCGCCTTCCAGTTCAGCACGCGGGACGAGGGCTGCAACAGAATCCACAACCAAAACATCAATAGCACCAGAGCGCACCAGCGTATCAGCAATCTCCAGCGCTTGCTCACCCGCATCCGGCTGCGAAATCAAGAGTTCTTCGACATTGACACCCAACTTCCTTGCATAAACCGGATCAAGCGCGTGCTCCGCATCAACAAAGGCACAGGTCCCGCCCAATTTTTGCGCCTCGGCAACGGTATGCAAAGCCAATGTCGTCTTACCAGAGCTTTCCGGCCCATAGACTTCAACAATACGCCCCCGCGGCAAACCGCCAATACCCAAGCCAATGTCCAGGCCAATGGATCCAGTCGAAACGGCTTCCACCTGAACCACTTCATTTTGGCCAAGCTTCATAATTGAACCCTTGCCGAAGGCTCTTTCAATCTGACTGAGCGCGGCATCTAAGGCTTTGGTTTTATCCACTGTATTTCCTTCAACAAGGCGTAATGCGGTATTCGACATGATTTCTTCCTTCTTATTCCATATGGCTTCATCCAATGCAATTGAAGGCATTAGTACTCATTTTGTTCTTTTTTGCAACTATTTTTTTAACTTATTGTTTTTTAACGTTTTTTTATATTTTGTTCTTAGAACGTTTTAGCAATTTATGATTAATACGTTTCGATTTCGATACGCTTTGCAGCGAGCCGGATTCGGGAATCGAATAGCCTCATCCAGCGGGTTTTCAAAATGCACGACGGCCCACGGGTTTGATCACATAGAACCAATTCACGCTTACCAGACCGGATGAAACAACGCCCCCTCTTCTAAGGTATAAACCATCCGTTATTGAGGTTCGTTATCCTGCCGCATCCATCACGTCCTTCACTTTTGCCGCCAGATCTTTCAGGGTAAAGGGTTTACCCAGGAAATGAATGGTCGTATCGCGGCCAATTTCATCGCGGAAGGTTTCTTCGGCATAACCGGACATCAAGATCACTTTGACGTCTTTCAATTCATGACGGACAAGGTTTACAAACGTATGTCCGTCCATTCCCGGCATTATGACATCCGAGACGATCAAATCTATGTGGCGATCCTGCTCATTAATGATATCAAGCGCCATCTCCCCATTCTCGGCCTCGAGGACGTTATAACCCTTATTGCGCAATGCGCGTGATGCGAACATCCGGACTGCATCTTCATCTTCAACCAACAAGATTGTGCCCTGCCCTGTCAGATCAGCATCAGTTAACGGTGGGGTAGCAGCTGATGGACTAAGCGCCGCCTCGCCCTCATTATTTGTTGACAGCAACGGTTCGTCTTCAAATGCAGGTAAATATATATTGAAAGATGTCCCCTCACCCGGGGCACTGTCGACAAAAATAAAACCGCCAGTTTGGTGAATAATTCCATATACCGTTGAAAGACCGAGCCCCGTTCCCGAACCAACATCCTTTGTGGTAAAGAACGGCTCAAAGATTCGATCCAGATTTTCCCGTGATATCCCTTCTCCTGTATCGATGACTTCTATGAGCGCGTAGTGCCCAGCTGGCATCAGATCATGGCCGCGCTGAACGGACGTCTCCAGAGCGGCATGGGAGGATCGAATGGTAAGCGATCCGCCACCGGGCATTGCGTCGCGTGCGTTGACAGCCAGATTAATAATAACCTGATCAAACTGCCCTCGATCCGCTTTGACGGCTGGTAGCGACTTTCCATGTTCGATGACCAATTCGACGTTTTCACCGATCAAACGCCGTAATAAGTTGGAAAGCTCGCTCAACAGATCGGGCACTTCGACGCGCACGGGTTCAAGAGTTTGCTTGCGTGAAAAGGCCAGCAATTGCCGAACCAGATTTGTCGCCCGATTGGCATTCTGGCGAATATGCTGAATATCTTCGAATGACGGATCTGCAGGACCATGCCGTTGCAGCAACAAGTCACAAAACCCGATCATCGCGGTCAGGAGATTATTAAAATCATGCGCGACTCCGCCCGCCAATTGACCAACCGCCTGCATTTTTTGAGACTGGGCAAATTGAACTTCCAGATTTTTCTGTTCTGTCATATTTATCAAATGAACAGCCAGTCCGATAACTTCATTATCGTGATCAACCACGCGACTGACATAGGCATCTGTCACCAATTCACGCTCGCCTGACGCTGGCAACCTGATTTCAAGCTGCGCACCGCGCGAAATTCCCATTACGATTTTTGACATACAAGCCGTCAAATCGCCCCGATCTTCTTTGGCCATCCAGACAGCAAACGGTTTATCGACACAAACGTCTCTATGGACGCCAATTAACTTTGTGAAAGCGCGATTGCAATCGCTGATCACACCTTCCAGATTTAATTTAACAATCGCAACGGGAGCTTCATCAAACAACCATTCGACCTGGCCCGCCTCCATAGCTAACAAGCCTGCTGCTTCCTCGCCAGCCAGTTCTTCTTCGTCTTTTTTGTCTCGGGCAGGATCAAGCCAGACAAGGTCCCTTAGCACGATGGAGCGTGTATAAGCCACGTCTCCCAAAGCATCATCTTTTTGTGACTGCTCAAGCGCAATGGGGAAGGTTCGCCCATCAACATCTTTCAGGACAATTTCTTCTTCGCCGTCGACGTTGGCAATAAAATCGGCAAATGCCATGCCACGCATACGTTCAGGCGGCAAGCCTATCCATCTGGCGAACGTCTGATTGACGTATTGCAGTGTGCCTTCCTTGTCGGCAGAGAAGAATCCGACAGGAAGCAAATCCAGCATATCGGTAAAGCGTTCTTCCTCGATGCGGCGGATTGCATCCACTTCTCTGATAGACGTAATATCTTCTACCCGCCACAGGGCGCCATCGAAAGATGACCCTTGCTGGATCGATGAAACGCTTAGACGGCGCCATTCTGAATTAACGTCGCGTCTGCGAATGGCAAATTCCACGTGACCCGACGCGCCGTCTGATAGGCCAGAGCGCAAGCGACTGACCTGCTCGCCATCGCCGTCATTGAGCGCCTCGACAATGGCATCAATAGATACCACCCGCCGCGACGCCTCGTTAGCCGCTGCAAATGACAGGAGCTTGTGAAAGCTTGCATTTGAATATAGGAAACTGCCGTCTTTGCCTGTGACCAAGTAACCGTCAGAGCTCTCGTCCAAACCTTTTTTGGCCAGCGAATTATCGGCCTGTGCACCAGAGTTCTTACCTGCCAGAAACCCCGCTAAAACCAGAAAAAGAACCGCGATCCCGCCAAGACCAGACGCGATTGCCAACGCCTGCGGGTGTTGCCATTGAACCGTGGAAACCATGCCTCCGGATATCGCCGCGAGAACGAGCCACAGGGTCGGTCGAGCCAGGAAAGATTTTGGTTGGGTTTTATCGGTCATTTAGGGTTTTCAGCAATCTTAGAATATTAGTTCAACTCGCCGCGCATCCGCATCACATAGCCGATCACTTCGGCAACGGCCGTAAAATGTTCACCAGGAATTTCTTCATCTATTTCCACAGAGGCATAGAGTGCCCTGGCCAGAGGAGCATTCTCGACAATGGGAATATCATTATCATCAGCGACTTCTCGAATTCTAAAAGCAAGGTGGTCGACGCCTTTGGCCACGACCTTGGGTGCCGACATCATCTCCATTTTATATTGCAACGCAATCGAATAGTGCGTCGGGTTGGTAATAACAACATCCGCATCCGGGACGGAATCCATCATTCGATTTTGTGCCCGGTCAGCACGAATTTGACGAATACGTGCCTTGATCTGTGGGTCACCTTCCGATTGCTTGTGTTCGTCCTTCACTTCCTGCTTGGACATCCTCATCTCTTTCGCATGTTTCGATTTTTGATAGATAAGGTCGAGCCCGGCAATAACGGTCATCACGGCAACCGTCCCCGCGGCCAGATAAATCGCAATCAGATGAATACGTTCAAGCGTATAATGGAAATCCATTTCAGCCAGCAACTCGAGGTCTGCCAATAACGGCAGGACGACGCCAAAAGCGACCAAGCCGACAATAACCAATTTAGCGATGCCTTTTAGAAACTCGACAAGCGTCTGTGACGAGAACATCCGTTTAACGCCAGATTTCAACGATATCTTCTTGGGGTCAGGCATGACCTTTTCGGTGCTCCAAATCCACCCGAACTGGCCAATGTTTGCTGCGAGAGCGATAACGATCAAAAGTAAAAAGAGCGGCGATAAAGCCAGGCCAACCTCAATCGAAATATCTACAAATATACTTCTCAGGTGATCAAAGTCGCTATTTATCGCGTGCGGACTTGCGATAAACGCTTTAGACACCTTGCTGACTTCGTTCGCGACAAAAGGCGCTATAAAGACTAAACCCGCGGTCCCTGCCAACAGGATTGCCCAACTTTTTATCTCTTGTGATTGGGCGACCTGACCTTTCCCGCGCGCGTCTTGCAGTTTTTTCTCGGTCGGGTCTTCGGTTTTGGAAGCGTCGTCTTCATCGGCCATTTTAAGTTTGCACCGCTATTATTAACCTTGATTTATAACGCGAACGTAATCAGAGAATCTTTGAAATAATCCATAAACACCATCATTATGCCTGAAGTTGTCACGACGAGCACCCAAATTTGTGCAGCCAATTGAAACGGCATCCCAAAGAAAAAGACCTGCAACTGTGGCATCAAGCGCCCTAATAATCCAAGCCCGATATAATAGGTCATTGCAACGATCAAAAAGGGTGCAGATAACTGAAGCGCCATCCCAAAACTGTCGCCAACTTTTCGCGTTAAAAAATAAGCCATATCTTCGATCATGAGGCCCTCACCAGGTATGAACAGGCTATAACTATCGATAAGAGTAACGATCATTAAATGGTGGGCATCGGTGACGAACACCAAAACCAGCCCCATTGTCATCAAAAAGGACGAGATGGTCGAGCTTTGTTGCTCAGAAATAGCGTCGTTGATCATCGCATTGGCGAGTGATGCCGCATAAGCGATAATTGTGCCCGCGGTTTGAAGCGTTGACATCAAAATGCGAGCTATGGTCCCAAAAAAGATCCCAATAATGATCTCCCCAAACAAAAGCAGCGCCAGCTCGGCGATCGATGCGGGCATAATCGGTAAAATAGGTGACAGAGAGGGCATGACAACAAAACTGATACCCAACCCGATGGCCAAGGCAAATCTCGGCGAAACGAATGAAGAGCTAAAACCAGGCATCGTCGCGATGGCGCTTCCCACCCTCGCGAACACTAAAAAAAATGCGAATACGTTAAGTTCAAGAAGGTCAGCCAGCATTGAGCATCAACCCAATGTGACCATACGATCAAAAAGTGTTCTCGTAAATTCCATTAATGTCGAAAGCATAAAAGGCAACATCAGGATGATGGCCGCAAAAATGACGATAATTTTTGGGACAAACGTCAACGTCATTTCCTGAATGGTCGTCAAAGCCTGGAACAACGAAATAATGAGGCCAATGCCAAGCCCGGCTATCATGATGGGACCTGAAATCAACAGAATGACCCACATAGCCTCGCGGCCAACTTCCAAGACGGCTACTTCGTTCATCGCTCACCTCACAACGTCCCCCATACATGCCATATTGGAGCGCGAGAGTATAGCTTTCTACATCGGCATCCGAATAATTTCTTTATAGGCGTCTATGACTTTATCGCGAACGGTTACAACCGTTTTCAACGCAACTTCGGCTTCGGCAACCGCGGTAACGACCTGATTGATATCTGCGCGATCATTGATGCCGGCAATCGACAAACTTTCACTGCGCTCGCCGATTTTCACGGCTTGATCTATCGCACTTTTAACCAGATCAGCAAAGTCGCCTTGCTGTAATTCGACAGCATCAGAAGCGCCACTATCTGGCCCACCCCGTGCCGCCATTTTATAGGCGTTGACTGCGTTCATGTATCCTTGTGCTGGCGTAGGCATATTTTGGTCCTTTATTCCCGTTCTTTTGTCCGTAGCCCTTTTTTGTGGCAATCAGACAATTCGGCGAAAGCCTTTATTGTATTATCGGAGCACCTCAAGGGCACCGTTGAGCATCGCTTTAGATGCTTTGATGATCTGTAAGTTCGCATCATACGAACGCTGCGCTTCTCGCATATCAGACATCTCGATCAATGAATTCACGTTCGGGGTCAAAACATATCCGTCCTCATCAGCCGCCGGGTGATTGGGGTCAAATTGTTTTCCAAAATCCGAATAATCAGGCCGAATATCGCGAACCCGGACTGTGTCCAGCCCCAACGAACGGTTCAATTCGTTTCTAAATGTAATAACCTTCCGGCGGTAGGGTTTATCATTTGCGTCTTGTGGCAAAGAATCCGCGTTGGCGACGTTTTCAGAAATCACCCGCAATCGAGCACCCTGTACGCGCATACCGGCGGCGGATATCCGCATGGTTTTGATAATATCGTCCATCTTAGCTCTCCGTTACCTTGCGCTATCGACCTAAAGCCATCTTGAACATGGCCAGATGTTTTTTGTAAATGCTGGTCGTGAACTGGTGATTTATTTGAGATTCGTTAACCTTGGCCATTTGCTCTTCCAAGACGACTGAGTTTCCGTTGGGTGATGTTTCAAAGGGCGAACGTACTTTTTGTTCGGAAAAGTCGCGGATCCGCTTACGCTGGCCAGGCAAGTGGTTAACCTCGCTGGCTGACATATTAAGCTGCATCGACTCACGACGAAGGATATCTTTGAATTTATAGGCCTTCAAATCCGTGGCACGATACTTTGGTGTGTCAGCATTTGCGATGTTCTGGGCCAGAACTTCCTGGCGCTGGGTCAACCAATCCAGACGTTTGCGAACGGATGCAAATAACGTTATGTCACTGAAACCCATGATGGCTGCTTTCTTCCGATGTTTGATCCTTGGCCCTTTGCTTCCCATGAAGCCAATTGCACAAAGATTTCCAGTAGGCATTATCTGCCGGGAATATTAACAATCTGTTACCTAAATTAACTTTGGCGCGTACCGAATTCAGCGCGCACGCAAGCTTGTGCGAGCAATTAAGCAGGCGAATGTATAAACTTGTTAAGATTTCAATGTGTATTATCGTCTTATTCCTATTCACGGTATATCGGGATAAATTATTGACGGACTCGAAGCCATCAGGACCAAACTTAAAGCCCCCGCCCGAGACGTCGGATGCGATTGCGATTGCCGTCAAACAAGGCACTGATGATCAGGGGCCCCCTTCGGTTATTGCGGGTGGGCGCGGACGAGTAGCCGAACAGATTCTGGAGATAGCCTTCTCCCAAGGCATAAAAGTCCGAGAAGATGCTGATTTGGCACAAATGTTGTCGGTGGTGGATGTCGAGTCGGAAATACCGCTGGAAGCCTTCGCCGCGGTAGCTGAAATATTAACATATGTCTATGAGGCGAATAATGCCTTGGACCCGGAAGATGAAATGGCTACAAATCAGAGTACGGAAATGCAGAAACAAAAGATTGCCGAGGATATGATAAATCAATGGTCAAAGGATACGGAACCGGGCCATGAGTGATACCCTGCAACAGCTTGACGATATCATCCTGATGATTGCCCAGGCGCGCGATTCTGTTCGAACAGGCGTCCATATCGATCTTATGGAAATACAGGGTCTCGTACATGATGTTTGTACAGAGTTACAACAATCGCCGCCAGAAGACGGAGCTCCGGTGCATGACAAGATCGTCGCGATGATCGCCGACTTAAACGTCCTTGCGGAGGAATTAACGGCGCAGCAAAAACAGACCGGCTCTGAAGTGATTCGACGTGCTGTCCGTAAAAGCTATCTCAAGGGCCAGGATAACTAACCATGGATTATGCCGACTATTTTCGGTTTTTATTGGCCCTTATTTTTGTACTGGGCTTAATTGGGGGGCTGGCGCTGCTCGCCCGACGCGCTGGATTTGGATATCCCGCAAACCCGAAAAGCGGCTCCGCAAATAGGCGGCTAGAAGTCATCGAGACAGCAATGGTCGATGGCCGTCGCCGACTGGTCCTGGTGAGACGCGACGATGTTGAGCATTTACTGATTTTAGGCCAAAATTCAGAAACGCTGATTGAAACCGGTATTACACCGCCATCCGACAAAGCGCGGGCGACCACTAACAACGATATTATGACGAATAACCGCACTCAAATACAGTCAGGACTGGAATGAACCAGACAGCGCCATTGCCCAAGAACCAAGATCAGCGCGTTTACAAACGACTTTTGAAAACATGCTCGATACTTGGCCTGACGGGTCTTTCATTCCTTGTCTATATGGGTATCACGGAGCCTGCATTTGCACAGTCACTGAACCTCGACTTCGGTGCCGGCGGCGGCGAATCGACCGCGCGGATTATCCAAATCATCGCGCTGGTGACCGTTTTAAGTCTTGCACCGTCGATCCTCATTATGATGACGTCCTTCATCCGATTTATGGTCGTGTTTTCGTTTTTGCGATCTGCATTGGGTACCCAGCAAACACCACCTAACCAGGTTTTGATGGGCCTTGCCCTGTTTTTGACTTTGTTCGTAATGATGCCAACGTTCCAGCAGGCCTACGACGACGGGATTAAGCCGCTTATTGAAGAAGACATTGACGAGTTCCAGGCATTCGATCGAAGCCTTAAGCCCTTTCACAACTTCATGATGACGCAAGTGCGTGAACAAGACCTCAACCTGTTCGCCGACTTATCGGGCCTTCCCGAGAGTGAACTCAGCGTCGACAGTATCCCACTAAGAATTTTGATCCCAGCGTTTATGATTTCGGAACTTCGGCGGGCTTTCGAAATTGGCTTCCTGATATTCATCCCGTTCTTGGTTATAGATATGGTCGTCGCGTCTGTTTTGATGGCAATGGGTATGATGATGTTGCCACCGATCATCATCGCCTTGCCGTTCAAAATCATCTTCTTTGTTCTGGTCGATGGCTGGTTTTTGGTTGTTGGATCTCTGGTTCGAAGCTTTGGTGGCTAGCGGCGTCGTCCGTGTTAACCCTGAGCTTCAGATGTCCCTGCTGCATCATCAGGAATGGCACCATCACGTGCTAGATTGCTCAGACGCTCCTGCTTAAGGCGCTCTTTATATTTATCGAGAAACGTCCGAAAATTCATAACGACTTTGACCCGGTCGGATATAGAGCCCGGGTCGATCATCCCCAAGGCCAGAGGCTGTGAAACCAGATCGAAGGCATCTTTGAGATCGGTCCGCGCCATTGCGCCGTTAAAATCGCCACGCAGCTTTGCAAGAGCCCGTTCGTTGTTACTCAACGTATAAGCCGTTGCAAGATCAAGTACCTTAAAGGCGTCGTCATTTGATAACGGTTCCCCGGGTTTAAGACCTGATTGGCGGACAACACTATGCAGTGCGATCGCTGCATTTTTCCAATCTCCCTGCCCCCGGAACATTTCGGAGCGAATAAGGTCTGCATCCAACGATTTGTCTTTCTTTAACAGCACCAAGACATCTTCTGTTTCTCCCAGTTGCGTCATGGACTGTGCCCTCATATGTCGACGTCGCGCTTCCAGATCTTCTGGCAAATCAGGGACTTCCGTCTCGTCCAGCGTTGCAATCACCTTTTCGGGCTCCTTTGCCAATGCATGGATGAGAGCCAGGTTCAGCCCAACTTCTGCTTTTTCCGCGCCTTCAAGACGGAATTCAATCTGTTGCTGAAGCAGTTCTGCAGCACTGTCCAGAAGGTCCACCTGAACCAGTCGGTCGGCCAATTTACGGATCATTTCATCGCCCTTGCGTCCGGCAGGGGTCAATTCTTTAAATTCATCATATAAAGCGATAGCGGTGACCGGTGGCATTGTATCTGCACCGCCATCCAGATAAAGGAAGTTGAACGTATCTGACATTTGCTGCGTTACTTCAGGGGCGTTTTCATTTTCCCTAAAGTAGGTTGCTGCCTGACGCAAAGCCAACAGTCCCCGACGATAGTTGCCTTGATCAAGATAAAGGCCACCTAATTTTCGCAATAATAAAAACTCTTCTTTTCCGCCGCGCCAAACGAATCTCAGCCCCTCCAGGGCCTCTATCGCCTCTTCAATTTCCATGCGGTCCATCTTCATCAAGAGATCCATATGGGCAAGTGTCGCTTTGAAGCGCGTTGGGCGATTATCAACTTCCAAAACCTCTTCCCATTTCAGGACAGCCCCTTCTTCATCGCCGCCCAGCTCGAGCAGTTTACCTTCGATAAAATCGATCTCGGCAAGCTGATTGATGGTTGGGCTAAGAGCGCGCAGTGTCTCTATATATTGTTGCGCTTGCTGAATATCTCCAATTTCGACGATTGAATCTGCGACCAACGATGCCATTTCGATGCGAAGTGGATTTGGGTACTGTTGCGTGATATTCCCTGTTCTGCGCAATTCATGCGCGGCCGCAATCACTTCACCGGATTTCGCGATAACGGCCGCTCGCCAAAACGCGCCCTCATCAACACTATCAAGACTTTCGTGGGAAAAATCTTCAACGGCATCAGCAAACCTATTGAGCAGGTAGCTGGAACCACCGCGGAGCAAACGAAATTCTGCTTCCTCCTCTATCTCCGGACTGACATCAAGCAAGGGGCGCAAGACGCCTAAAACCTCTGCCGAGAATCTGTGAGCGAAATAAAACCGGGCTAACTCCAGGCGTGCTTCCTGTTCATCTTTTTCATTTTGCGCTCGCGCTATGTCCATCTGCAATTCTTGCTTACGCTTGATGAAATCTGCCGGCTCGGTGAGTTCCCATTTCTCCAGTTCCAAAACCCTTGAAACCGGGCCTAACGCCCCCCGCTGCGATCCGGCCGCAACCTCTGGCGAAACAGGACTCAAACTCAACGCATCAGGACTTGCCAGTTCAATACCCTGGCGCAGCGGTCGAACTCTCAAATTATCTGTTGTCGGAATGACCACAAGCCCCTGCATGGTCGTCAGGATGCGCATCTCAGGATATGTGTAAGGTTCAACCACACCGTGGCTCAGTGGAATTGTTGGCACGATGATCAAATTATCGCCAACATCGGGATCGGTGACACCGAGGGGTGCGCCAGGTTCAGGTACCGGCACGAAGATTCTAGCACCAACCGGTGAATCGGGTTGCGCATTAATAGTGAGCGGCGTTTTCGCGACAAATTGTTGTTTTCTAAAGTTTAAAAGCCAACTCAATCCATCTCGCGAAAGCGAGGGATGAATTTCGTTGGGGGTTATCATTCTAAGAACGGTGCCACTTGTCGCAGGCACTTGCTGGACAGAGCCAACCATACCAGCGCCCGCTTGCTGCAGGCCCGCAACATCGACCGTCGTGGCCTTGTCAAATGCAATCCATAAGTAGCCAACCCGGCGAAAGACCGCAGCAGCAACCGGCTCATCCCAATCAAATCGAAGCGTAACCCCTTGTTCCGCAGATCCGGCATTTCCGCTGACCTTGGCGTTTGCAGTTGGTGCGGATGCATTTTGAATGGCTTGTGGGGAGGCTTCTCTGCTTTCTGCAACAAGTGGTATTGGACCTGTTTCGGTATTTGGTTCCGATGACGCTTCGGCTGTTTGTGCGGCGACAGGTTGTTCCGCATCGCGGCTGGACGATGAGCCCGTTTCGGTGGCATTCACTGCCGGCTCAGGCGTCGCTACAGGTGCCTCTTCAGATGTCGGCTGCGGAGCAATTGCTTCAGCCTGTTCGCTTGGCGCTGCAGTTTCTGTCGGGAACAAATTTGCTGGCAAGCGCGCGATTGCCTCATCCCCGGTTGGCGCACGAATATCGACAACGACTTTTGGCCCCGACAAAAAATGACGAGCTGTCGATGTTTTTGAAATGGCAACGGCGACCCGTACGCCCTCTTCAGACACCTGAGACTCGACGTCACCTACAAATCTTGGTGGTGATCTTTTCAGGGCTGTCAAACCCAAGTTCGCGACTTGCTTAAAGCTCAAGGTGACAACCCCGTCCACTTGCTCAAACGTATAATCAACCGTCGCTGGCCAGTCGAAAACCAAGCGCGTATAGGTATCATGTTCACCGGTCCGCACCCGGATATCTGGCGCATTTTGTGTTTGCTCAGCAGCTTGTGCGAAGGCCTTCGGATCGGCCGTCGTAATTTGTTGAGTTGCGCTCAAAACAGGCTGTGCAGCGTCATTTTCAGCGCGGGTCGGTTCAATTTTGGCAATCTCCAATATTACGGCAGAACCGGAATCATAACTATACGCATCAAAACGATCGGTAAGTTGGATATGAACGCGCCGCCCGTCTGGATCACTCGATATGTCTGTAATGTAGCGTGCCAGTGCACCACGCGCCCGCTGGTAAGATGCTGAGATTGCCCGATCAAACTCTAGCGTAAGCCGGTTCTCAGTGACGACGAGCTTATGTGCCACGGGTCGAGGCCAGCCGAAGACAAGACGCCCATAGTCACTATGAAGAGAGGCACGAACACTAACATCATCCGCATAAACGGGAAAAGAAGCCACCAGCCCCAAACACAGATTGAGAATGAATAGATAAGTGCGCATCGTCAGTCTGACCGCACCGTCGGTAGTATAACAATATCGATACGACGCCCCAACGAAGGGTCATCAGAGCCTTCAGCGTTTGCTTGCCCGGATATTAGGGTATCGGAGAACCCGAGTGCCACAATCTTATCCTGATATCCAACTTGTCTGAGGGTGTTTGCGACCGCCGCTGCACGTGCTGTTGAGAACTCCCAGTTCGAAGTAAAACCGCTTTCGTTATCGGGCGCGGTGATCGTATGACCGTTAACGCCAATCTGATTTTCAATATTGCGAAAAACACCGCCAAGAATGAAAAGGGAATCACGCGCCGCTTTCGTTAACACGGCCAGGCCCGGTTCAAACAAGACATCCCCGGGCAGAGAAACGACCAATCGATCATCGTATAACTTAACCCTGGTGCCAGCCAACACATCGCTCTGCGCAAGGTTTTCCATCAAAACAGAGGACAAATAATCAATATCCGTAGCTTGTTTTCTGTATATGGTTCCAACATTGAAGGTCGCGGTTACTTTCTTAATTTGTTGCTCTGGAGTCGGTTTCAATGTCTGCGACAGAGAATCGGATATATTTCTCCATTCATCCACTTTGACATTGGACATGGCAAAAAGCATGACAAAGAACGTCAACATCAAAGACACCAGATCCGTGAAAGTGATCAACCAGACACCGGAAGAGTCCCTGTCTTCTGCGGGTTTCAGGTCAATTATTCCAATCTGGTCTGATCGGCTGCGAGCTGATCGACGAACCATAACTACGATCCTAATATGTATGCCAAATAAGTCATGAAAATCGCAATCACCGCGATTTCACACACCTCATTAACTATACCTCAATCCCAAGGTTTACTGCCATTTCTTTAACGATTGATTATCTTCATAACCGCAGGCGCGGGTTAGTCGCCATTCAGAGGCGAGCCAGAGATCTACTCCTGACCTCCACGAATATAAAACCAAATGTTTATGCGCTTGGCATCAGCCGCCTCTATACCCACGGCCATACTGCTGGGCGGAAGCCCGCGTGCTACCATTTCTCTTGCAAAAGCGCCCGTTCGCGAGAGTGACAGGGTCTCATTTACGGGCAACATACCGTCTTCGCCTTTTCCTGCCGCCGTTAAGAATTCCATTTCAAACTTCAGCCCAGGCGGACTGCTACTCAAGGCCGCAACAATGCGATCCAGCAATGGTATGGCAACCGGTCGAACCTCGGCGGTTTCAGGCACAAACATCGAGTTCACTGGGAATGAGGCCCGCATTTGCCTTCCTGGCTGGACGATCTCAACTTTAGCGACCTGCATGGCGGTTGAAAAAATATCCGAGATCTGATCCTGAAATTGCTGTGCTGCAAACACATCGCCATCTTTGGCGGTAAATTCGGTTGGATCGCCACGCACTGGCAGAACGGTCTTGAAAGTCGATGACAAACTGTCCATGACCGCGTTTGACTTTACTTCTTCAAAAGTCGAGATCGAGACCAAAAGAATAAAAAACGCTAGAATCAGAAGAAACAGCGACAAAAAAAGTGAAATCGATGCCTTAGCCCCACTGCTCCGAGGAACCTCAGGGAAATTCAATACAGGCTTGCCCATAGCATCAGTCGAAGCTGGCGAGTAAAGCGTCTATCTCAGCCTGAGTAGCGGCTTCGCCTTCCTGTTGAGGACCACCAAGCAAATCTTCATCCGTCAACTCTTCTTCAACAGCTTCCTTTTCCGGGGCGTTGGCTTTGACTTTTTCGATCTCGCTGCCAAAGGCTGTCACAAGGGCTTCAATCTTTTCTTCAATATCTTTGAGCGCCCTGACCACCTTGGTTATGCGTTGGCCCGTAATATCCTGGAACCCACAGGCTTCGTAGATATTAGTCGTCGCATTCATCAATGTTTCAGCTTGCTCACCCTCAAGCGAGGCCATTACGCTTTCGATCTCTTCTGTCGAGTCCATAATCGTATTTGTCGCAATTTCCGTAGCCTGGACAATTGCATCCAACTCGTCTGACGCCGTTGGAATGTATTCATCACGCACTTCGTCCGGCCTCAATGCTGCAATGTCGGACTTTGCGTCGTGAATATAGGCAGCTAGCGCTTCGAGCTCGTGATAAAGCTCGAGGTCGTTTGCCGTCAAATCACCTTTCATCGAAGCCATAATGCTTTCGACAACCTGAGAAATTTCCGCCACTTTAACGGTATCGCCATGCTGCTCTCGCAGCATAGCCAATTCTTTCTTTATTTCAGGATCTGAATTGATATTTGCTTGCAACCGATGTCTCCGCTCAACTGGATAATGCGTTCAGATCGGATTCGGCGGTACCTATCTAGAAATCGCCGAGAACACTGACCATCTTCGTTTTCAAGGTTTCCGCATTGAATGGCTTCACAATGTAATTGGAAACACCCGCTTGTTTAGCGGCGATAACGTTTTCTGACTTACTTTCGGCAGTGATCATAATAAAAGGCAGATGCTTTAACTTATCGTCCGCCCGGACCTCACGGAGCAATTGGATGCCCGTCATAGGTTCCATATTCCAGTCGGAAATAACAAAGTCTATATTACCCTGGCGCAACTTTTGAAGGGCCATAGACCCATCTGTTGCTTCTTCAATATTCACAAAATTCAATTGTCGAAGCAAATTGCGGAGAATCCTGAGCATGGTTTTATAATCATCCACGATCAAGATGTTCATGTTCTTATCGACAGCCATTTAGCACTCCATTTTACAAATTTGGGCGACCACCCCGCGCACAGACGAATCAGTACGCTGTTGATTTTCCTCGACGAATTACTTTTACAACGGCCAGCCCCATCGCGACAAGCCTAATCGTTGCTAAAGCAAAATGATTTATCCACCAATTTTAGGCAATTGCCGCAATTGGCGCAGTTCAACAGTCATTTCTCGTGCTTTTTCTGGATTCATTTTTGCCATTACTGGCGCCAGTTTTCGCTCTTTCATTCGTTCTGCCACTTCAAGCAGAGTCTCGAGCTCTAGCTCTTCAAATATCTTTGCAGCGTCTTTTGGTTTCATATTCTCATAAATTTTGACCAAACTCAAAAGCTTGGCATCTTGCTGCTCATCAAAGGTTTTTATCAACCCCTCAATGGTCGCCTGCAAGTTTTGCAATTCTATGACCTTTTTATCGATACGGGATTCCGCTGCCTGCATTAAGCCGGCCCGCGCCTCTATTTCTTTTTCTCGTTTGTCAATTTCTTCTCGACGAATAGAAAGATGCTGTAAAAGTTCAATCTCAGCCGGCGTCAGCAGCGTAGGATCATCCGTGATCAATCGGGATTCTTCGATATCATCTTCCGTATCATCAAAGGCATCATTTTCAGCGTCTACAGCATTTTCAGGGTTATCGACAGCTTCAGGATCAGGCGTACCTGGATCGGTTTGCGCGACAGCACCGGCGACTTGAAATGTCGGCGAGTCAAGTTCACCAATGCCTTCCCATATGTGACTGACTTTCACTGTCAGCATCATAACCGCAAAGAAAATGGTTATGGGAAGCAACCGGAATTTAGGTAAATATTTCATACTTGCAGACCTCAATGTCTCGCCATTTGACTACAGAGTACCTAATCAAAGGTTAACTTGCCGACCGTATTGCTTTCAAGAGCTCTTTTTCAGCTTCGGAAACGGATTCGGGTTCAGCATCTATTCTATCACTTGCTGTAACTTTTAGACCAGTTGCTTTCTTTGCACTAGCACCCTGTTCGCGAGGGCTTTCTGATTTGGGCTCGGCCTTGCTGGGTGGATTAGAGGCCACCAATGCTTCACCGCGTGAAAGGCGCACCATTTCTTCCAACCTGTCGGCGGCCGTTCCGCCACGTTCGGTCAGGAATATGAGATCATCGCGCATTGATTCGGCTTTTTCAATTTGCTCCTGAAGCCCGCGTACACTTGTGCGCAACCGATCAATACTTTCGTCAGCCCGTTCTGTTGATGTGTGAAAGTTAACCGCCAATTTCTCCAATTCGCCGCGGTCCTTCCGCAGATTCCCGAGGCGCTTATTAAGAACAACGGCATAACCAATCGTCACGACCAGAAGCAGTGCGACAACAATATCTATAACGAGTGATATGGTCATTTTTGTAATCCGGTACCAAAGATAATAAACAGCATTAGACTTGGCTTTTGGGTAGTTTCGGCACCCGATCGCCAATTTGGATGGCAATCTGGGAACCTTTGCGGCCCATTCGCCCCGTATACATCGGGATATCTCCACAATTCAAATGGACATCGGAATCTGGTGTCGCGCTGAGCATGATACGAGATCCGACTTTCAGTTCAAAAACGTCACTCAAACGCATGGTTTGCGTGTCGACCACTGCTTCCAGATCCACTTCAGTCAGCCATAATTCTTCTGCCAGATGGGTTTCCCAGATTGAATCGCGGCCAAACTTTTCGCCCATGAACATTTGCAAAAGCAATTCACGAACCGGCTCCAGAGTTGCGTAGGGAAGTAAAAGTTCCAGTCGCCCGCCGCGGTCCTCCATGTCAATGCGCAGGCGGGTTACAATCGCCGCATTGGAAGGCCGTGAGATGGTTGCAAAGCGCGGGTTTGTCTCTAACCGGTCAAAACGGAACGTCACCGGGCTTAATGGCTCAAACGCTGCACTGAGGTCAGCCAGCATGACATGGACCATCCGCTCTACCAGAGAACGCTCAATCGTCGTATAGGGACGACCTTCAATCCGCATGGCGGCGGTTCCGCGACGACCGCCAAGCAAAACATCAACGATGGAGTAAATCAGCGAAGAATCGACCGTTATAAGCCCGAAGTTATCCCACTCTTCCGCCTTGAACACACTTAGCATCGCCGGAAGGGGAATGGAGTTCAGATAGTCCCCAAAGCGAATGGACGCAATATTATCGAGCGAAACTTCAACGTTGTCAGAAGTAAAGTTACGAAGCGATGTCGACATCAAGCGAACCAAACGGTCAAAAACAACTTCCAACATTGGAAGACGTTCATAAGAAACCAATGCGCTCGACAGGATCGCCTGAATGCCGGATTTTTGCGTATCGTCTTCATGCTCTTCATCGAAGCCAAGAAGACTATCAATCTCGTCCTGATTAAGAACGCGCGTTGATTCACGCGATGCAGCGGGATCTTCGGTCGCAGTCCCGTCGCCATCGTCGCCCATCATGGCTTCCCATTCGGCGGCTAAATCGTCCTGATCTTCGTCATCGTCGCCATCGTCACCGCCAAGAGAGGCCTCCCACTCGGCTGCAAGCGCATCATCATCAAGTTCTTCGCCCGGACTTGTCATACTTTTATTATTCCGCCCTTACAGACATTGGAGTTAAACGGCTCTATTGGACCAACATTTCTTTAAACAATACATCTTTGACGACTGCCGGTGCTGCTGCGGCACTAACACGTCGCATAAGCTCCTCCCTCAATCGATACATCCCAGCAGACCCTTTTAAGTCATCAATCCGAAGTTCTCTCAAATAAACCTGAAAATTATCAACGATACGCGGCATCACGCTTTCAATGATCGGTACATCGGTGGGTTTTTGCAACTCAAGACTAACACGAATTTTCAGAAAGCTAGACTTACGACCACCGGTATTTAGATTAACCAGAATATCTTCTAGATCATAGAAGATTGCCCGCGCCCCCGGTTCGGGTTGATGTTCAGCTCCTTCTTCTTTTTTCTCTCCACCGGCGATCATATGAATTACCGGGTCTAACAACCCGGTAAAATAGGCACCGGCCAAACCACCAACAACAAGCAGTAGGATAATAGCGATTATAATGACAAGTTTCTTACTTCCCCCACCGGAGGACTCTTCACCATCTTCGCCACCGCCATCGGCTCCATCTTCTTCTTCATCAGCCATCTACAAGTATCTAACCTTTGCCTAACTGGGCCTACACCAGAGATAGCTCCTAGAATAGGACATCTTGGTTAACAAGTCATTGAGGCAAAAAGCCTGTCTTATCGCATTATATTTTAATCCGCGACCTTAAGCCATGACCGCATTGCCCCTATAGAATCATAGAATACCAAATCTTGGGATTTAAGGGCAACCGCATAGTGAAAACAGCCCTGCTCGATCGGAAACTCTCTCGGAAAAACCTGCCGGGCCAAATGTGTAAAAGTGTCGTCTTACCCGCCCATAACATCCGTCAAATTTCCATAACCTATTGAAAATAATGCAATAAAAAACTGGCACACCTTATGCATAGTATGGGGCGGAACGAGTGGTCGTGTGGAAATAAGGATCCGATACAATGGAAGCAACAGGTTACGTCGCATTATCCAGACAAGCGGGCTTAAGGCGCCAGCTTGACATTGTCGCCAACAATTTAGCGAACATGAGCACGTCTGGATTTAAAGGCGAAAAAATGATGTTCATTGAACATGTGACAAAATCCAAAGGCGGGCATCAGCCCATTTCGGAAAAAGTATCCTATGTCCGTGATATCGCCACCGTCCGGGATTTCAGCAAAGGCCCGATGGAGTCTACTGGAAACCCGCTGGATCTGGCTGTTTCCGGTGAAGGTTACTTCATTGTCCAGACGGACCAGGGCAATCAATATACCCGCAATGGCCGGTTTCAATTGGATCAAGCAGGCCAACTTGTAAATCAACAAGGAAACCCGGTTCTAGCAGAAGGTGGCCAGCCCATTTTCTTCGCCCCCGGAGACAAGAACATCTCTGTTTCGCGCGATGGCACCGTCGCGACGGAAAATGGTGATATCGGCAAGCTATCGCTCGTTACATTTGATAACCCACAAGAACTGAGGCCTGGTGCCGGAGGGCTTTTTTCGACGGATGCGGCAGCGCAGCCGGTTGAAAACCCCGATATTCAGCAAGGCATGCTTGAGGGCTCAAACGTTTTACCGATCATTGAAATGACACGAATGATCGATGTGCACAGGACATACGACAGCGTTAAAAAACTAATTGAACGTGAAGACGACAGACAGCGTCAAATGATCCGTGATTTGGCAAAAGTCGGTTAACGACGCCGCGCGGATAAAGACAAAATGAAAAAAGGACGGGAAAATGAGATCACTTGATATTGCAGCAACAGGCATGTTGGCACAGCAACGAAATGTTGAAGTTGTGTCCAACAACCTTGCGAACATGAACACGACGGCTTTTATGCGTCGCCGAACCGAGTTTCACGATTTGATTTATCAGGATTTGCGCCGTGTTGGAGCAACCTCATCAGATGCTGGAACAATCGTTCCCACCGGAGTGCAGCTTGGACTGGGTGTGAAGCTGGCTGCCGTTTATCGAATTCACGAACAAGGCAACCTGACCGCAACGGACAACTCCTTCGACTTAGCCGTTCAGGGCAAGGGCTATTTCCAGATCACGTTGCCAACCGGCGAAACTTCGTATACCCGAGATGGTACGTTTCAGCTCGACGCAACCGGCCAATTGGTGACCCATGACGGTTATACCGTTCAGCCGGGGCTCAGCGTTCCGACCAATGCGATCGACGTTACCATAAACGGCTCAGGTGAGGTCTTGGCAAAAATTCAGGGCCAGACGGCACTATCAAACGTCGGCCAGTTGACGGTTGCGACATTTCCGAACGAAGCAGGCCTCGAATCAATTGGAGACAATTTATACCTGGAAACACCAGCGTCGGGTGCGGCCACTTCTAGCACCCCGGGAACGACAGGTTTTGGCACCATATTGCAAGGGTTTCTAGAGACTTCCAACGTCAATGCCGTGGAAGAAATTTCCAACCTGATATCTGCACAGCGCGCCTACGAGATGAACTCAAAAGTCATCAAGACTTCTGATGAAATGCTCGGAACGTTAGCTCAGTTGAGATAAAAATGAGGATTAATTTCATGAAACGGTTAATGATACCAGCTTTTGCCCTCATTATGTTCGGTTTGGCGTTTTCGCCGGCGCATGGTGCGAGCAAGGGAACAGTCATCGAAATCACCCCTCCGGCACGGTCGGTAATGCTTCAAGAATCTGTTCGGGTTGACGACAAAGTCGTCTATCTGGGTGATATTTTCACCAATACCGGTCACAAGGGCAATATAGCCCTTACCTATGCACCAAAACCAGGAAAACGAGCCGTCTATGATGCACGCTGGTTAGCGCGTGTCGCGAAAGCGTATCAATTGAATTGGCGTCCTTTAAGTCATCGCGATCACGTGGTCATTGAACGCACATCCAGCATTATTACCCAAGATGAGATAGCTGACCGACTTCGCGAAGAACTCGCAGACCGCGGCGTTGACCCTAACATGGAGATCCATTTCTCCAATAGGCAACTGCGTCTGCACATTGCGGGTGCCAACAACGGACAGATCGGTTTTGACGATGTTTCATACGATCGCCACTCGAACCGGTTCACGGCACTTGTTCATGTACCTGCGGGTGATCCTGCGGCACCCAGAATGCGGATTACGGGACGCCTCTATCATACCACAGAAGTCCCTGTAGCTGCCCATAGGCTTTTGAAAGGCGACATCATTAACGAGGGAGACCTTCGTTGGGTTCGCGTTCGGACCAGCCGATTGCAGAATGACGCGGTTTCAAACCTTGAGGACTTGATTGGCAAGTCACCACGACGCGGAATTAGAGAGGGCGATCCGATCCGTTCTTCCGCTATTCAGGATCCTGTTCTTGTCGAAAAGGGCAGCCTGGTAACGATCATCCTCCGGGCTCGTAAAATGTACTTAACCGCACAGGGAAAAGCCATGCAGTCGGGAAGTGATGGCGATGTCATTCGTATTTCAAATACGCAAAGCAATAAAACCATAGAAGCCATCGTCATTGGTAACGGACAGGTCGCCGTCCGCCAATCGTCGCTGCTTGCTCTAAATTGATCCTTATTGTTCACCGGCTCGCCGGTAAATGGAGAGACTTATGAAGTTCAAAATATTCGAAGGTAAGCCCCGGGTCATTATCCTCTCGACCATGACCCTCTTAATGCTGAGTGGCTGCAATGTCTTGACCCGTGTTTCGGAGATCGGAGATCAGCCCAGTTTGAGCGATATCAAGAACCCGACCACGCGGCCGAACTATCAGCCGGTCAGCCTGCCGATGCCGACGCCACAGGTCGCCGAAGACAACCCCAACTCTTTATGGAGAGCGGGTGCCAGGGCCTTTTTCAAGGATCACCGGGCAAAGGAAATTGGCGATATCGTTACCGTCAAGATGTCGTTGAGCGACAGTGCGACATTCGCCAATACGACGGAGCGCAAACGCGATGATAACGAAACATTCACCGTCAATGATTTGCTTGGACTGGAATCAGAGCTTCAAAAGGTTCTTCCACAAGCCGTGGGCACCTTGGGTGCCGGTGGACAGATTGTTGATTTTGTTACCGACCACGACACCAAGGGAGATGGGACGATATCACGTTCTGAGGCCTTAAGCCTGACATTTGCAGCCGTCGTCACCCAAATCCTGCCCAATGGATCCATGGTCATTATGGGTAGCCAGGAAGTGAGTGTGAACTCAGAACTTCGCGAACTGGTTGTGACCGGTGTTATTCGTCCGAGTGACATTGATTCTGATAATACGATTTCAGACGATAGTATTGCTGAAATGCGCGTTGCCTACGGTGGTCGCGGCGCTCTCAGCAACCTCCAGAAGCCCCGTTGGGGAATGGAGATGTGGGATATTCTGTTCCCGTTCTAGGCGGCGAAAGCCTTACCTGGACAAACTTAAAGGCCGACGCTTTCGCGTCGGCCTCTTTTTTTGTGGGTGCGCACCAACGGTCCAGGAGCCTCTATGAGGCCTCACTCCCGGATGCGTGCCAGCATATAGACTAACAACTTGTAATCACTATCTTTAGTTCGACAACCGACCTTTCCCAGAGACATTTTTTTCTTTCTCTGGGTATGCGCAGTTCACTTCATCGAATGGGTCTGTTAAATTTCGCACAGCATTCCCCACCTCGACATATCAATGGTGATACCTTTCGGCACATAACCGTTAGGAAATTTTATCGTCAAATCAGACGGTCTTCCTGATGTTTCCCCTGTATTATACCACACATCACAATTTTCGGTAATATCTGCAATGTTTTTAATGACGACGCCGGTTTTCAACTCAATCGGCGATCTGTCCTGATGGGCTTGCGTCCAGCGATAACCGGTTTCTTGACGTTCGGCCAAGTCAAAGTTTCCCGCTTTACCCACGATAAAACAGTTTTCAATGGGGCCCCCAGAAATAATTTTACCCGATTTACAGTCAAACCCCGCATGTATCAAATTTTGGATAAGCAGGGGCAGCATGCACGCCGATAGATGACCTTCAATAAATTTTTCTGCTTGGTGCTTCGGAGTAGTGAGAATGAGTTTTCCCTCATCGTCTAAAACATCAAAAATCTTGTCTAGAAATGCGCCAACATTTCGCTGGTGCTCTATTACATGAGAGCAAAACACCACATCGTATTTTTCGGAGAATTCATAGTGCATGAAATCTTCTTGGATTTCAGCCTTGTCTGAATACTTGTCAACCTGATCGACCACAAGACCAAAGCGACGCATAACTTCAGTATGATTTCCCGAGCCGCTGCCGATATCCAAAGCATTCTTGTAGCGGGTGGTAATCTGGGAGCCCTCTGTTAACAGGAACTCAATAAGACCAAATCCACCCCAATCCATCTTGTACGTATCTTCTGGCGCGTTTTTCCCCATGATATTTTGCCTCTGTTGGCTAACTAAATGTTTCGGATGTTAGTCGGTTTGTGCGAAACCACCTAATAAACCTCGAAACGTTTATTCATATTCAGCAGAACCAAGGCGAAAAAAGGCATTTCGGGGAGACAATCCCCTATCAATAGCTCACAACGCGCTCTCTGAGAGCCTACAGCAAAAACGCGAAAACCTCAGAGAGCCAGGTCGAATTAATCGTCGCGGTGTGTTTTTTCCATTCTCTCGTGACGCTCTTGCGCTTCGATGCTCAATGTTGCAATCGGTCGCGCTTCCAGCCTTGAGACGCTGATGGGTTCAGCAGATTCTTCACAAAAACCGTAGGAACCGTCTTCGATTCGCAAAAGTGCCTCGTCAATCTTGTTGATTAATTTACGAGCACGATCACGGGTTCTGAGTTCGAGTGATCGATCTGTTTCAATGGAAGCTCGGTCTGCAATATCAGGTTCGATAACGCCGCCCTCTTGAAGCTGAGCCAGCGTATCGTTGGATGCCGTTAAAAGTTCCGTTTTCCAGCTTATTAATTTTTGGCGAAAATACTCAGCCATCCGCTCATTCATAAACTCTTCTTTTGCAGTCGGCTTGTAGTCAGGTGGTAAAGTGAGTGTCATTCCCTACTTCGGCTCCTGTTGTTTCTAGCGCCGGGAATATAGGTGGGGATCGCAGGCATCGCAAGCCTCATTTACTGCAAAAAAACAGGAGAAAAATCAGGCCCCTAACACGCCTGCGTTTAACCCGTTATCGCGCGGTTTAGACCCGCCGACGCGAGAGCTTGGCAATTTCCACTTCGGCTCTGAGTTCTATTTCCGAAATCAGATCGTTTAAGGCTGGATCATCGCTTTCTTGTCTTTTTTGGCGTAGATTCTGCGCGAGATCCGTTAGTCTTTCTTTTGAAAAATACCCATTGAGAACGCCGAGTTTAAGTTCGTCCAATCGAATCAGAAGGTCCTCGCCATAGGCCATTGCCATTTTCCGGGTTCGTGGGTCCAGAGCGTCAGGCACTTCCTGAATTGAAAAAACCGACCCGACATTTCCAACCATACCGCTTTCAACTGCGGGTCCGCTCTCACTTCCGCCTTGTGTTTCTTTCAAACTCTCAGCGAATGCACCATCGACGCTCGAGTTTGAACTCTTCTTGCGCGTGGCTCCGGTCTCACCTGGTGCGCCTGTTTTCGAAACTTTCATTGGAGCTGCCTTCTATTTCCATAGTCTTGATAGTCTTGTCGTCAATTCTGGGCCGAGAGCCATAGTGTAGCAGGCTCCGATGCGTCAGTATACGACAGCAGCGCCAAAGCGCCAATCCGAAGTTAAAATCGAGTCCCATTTACACTTATTCACACGATGTTAATGAGAATGATTTGCATTATTATTGAACTTGTCTATAAATACTTATCGCTATTGCGAACGATTTTTATGCGCAACTTGAACTGGGATACTAGAGATGACTATCACAAAAACTACAATTCGAAGACTTTCTTTTGGCGCTGCCGCACTTTTTGGCGCATTAGCGATGAATACAACGTCACCGCTTGCGGATGGCGCGAAAGAAGTAAACCTCTATTCTTATCGTCAACCAACTCTCATTCAGCCGATGCTCGACGCATTTACGAAGCAAACAGGCATCAAAGTAAATACAGTCTTCGCAAACAAAGGAATGCTCGAGAAAATCCGTGCTGCGGGAGCCAACAACCCTGCAGACGCAGTTCTCACGGTTGATATTGGGCGCCTTAATGAGCTTAAGGAAGCGGGGGTTCTCCAACCCATCAAATCAGATATCCTTGAGACAAATATTCCAGCCCATCTCCGTCATCCAGATGGTCTTTGGTTTGGTCTTACCCTGCGCGCGCGCATGGTTCTGGCAAGTAAGGACCGGGTTAAAGAAGGCTCGATCAAGTCATTAGCTGATTTGGCAGATCCAAAGCTTGGCAAGAAGATATGTATTCGTTCAGGCAAGCACGCCTACAATGTAGCCCTTATCGCCTCGATCATTGCTCACGAAGGCGAAGCAGGCGCTGAAAAATGGCTCCGGGGTGTAAAAGAGAACCTCGCCCGCAAGCCGCAGGCTAACGATCGCGGTCAGGCAAAAGCCATTTATGAGGGTGTTTGTGACATTGCCTTGGCAAATAATTATTACATGGGTGCAATGGCAACAAATGAGAAAAAACCAGAACAAAAAGAATGGGCCAAATCTGTAAACGTAGTGTTCCTGGATCAGGGTGGACGCGGTCAGCACGTCAATATTTCCGGCGTAGCCGTTACCAGCACAGCTAAAAACAAAGCCAATGCGGTAAAGCTTATGGAGTTTCTGACGGGCGATTTCGCGCAGAAAATGTACGCTTCTCAAAACCACGAGTACCCCGTTAAAAAAGGCGTTGAATTGTCTCCGCTTGTCAAATCTTGGGGGACTTTCAAAATGGACACGTTGAGCCTCGAAGACATTGCGAAAAACCGGAAAGCAGCCAGTCAACTTGTTGATAAAGTCAGCTTTAATGATGGACCGAGCAGTTAAACGGTTCCAAAAGGTTTGGCATTAGGCTGAACACACTTTAGACTTTCAAAAATTAGACGGGTGGGGCTTTTTCCCACCCGTTTTTTTCTGTACGAGTGGGTTCTTAGCTGCACGGAAACAACGGTATCAATGACAACGCCATCTGCACCAACTGCAAATCAGCCTCAGGCGGCCAAATGGGACCATCGCAAATTCCTGCGGTTGGATTTTTGGACCATGGGTGTCCTGCTGTTAGCTCTTTTCATTGCTGTGCCTCTAATCTGCGTGATCTTCCTTGCCTTCACCCCCAGCGATGATATCTGGGGCCATCTGGTAAGCACAGTTCTGGGCAAATACATATGGACGACCCTATTATTAATGTTCGGCGTGGGGTCAGGAACCGTGGTCATAGGAACGGCAACAGCATGGCTTGTAACGATGTGCCAATTCCCTGGGCGCCGTATTTTTAATTGGGCTTTGTTATTGCCGCTAGCGGTTCCGGCCTATGTCATGGCTTTCGTTGCAACGGATCAGTTGGAATACGCCGGGACTTTGCAGGTAGTGCTGAGAGAAGTTTTCGGATGGCAATCTCGACAGGACTACTGGTTCCCTGAAATTCGGTCCCTGCCCGGTGCGATCGCCGTCATGACAGTTGTGCTTTATCCTTACGTCTATCTTTTGGCACGTGCCGCCTTTCTGGAACAGTCCATTTGTGTCCTTGATGTCAGCAGAACGCTTGGAAAAGGCGCCTGGGCGACTTTTTACAAGGTCGCTCTCCCGCTCGCCCGGCCTGCAATTGTCATTGGAGTAACCCTGGTCTTAATGGAAACTCTGAATGATTTGGGGACGGTCGAGTTTTTTGCCGTACAAACCTTCACCGTTGGTATTTATGACGTATGGCTAAATATGAACAGTCGCTCCGGGGCGGCACAACTGGCATCCGTGCTGCTGGTGTTTGTGCTGACACTGATCGCTCTTGAACGCGGAGCAAGAAAAGGCCAACGCTTTCACCATACGTCGAGCAAATACAGCCCCTTGCCGAGCTTTCAGTTGCGCGGAGCAAAAGCCTTCGCCGCATTTGTCGCCTGCCTCAGCCCTTTGTTTCTCGGTTTTATCTTACCCGCATCAGTTTTGGTGTCATATTCATTGCGATTTTATGAAGAGACTTTGTCAGCGAACTATTTTCAGCATGTCGCCAACAGCTTGACACTTTCAGCAACGGCAGCCGGAACCGCGGTGGTTCTTGGTCTCTTTATGGCCTACGGCGTGCGAATGAATGGGTCATTAGCGATCCGCATTGCAACCCGATTTGCCAGCATTGGCTATGCCGTGCCTGGTGCAATCCTTGCCATCGGCGTCGTTATTTCGTTGGGCACCTTTGATAATCTTCTGGATACAGCCCTAAAAGAAACACTTGGCATTTCCTCAGGCCTGCTGATCAGCGGGACCGTTGTTGCAGTGGTCTATGGATACACCGTCCGTTTTCTGGCCCTCTCCCACGGAACCATGGAAGCCAGCTTAGGGAAAATCACAAAAAATATGGATGGTGCGGCCCGAACACTCGGCCTGGGACCAACGGCCACATTGCGACGCGTGCATTTGCCAATCGTGCGCAGCAGCCTATTGACTGCGGGACTTCTGGTCTTTGTCGATTGTATGAAAGAACTCCCCCTCACCCTCATTCTCCGCCCCTTTAACTACGACACCCTCGCGACCTTTGTTTTCCAGTATGTCTCTGATGAGTTTATCGAAGAAGCTGCATTGGGCGCGTTGACAATTGTCGGGGTTGGAATTATTCCCGTAATCCTGCTGAGTTGGTCTATCGTTAACTCACGCCCCGGCCAAGGGCAGTCATAAATTGAAGGCATTATCATGAGTGGTCTTCACGTTAACAATCTTTCCCACGCATTTGGCCCTGTCGAGGTCGTCAAGAATGTGTCGGTTACCGTTCAGTCAGGTGAACTGGTATGTCTCTTGGGCCCATCTGGTTGCGGAAAGACAACACTATTGCGTGTAGCTGCCGGATTGGAAGACCTTCAGAGCGGTGAGGTGTATATCAGCGAACAGCTGGTTGCTGAGGGAAAAGCACACCTAAATCTGCCGCCTGAAAAACGCGGAATTGGGTTGATGTTTCAAGACTATGCCTTATTCCCGCACCTAACAGTTGCTCAGAATATTTTGTTTGGCGTCAAATCCAAAACATCCCGGCGAAAGTGGATGGAGGCTGCATTGCAGGAAATGTCTTTATCCCCTTATGCGGATGCCTATCCCCATACCCTGTCGGGTGGTCAGCAACAGCGCGTGGCCCTGTTAAGAGCTATCGCTCCGGAACCCGGTGTCCTGTTTCTGGATGAGCCTTTTTCTGGTTTGGATGTTACACGACGCACGGAAATCAGGAAACAAACTCTCGGCTTTTTAAAAGAAACCGGTGTCGCGACCTTAATGGTTACCCATGACCCCGATGAAGCCATGTATATGGCGGACAAAATCCTTGTGATGAATAATGGTGAAATGATTCAGGACGGAACGCCTGATAATATCTACTTTCACCCGAACAGCCCTTTCGTAACGGATTTGTTTGGCGCCGCAAACCGTCTGAATGCGACAGTTGAGAACGGGCGTATCAATACGGCTTTAGGTTCTTTTGAGACCAACTCCTTTGAAGAAGGAAGCGCGGTGGTCGTTTTGATTCGTGCCGACGGTATTCGTCTTGCGCCAGAAGGTGAAACGCCAAGTGCCCTAGATGGAGATACGCCTTGGCAAGCCGCCCTCCCAAATGACCAGAATAAAGGGCCTGCAAATACCCGCGAGCCGGGTTTTGTTGTTGTGAGTGCGCATTCTCTTGGCAAGGCAAGCCACATTGTTATACGAGTCCCAGATTGCAATGGTGAGCCTGTGAATTTTGATGTTCGCGTCCCTGGCATATTCTTGCCGACTGAGGGAACCCGTGTCGCCGCGATCTTAAATGTGAAAGATACTCATATTTTTAAAGTTAATTCCTGAAAAAGACCCAAAATGACCCGGCATATTTTTCTCCCCGGGGACGAACGTCAGATGAAACGACATCCTGTCTTTTTGCATAAATAAAAAAACACAATAATAACAGCAACTTATCACAATCAATTTTTGGCACCCTTTTTGCTTTTAAGATTGGCAATAGCCACAGGTCCGTCTTGAGGACCTCATAATCTTTGGAGCAGGCAAATGGTTGGTTACAACTTATTTCAGACATCAACGCTAGGAATGCGAAGCAACGCGCATGCGCTGAATACGATTGGTTCCAACATCGCCAATGTAAATACGGGTGGATACAAACGGACTGACACACGATTTGAAACAGTTCTCAGCGATACCATCGGCACCAACCAGTCTGACGTCGGCGGCATAAAGCCAAAAGACTATTATACTATCTCCCAGCAAGGGAACATTAATGCGTCAAGCAGAGACCTGGATCTGGCAATTGTTGGCAGCGGCTTTTACCAACTGAGCAACTCCCTAACGTCAACAAGCGCTGAAAACCTGTTTTATACACGAGATGGCTCGTTTCGAATTCAAAAATCAGAGAACACCGTAAGTGTAACAGGTGAAGGAGGCGAGACCATCACGGCGAATGAGGGGTATCTCGTCGACAAAAACGGCTATTATTTGTTGGGTTGGGCCCCCGATGCTGATGGCAGTTTCTCGAATACCGGGACACCTGCCCCGATGCGCATTGATACCTATGCGTTTGCGACAGACTTTCAACCGACAACCATCGCAAGCCTCAATCTCAACCTGCCGTCCACTGCGGAAATCATTGCAGACCATGCTGCCACTGTCTTGGCGGCCAATACGGGAACCATCAATGAAAACATGACGACCTATACAATTAGCGTCGTTGATTCGAATGGAGCCAAACGTGATGCCACGTTGAATTTTACAAAAAATGCGACAAACCAATGGCAAGTATCGGCGACAACCTCGCGCGCGACGACGCCACAATCAGATACATTGGTCATTCAAGGCACCATCGAAGCTGGAGATACCTATTCCGTTACCGTTAACAATCGGACCCTGACCTATACAACAACGGGACTTGAAGCTGACATCGCGGAAGTGAGAACAGCGATTGTTGATGCCATCAATGCGGACCCGATCATCGGTAACCGGGTCACCGCATCGGCAGGAGCCGCTGATGGAGAAATAACCATTACCGAGAATGAGGGCTCCACGACCGCCCAGGTAGACACCGTTACCCTGTCCGGCACGGTTGAAGTCGGCGATGTCTATCAAGTTACCGTCGGTGGCAACGTTGTCAGCTATACGGCTACTTCAGCAGATGCGACATTGAGCGATGTACGCGATGGATTGCTGAACGCAATCACAGCCGACGCCAATGCCAGCGCTCTGGTCACTGCGACAGCAGGCACGCCCGCTGGCGATATCATATTGACCGCGGTCACATCTGGCACCGCCTTTACAACAACAACGGATACAACCAACCGTGCGGTCGGAACCGCAGACAATACAGCAGCTGTTGTCGCAACAGCGCCCCTCGTCAACACGGTTACGCTTGCAGGCACGGTAGAAGCCGGTGACGTCTACCAGGCGACAATTGGCGGGAATACGGTCAGTTATACCGTTTCATCTACAGACGCAACGCTGAGTGACGTGCGCGATGGTTTATTAAATGCAATAACCGCTGACGCAGCTGCCAGTGCCCTTGCAACACCAACCGCAGGTACCGGTGCAGGCGAAATTGTGCTGACGTCAACCGTCGCCACGGTCGTCACAGCAAGTGCAACGAATGTACCCGTTGGAAACACAGACAATGCGATCACGGCGACGACCACGATCCCTAATGACGACGGCACTACATTAACCACAACAGCACTTACAACCAATGCAGGGGCTGTTGCCCAGGTCGATACAATTACATTGACCGGGACTGTTGAAGCAGGTGATCAGTACTCCGCGACCATTAATGGAACGACGGTGACCTATACGGTTCTAGGGACAGAGGCTGACATAGATGCAGTGCGTGACGGGTTAATCACCGCCATCAATAATGATCCCAATGTGAACGGAATTGTAACGGCGGGATCAGGCGGAACGGGAGAAATCGTCTTAACAGCATCCGCACCAGGAAACACTCTGACAACATCAGCAGCTGCGACAAATGTTGCATTGGGGCTTGCCGATAATGGGGCAGCCCTCGTAAATACAACCGCAGCCGTCGCAGTGACTGATGACAGTGGCGTTGTTACCGCGACAAACACCAACTTCCAGACATCGGCGACGCAAGCCCTTAACTTTACAGAACTTGGCCAAGTTGACGGAACTCCGCCCGTTACCCTAAATTTCGACTTTACGTTTGACGATGACGCCACCTCGACCGTTGCCATCGATGTCTCCAATTTTACCCAATATGGAGATTCCTACTCTCCCGTCAGCTACAATCATAACGGCGAAGCGATGGCCAATCTGGGCCGCGTGACTTTCGACCAGCTTGGACACGTCTTGGGTAACTTCGACGATGGCACACAAAGAACGATCTACAAGTTGCCCTTAACGACCTTCACCAATCCGGATGGCCTTGATCGTTTGAACGGCATGGTCTTTCAACAATCCGCTGATTCTGGCGAAGCCATTTCGTTTGCTGCAGACGACAGCGGGCTAGCTGCGTTCACGCCTTATGCACTGGAAGTTTCGAACGTAAATATTGAAGATGAATTTGCCAAAATGATTATGGTGCAGAATGCCTATAACTCAAATGCGACCGTCTTCAAGACCGTTGACGAAATGGTATCTGTCGCTCGCGACCTAAAGGCTTAGGCCCCTTCTGTAAATCGGCGCATTTCTTACCGGGCAATATCTGCCTCAGATCCCAAAAAAAACAACGCCTGACTTCGATCTACTCACCGAAACAACAATATTTTGTTTATTTTCAAACAGTTAACAATTCTAAAAGTTGGCATGATATTCGCATTATTATCGACAGAGTTTTAGAAGACCCAAATAGGACGTCGGATGAAAATGAAAAAAACCGTATTTAATAAATTTACAGCCATAAACCTGATCGTTGGCTTGGCCGTTGTTTTTCTCTCATTCTCAATGACCTCAACCGCTCATGCGTCTTCACGGATTAAGGACATCGTCCAATTCCAAGGAGTCCGTGACAACTTGTTGGTTGGCTATGGTCTCGTCGTCGGATTGAACAATACGGGCGATACGTTGGCGACTGGCCATTTTACGAAACAGAGCCTGCAAGCGATGTTGAACCGGTTGGGCGTAAAGCCGACCGACGCTGGACTGGATTCCAAGAACGTCGCAGCGGTTATGGTTACCGCATCCCTTCCTGCATTTTCACGACAGGGTAGCCGGATTGACGTAACCGTCAGTGCCTTGGGCGATTCAAAAAGCCTGCTTGGCGGAACTCTTTTGGTAACCCCGCTTTTAGGTGCCGATGGTGAAGTATATGCGGTCTCGCAGGGACAATTGGCTGTTGGCGGTTTCGCAGCGACGGGAGATGCCGAAACGGTCGTCAAAGGCGTCCCGACCAGTGGCCGCATCGCAAATGGAGCGATTGTTGAACGCGAACTTGGCTTCGACCTGGCCAGCCTGACATCAGTAAAAATGACGTTGCGCAATCCTGACTTCACAACGGCGCGGCGCGTTTCACAGGCGGTAAATGCCTTCCTTGGTACTTCTGCAGCTGTCCCCATGGACCCGTCGACCGTCGAAGTACAAGTACCTGAAAGCTATGCCCGCAATGTTGTTAATCTGCTGACAGATATCGAACAGCTACGCATCGAGCCGGACCAGTTGGCCCGTGTCGTTATTGACGAACAATCCGGTGTCATTGTCATGGGTGAAAATGTTCGCATAAGCACAGTCGCCATCGCTCAAGGCTCCTTGACCATCAGAATTACCGAAGCCGATCAAGTTGTTCAACCGGGCCCCTTCGCAGAAGTCGGAACAACGGAAACCGTTAATCGGACTGATATTCAAATTGATGAAGATGGTGACAAGAGATTAACCGTTCTTTCAGACGGCGTGTCCCTTCAGGAACTGGTGAACGGCCTGAACGCATTGGGGATCGGCCCACGTGACATGATTACAATTTTACAAGCTGTGAAAACAGCAGGCGCTCTACAAGCTGAAATCGAGGTAATGTAATGGTTGGAATTACTCAAAACAGTTTTGCCATGCAGGCCCAAAACGCAATGCTTGCCGGCAAAAACGATATGACGCCGGCAAAGGGTCAAACGACAGAACAATTACGCAAGGTTGCTGAAGAATTTGAAGCCGTTTTCATCGGTCAAATGCTGCAGCCTTTGTTCCAAAACCTGAGCGCAGAGCAGCCGTTTGGCGGAGGTGAGTCCGAAAAAATGTGGCGCACAATGCAGGTTGATGAATATGGCAAAGCCATCACAAAGTCAGGTGGCATTGGCCTGGCGGATTCAGTTCTGAAAGAAATGATTAAACTGCAGGAGCTACGTGCATGAGTGTGGATCACAGAATTAAAGATGTTATCTTGATCACAGAGCGACTTATTGACGTCCTGGAGCGCGAAAACGCTGCTCTTAAAGATCGGCGCAATGTCGAACTGCATGAGTTACTTGACGACAAAGTGACCCTCAGTCGCGTCTATGAGACGCGTATGCAGTTCTTCAACGAAAACCCGGATGCCCTCATCAATTCACCAGCGGAGCATCGTGATAGGCTACGTGAGTTAGCCGACAAGATCAGTGCTCTGCTTAAGGAAAACGCCGACATGCTGCAGGTTGCCATCAAGGCCAACCGGCGCGTCGTTGATATGATTGCCGAAGCGGTGAAAACAGCCGCACCCGGCCCCGGGACCTACGGGGCGAATGGAATGACCGGACTATCCGACCACAAAAGTGAAGCACAAGGACTTGCACTGTCACTAGATCAAACGCTCTAGGGCTCAAGTCAAACCAGGAGAACAGCTCAAATGGCTGGGATAACACAAGCACTTCGAAACGCGCAATCCGGACTACTGGTTAATCAGCAGTCCCTCAATACCGTTGCCAACAACATTTCGAACGTCAATACGGTCGGCTATTCAAAGAAAGTTATTAACTTTGAAAATGTTTCTGTCGCTGGCACGCCCGCTGGCGTAAAGATCTCCGAAGTTACCCGCCAGATCGATGAAGGCTTGTTAAAAAGTCTTCGATTGGAGACCAGCGAACTCAATGCGATCGCCGGCAAGGAAGACTACTATAAGCGGCTGCAAGAATTGTTTGGCGCGCCTGGCGATAACAGCTCTGTTAGTCACCTGATCGAAAAGTTTTCTGAAGCCTCTGAATTACTCGCGCTTGCGCCGGACAAAAGTTTGGAAGCGTCCGAATTTGTGAGACGCGCGTCAGAAGTCATGGTCGAATTGACTCAAATGAGCGAGACGATCCAGGATTTACGACTGCAGGCCGATGGCGAAATAGCCGCCTCAATTTCCGAGATCAATGAAATTACCGGAACCATTGACCAACTTAATGATGACATCATTTCAAACGGTACCGTCGGACGGGATGTTACAGATTTGCGCGATCAACGGGATATGCAAATCGATCGACTGGCCGAGCTTGTCGATATTAGATATTTTTTCCGAAATGATGGCGATGCGGTCGTATTTACCAGCGGCGGCAGGACACTTGTAGACACCATTCCGCCAACCCTGACACATACAGCGGCGGCATCCATGACACCGACTGCGACCCATTCGGAGGGCAATATCGGCGGCATCTACGTCGGTTCGGCTATTGAATCCAATGACATTACAAATGAAATCCGAGAAGGGACACTTAAAGCGCTGATCGAAATGCGCGATGAGATCCTTCCGAATTTGCAGAGCCAAATTGACGAATTGGCCGTTGAAATGCGGGATTCAATTAACGAAATTCATAACCAAGGCGTTGCATTTCCGGGCGTTCAGTCGATGACAGGAACGCGCCGCTTTATATCTCCATCGACCCAAACCTTGAGGTTGGATGAGACAAATAATGTAGACGATGTAAAGATTGCCCTGTTTGATTCCAACGGGAACCAGACATCCGTAACGACATTGAATACGCTATTGCAATCGGCCGCATATGGGTCCGGTGCTCAGACGGCTAATTCTGCGTCTACCATCTCTGAAGTCGCCTCGAGCATTGAAGATTGGCTACAAGAAAACGCGTCATCAAGCGCAACAGCAAACATTAATTCCAGCGGTCAGTTCCAAATTGATCTCAACACAACCAGCTTCAATCTGGCGTTCATCGACGAATCTGCGACGGCAAATGGCAGCACCGTAGAACCTGCATCGGTATCGTTCGATTCCAATGGCGATGGTTTTACAGATGAAACCGCAAATGGTTTTTCGTCTTTTTTCGGACTGAATGACTTTTTCGTCGATAACATGTCTGAAAGCCTCTACGAATCTGATGTTCTTGAAGCTTCCTTCAGGACCACCGCGGCCACCCTCTCCTTTCGGGATAGCACAGGACTACTGGGTGGATCGACCTATAGTGTTGCAGCGGGGACGTCTTTAACGGATCTTGCGGCCGATATTACTGAAAATGTTACCAATGTGAAGGCATCCGTTGTTCCCGATGGTTCTGGGTTCAGGTTGCGGTTTGCCCATACCGACGGTTCGAACATGACGGTAACACAAACAAATGGGGATACCCTGCTGACAACAATAGACCTGCATGTCGCAGATGTTGGGGTCACACAAAACATGACCGTCCGTGCAGACATCGTATCAACACCAACCTTGATATCGACAGGACAGGCCAAATTTGACGCCACCAAAGGACCGAGTGGCGAATATGTTATGAGCATTGCGGATGATACAATAGCGCAAATGCTCGCGTCCGATCTCACCAGCAAGAATACCTTTGACAAGTCGGGTGGTTTGCCGATCGTCGAAAATACATTTTCCGAGTATGCAGCAGGCATTATCGCAGATGCCGCCAGTCTTGCCGGCGTTAATGAACGAGAACTCGAATCGCAACGGGCATTGACAGAGTCTCTTCAGTTTAAATCAGATTCTGTGCGTGGCGTTAACCTGGATGAAGAGATGGCCGATCTCATCGTTTATGAGCAGGCCTTTGGTGCTGCTGCCCGGGTTATATCAGTTATACAAAGCATGATGGAAACGCTTGAAAGGGCGGTTGCATAGGGGATAAACCATGTCTCGAATTTCAACACGCGCAGCCAACTCAATACTTCTCAATCAGTCATTGCGAACACAGCAACGCTTGTTTGATTCACAGGTTGCGATTTCGAGCGAGAAAAAGACACAGGTTTATCAGGGCGTAGCCATCGATTCTCGGCGCCTTGTTAATATTGAAAACTCGCGCGACATCCTGGGCCGCTTCAATTCAAATAACGAACAAATGGACACCAAGCTGGAGACGATGAATACCACCGTCGAAGCTGTCCGCGAAACCTTGAACAATTTTCGACTGTCCCTGGGAAATTTTGAGACAACCTCCAAAAATGATCCCGTCGATGTGAAAGATATTCAGGATCATGCCTTTAGAGCCCTGCAGGCTATCGAAGGGTATTTAAACATTGATATCGACGGACAATATCTGTTCGCGGGCAATTCGGTCCTGACAGAGCCTATCGATTTCGGATTGACCACGCTCGATGCGTTTCAAACAAAATTTGATGGTGAAACCGTTTCAGTGGCAACCACGCGCGATGCAGCGTTGGAAGATTTCTCCTATAATCTGGATTCCCTAAATAAAGATCTCGTTGGAATAGATGCCGCAAATTTTCTGCAGTTCAGGCAGGACAGCGCCGATGAATTGACGAAACTTATTTATTCCGTCGTCATCGCCGAGGCGGCCGGAACCATCAATACGATTTCGTCCGAAACAATCAACGCTGCCACGACGAATAACGTGACAATCATTGAATCCAAAGGTGTTATCGGTTCAGGCGTTACAGGCGGTTCGACACTTGTAGATGCAAATGTTTTTGCTGCGACTGCGGGAGATTCCTTCACCTTCGAAACACTTGTCGGTGGTGTCTCGCAAAATTCAACCATTTTTACAATTTCAGCAACCAGTACGATAGACGATCTGGTTTCCAGTATTTCAGCGCTCGACACGCATCTCACGGCATCGTTCAACACCCAAAGCGGAGAGATTGAGATTGTTGGGAATGGCGGTCTCGAATTTGAAATCACTCATTCATCGGCCGCCGTCCTGACGTCAGATGTCACGGCCGCCGCAGCCAGCGTTGCCGAGGTCGAAACCATCACGTTGACCGGGCTTTATCAGATTGGCGACACGATTGATGTTAATATTAATGGCCTCGGCGGTAACACCTATACGGTTAGCGCAGGAGACATTGGCGCGAACGCAAATGCGACCCTATCCACTGTGGCAACACGGGTCGCGGCATTGGTCGATGGCGGCAACGGGAACGCTGTCATCGGCGCATCCGCGACCGATAACGTCATCTCGATCGTTGCAGACGCCGTCGCCACCAGTTTCACAACGGTTGTCACCCCAACGCAAGCCGCAACAAATGATCCACTGACACAATTTGAATTCAGTAGCGGCGCCGGTATCTTGGTCAGCGGCACAGCACAAACCTTCGATACAACGCAGGCCGATACCGACCTGGTCGCTGCCGCCTTTGGTGCAACAGCTGCTGATACCTTGACGTTTACAACAACTGACGGTGATGGCACTACCAACTCAACGGCATTTACCATTGGCACGCAAACCGTTGCAGAACTGGTCACGCACATCAGCAACTCGGATGCCGATCTGACCGCTTCGTTCAACACAACAACGAATCAAATCGATATCACATCAGCAAGTGGTGGTGGTGTTTTGACCTTCGCTGAAACGGGCGGAGCCCTCGCGGACTTCGCTTTCGATGCCGGCAGCGGAGCTCTGGGCGCAGGAGCCATCACCTTTGCAACGACACAAGCCGCAACGGATACAATTGTTGCCGCCTACGGTGCAACCAGTACAGACGTTCTAACATTCACCTTGGACAATGGAGCCACCACCAATTTCACTGTTGGCAATCAGACCATTGGCCAACTCACATCGGCAATCAGTGGCCTCGATTCCAACATCACGGCCTCCTTTAACACAACAACAAAGCAGATCGACATTACATCTGGAACAGCCGGCACGGCTTTGACGTTCACCAATACGGTTGGTGATGCGCTAACAGAGTTTCAATTTAACGATGGCGGCTCTGTGGCTTCTGGAGAAACGTCGACTTTCACCGTCGATGGTCTTCCCAAAACCAGCACGATTACGGCAACCTCGGCTATGTTTTCGAACCTGAGCGCAGGTAGCAACGTAAACATTAACAATTCCGCCAGTAATAATGGCACCTATGAAGTTCAGAGCGTTTCATCAGATGGCAAAACGGTCACCATCAACACAAAAATGCTCACCGACGAAACTCGTTCCACGCCAACGATTACCTATCCCGACCCCGATAACCTGAATTCGAACCTCACGCTGACGGCCGCAGACTTCTATGAACTTACGTTCACGCGTTCAAACGATACAATTCACTCTGCTCAGTCTGGGGCCCTTACAAAACTCGCTGCCGGCACATCTTTTACGGTTAGTGGATCTGCAAATAACAATGGTACCTATACCGTCGTTTCCAATAACGGGACCGAAGTCGTCATCAAGTCTAAAAAACTAACGGACGAAGGACTTACGACCGGGAACACGTTCCTTGATCTATACACCAATACGGATGTCAATTTTGATGCCGCCACGAAAACGATTGAAGTCCGTCAATCAACAACGGCCACACCCGTGCCAAATTCTTTTAATGGTGTCAGTGTGGGCCAATCGATCACCCTAACCGGATCTACGCTAAATTCGAACACTTACACCGTTGCATCCGTCGCCGCAGATGGATCGTCAATTACCGTTAATGAAACCATCATCGACGAGACAGATGATGACGGCGTGCGTTTAGCGTCAACGGACAACAGTAACTTCCGATACGATTCCGATTCTCGACTTGTCTTCGACGCGACCAACAACACCATTCAGTTGACAGACAATACCGGTGCCGCCGCCGCGAATGCATTTGCGGGCTTATCTGCAGGTATGAAATTCTCGGCCGATAACATGCCAACGACATCAAACAATAGAACCTATACCGTTGCGTCTATTTCAAGCGATGGCTCAACAATTACGGTCGCCGAGGATATCGAAACGACGGAAACCGATACGGATGGAGCACGGCTCCGCGTGTTTGCTGCTTCTGCAACCATAGCGACAGAAACCTTTTACAAAGGGGATCAACAAACCAGCACGCACCGCGTGAGCACGACCCAAAGCTTCGAGAATAACATAGACGGCATTGACCCGGCTTTTGAAAAAGGGATCCGGGCATTACAGCTGATTGCCCAGGGTGTATATGGAACTGCGGGCGGTTTGGATCAAAACAAAGAACGGATCGAGCAAGCCAATTATTTGCTTAATAGTTCCCTTCAGCGCACAGTCACAGGCGACCCACCTTTCGGACAGGAACTCGCAGGCAACATTGAGCAAGTCGAAATCGACCTCGGTTATCACCGAGTGTTAATGCAAACAACCAATGAACTGAATCTCAACCTCATGTCGTTCTATGATGAATCTGCGGCTGACATCGAAAATGCAGATATCCAAACCATGATCACAAAATTACTGGATGATCAGAATGCACTGGAGGCTTCCTATCAGGCTTATGCGCGCATAACACAGCTTAGCTTGACGAACTTCCTGTAACGGCCGAAAAAAGGCCCTCCTCTCACGCTCTGCGCTAAAAAATAGCCATAGGTCGACTGAGATATCGCGTTGGTTACGAGCCTCCGCGTTCTGATCAATCGCACGGATATGTCTGTTTAGAACGGTTATTTGTCTTAATCTTTTTTAAATAGATTGAAGGTACGTTCTTGGTTAAGCGCCTTGGTCAGAGATTGAGGCGCTGGATAGAGCCATGTTTCATCATCAATTTTTGACACGAAAAAAGCCTCGCACAGGAGAATTTTTCCTGGCAAGAGTAGACACCGTTTCGGTGCATCCCTTTCACGTCTTAGTGACAGGGTCTCTAGACGATCTCAATCATCCCTGAACATAACAAAGGGACACTTTAATCGTTATTTGTCGTTCCCAATTCTGCTGGCGCAGAAGCAGCCGAAGACACCTGGCTTACCGCACTTGAGCTGGAAGCCTGTGACGCATCAGAACCCGCACTGGAAAACGCTACGGAAGCGCTCGCTGAAGAAGCTGACGCTTGCGAAGCTCCATCAGATGAATCAGCCGGGGCCAATTTGTCTGAGCGGGTATACTCTGCAACAGCTTTCTTATTTGGGTACTGAAAATCCACGTTACCCGTCGACGCATTGCGAAATTGGACGACATAAACCCCACTTTGAGGGTCTATGTTACCTTTTGGAGACACAAACTTCGGCCTTTCCGAGAGGTCCAATGACGTCTTCGTTGGTGCTACGGAACCAGAATCACGCGAATTATAACGCACAGCTTGGTTGCTATTGTTAGAGTTAATCGGTTCCATTATTTTTTACTCCTTTCATTTAACTCGTTAAGATTATTCATGAAAAAGACACCGAAGTGTCTCAACTCATCCTCTGTGCATCAAACCGGCAGCAATGTTTCGGTTGATGTTAATTAGACTATCGAGCATCTTTGGGTCCCTGGCGCCAATCGCTTTATCGGTTTGATTGTCGATAAACAGGCTCAGGCTGATAAGATTTGCTTTGATTTCCACTGGCAAAGGATGCTCTGCAGTCATTTCCGATTGAATAACCGTCCATATCAGTTGGTTATAAAGCAAAACCTCTTCAAAAACGTCCTCGTTAGGCGTCGCTTGCACGTCCAACAGCTTATCAGCCGCTGTTTTTAGCACCATAGCGTCAATATCGTTTGGTGTCTCAATTCGCTGCGCAGATTGCCCATAGGCACTTACAGCTGAAGAACGGACACTTGGGCTCGCAACTTGTGTATTAACTGTTACAACTTCTTCCACGATTTTATGCTCCTGTTTTTAGCTGATAATTAAGAGGGTCTTCCTCAAATTTTATCAGCTCTCGGCACTTGGCTAAGGCGAGGTAGTCTTCGCCATCCAGGATGTAGCTACCGATCTCTCCGATCAGTTCCAACACCTTCGTGCTCGGGTACAATTCAACAAATTGCTTCACAAGTTTGAAAAATATTTCGTGGTTCTGCTTACTGCCATCGATTCCACCATCAAAATAAATCAACTGAGCAACAAAATAGATTTGCTTGGCCAGCGTATCGGCGGTCTCTTCTGTCAGTATATGTTTTTCACGTAATATCGTCGTCTTGTTCGCAATCATAAGGGAAGCAGGTTTCGAGCCGTTCTGAATAGCAGCGCCACCGATGATACATTTTTCGTTAGGCTTTAAATTCAATTTCAGCATTTCACCAACCCTCCCGTTACTACGAAGATTAAGAAGTGGCGCGGGCGGCGACCGTGCCGCCCACGCCGTTTCAATTTCTTCTTATCGGAACAAAGACAATACGCTCTGCTGCGACTGGTTAGCGATACTCAGAGACTGAATACCCAAAGCCTGACGTGTTTGCAGCGCCAGCAAGTTGGCTGATTCTTCCTCTAGGTTCGCATTGATCAGTTTATCCGAACCACTTTGGAGAACGTTCACCAGTTCACTGGTGAATTCCTCTCGGGTTTGAATAATACCGAGACCTGTACCAAAGGTCGCGGCAACACTCCGGAGATGGTCAATCGCATTCTGCGTATCGGCCAACGCCGTATCAATACCAGTACCGGTGAAGTCATACCCGGTCGCGTCCAAAGTAAACTTCAAGTTGGTATTACCCGTCACGCCCAGATCAAGACCTGTTAGTGTCAGGCTGGAACTACCATCAGCGTTGAATTTAACAACAAAGTCGTTGCCACCTTTCAACAGGTTCGTTCCTTTATAGGAGGCATCGTTCAGCAACGTATCGATCTGACCGAGAATTGTCGCGAAGTCAGTATTCAAACTGCCAACTTCAGACGCGGACCCGGAAGATCCATATGTTACCGCTGTACCACTCGTTAGTGAGCTCGTACCGTTCGTCAAGCCAAGGCTTGAAATTGCGGTTCCGGATACATTGGTAAAGGTAACCGCTGTTCCCGTATCCGCACTCACTTCAATCGCCTGGCTTGTCGTATTGTAGCTCGCCGTCAATGCCGAGTCAGAGGCACCAATTGCCGTTACCAGATCAGCGATCGTTGTTGTCGCAGAGACAGTGAAGGTTGACGTGCCTCCGGTCGCAGTTGAGATCGTGAACGAGTTCCCATCAGCAACACCGGAATAAGCTGTCGTCAACAGATCACCTGACGTCACCGAAGCTGTTGTATCGGTATAAGTCGTCGCCGTCCCTGATGTCAGAGCTCCGGCTCCACCTTCCAATGCCAAACCAGCGACCAAGCCTGTGGCAACGGCAGCGGTCGTGCTCGCCTTCGTCACGGTTTGGTTATCAGCAATACCAGCAGCATCTGAGGTCAGGACCGACGTATTCAACTGAACACCTGCGGTATCTGCAGTGATAATCAGCTCACCAGTACCACCCGTTGTCGCGGTAACCAATCCCGAAATGGTACTATCGTTATTGATCGCAGCTAACAAGCCATCACGAACATTGTCACCAGTCGTTCCAGTCGCCGTGAAGGAGACCGTGTTACCGTTAATATTGGCCGTGAACACATCACCCGCTTCAATCGTACCTCCGAATGTAAAGGTATCCACTTGAGCAACAGCGGTCGCGGCATCGGTAAAGGTGACGCTTTGTCCGGTTGCAGAAGAGATATCGATTTTATTCGTTGTCGTGTTGAACGATGCAGTGAGTTGCGAGTCAACATTAGCAATTTCAGTTACCAAATCAGCAACCGTCAGAGAGCCAGCCCTAATCGTCGCGGATCCACCGCCACCAAAGGCCAGCGTAAAGGTCGCTGACGCATCCACACCAAAGGCGGATGTTACCAGGTCGGTAGCAGCAGCCGTCGTTGCAAATGTTTCAGTGGTTCCGGATGCAACATTGGACGTTCCGTTGTTAAGCACCAGTTCCGTCAACGCGGTTCCGTTGATTTCACTGACAGTCAACGCGGCACCACCAACAGACGATGTGATATCGATCTTATTGGTCGTCGTGTTGTAGGCTGCGGTAATATCCGCATCGACACTACTGATCGCCGTCACAAGTTCGGCAATTGTCGAATTACCAACCGTGAAGGCAACGGAGGTTCCCGCATAATCAAACGACAGGACATCCGTAGCCGTCGCAGCAAAAGCCGCAACCAAGGTATCCGTCGCCGCCTGGGTCGTTGCAAAGGTCAGGTTACCGGCGGTAACAGCGGACGTTCCATCATTGAACGCCAACTCAGTCAATGCTGTACCCGTATTCTCAGCGACCGTTAACACCGCGCCACCACTGGCCGTTGTGATATCGATCTGGTTGGTTGTCGTATTGAACGATGCCGTAATGTCATCATCAATGTTACTAATTGCTGTAACCAATTCAGCAACCGTCTGAGTGCCGATTGTAAAGGCGACGTTATTTGTCGAACCTTCACCGCCACCAACGGAGAATGTAAGAACGTCCGTGGCCGTAGCCCCGAATGCCTTGGCAACCAAATCTGTTGCTGCACCCGCCGTATCAAACGTTTGTGCCGTTCCGCTTACCAAAGTACCAGCGCCACTTGAAAAACCGAAATCAGCAAGAGCCGTTCCTGTCGCCTCAGCCGTGGACACCGTTAGCGTAAATGCCTGGTTATTTGAAAGTTCCGTAAACGTAATGACGTTAGACGTAGGACCACCAATCGCCGCAGTAACACTACCTGCCGTACCACTGGCACCCGCGTTATAGGCCGCGATGACACCGTCTGCAATTGAGTTTAAATTCGCAGTCGAGTTACCCGCAAGGTTACCCGCACTAACAGTGAAGGTTGACGTCGCGTTAGCATTAGAACCAACTGTAATGGTATCTCCAACAGAATAGTTGCCAGAAATTGTGAGCGTTTCAGCTTCTTTACCAGCGGCTGTTGCTGTTGCCGTCTGTGCGACCGCCGTACCAAGCGTCGAAACACTGGTAGCAAACGCATCAGCATTACTGTCAGCCGTAAGCGTTATAACACCGCCACTTGACGTTGCTGTAACGGCATCGGAAGCAACACTGCCACCAAAACCGGCATTAACCGCAGCAGCAACGCCGGCAGCAATCGACGTCAAATTAGCCGTCGCATTACCGGTCAGGTTACCCGCAGAAACGGTAAACACGTCAGGGCCTTTCCCTGCGATGACAGTTCCACCGGTATCCGTAATCTGCAATGAGACCACATCACCCGCTTCATAGGTACCTTGCAGAGTAACAGTTTCCACTTCCTTGCCAGCCGCTGTCTGAGCCGTTACTTGGGCGACAGTCGCTCGAGCCGCGTTTGTTGCGGTAAATTCCAAACCGCCAGACGCCGTAATCTCAATTTCGCCAGAAGCAGTATTGAAGGTTGCCGTAACATGTGAATCAAGGTCTGTAATAGCAGAAACCAGATCATCAATCGTTGAGGTCGAACCGATCGAGAAGTTGGTCGAAGACAAGGCCGAAGATCCACCTGCTCCGACGGCCAACGTCAAGACATCGCCAACGTTCGCACCGAATGTACTGGTCGCCGTCAACAGTGAACTTCCTGTACGACCCGCGGACGAAACACCAATTGACTCAATGGTCGCAACGTCATTGGTCGCATCGATGGTTGTTGTGAAACTATTGTTTGTGCTGTCAGCTGTGATGGTAATAACAGCTGCGGAACTTGAAGCACTGACAGGACCTGCACCAGCCGCTACCGCGGTTGCAACTTGCCCGGCGATCGACGCCAATGTCGCAGTACGGTTACCTGCAGTAATATTACCGCCGGAAACCGTGTAGGTCGTAGCTGTCGTATTATCAATCTGAACGGTAATGACGTCGCCGCTCTCGTAGTCGCCGGTCAGTGTAATTTGTTCAGCTTCGGCAACACCGGATGCTGCCGCCGTAACGTCGGCCGTTACCGTGCCGCCCCGTGGCTGCAAAATCGTAGCAGAGGAAACCGTCGTAATCGCCCCGGTCGCCGCTGCGGCCGTTGCAGATGAAATTGTTGAAACGGAACCCGTAGCCGTAGCCAACGCTTCCGTGGAGATCGTTGTCGTACCCGTCAGAGCTGCCCGCTGTGTTGCAATGGAAGAAACACCGCTGGTTGCCGCTTCTTCAGCTTGTTGTGCAACAGCTTTTGCTTGCTCGACAAGGGCTGTAATCGTGTTGATCGATTTGTCCGTTGCCTGCAAAAGCGAAATAGACTGGCCAATCGAGTCTTTACGACCTGTAAGGTCGGCAGCTCGGTTTGAAAGGCCGCGCGCTGTAAAGAACGAACTCGGGTTATCGAGGGCGCTGTTGACCCGCTTACCGGTTGACAGACGTTCGGACGTCGTATCCAGCAGCTTGGTCGTGTTCTGCAAAGACAGCAGATTCGACCGAATACTGGCTGTGAGTGTAATATCAGACATTAGTAGTTTCCTTTTCTAAGGTTAAAGCGAGACGATTCTTCCCGCCGCGAAGTGGCCTACGACCACAATGGTTTATAAGCGACTCCATAAATTCCTGAAATTAGCGATTTAAAAAGATCAGAAGCAGAAACGACAAATCCCCGAGCGTTACGGCGCAACAAAGCGCTGAACATCTCAGGGTTCATATAACTACAAACATTTTGTAGACTCATGAGAATACTTCCCATTTCACTACCTAACTTTTCAAATCACCCAATTTCTAGGCTAGCCAATTCTTGGCTGTAACGCGCCATTTTCACCCCCTATTCAAGAGACAAAAACACCACAATCATATTATTTTTAGCATCCGAGATGAAGAGAGTCAACCTTAGCGTTCGAACGTCAGGTCTCTATGTCGAAATCTGCGAGGACCTGTTCGACGACTCCATCCCAGTTATCGGGGGTATCCTGGCGGCATAAAACGGGGCTCGAATACCACAGGCTGTTGGAGCGCTTAGCGGGCCAACGCCAGTTAGGTACAAAGGGTAAGAGCACACGCGTCGGCAAACCAAGTGCACCGGCGAAGTGCGCTGTGCTGTTGTCAATTGTGACCACCAGATCGAGTGCCGCCATCTGCGCAAAGAAGCGATCCAGATCGCGAAGCGGGTCAATTGACGGGTCATTGGCTATGTTTATACCGGTACTTGCGTGAAACGCTTCAAGTTCATCTGCCACATCGCCATATTGCAAATTAATGAACTGACAATCCGACCGAGATAAAATCGGGCTCAACTGCTCCAGAGTTAAACTGCGCGTCGCCCCTTCGGTCTGGTTGCCACTCCGCCAGGAAATACCGATCAGGCGCTTGCCCGGCCAGCGCTTGGCATAATCTGCCCGGATCGCGGATGCGCACTGTTCGTCTGCGCAAAGGAATGAAGCGCGTTCAGGAAAGTCACTCGGCTCGTTTCTGAAGTGTTTTGGCAGGCTGCCAATTGGCAACCCATAATCAAGCTGCGCGTCCTCACCCATCCACGAGAGGTCCTGTTCATTAGGCACCCCATACCCGCTTTTATGTAACGGGCTATGCTTTCTGATCTTGCCACACACATGTATCCCGGGAAACGATCTCCTAAAAACCGGCGCCAGCCGCAAGTCACATTCCAAAAAGATCTTCGCGGCCGAGCACTTTCGCAAGTCCGCCAAACAGCTCGCAAACAAGACTTCGTCCCCCACCCCCTGCTCGGCATAAATGAATATCTCTTTGCCGACCAAGTCCTCCCCTTGCCAAAGAGGACACGGCAATTTCCGCTCCTGCACGCGAACTCCACCCGGCTCCAGCCCCCACTCGTATTCCAGCCAACCATGCCTGAAGTCTTCGTCCTGAAGAAAAAAGATCGACAGGTTCCAATGGGCCTCTGCGTAGGATGGATTCAGCTCAATCGCCTTTTGATAACAATCCCGGGCCTTTTCGCGTTTGTTTAGGCCTTCAAGCGTTACACCCCAGTTATAGTAGGCTTCAGCAAAACTCGGTTGTAGCTCTAACGCCTTTATGTAGGCGGCTTCCGCTTCATCATATTTATTCTGGGCATTTAAAAGCATACCTAGATTGTTATAGACTTCTGGATAGTCGGGATGAAGCTTAATGGCTTGAATGTAAGAAGCGCGCGCCTGATCGTATTTTTTCTGCAACCCGAGCACGACACCAAGATTGTTATGAGCTTGCGCAAAATCGGGCTGGATGGCAATTGCCTGCTCATAAAAACTCTGTGCCTCTTCCCATTTTTCCTGCCCCAACAATATGACCCCACTGTTATTGTAGGCTTGCGCAAAAGTTGGAGCCATTGAGATAACTTTGTGTAAATACATCAGCGCGTCCGCATGATGTCCCTGATCTTCCAGAACTCCGGCCAAATTGTAATAGGCTTCGACAAAATCAGGCTGAACCGAAATTACCTTTTCGTAGCTTGATCTCGCCGCACGCAGCTGTCCCTCGTCCCGCAGCGTATTTCCATAGTTGAAAAGTGCTTCGCTATAGTCTGGCTTTTCTAAGATCGCTTGCCGAAAGCAATTAAGAGCTTCTTTGTTATTGCCCGACCGGCGCAAGACGACACCAAGAAAATGCAAAACGACAGGGTGTCTTGGGTCTAACTGAAGGGCTTGCCGAGCGGCTTCTTCCGCTCGCAACAATTGATTGTTTTGAAAACAATCAAAACCGAGCCTCAGAAGCTCCTCAAGGGTCGGGTTGTTTTCTGCGACGTCTGAACCTGTGACGTGTATCGGCTCCTCAGGCAATTCGGCCTATCTCCTTTGCAACCTGCTCAACGGCTTCTTCCCAAGCTCCCGGGCGGGCTTGACGGAAAAGAACAGGACGGGAGTACCATAAACTTTTCGCTTCCGATAAAGACCAACGCCAATTCGGCTCAAACGGCAAAAGAACACATGACGGCACACCGAGCGCTCCAGCAAAATGCGCCGTACTGTTATCAATCGTCGTCACGAGGTCGAGCGCCGCAACCTGCGCAGAAAAACGATCAAGGTCGCGTAAAGGATCTACGGATCCATCGTCATAAAGATCGATACCAGCCGACTTGTGAAATGCATCCAATTCATCCGAAACGTCGCCATATTGCAAGTTTATAAACTGACAGTCTGCACGCGATAGAACCGGGTGCAGATTCTCCAGCGTGAGGCTTCTAACCGCGCCTTCCCTCTCATTGCCACAGCGCCAGGAAACACCAACTAATCGTTTGCCTGGCCAACGGGCCTGATATTCAGCGCGGATTTCAGAAACAAGGGCATCATATGCGAAGATGAATGAGTCACGGCGAGGAAAGTCTTTCAGCTCCCTTCTGAAAAATTTGGGCAAGCTTCCGATCGAAAGCGCAAAGTCCGGCTGCGGGGCTTCTCCCATCCAGGATGTGTCCATATAGTCAGGAAGGCTTTCTTCATCTGTAAGCAACGGGTTTGTCATGCGGACTTTCCCACACACCTGCACATCAGGAAAAGACCTTTTGAACACAGGCTCCAGGCGAGGTTCGCATTCAAGGAAAACGTGTTTAGGATGACACCCGAGCAAATCTTCCAGGCAACTGGCGAACATGACCTCGTCGCCAATACCTTGCTCGCCATAAATAAAGATGGATCGCCCGGCTAAATCTTCACCGCGCCACATGGGGCATGGTAAATCGCGCATCGGGCCCCGCTCTTCATTGAGCTTTAGACCCCACTCGTATTTATCCCAACCGCGCTCAAAATCACAATGTTTCAAATAAATTGCAGCACAATTCCAATGGGCTTTCACATAGTCAGGTTGCATCTCGATAACTTTATGATAAGACGAAAGCGCCTCGTCTGTTTTTTTCATGCTTTCATAAGTCACGCCCTGATTAAAACAGGCATCTGCATAATCCGGCGCAATCAATAAAGCTCTTTGATAACTCGCCAATGCTTCGTCCAGTCTACCCAGGGCTTTTTGCACCGTTCCCAGATTATTCAGTGCTTCCGGGTATTCTGGTCGGATATCCAGAGCCTCCGTTATCAGATCAAGAGCAAGATCATTTCTTCCAACCTGATGCGCGATCACACCCAGATAGAGTAACGCCGTCGGGTGATCCGGATCAGCATCCAGAACCTTCTGGTACATCTCTTGAGCTGCCGCCAAATCACCGGCACGAAGTTTTAATGCTGCATCATTTAGGACCCTCTCCAATGATAGAGGAGACGCTTCGGCTATTGTCGAATGCCTCGGGTCATCGCCGTTACCCTCAAGGTCAGATTGGAGTTGTTTTACGACGTGCGTCCAATCTCCCCGCAGCGGTTGGCGATATAGACGTAGACTCGAATACCAAGGACTACCCGTTCCCTCCAAAAGCCAACGCCAGTTAGAACCGAAAGGTAGTGCGACCCAGGTCGGAACGCCCAGGGCACCAGAAATATGAGCGGTGCTGTTATCAATAGTAATGACGAGATCGAGAGCAGATATCTGCGCCGCAAAGCTATCAATCTCGAGCAACGGGTCAATGGTTTCATCGTTAAAAATGTGGATACCCGATGCTTGCTGAAAACTATCCAGCATAGGGCCGACATCGCCGTATTGCAGATTAATGAACTGACAATCGGATTGACATAATACCGGCATCATTTGTTCGAGCGTCAAACTTCTGATCTCGCCGTCTTTTCGATTGTTGCTGCTCCAGGAGATACCTATCAACTTCTTTCCGGGCCACCTTTTTTCATATCCTGAACGAATTCGTGAAGCAGTCATTTCATCAGCTGAAAGAAAGGAGGTGCGATCCGGAAAATCCTCAACTTTATTCCTAAAATATTTCGGCAAACTACCTACGGCGATAAAATAATCCGGATGGACCTGATCACCAACCCATGAATAATCAAGGTCACCCAGACGGACTCCCTGTGGGTTTTCTGTTTCGTTCCGATTTCGATCTCGTCCATGTATGCGCACCTCAGGAAAAGACCGCTTGAACAATGGGACGAGACGAGGATCACATTCGACGAAGACTTGCTCAGGTGATTGAGCCAACACGTCAGACAGACAGCTTGCAAATTGGATTTCATCGCCAAGACCTTGCTCAGCCAGCACAAGGATACGCTTACCTGCCAAATTCTCGCCCCGCCAGATAGGCTCGGGCAACTCGTATCGTTGCCCCCGCACCCCTTTGAATTTTAGGCCTATTTCATAGTTTTCCCAGCCGCGCTGATAATCACCAACAAGCAAGCATAATGACGCCAAATTCCAGCGTGCTTTCATATCGTCCGGGTTCAAAGACAGAGCGGCGGCATAACTTTCGAAAGCTTCGTCTATTTTACGCAGTTCCTGAAAAGTTGTCCCCATGTTTATAAAAATATCACCATAACTGGCGTCAACTTCGATCGCCTTTTTGTAGGTTAATATGGCTTTTTCAAGATCTCCCAATTCGTAGAATGTTGCACCGAGGTTGAAAATTGCATCCGGATAATCCGGTTTTATTTGAATAGCCTTCTCGTAATACTTTTCCGCCTCAATAGGCCTTCCCAAGTTGGTAAGAACCTTGCCGCAATTGTTATGAGCTTCTGCAAAATCAGGTTTTCTCGCTATGGCCTTTTGAGAGAACGCCAGAGCGGTTTCCCAGTTCTCGCGAGACATCTCGGCAATCGCCAAATTGTTTAATGCGGCGACATATTCTGGGTCAATTTCAAGCGCATTTTGGTAATACTGAATCGCTTCATCGGTTCTTCCAAGTTCCTGCAACGTCACCCCGATGTTGTAATTGACCTCTACATCAGTTGGTCTGATTGCAAGGACGTTTTGATAACAATCAAGCGCTTCATCCGTCTTTCCCAGTTCTTTATATGTATTACCCAGCACAAACATGGCTTCGACAGATTTTGGATGGAGTTGCAATGTCTTCTCAAAACAAACCGCGGCACTGTCGTGCTTACCCAATTCATTCAAAGCCATGCCAAGATTAAAATGCGCTTCCGCATAATCAGGTTTTATTGCCAGCGTATTTTCGTATTCGGCGACAGCTTCTTGATATTTTTTTTGGTCTCTAAAAATGTTCGCCAGATTAAAGGCGGCCTGAACATAGTCAGACTTGGCTCGCAGTGTTTTCCGGTAACTTTCCACAGCTTCTGACGGTTTGTTTTGTTTGAGAAGTGTATTCCCCAAGTTAAATAGGGCGTCTGCGTATTCAGGCATAACGGCCAATGCCCTCTGATAACTCTCGGCCGCCTCATCCAATTTGTTTTGCGCTGTCAGTAACGACCCCAGGTTATTATGGGCTTCTGCATAATCGGGTTTTATAGCGATTGCTTTTTTAACAAGCTTTACCCCTTCGTCCGAGTTTCCTGTTTGATGGAAAATTACGCCAAGATAATGCAAAGCGACAGGATGGTCCGGGTCTGCTTTCAGAACGTCTTCGTAGGTATCCTGGGCTGCAGATACATCACCCGCAACCAAGTGTTTTAAGGCTATATCAATTTTCTTTTGAATAGAAACCGTTTCAGAAGGCAGCTCGGCACGTTCACTCAACTGACTTTTTGCACCTCTTTTTTGCAAATCTTCCAGAACACGACGAACGACATCGCTCCAGTCATGCTGAACCCGCTGATGATACAGCGAAACGCTGGCGTACCAAAGGCTGCTACTGCCTTTTAATGACCACCTCCAGTTTGGATTATGGGACAAAAGAACCCAGGTCGGCAATCCAAGTGCACCTGCTATATGGGCTGTACTATTGTCAATCGTAACCACCAGATCCAAAGCCGCCATCTGGGCTGAAAAACCATCGAGATCACGCAGCGGATCTATTGAAGGGTCAACAAAAATATCAACTCCTGTCTTGTGTCGAAATGCCTCCAGTTCAGATGCCACTTCTCCATACTGCAGGTTAATAAACTGACAATCAGATTGTCTTAAAACGGGGAGAAGTTGTTCAAGCGCAACACTTCTGGCGGCACCTTCCGTTTTGTTTCCGCTATGCCAGGAAAGACCAATACGCTTTTTGCCTGGCCAACGCCTTTCGTAGTCGGCTTTGACTTGTGCCGTTTTCTGTTCATCTGGGATTAAAAAGGAATCCTGTCTCGGAAAGGCGTTTACGTCTTTCCTGAAATACCGGGGCAAACTTCCGATCGATAGACCGAAATCCAGGTGACTACCCTCTCCCATCCAGGATCGATCCATAAAATCAGGCTCACCGAACCCGCTTTTGTGCAGTGGACTATCTGCCCTTATCTTTCCACACACATGAATAGAGGGGAAGGATCTTCTAAAAAGTGCTTCCAAACGCGGGTCACATTCGAGGAAGATTTGCTTGGGAGAAAGCGCTAAAAGATCATCAAGGCAACTTGCAAACAAGACTTCATCACCAACGCCCTGTTCCGCATGAATAAAGATCACCTTATCTTCCAATGCTTCACCCTGCCAAACCGGGCACGGCAAATGGCGAATTTGTTCACGGGTGCCGCCGGGTTTTAACCCCCACTCATATTCAAGCCAACCACGTTCGTAGTCGTCTTTTTTGAGATAGTGTTCTGCCAAATTGGTATGCCCGTCAACATGGTCCGGGTTTATTGCCAAGGCTTTTTGAAAGCACGCCATGGCGTCTTCTTCTCGGCCCTGGGATCGATAGATGGCACCAAGGGCATTATGAGCATCCGCATAGTCAGGGTTAATCTTCAAAGTATTGCGAAAACTTGCGGCAGCCTTTTCTATGTTATCCTGCTCGAACCATACTTTGCCAATATTGTATTGCGCATCCGCATAACCGGGTTTTTCCGTTAAAGCTCGCTGATAGCTAGCCAATGCTGCGTCAATATCACCCAAACCATTGAACACATTGCCTAGACTGTTATGGGCTTCCGCGTAGGTCGGCTGGATTTCAAGCACATTTTTTATCATCTCGACGGCAATATCATGCCGCCCAACCTGATACGCTATGACACCGAGATAATGCAGGGCGACGGGATGATTTGGGTCGACTTTAAGCACCTCTGTGTAGAGGCGCTGCGCTTCCGTATAATTGCCAGCCGAATGGGAATGGATACCCGCCGAGATCAGATCCTGAACAGACCCCGCCCCTGTTTCAGATAGATCAGACACTCCCACTGGCGTTTCA
>JBLXEY010000007.1:0-342387 GCA_048262655.1 Rhodospirillales bacterium | reverse complement strand
GTGCGACCCGCAGGACCGCGCATTTCTTCCATGATCTGGGCGACACGATCTTCCGGCAAAGCCCCCATCAACAGGCGCTCGGTAGAGGAATAGGAACCAACAAGGCCACCCGCAGACGACAACTGATCCGCAAATTCAACAAACAGGCGTTCAATCATCGACGCATTAATCGACCCCAAAGACGACATGGCCTGCGACAAATCACGAATTTCTTCATCATCCATCCGCTCAAAAAGCCTGGCCGAATTCTCCTGGCCAATCGCAAGCATGAAAATACCCGCTTTTTGTACGCCAGATAAACTTCGATAGTCGTCCTTAACGCGTGCCATCTCTACCGCTGCTTATAAGAAACATAGTTAACGGAATTTTACGAATTTTCCGTCAAAATAATAGCTCTAACTTAGAGTTTGGAGCCAAAATTTTATGAAATGCAGCATTTCAGCGCTTATTTGCACATTGGTCGTGGGATTAGGAACTCCGGCAAATACATCGGCTGCAGAAAAAACGTCGACTTTTCCTACAGAATCGCGGCAATCCAGCAGTAAATCACAAATTTATACCCACCCCGTTACGGGATACACCATTGCGATTCCACCGGGTGCAAAAGTTCTCGAGAAAAACCAAGAAAACCCTCAAATATCCATTCGCTCCCGAAAAGGGTATATGGTGAGTATACAGACGGGACCGGCCCGCCCTGAAGTCCCGTTAGCGGAAATGCCCCTGCGCCTTGAAGCCAAGTATTTGGGGCCCGGGAAACCCTGGAGCCACAAAGGCAAACAAAAACATAAAGAAATCGATGGCCTGCCTGCGATTGAAGGAATCTATGAGGGGGCGAATACCCGAGCCCGGCTCGACATCATTCGGGGGGCACGAACCGATCATGTTCTGATCTTTTTTGCGTCTGACCGTGAATACCAGAGCCTTGTTCACGAATATGAGTGGATGCTCACCCATTTTAGGGCGGGGCCTGATGATATCGTAAAACCATTACCGACCTTGACGTCCAATTCTCTGATATTCAATGAGCAGGGGTACGGGTATTCGATTGGCTATCCAAACGATTGGACCACGTTTAAACCTTCGCAAATGACGGCGATGTTTAGCGGTAAAGAGGGGACGCCGGCTTACTCAGCAATTGTGAGCGTGCAGAATATTGCCCCGCCATCCGCAAATTCAGCAGAAAGCGCTGCACAGTCCGCGCTGGCAGGGCTACAAGAATCTTTGCAAAAATCAGTGCAAAACCTGAGCTATATTGAAGATCGACCCTGGGTGTATACCCGAGACGCCTACCAATTGAGCGGTCGAGAACTGGTATTATCCTATAAGCACGCAGGACAAGGGTTTATCAAAAGGATCATTGTTGTGCCGCGGCCTGACCAAAACTTAGCCCATATTTGGTCGTATACAGCTCCTATTGGAGTTTTTAAAATCTACGCGGAAACAGCAGATCGGATGTTAAAGTCTTGGAAGATTATAGCTTCAAACAACGGGTAGGGGCTTCGGTTGATTTGGCCTTGGGATACTTAAGAAGCGTCTGCAAAATTGCATCCGTGGCATGTATCGGCTGTTTTTTGACGACGCCAATCCTGGCCGCGTCCCCTGACAACGCACAACCAGCAACACCAACAGTCGGCGATCTTTACCGGGCCTTTGAAACCGTCGTCTTCGGTAATGAATTTGGCTCGAAGAAAGCACGCAAGAAAGTATTGAAGTGGGACAAACCGTTGCGCATTTCTATTCAGGCCTTTGATGACCGGGAGATCGACCATGGGAATGGTATTAAAGAGGTTGTTTTTGGCAAGATCCCCCTAACACAATTTCAGGTAAAGGTTGTAGAAAAGAACCTAAGTATACTGGAAAGATTGACGAAAATCGAAACCGAGGATTATAAAAAATCGGGGAAAGCTCCGAACCTGACGATCAATTACGTCCCCCGTTTTCATCTTGGAAATCCCACGTTGGCCCCCATTGACAAGAGGCGTTTGAGGCGGCTTGCATCTCAACAGGGGTGCTATTTTATTCTGTGGGAAGATACCGAAGCGTCCGCAATCAAAAAGGCGGTAATCGTCATCAATTCTGATCACAACGAAAGGCAAATCAGCCACTGTGTCCTTGAGGAGATGACACAAACACTGGGTCTGCCCAATGACAACAACGTTGCATGGCCATCCATATTCTCGAACACACAAAAATCGCCGGCCTTGTCGCGTGGCGACAAAATCATTTTGAGGACCCTTTACGCTCCTCAAATAAAAACCGGAATGGCAAAAAAAGACGTGATGCGTCGCGCGCTAAAACTCATTAAAAAATTTGATGCAGAGTTGCCAGCCCCTGAACAATGACAGCGATGTAAACCCATCATGACGAACGGCCTAAAGGATTAATCTAAAAGGCCTTTTATCCAATCCGTAACGAAAATTTAAGGAAATCCCCGTAAGGATACAGATGGGGAATTTTGTGCGCACGCTGACGCCAAATTCTTAAGCACTGGGCATTTCTAATCAGCGATGGGCAATGCGCTGTATGTTCGGGCGTAAAAACAATCAGACAAGCGATGGCGCCAGGCAGTTGGGCGAACTTGCCTATATGCCCGGAAGCACCTTTGATCTGGTGCTTGCGTCCGTCTTCATCAATGTCCTGGCCCTGGCAATGCCGCTCACATTGCTGCAAGTCTATGACCGAATTATACCCAACTCTGCAGAAGGCACGTTGATCCTCCTCATCACGGGTATTGGTGTTGCACTGGTCCTGGAAGCCTTGCTCCGGTTGGGAAGATCCTATGTGACGGGCTGGATGGGAGCCCGTTTTGATCATCTTGCGGGTACGGCGGCCATTGAACGCTTCCTCGGCGCCTCGATTATCGATTTCGAAAAACAAGGCGCTGGTGCACATCTGGAGCGCTATAACGCGCTTAACATGCTAAAAGATTTTTATGCGGGACAAGCATTGCTGGCCCTGTGTGATCTGCCGTTTGCTTTTTTATACATCGGTGCCGTTGCTTATTTGGCAGGACTTTTGTTTCTGGTTCCAGTTGTTCTGATTATTGCATTCGGTTTGACGGCTTACATCATCGGCAGGAGACTTCGCGAGGATCTAAACCTGCGCATGGGGGCTGATGATCGACGGTTTAGCTTCATCATCGAAGTGCTTGGTGGCGTCCATACGGTCAAAGGTCTGGCCATGGAAGAACAAATGGTGCGTCGCTACGAGCGTTTGCAAGAGACCTGTGCCGAAGCGGAATATAAGGTTGCTCTCCAAAGTTCATATGCACAAAGCTCCGGGGCGCTCTTTTCACAATTGGTCCTGTTCTGCGTCGTCGGGTTTGGTTCAACTTATGTGATCGATGGTGAACTGACCGTTGGTGGACTAGCCGCATGTACGATGTTGGCCGGGCGGTCGATGCAGCCCCTTCAAAAAGCTGTCGGCATCTGGACGCGCTTTCAAAGCATTCAATTGGCACGGGAACGCCTTAAAGAACTTTTTGATATGCGGGTTGAGAAGGCTCCGGGCTTGCCGGAACTGCCCCCTGTCAAAGGGGCGATCACGCTGGAGAACGTTACCTTTTCATTTGGAAAGAACCGGGATGGCGAAGATTTAGCGCCTATTTTTGAAAATGTTTCGCTCCACGTCGAGCCGGGTGAAGTCATTGGTGTTTCTGGTAAAAATGCGAGCGGCAAGTCGACATTGCTGTATCTCATGATGGGGGTCTTTGCCCCAACGTCAGGAACGGCAAAAATTGATGGCAACGACCTGCTTGATTATCAAGCTTCAAGCATCCGAAAGCAGGCCGTATATCTTCCGCAAGAGGGCGTTATGTTTAACGGCACTCTGCTCGAAAATTTGACAATGTTCAGGGATGACAAAATTCCGGACGCCATGGATATGTCAAAATTGCTAGGACTTGATTCTGTGGTCGCACAAATGCCCCAAGGTTATGACACACCCGTGGGCGACGGGGCGGGGGACAAAATGCCGCGCGGCATAAAACAAAGGATCGCCATTGCCAGAGCCTTGGTCGACAAACCGCGAATTCTTTTGTTTGACGAAGCCAATGCCGCAATGGATGGCGCTGGAGACGCCATGTTACGCGGCCTTTTAGAGCGCTTAAAAGGCCGGGTCACCTTGGTTTTGGTAACCCCTCGACCATCGATGCTCAATCTTGCTGACCGGATTTACGATATCGTCGATTCTTCGCTGGTGGAACGAGGCGGGCAGACCGATCAATTGGGTCAACAGCCAGGCAAGGTGGTTCCCGCATGATTGAACCAAAACTGCTCAAGATAGAAGCCATTGACGAACCTGTTGACGTTGAGGCCCTCAAAACAGAGACCACCATAGCAGCGCCCAGCACGCGAAAACCATTGCGTGCGCTCTTTCGTCGGCAAAAACCCGATACGCACGCTGTGCACCGGGCAGACGGTGTTCAATTATGATGAAATGCCGGTCTCATGAGTAAAATCCTTTCCAAACTCGAAGCGTTCGACGAATCCCCCCTCGATTCACCTGGGCAGGCGATTACAGGTCCGCTTGCTGCGCCTAAAGCAAAAAAAGAGAACGGTTCGGACGAAGCACGCAGACTACCAGATCCGATATCAGACCTCGCCGTCGCCGATGGAAACGGTCTTTTTGAGCCAATTGCGCCAAAACGCACAATGCCTGAACCCCCTCAGGCGCCTGAACCAGAAAGGGCGCCACCGCCGCTTGTTAAATCGCCGCCGGCCGAAGACGCCGGCGTCGTTCCGCCTAAACCACCCGCACCTGGGACTCCGGCAGGAAGAGACGCCACGCAGGCCGATAAACCCGATGTGGCGAAACGACTGCCGCCCCGGCTTAGAAAGCGTCAGGAACAAGAACAAGCCAAAACGCCAGAAACGGACAAGCCAAAAACCGATGGCGAGTCAGAAAACAGCGCGTCTCGGCCCATTGCGCCCCCGCCCAAACCAACGCCGCCGAAACCTCAGCGCAAAGCTTCCGAAGATGCGGGATCAGGAGACACAGCTGCACGTACCGAGACCACGCGCCCAGCCGAAGATACAAAACCACCAGTTCCGCCACAGCCGACGCGTCCGGCAGCACCGTCGCCTCAAGAGGTATCGGGAAGCGGCACTGTTCCACCTGCAACGCCGCCATCTGAAGGCTCGCCGCCGGACTTGCCTCCGCCCCCAAAAGAGCCCGCCTTTCGAGAAAACAACGACCGGGGCAGGGGAGAACTCGCCGCGCTCAAAAGCGCAACCGACCTTTCGAACCTTATTGTACCGTTGCTGGAGGCTTTGCATTGGCGGGGTGACCCCCGACACGTTGCCGAAGCCGTGCCGCATTTTGTCGACAATATCGACCTAACGTCGTTCCGCAATATTATGGCGACGCTGCACTATGAAACCCGCCCGGTAAAAATCAGCTTAGGCAAAATCGATCCCCGGTTATTCCCATGTGTCTTCCTTCCAAGCGACGGAGACGCAATGCTTCTCTTAAGCCTGCAGCAAACACGTTTAAAAGTTTTTGACGGTGGCAAGAACGACTTCGCAGAAATCGCAAGATCAAACACCCCCGGAACGGTGTTGTTTCTGTCACCTGTCGATCCAGATGAACTGATTCCGGCGCAACAAAAAGTTGGCTGGTTCAGTGCCGTGTCGGAACGGTTTCGTTCGTTGTTTTATCAAACACTCGGCCTCACACTTTTTCTCAACATTCTGGCGCTGGCGACACCGCTCTTCGTTATGGGCGTTTACGACAAAGTAGTCGCCACGGGCTCGCTTCCAACCCTTGCTTTCTTCGCTGTTGGTGTCGGAATCGCGATTGCTTGCGACCTCGTCCTCAGATACTACCGGACCCGAATTTTGGCACATATTGGGGCGCGACTGGACAATATCGTCGGCATTGCCATTTTTCACAAAATCCTGTTCTTGCCGCCAGCTCTGACAGAGCGGGCGACGATTGGTGCACAGGTTGCGCGAATTAAGGATTTCGAGACGATCCGGGATTTTTTCACCGGCCCGATGGCGCTGACCTTATTCGAGTTGCCGTTTGTTGTCATCTTTATCGTTGTCATCGCTTACCTTGGCGGACCTGTCGCGTTCGTGCCAATCATCATGATCGCGCTTTATGGAATTTTGACCCTTGTCATGACTCCGCTGATCAGAGCGGCTGTGGGAAAAGCTGCTCGGGCCGGCGCGCGTCGTCAGGAGTTGGTTGTCGAAACGTTGGGAGGCATGCGTGCGGTTAAATATTGTGGGGCCGAAGCTGTCTGGTTGGAACGGTATCGGACCCTGTCTGCGAAAGCGGCCCTAAACGGCTTTTCCGCGTCGCAGTATTCATCCGTCGTTCAGACAATGTCGCATGTTTTAATGGTGGGTGCCGGTGTTGGAACCATTGTGTTTGGCGTCTTTAGGATCATCAATGGTGAAATGTCGATTGGTGGTTTGGTAGCATCAATGATGCTTGTCTGGCGCGTCCTCGGGCCGTTACAGACGGCGTTTGTTTCCATGTCCCGGATTACACAGGTAAAAGCGAGTATCGGACAGATCAATAATCTGATGAATATCCGCGCGGAACGAGACCAGCATTCGAAATTGAACCCCATTAAAAGAATGGAGGGGTTTGTCAGTTTTAACCGTGTTTCACTGCGCTATAGCCCGGAAGCGGATCCGGCCCTTGTTGGTGTAACCTTTGAGGTCGACCCCGGTGAAGTGGTCACGATTGTCGGTGGGAACGGATCCGGAAAATCAACGGTCCTCAAATTGATTGTCGGCATGTATCAGGCGCAAGCGGGCAGCATTCGCATAGACAACCAGGATATCCGGCAAATGGATGCCGTTGAATTGCGGCACGCCGTTGCCTATGTGCCGCAGTCACAGGAGTTCTTTTATGGGACGATCGCTCAGAATCTCAGACTGTCCCACCCAACAGCGACAGACGAGGATATGCGTTGGGCCTGTTATAAGGCCGGTGTTCTTGAAGATGTCGATGCGTTAAAACAAGGGTCTGGCAAATGGCAGCGCCAGGGTTTTGAGGTTCGGATCGGTGATTCTGGTGGCGGACAAATGCCGACCAGTCTTTTACAACGTCTTAACCTTGCGCGTGGATACTTAAAGCGAGCACCGATTATGCTGTTTGATGAACCGGGTAACGGGCTGGACTTTGAGGGAGATCAGGCATTTATGAGGATGATAAACGAAATGCGCGGAGATACGACATGCCTGATCGTCACCCACCGCCCCAGTCACCTGAAATTGTCGGACAAAATCGTCTGGCTCGATTATGGAAACGTCCGGGCTTTCGGTCCAGCCGAAGAAGTCCTATCTCAAATGCCTAAAGATTTCCTGTGAGGACGCCGTGAACGAATTGGCAATACCCAGCGAAGAGATGGCGGAGCCGAAAAAGATCCGCCGTGGTGACCGGCAGACACGGTTTCTGGCGCAGTCCGTCATCCTTGAAGAGGCCGGAAGTTCCAATTTAATTCGCGCAGCAATGATTGTCATCTGTGCTGTAGTGGTCATTTTCCTTGCCTGGGCACAATGGACAAATGTCGATGAAGTGGCTGTTACCTCGGGTGAAATCGTCCCCACAGGGCAGGTACAATCAATACAGCACCTGGAAGGCGGGATCATTGAGGAGATATTGGTATCCGAAGGCGAGGAAGTTGATGCCGAACAAGTTTTAATCCGCCTAGAAGCTTCCGGGGCGGCGACAGAGCTCAATCAAATGAAAGCCCGCCAAGCCGGTCTTGACTTGCAGGCAGAGCGCTTTCGCGCTGTTGGAACCAATAGAGAACCAGACTTTTCATTCGTTGGCGACGAATACAAAAGCCTGGTCGATGATCAATACACCATTTACCAAAGCCAGTTGGATGCTTCTCAAAAGCGCCGAGAGGTCATCATCGCCCAGATTGAACAAAAAAAACAGGAACTGGCGCTATTAGAGGAAAGTGAAGAAACACTTTCCAACAATGCCGATATTCTGCTTGAAGAACTTTTACTCCGCGAGGACTTATACAAAAAGGGCCTGACGTCTAAAATCGTTTACCTGGACATCAAGCGCCAAGTAAACGATGCGCGGGGTGAGCTTTCAAAACTCATCGTAGATCGACGTAGAACGGCCGAAAGCCTTGCGGAATCACGCAATAAACTGCGCGAGTTGGATACCAACGAAAAGGAGCAGGCGTTAACACAGATGGGTGTTGTCACCAATGAGCTTGCCCAGGTGAACTCGTCGCTCAGCAAACTCTATGACAGGGTTCGTCGACTGGAAATCCCATCCCCCATTCACGGTATTATTAAAGGGCTAAAAGTACATACAAACGGCGGCGTTATTCCGGCGGGCGCTGTGATTTTGGAGATTGTTCCCCTTGACGAAGAACTTGTCATTGAGACCCGCATAACCACGCGCGATGTGGGTCACATTGAGATTGGACAACCGACGACCGTCAAAGTCTCGACATACGATTTTGCCCGGTATGGCGGTATTTCAGGAGAAATTAGAGAGATCTCGGCGACGACATTCCTGGATGAACAAGGTGATCCCTATTACAAAGGAATAGTAGCCCTGGATCGCACGTATGTCGGTAATGATCCGGATCGCAACAAAATTTTGCCGGGCATGACGGTCCAGGTCGACATCAAAACGGGGCGTAAAACGCTTCTCGATTATTTGTTGAAGCCGATTGTAAGTTCTGTGAAGACCGGTTTCCGCGAAAGATAAGCCCAATTTCGCCTTCACAATCGACGATTTGATATAAAAATCGATTCGAAGTACGATTGTAACGGGTAACATATGGGGAAGCCGATGTTTAAAAAAATTTTTGTATTTCTAGGTCTAGTGGCGTTGGGATATCCGACAGGTTCATCTTTGGCTGCGGAGAAGCAGACACTTGCAATCGGAACCGGAAGTAAAGGAGGCGCCTACTATCCAATTGGTCGCGCCATTTGCAAATTGACGAATAAAACAAGCCGTAAGTCGGGTATCGCGTGCAAAGAGCAGACCACAGCAGGGTCAATCTTCAACCTGAATGGCGTCCAGCAGGGTAAGTTTCAGCTCGCCATCGCCCAATCGGACTGGCAGCACCACAGTTACAAAGGTACCTCAAAGTTCAAATCAGCCGGCGCAAACAAAAACCTGCGTTCACTTTTTGCACTTCACTCGGAACCTTTTTCAATTATCGTTCGCGCCAAATCAGGCATCTCCGACTTTAACGGCCTGGCCAAGCGGCGTGTCAATATTGGTGAACCGGGTTCCGGCCATCGTGGAACGCTGGACGCAGTTCTTGGCGCCTTGAAATGGAATTACAAAACGTTTTCTGCCCATAGCCAAATGCCCCTTAAAGAGAGTGCCCGGGCCTTTTGCAATGGGAGCATTGATGCGATGGTCCTTACGGTCGGCCATCCCTCGAAAATGGTCAAGGATTTGACGCAAAAGTGTAATGCAGTGCTTGTCGGCATTGCCGGAAAAGGCGTTGAGCGGATGATCAAGTCAAAACCTTATTATTCGCGCGTTAGCATTCGCTCGGGCACCTACAAGAATATGATGCGCAATATCCAGACACTTGGGCTCAGTGCGACACTGGTATCTTCCTCCAAGGTCAGCAAAGAAGCCGTCTATACAGTTGTCAAAAGTGTCTTTAAAGATTTCAAAAAATTCAAAAACGCACATCAGGCTTTAAAATTTCTGGATATGAAGGAAATGATAAGTCATCGCCATACCGCCCCTTTGCATCCAGGAGCAGTGGCCTATTACAAGGAAGCCGGGTTGATGTAATTTTCCGACGCTTATTCGTTTAATCACGCTGCCAAAAGCACACCGGAACGCACTGCAAAGAAACTGTCACTATGTTTCAGGGACAGATGGATTATCATCTTTCTCCTCAAAGGCGTCCTCACCATCCGGTATGACTGAAGGCAGAACGATGAACGATGAAGAGTCCGATTGGCTTGATGACGAATTACAAGACATCTTTGACGAAGAACTCGAGATGGAGATCGACGATGTTCGAATATCGCGTGAGCTTCGCCAAATCGTCGACCAGAAACACAAATCCACTTTGGGCCGACGTGTCTATTTTCGAGAGCTTTTGCGGCTGCAAACCGAACTTGTGAAACTTCAAGACTGGGTTGTACATAGCAAAGCGAAAATTGTCGTCATTTTTGAGGGTCGGGACGCAGCAGGCAAAGGCGGTGTCATCAAACGCATAACGCAGCGCCTCAACCCGCGCGTCTGCCGCGTGGCTGCGCTGTCAGCGCCCACGGAACAGGAAAAGTCTCAGTGGTACTTCCAGCGATATGTGCCGCACCTTCCATCCGGCGGCGAAATCGTCCTGTTCGATCGGTCCTGGTACAACCGGGCCGGGGTCGAGCGGGTCATGGAGTTTGCTTCTCCCGAACAGGTCGAAGGTTTTTTTCGTGATGTGCCCGAGTTTGAGCGTAACCTCGTGCGTTCCGGCATCATCCTCATTAAATACTGGTTCTCGATCACCGATCAGGAACAACAACTGCGGTTCCTGATGCGCATTCATGACCCGGTTCGCCAATGGAAACTAAGCCCTATGGATCTTGAATCCCGTGTGCGTTGGGAGAGTTATACCTTGGCGAAGGAAGAAACCTTCGAACGCACAAATATTCAGGAAGCGCCTTGGTTTATTGTGGAAGGGAACGATAAAAAACGCGCGCGCCTTAATACCATTCATCATTTACTCCAGCAGATCCCCTACGAAGAAGTCCCCCATCAGCCCATTCATTTGCCAGATCGCGTTTTCAATCCCAATTATGAGCGGAAAATCTTGCCAGATGAACTCCAGGTCCCCGAAATTTATTGAGCCAGAAGAAAGACGTGATCGCTGATGGATATAGAGGACAAAAAGCAACATTGGCTGGCGGAGCACTTCAAGGTTACATCGCCAGGTTTACCAAACGCTGAAAAACCGCCACATTTTGGGGTTCGCGTTCAGGGTCAACCTATATCGATCGCCCCGTCGTCTATGGGGTCGGCATCAATCGCGAAGGATTGATACTGATTTGCAAGGCGCGCGGACACTTCTTGCTCCCTGGTGGCGGTATAGAAACCGGTGAAACACCACAGGGCGCTCTGCGCAGAGAATTTCTCGAAGAAACCGGTTGGGAAATCGGTATCGGACAAGAATTCTGCCGCGCGAACCAGTGGATTTTCTCTAACAGGAAACAAAAGTATATTAACAAACTTGGACATTTTTTTTGGGTAACGCCAATCCGAAAAGCCCAGGAAACTCAAGAGACCGACCACCAGGAAATTTGGGTTCCGCTCGGCTTTGCCCGGCAAAACTTGCGCCGCGAATTCCATCGCTGGGCCGTGCATCACTGCCCCATGCAAAAAGATTAATTCCTTGGTGAGCGGCTACGGTACGATCGATTCTCCTTCAGAGCCTTCATATATTTCGAAGGCGCGTTGGATTATGCGATCGGTTTCTTTCCATAGCCGCAATGCGGGAAGTTCGGTTCTTGAAAACCATCGGGCATCAGCAGCATCACTGCCTGCGGCCAGTTCTCCGCCGGTGACAACACCAACGGCGTCGACAAGCGTGTAATGAAACTGGACGTGGCCGTCGTCATCGCGGGTTATGGAATCAACAACATCGATGATCTCAATCAGGTTAATGTGAAGCCCGGTTTCTTCCTCAGCTTCTCGCTTTAATCCTTGATTGACTGTTTCGCCAACTTTTTGAGCGCCACCAGGCAGACTCCAGGCACCAACCCGTGGCGGCTTGCCCCGTTTGATCAAAACAACGCCTTTAGGGCCAACAATAACGACGCCCAATCCTACAATGGGGCGCGTCGGGTATTCACGTGTTGTCACGGTTTAATCTTTCCTCCAGCCTTGGTGAGGGGGATGGGCAATTGGCGCTAAAATCTAGCATAGATCAGGGCAGGGGAGCGCCTTTTTTGTGCCATCGCAAGTTAAAAAAAATGTAAAATAACACTGATATAAATTGTGTGCTTTCATTCCCCTGAAAAATCCGTGTTTATTAACGAACAGACTGCTCAAATCAGGTGTAGAAATGACAAATAACGAAGATAAACCCCGTGATCCGAGTACCGTTGCCCAAGCTGCAGCAGATTTAGCGGCGCAGAAAGAGGCTCGCCAAAAAAAGCACCAGGGTTTAGGTTTTGGGCAGCGAATGCGCGCGTATTTTTTTACGGGTATTTTAATCACGGCGCCATTGCTCATTACCTGCTATGTTGCCTGGCTGTTTATTGGCTTTGTCGATGCCAAGGTCAACCCGCTTATTCCCGTCAAATATAATCCCGAAACCTACTTGCCATTTGCGGTTCCGGGCCTTGGTTTGGTGGTATTGATCATCGTTTTGACACTGATCGGTGCCATTACCGCCGGTTTCTTCGGCAAACTCTGGATCCGGTTTACAGAGCAGTTGCTCAACCGCATGCCTGTTGTTCGAAATATTTACAGCGCAGTGAAACAGATTCTTGAAACTGTTCTGGCACAACAGTCCAACGCCTTTAGAGAAGCGGTACTTGTGGAATACCCAAGACGCGGGCTTTGGGCCATTGCCTTTATAACGGGACGTACGGAAGGTGAAGTCCAAAACGTCACGGAAGAAGAATGTATCAACATCTTTTTACCCACAACGCCCAATCCAACCTCCGGTTTTTTGTTGTTCGTTCCTAAAAAAGACCTGATTTCACTGAACATGAGCACGGAAGAGGCCATTAAAATGGTAATCTCTGGCGGCATCATTACACCGCCCGATTTACGACCTGCGAAAGAACAAAATAAGGCAATGACATCGGCTCAGGTATATGAGGAGCTGGATATTATCCGCGAGCGCGACAAAGCGCCCGTTTTGTTGCCAAAAGGCCAACGGCCCGGCGAACTTCAACAGCGTACCAAAGACACAGAGGACTAGGCAGCGAATTCAGGTCGTGCCGCCCATCAGAGTTTTAAGCCTCGGTATCCTTTAAGACTTGGTCACGAAATGCGGAACGGTCGGATTCCTGTTCAAAAGCCACAACAAGATCGCCGTAGCGCTTGCGGGGTGTCGGCATGCTGTTTATTCGGACTTGATAGGCACCCAGGCAGTTGTTCTTAAGCCATGCGTCAACGAGATCTCGGCTTCCCGAGAATTTATACTGAACCTCATACCTGAACTCTGATTTATTCGTCATTAAAATCACTATTCACCAAGTAGTCCCAAACAATTCAAACCGGTAACTACAGAACCTCTCGTTTCTCCTTTCATACAGATTATAAAGGTTAATTTTTGGGAATGTGTTTCGCTCTGTTTCCAAATATTTCTATTCTTGCGACAGCGCCTTGTCCCGATATCGCACAATCCTCAAACAAAACAGAGATGATTGAAGCGCTCCTGTAATAACCGTTCACACAAATGAACATCTTATTCATCAGCTGTTTATAACCACATGATAACCTTTATCGAATTAAGCGTTGAGATCTGTAAATATTAGATTTCTTCGCGATCTGGCCCCTGAAGCGACATGGGAAATTAGTATGATCCGTCATTTCACCAAACCTGTTCGAGCTGCAATACAGGCAACCGTATGTAGTTTGTTTATCGCCGGATGTTGGGACGAGCCCAACATTAAAATTGGCTACATTGGCGCCTTGTCGGCGCGTTCATCTGATATTAGTCAGGAATCGAGAAATGCGATCCAACTTGCCATTGCAGAGCTAAACGCTGATGGCGGGATCAATGGTCGGCAGCTGGAACTGATAATTAAAGACAACAAAGGGGATGGCGACATTGCGGGAAACAACGTCCGGGAACTCGCGAAGGAACAGGTCGAGGCAATTATTGGCCCAAACTTGAGCTCCATTGCCGGTGGAATGTTAGCGGCGATCAACGAAACCAATGTCGTTACAATCTCGCCTACGGTTTCTTCCTTATTCTTTGCCGGCAAGGATGATCACTTTTTCAGGATGAACTCAACGACGCGACAAAATGCTGGCGCTTATGCAGATTACTACTTTGGCGCCGGGGGAAGGCGCGTCGCGGCCGCGTTTGATGCACAAAACAAACTGTTTACGGAAAGCTGGCTCAAGGAATTTCGCGCCGCTTTTGAAAAGCTAGGCGGAACGCTCGTGGCAACAAATTCCTTTGATGCCAAACACTCCGAGGCCTATGCAGATGTTGTTAAGCCGCTGCTAGCGGCCGAGCCAGACGCTGTGCTGCTTGTTGCGAATGGCGTTGATACAGCCCAGTTGGCTCAGCAAATTCGTAAAACGGGCAGTAATGTCGAACTGATGGCTGCTGAATGGGCTGCATCCGAACAACTGATCGAACTCGGTGGAAAGGCTATTGAAGGAATAGTCATTCTTCAAACATATGACCGATACAGCAAAGAACCACATTACATCCGATTCCGCGACGCCTATGAGGCACGCTTCAAAAAGAGCCCGGGCTATGCAAGTCTTGCAGCCTACGATGCGTCGACAATCCTGTTCAGCGCCCTTAAAAAGCGCCAGGAGGGCGAAGCGTTAAAAGACGTATTGTTAAAACTGGAGCCACAGAAAGGCCTGCAACAGCAGCTCATATTTGATGAGTTTGGTGATAGCGTTCGAAAAAAGTTCTTCGTATCCGTAAAAAATGGTGATTATGTAGTCGAATGATCCTTTTTCGTGAAACACGGCTGCGAACATCCCTGATTTTTCTGCTCGTCAGCACATCACTCGTTACAATCACGATCGTTGGATCGGCAATCCTTGCCATTCGTTTGCCACAAATTAGCGAAGCCAATCAAAATTTGGTCGTCCGTTCAGCGGATGAAAAACGCAACAGAGTGGAAAAGTTCCTTTTAGAACTTGAAGAACATGTCCGTCTGGTTGGACAAGCCGTCAACAATTACCCCGCAGAGCAGATCGTCTCGATGCTGAACACGGCTCGTGGAAACGATTTTGAGGCCGTTTACCTGGTCAGCCCTGATGGCCGGGTTACGGCAAACAGCATCCGAAACCTGAGCCATGAACGCAGTCTGGAAATGGTTGGAACGGACCTTTCGACAAACAAGTTGGTGCGGGCTGTCCTTCAGTCAAATTCCGTCGTCTGGAGTGATAAGTTCCTGTCCGCGGTAACAGGACACGTGACAATCGGCGTCGGGGTGCCGGTTGCACAAACCGGCGGTGTCGTGATCGCAGAGCTACAGCTTGAAACCCTCCTGCAGATTAGCTTGATTGCCGGGGGACACAGCGAGGATAATTTCTGGATTATCGATGGTTTCGGCGAAGTTGTAGCGGATACCGGCTCGCCTTCTGCAATTGGCCGAAATATGCTGAATCTGCCGGTCGTCCAAAACACCTTGAGCGGCAGCCCGCAAGTCGTAACGACCCACTATGGCGGGATTGACTATCACACAGCCGCTTCGAGTTCGAATGCTCTTGGATGGTTATTCATTAGCCGTATTCCTGCGGGGCTCAACAATCGTAAAATTCAAGAAACGATAGGTTTGATCCTGATCGCGTTTTTCGCATCTCCTGTTATCGGCCTGCTGTTGGCTCCGTTCTGGGCGCGGGGTATGACATCAGCACTCAGTCAGGTTACCAAACGTGCTCGATTGGTCGCCAGCGGTGCCGCACCGGATACCTGGCCACGCGGAAACATCACAGAATTTAATGAGCTTGCAAATGACCTCGAAGAAATGTGGGAGCGACTGGAAAAAGTCGCAATAGAACAAATCGCCCTTTCTAAGGATCTGGTAAAAGCCAAAGACCGGGCGGAGGCGGCCAATCTCGCTAAATCCAACTTCTTGGCGACCATGAGCCATGAGATCCGAACGCCCTTGAATGGCGTCCTTGGTCTTGCCCAATTGTTAAAAGATTCCGGTTTGGATCGGGATCAGCATCAAAAAATCGAGACATTGCTATCCTCTGGTCAAACCCTACTTGCCATAATCAACGATGTTCTTGATATGAGCAAAATAGAAGCGGGCGGCATTCAGCTTGAAGAGAAGTCCTTTTCGATGAAAGGGCTTATATCAACGATCACATCCCCTTATCAAAACCTGGCGGATGATAAAGGCATCAAGTTGGTTGTCAAAGATCAAGGCAACTCGGACTATGCCGTTATTGGCGACCCGGTTAGAACACGCCAAATTCTTTGGAATTTGCTTAGTAATGCAATCAAATTTACCGACCAAGGCAGTGTAACACTGAAATTTGAGAAACAGGAATGGCCGGAGAACATTGAAAACATAGCTTCGGTCAAAAAAAGCACTTTGCTCGTCTTTACCGTCGAAGACACGGGCGCAGGAATCGCGCCAGAACGCATTGATGCAATCTTCGACGCCTTTACCCAGGAAGATGATTCCATCACCAGAAAGTTTGGTGGAACCGGATTAGGACTTTCCATCGTCAAACAATTAACAGAAATAATGGGTGGGACCATCCATGTTGCCAGCGAGCAGGACAAGGGGTCAACGTTTACGGTCTATCTTCCATTTGATGAGGTCCCAGACAACGAAGTCGAACTCATGAACCAACGCGAGAGCGATGCGAAAACGCTCACGTCCGTGCGGCTCAATATTTTGATTGCGGAAGACAACGAGGTTAATGCGATTATTGCCAAAGCGTTTTTGGAAAAGCAGGGCCATGCGGTCAGGCACGTCGTCAATGGCGAGGACGCAGTCAAAAGTATTGCAGATGGTTGGGCAAACTTTGTGCTGATGGATATTCATATGCCCGTGATGAACGGAATTGACGCGACCAGGGCCATTCGCGCACTGGAGACCGGAGCAAACCTACCAATTGTCGGATTAACTGCTGAAGCATTTGCGGATCGTCATGCCTTATTTGTTGAAGCAGGTATGAACGCAGTACTGACCAAACCTTACACAGAAAGCCAACTGGCCGAAACGCTGGCCTTATATCGCACAGACGATGTCTTGGTTGATGGAGAAGAAGAGTATCAGGGCAGGGACCATTTCACCTCTGCCCAGGTCACTGAACCCGCTGCTGCTGCGGCTCCCGCAGCACCCATGGTTGGCGACGACAAAAAACTGGATGAACTTCGGGCGCAATTACCCGCCGACGTTATATTAAACCTGTTGTCGGAGGCCCAACTCACCCTTCAAACACGGAGTGATGAGCTGAAATCATCATTGGAAGAAGGCAATTCGGAAAAGGTCAGAGAAGCGGCACATGCGATTAAAGGTGCCGCAGGCAGCATGTTTGCCATGCACGTTTCCGCATTAGCCACAGAATTTGAAGAGCAATCGGAAGATCTGGACGGGCTTAGACAGCGGCTGCCTGAATTTGACCTGACTGTCATGCAGGCCCTGACGTGGTGGCAGTCTCAGGCACAGGAATAAGCACGACCTTTTTGACCGGCTAGACTTGGGATGAGCACCGCATCCTAACCGCACCTAGGTCTGCGAAATCAGCAACAAATGTGTCACCCGGAGCAACCGAAACCACACCCGTGCAGGTGCCCGTACTGATGACGTCTCCGGCCTTTACGCCAGTTCCCAACGCAGACAGATGATTGGCCAGCCATTCCAGAACATTAAGCGGATCCCCCAATGCATTTTCACCAAGCCCCTGTGCAACCAGGGCATCATTTTGAAACAGACGTATGGGGTGATCTTTCAGGTTGAATTGACGCCAGTTTTGCGTCTCATCGCCTTTGACCCAGGCCGAATGAACGGCCATGTCTGCAATCAGATGCATCGCCCCCAATCCTGCCAAGCCACCTTCAAATCGGGTCCCAACCAATTCCAGTGCGGGAACGACACTGTCAACAGCCGATAGAACTTCTTCACGTTTATAGGGCGCACTGCGGGTTGGCAGGGCATCAGCGAACCGAAAGGCAAATTCGCACTCCAGGCCGATCTCGAAGGTGTCGAATATGGGAACCGTCGCCCCGTTATCATAACATCTGTCAGCAAACATACAGGCAGGCGCCGGGGCATCGACGCCGACCATTTTTTGAACCGCCTCGCTTGTTGCGCCCACTTTCCAGCCAATGGAGTCCAGCTTGGCGAGTTTTATGGTTTCCGCCTGAACTTGATAGGCTTCTTGAACTGAAGACAGAAAATCGCCAGCATTTCTCGGCACAGGGATGCCGTCTTGACGCGCCTGCCACAGTCTCGATGCCAGTTCAGAACTAAGTGTCATGCCAAGGCCTTTCCGTTATCAGTAACCGTAACGACCCTAACATGCAGAGATGTTTTGCCAACAATTCTAAAATGTCGTTCAACCGGAACGAAGGTTGCGAACCGCTGAATCACAGCTGAACAGATAGAGGAGGGTCCGAATGGCCTCGCCGCGCTCGCTTTCCAGGTGCGGGTCGCGTTGTAAGAATACGGTCGCATCATCACGGGCTATCGCCAATAGATCACCATGTTCAGCCATATCCGCAAGCCGAAACTCAGGTAAACCGCTTTGCCGCGTCCCCAAAAGTTCACCGGCCCCCCTAAGTTTTAAGTCCTCTTCCGCAATCACGAAACCATCCTCGGTTTCACGCATGATTTTAAGCCGTGCCTTCGCCGTTTCTCCAAGCGGTTGCGCATAGAGAAGCAAACAGGTTGACGCTTTATCGCCGCGCCCAATCCGCCCGCGTAACTGGTGTAATTGCGCAAGACCAAAGCGTTCTGCATGTTCAATGATCATGACCGTCGCATCAGGAACATCGACACCGACTTCGATCACTGTGGTCGCAACCAGGATACGTGTTTGACCGCTGCTAAAGGCGGCCATCGCGGCATCTTTTTCCGCGGCTTTCATTTTTCCATGTATTAGCCCTACACGATCACCGAACATCTGGCTCAAATGAAGGTGCCGCTCTTCGGCAGCCGCCAGATCGATTTTTTCGGATTCTTCGACCAAGGGACATATCCAGAAAACCTTGGCACCGGACTGCAATGACCTGCCGATGCCTGCCACGACCTGATCAAGCCGCTCCGTCGAAACAATCCGCGTATCGATGGGTTTTCGACCCACCGGTTTTTCCAGCAATCTTGAGACATCCATATCCCCATAAGCCGTCAGCATCAGGGTTCTGGGGATTGGCGTCGCTGTCATTACCAGAACATCAACGCCAGCGCCCTTGCCAGTTAATTGCAAGCGTTGGTGGACACCAAACCGATGCTGTTCATCAATAACGGCCAACCCCAGATCTTTATATTCAATATCATCCTGAAACAGGGCATGGGTACCAATGGCGATACGGGCTTCGCCGGATGACAACCTTTCTAATATTTTCTGGCGTGGTTTTCCTTTGTCGCGCCCAGTTAAAACAACGACTTCCAGGCCGATCTTTTCTGCCAAGGGGGCAATTGTTGCGTAATGTTGGCGTGCCAATACTTCCGTAGGGGCCATTAAAACGGCCTGTGTGTCGCTTTCAATGGCGACGGCCATCGCCATTAGGGCTACGACCGTTTTGCCACTCCCGACATCGCCTTGTAATAGGCGAAGCATGCGATTATCGGAACTCATATCCGCAAAAATTTCAGAAAGAGCCGCATTTTGGGCCGCAGTAAGCTCAAAACTAAGTTTCTCCGTCAGTTCCTTTGTCAGGCTACCGTTTCCCTTATAGGCCCGGCCCTTCACCTTACGCATCTCGCGCCGCATAAGGGCCAAAGCCAACTGATTAGAGAACAGTTCATCATAAGCCAACCGGCGCCGCACGGGCGCTTGCGGCAACAGATCTTCTTCAGAGACCGGCGCGTGGGCTGCCAACAAAGCGGGCTTCCAGCCTTGCCACTTTTCCCGCTCCACCAAATTGGCATCAATCCACTCCGGCAGCTCTGGCATATTTGCCAGCGCCCCCGATACAGCCTTCGTAACACTTTTTAAGGTAAGACCAGCGGTTAAGGGATAGACAGCCTCGACCGTTTTGAGCTGATCAATTTCCGCCAGCGTTCCAATATGGTCCGGGTGCGTGATCTGGAGACCATTGCCAAACGATTCCAGCTTGCCACTGACAACCCGAACTTCGCCCTCTGGTAGGTTTTTGCGCAAATAATCTTCATGGGCATGGAAAAATACCAGCTCGATTTTACCGGTATCATCTTCACAGATGACTTTATAGGGCATCCTGCGATTGGCAGGCTTTCGGTGGGTTAAGACGGTTAAGGTTAGGGTCGCAATAACGCCGGGCTGAGCTTCGGCAATGCTTGGCGCGTAGCGTCGGTCAATCAGCCCGTTGGGTAAATGCCAGTATAAATCGACAACATTAGGCCCGGCGACCTTTTCCAAAAAGCCTGCAATCCGTGGGCCGACGCCTTTAAGCGACGTTACCGGTTTAAAAAGATCAAAAAGAATTTCTGGGCGCATGGGTCTGACGGTGCTGACAAGTCGGAGATAAGTATCTATATCCTATGGTTCTGAAGCCCAACAACAACACTTATCTGAAAATTCGCGAGTTCTCCCCAAATGGACGCCCGACGTAAAAAACTCCTGTTCCAAAGTCAGCACTGCGGCATCAAAGAGAATGATATTCTGCTTGGTCAGTTTGCCGCTACACATCTCGAAGGCATGACAGCCGCTGAACTCGACATGTTTGAGGCGTTGTTGCGCGAAAACGACCATGATATTTACGGTTGGGTCGTTGGCCATCAGAAACTTGCGCCCCATGTGGATCATCAGGTGATGGCAGCTCTTATCCAATTTAAGAACGCGCGTTAGGGAAGACACCAATGACACAGTTACTGCCGGATGGTCCCGGCCGCACGCATATCTCTGGTGCACCGGAAGGCTTGGACGCGCAACTGATCGCGAACGAAGCGCAAGCCGGAAATAACGTTGTTTTTGTTGCCCGTGATGATGTCGGCATGGCGCGTTTCCTGCAAAGTTTGGCGTTTTTTGCACCACAAATCGAATGTCTCGAGTTTCCGTCCTGGGATTGTTTGCCTTATGACCGGGTCTCGCCGCGAAGTGATATCTTAAGCACTCGTATTGATACGCTTTGTCGATTACTGGAAGCCCCAAAACTTGACGCGGGCAGGGTGTTGGTGACTACGGTTTCCGCCTTTTTACAACGTGTCCCGGCACGCGATAGCTTCAGAAGCGCCCGGTTTAGCGTCACCATAGGTCAACAGGTCGAAACGGATAATCTCACAAGGTTCCTGGACAACAACGGCTATGCCCGTGTCGATACAGTTATGGAACCCGGTGAATATGCCGTTCGGGGTGGTATTATTGACGTCTTTCCTGCCGGTTCCGAGACGCCATATCGACTGGATTTTTTTGGCGACGAGCTGGATCGCTTGCGTTCCTTTGATCCCGTATCCCAGCGCTCCGAAGGCGATAACGCCAACCCCTTAAAGAATCTGGTGTTCCGACCGGTTAGCGAAGTGGTTTTAACCGACAAAACCATTGAACAGTTTCGATCCCAATACAGGACGGTTTTTGGCAGGGCAGGTGATGATGACCCGTTATATGTCGCCGTATCTGAAGGACAGCGCCATATTGGGATGGAGCACTGGCTTCCGCTTTTTTACGAAAAACTCGAGACACTAATCGATTATTTACCGCGTGCGACCGTGATTTTAGACCATCAGGCGGAAGAATCACGTAACGCACGGTTTGACCTGGTATTCGAATATTTTTCGGCACGCCAGAGCTTTAACCAAACCAAATCTGCCGTATCCGGGAACGTCAGCGGCGCGCCGTATTATCCCATTAATCCAGAAACCCTCTATCTAAACGAGGCGCAATGGGATGCCGCACTGGCGGACCTGCGCGTTGGTGTCTTATCTCCGTTTCAGGCGCCCGAGGGCCTGGATGATTATCGGGATGCTGGCGGGCGCGGCGGTAAAGATTTCGCTGAAATCCGGTTGCTGCCGAATGTGAACATATATGAGGCTGTTCGCGACTTCATCAAGGATCAGATAAAAACCGGACAACGCGTTGTTATTGCTGCCTATTCCGAAGGCTCTCTTGAACGCCTCAGAAGTGTTTTCGCCGAACATGGCCTGGACCAAACGTCGCGCATCGATAGCGCCCATGACCTTGCTGAACTACCGGCTGAGATTACAGCTTTCGCTATCGTCGAACTTGAACATGGCTTTTCGTCGCCGGGGCTAACAGTCCTGACGGAACAGGATATTCTGGGCGACCGCATGGCCCGCCCGGCACGACAGCGTATCAAGGCCGAGAACTTTATCGCCGAGGCTTCTTCGTTGTCAGAAGGCGATATGGTCGTCCATATGGAACACGGGATTGGCCAATTCGATGGTCTGGAAACCATAACCGTAACCGGCGCCCCGCACGATTGCCTGCGCATTTTATACGCGGGCGGTGATAAATTGCTGTTACCGGTTGAAAATATTGAAGTGATCTCGCGCTATGGCTCTGAAGATGCCGGCGCTCAGCTGGATCGTTTGGGCGGTGCCGCTTGGCAAGCCCGCAAAGCCAAAATGAAGGCCCGAATTCGCGACATGGCGGATAAGTTGATTGCCGTCGCGGCAGCCCGTGAAATCCGCAAAGGCGACCAGATGACTGTGCCAGACGGACTTTACGACGAATTTTGCGCCCGCTTTGCCTTCTCGGAAACCGACGACCAGGCCCGCGCAATCGCGGATACCATTGCGGATTTGGGGAGCGGCCTTCCCGTGGACCGATTGGTTTGTGGCGATGTTGGTTTTGGTAAAACAGAGGTCGCACTAAGGGCGGCATTCGTGACGGCAATGTCAGGTAAACAGGTCGCAATCGTCGTTCCGACAACGTTGTTGGCGCGCCAGCATTACCGTAATTTTGTTGAGCGCTTTAAGGGCTTTCCTGTTCGCATAGCCCAGTTGTCGCGCATGGTCACCGCAAAAGATGCAACGTCGACAAAGAAAGAAATGAAAGCCGGAACACTGGATATCGTCGTTGGCACCCATGCGTTGATTGCCAAAGATGTGGGCTTTAAGGACTTAGGCCTGCTGATTATTGATGAAGAGCAACACTTTGGTGTCGCCCATAAGGAGCGCCTGAAACAGCTGAAAGCTGATGTTCACGTCCTCACATTAACCGCCACACCGATCCCCAGAACGCTTCAACTTGCGCTAAGCGGCATTCGGGAAATGAGCCTGATCGCGACACCACCCGTTGATCGACTGGCCGTGAGAACCTTTGTTATGCCGTTTGATCCTGTTGTTATTCGCGAAGCCATTTTGCGCGAGCGGTTCCGGGGCGGGCAATCGTTCTTTGTCTGCCCGCGCCTGAAAGACATTCCAGAAGTCGAAGAACAGCTTCGTGAACTGGTGCCCGAAGTGAAAATTGGTATCGCCCATGGGCGGTTATCACCTACGGATCTGGAAGACGTCATCAACCAATTCTATGAAGGTGCTTTCGATGTCTTGCTATCGACAAATATTGTGGAATCCGGCCTTGATCTGCCATCTGTGAACACAATGATTATTCATCGGGCAGATATGTTTGGCTTGGCACAGCTTTATCAATTGCGGGGCCGGGTCGGGCGTTCCAAGACCCGGGCCTATGCCTATTTAACATTGCCACCAAAAAAGCGTCTGACGAAAACGGCGGAAAAACGCCTGGAAGTCATGCAAACGCTCGACACTTTGGGTGCCGGCTTTACGCTTGCCAGTCATGATCTGGATATCCGCGGTGCGGGTAATTTGCTGGGAGAAGAACAGTCCGGCCATATCCGCGAAGTCGGCATCGAGCTTTATCAGCAAATGCTTGAGGAAGCGGTTGCCGAGGCGAGGGGACTTGATGGTAATTCGCTCGCTGATGACGAGTGGAGCCCCCAGATATCGACCGGTGTGCCTGTCTTGATACCAGAGAATTATGTTAACGATTTAACGGTCCGTATGGGCCTTTATCGGCGATTGGCGTGGCTTAATGATCAGACCGAAATCGATGGTTTTGCGGCAGAACTCATTGACCGTTTTGGCCCGATCCCGGATGAAGCTGAAAACCTGATCAAGACGGTATCGCTTAAGAATATGTGCAAGAAGGCAGGTGTTGAAAAAGTGGATGCAGGACCAAAAGGTGCGGTCGTATCCTTCCGTAATTCTGACTTTGCCAACCCGGCAGGGCTTGTCCAGTTCCTGACAACACAGAAGGGAACGGCTAAATTGAGGCCCGACCACAAACTTGTGTTCATGCGCCGCTGGGACGCTCCGGCCGATCGCTTTGAAGGCGTTCAATATTTAATACGCGAATTATTGCAAATCGCGAACGCATGACAAATAGCGCAACCAACAAGACAAACCGGCCAATCGCACGCTACATACATTGCGAACAAGCCCCTTAGCCACCATTTAATACCCATGGAACGCCTTATAAAATCTACGGCTTTCAGATCGGGTTTTGTGCTTCTGTTTCTTGCTGTTTATTGCGCGCCGGCCCAGGCCGAGCAGGTTCAGCCAGCCCTCACTGAATACGAACGCCCATTAAAAGCGGCGTCTCCAGCATTTAATCCCCCGTCGAAAGCAAAAATAACCCTGGGCGAAAAGCTGTTCTTTGAAACGCGCTTGTCGGGTTCAAATACCATGTCGTGTGCGTCATGCCACAAGCCGAATTACGCCTGGACAGACCCGAGACGGCTGAGCATCGGCGAGACAGGTGAAGAACGGTTACGCCGAACCCCAACCCTGGAAGATGTAGGCTGGAACGCAGGCTTCGCCCGAGACGGACGGATTGAAACGCTGGAAGGCTTTATTCTGGGGCCCATTGCCCACCCGAAGGAAATGAACCAGAACCTTGAAACTTTACAACTCGAACTGGGCAACGTGCCGGCTTATCGCAAGCTTTTTTACCAGGCATTCGAGACCCCTAAAATATCTCTGGATCATGTCACCCAGAGCCTTGCAGCCTTTATCCGAACGATCACCTCAGGCACCAGTAAATTTGACCATTGGGTCAGTGGCGATCAGGCAGCCATCGGACCGTCTGCCAAAGCCGGTTTCGCGTTGTTTACCGGTAAAGCGGGCTGCGTCGCATGCCATTCCGGCTGGCGGTTCACAGATCAAAAACTTCACGATATTGGACTGAAGAGCCATGATTTAGGCCGCGGTCAGATTGAGCCTGACAACCTAAAAGCGCAGTACGCGTTTAAAACGCCCTCTTTAAGAAACGTCGCTAATCGCGCTCCCTATATGCATGATGGATCCATGCGATCCCTTGCGGACGTTATCGACTTCTATACGCGACCCGTCGTCCCACGTAATTCACTATCGCCGCACCGACATCACGTGGAATTGAGCTACAAAGAAAAGCGCAACCTCCTTGAATTCATGCTAAGCTTAACCAATGTTAGGCAATAGAACCGCAGGGCGATTTTCGCTATCGTGCGGACAACTGTTGAATACGAAGGTGGAAGACAAAATGATGCGAAGCGCCCAAATTTTCGGTATGTCGGTTATTGCTGCCCTGGTTCTGTTCAGTGGTCTGGGCCATCCAAATGCCGCCATGACGACATCAGGCGAGATGATTATCGTACCTGAATATGTCGAGGCGGAAAAAATCGTTGAGCAGGGAAACTATAAAGACGCCATTGTCTTGCTTAACCAAACCTTGCAGAAGTTTCCAGGCCATGCCAACGCATGGAATTTATTGGGTTTTAGCCATCGCATGATGGGTAACTTCGATGACGCCGAAAAATACTATGACGGAGCCTTAACCATCAACCCGACCCACACCGGCGCCCTGAATTATATAGGGCAATTGTTCATTCAAACGGGTCGCATCGAAAAAGCCAAAGGCATGCTCGTAAAACTTGAAAGTGCCTGTCCACAAGGATGCAAAGATCTTGAGCATTTAAAGAAAGCAGTCTCCACCGGCGTTGCAGGCAATTACTAGTGTTCTTTTTCACGCGTTCTCGCCACAGCCAAGCGTTTGATGGCGCTTAACAAACGAACCCTTCACCTTTTTGCAGGTCTGACGATGTTTACCTATGTCGTCGGCCATTTGCTTAACCATGCCTTCGCTGTTGTTTCGATTGAGGCCGCGGATGCTGCCCGGACGGTATTTGTCTCCATATGGACCAATACGCTGGGAACGGTTGTCTTGCTGGTCGCGGCCCTAACCCATATATCGCTGGCGCTCTGGACGACTTATTCGCGGCGAAGCCTCAAGATGCCTACGTGGCAATGGGTTCAACTGGGGCTGGGGCTGACAATCCCGCTCCTGTTAGCCGAACACGCTCTTTCAACTGGCGGCGGGATCCTGCGGGCCGGATTAAAACCAACTTACGAGCTTGAACTGGCCATATTCTGGCACTTCCAGCCCATCAAGGGATGGGTACAAATGATTTTACTAGTGGTTATTTGGACCCATGCGACCTTTGGCATTCACAATTGGCTCAAAATCAAGCCGTGGTACGCCGCCTCTCAACTTCACCTTTATGGATTGTCATTGATTATTCCTGTGGCCGCAATCATGGGCTACATCTCAGGTGGGTATGAGGTCCTTGAAAAACTTAAAGATCCCCTGTGGTTGATCCAAATGCTCAAAGACGTCCGTTATCCAGGCCCAGAATTTGATGCACGAACGATCGAACTTCGGAATTACTGGTTTATAGGCTATCTGGGGCTTGTTGTTTTAGTCTTTCTGGCCCGGCATTGCCGAATCATCCTGGCGGCCCAAAAACAGGGTATTCGTGCGACATATCCGAGTGGACGAACGGTCTTGGTACCGCGCGGCGGAACTTTGCTGGAGACAAGTCGGGTAGGGGCCATACCGCATGCCTCCGTGTGCGGCGGTCGTGGTCGCTGTTCGACGTGTCGGGTACTCATAATAAAAGAAACACCCGGCGCCTTGAATGCGCCAAATGACATTGAAAAACGTGTTCTGGCGAAACTGGACCTGCCGGAGAACGTGCGCCTGGCTTGCCAAGTACATCCGCGCGCCGATATCACCTGCGAACCGCTGTTGCCACCTGATGTAACTGCGAAGGAAGCGATGACGCCAGGCCAGTTCATGCATGGCCAGGAAATGACCATAACAGTGATGTTTGCCGACCTTAGGGGGTTCACAAAACTCTCGGAAAGCAAACTCCCGTTCGACGTGGTCTTCATGTTAAACCAGTATTTCCAGTCAATGGGAACCGCCATCGAGGCCGCCGGTGGCCGCGTCGATAAGTTCATTGGTGATGGCATCATGGCGTTATTTGGCGCGAATGAGCAACAAGAGAACTCGGCGTTGCAAGCCTTGGTCGCCGCCCAGCAGATGTCTGTAAGGTTGGAAAAAATAAACGAACAACTCAAAAATGACCTGCGCGAACCTTTGCGGCTGGGAATTGGTATTCATCAAGGGCATGCCATCGTGGGAACCATGGGTCATGGTGCTGCGACACAAATTACTGCCATTGGCGATACGGTGAATACGGCAGCACGGATGGAATCCATGACCAAAGAGTTTGGTATCCAGCTTTTGGTCAGTTCTGAAATTGAAAAAGCGGCTGGCGTAGACCTGGGCGCGTTTGAACTGGCAGATGTAACCATTCGCGGGCGTGACCAGTCCTTATCCGCCCGAAAAATACCGTCGGCCAATGATGTAAAGATGGGATCATCGACCTAGGAGGCTTTTGCGTGGTCTTCCAAAATAAGATCGGATGCTTTTTCGCCAATCATGATCGTTGGGGCATTTGTATTTCCCGAGACAATGGTTGGCATGATTGACGCGTCAACGACGCGTAATCCACGAATACCGTGCACCCGCAGTCGCTCGTCAACAACGGCCATCGGGTCACTGCCCATTTTGCATGTGCTGGTCGGATGATAAATTGTTTGCGAGATATTGCGCGCAGCCTCAAGCAGCTCTGCATCGTCAGCAGTTGACGAACCGGGAACCTTTTCTTCGACAATGTAAGGTGACAGGTTTTTAGTTTGCGTAAGTTCGCGCGCCAGTTTCATGGACGCAACGGCCGTGTCCTGATCTTTTTTAGTTGATAAATAACCGGGATGAATTTCTGGATATACATGGGCGTCAGGAGACTTGATCGCAATTCGGCCCCGGCTTTCTGGTCGCAATTGGCAGACAGAAAGCGTTATTCCGGAGAACGGGTGCATTTTCACGCCGGGTTTATCAGCACTAAGAGGCTGAATGTGAAATTGGATGTCTGGTGTTTCCATGTCCTTGTCTGTTTTTGCAAAAATGCAAACCTGGCTGGCCCCCATTGCCATAGGTCCCGTCCGAAATAGTGCATATTCAATGCCCATCAGGCTGCGTTTGAACAGGTTATTGATCTCATTATTAAGAGTGGGCACGTTTACCTGATAGACCAAACGAATTTGCAGGTGGTCCTGTAAATTCTCTCCGACACCTTTCAGGTCGTGCTGCACAGGAATACCAAGACCTTGTAACAAATTACCAGAGCCGATGCCGGACACCTGCAAAATCTGAGGCGAGCCAATCGCACCGGCGCTCAACAAAACCTCGCCACCGGGCTTTAAGGTCACATGATGTTGTTTTCCCTTAACTGAAAACTTAACACCGGAAACGCTGCGACTGTTATCGTCCTTGAACAGCAGATGCTCAACGTGCGCATGGGTGACAATTTCCAGATTGGATCGATGCTTAACCGGGTTGAGATAAGCCACCGCGCTTGAACATCGCATCCCTTTGCGTGCCGTCATCTGAAAATAACCAGCACCTTCCTGTACCCTTCCGTTAAAGTCGTCGTTTCTTGGAATACCTAATTCTTCGGCCGCGGAAATCATGGCATCACAAATTTCTCTTTCAATCCGCATATTGGATACGGACAGCGGACCGTCATCTCCATGGAAGTCATCGGCGCCACGTTCTTGATTTTCTGATCGCCTGAAATAGGGCAGGACATCTTGCGAAGACCATCCTGCATTCCCCAGTTGGCGCCAATGATCGTAGTCCTCATGTTGGCCGCGAATATAAAGCAAACCGTTGATTGAACTTGACCCGCCGAGTGTTTTACCGCGCGGCCAGTCAAGGCTTCGGCCGTTCAGGCCCGGATCAGGCTCGGTTTTGTAGCACCAATCCGTATTCGGGTTATGGAGGGTCTTAAAATAACCAACGGGCACATGTATCCACGGGTTCCAGTCACGCCCGCCAGCCTCTAGCAGCAACACCCTGTTGGACGGGTTTGCCGATAACCGATTTGCCAGCACACACCCGGCCGATCCAGCACCTACAATAACAAAATCATATTCCCCGAAGGTATCTGTTATTGATGAATTCACTCCAATTACTCCTAAAAATTCTCAAGGCCATCCTTATGCAGCTGCCTAACACATGGCTGGACGGGTATACCCCCATACCGACAAAACGCAGAATCACTATTGCACGAAAAAATAATTGCTGCAATAATGAGAATTACAGTATCACTAATGATAATAAAAAAATCTAAAAAGTTAAACAGGAAGACTTAACCTCTAAAGGAGATGTTATGATTACGGATAAATTAAAAAACGTATCCCGGCGTGACTTGCTGCGCCTGACGAAACAATTTGGTATTAGCTCTACTCTTCTTGCCGCTGGTGGCCTGGCTGGCACCATTACACTTCCGCGTCTCGCTGAAGCGGCGAACTCGACCTACAACAAACGTTTTAAGCAAAAACCCAAATTTAAGCTGAAATTCGGCGCAGCCGGTTTCACAGAAAAGAATTTGCTGATCGAACGTGCCGGTTGTTTGCAGTTTGTAAATGACCTTGAAGAACGAACAGACGGCGCAATTCAAATCGAATTTATTGGTGCGAACCAGATTTGTGGACAGGGCGATTGTGTGAAGAAAACACAGCAAGGCATTGTCGATATCTATGCCGCCTCGACGCAAAACTCAGCCGGCGGTGCACCCTATTTAAATGTTTTGGATTATGCGTACATGTTCCCAACGCGGGCATCGCAATATCACTTCCTCTATTCACCCGGCAGCCAAAAAGTTTTGCGTGACCCGCTTCGCAAGAAGCACGGCCTGGAATTCTTGTTTAGCCACGCCGAATTGCGCGGCATTCAGCTAGGCTTGGCTTGGAAAGACAAACCTTTGGTCACCAGCGTCACACAGCTTGCCGGCACCAAAAACCGTGTCACCGGCACGCAACTTGGCCGTATTGCCATGAACTTGATGAAACTGAACCCGACACCGATTGCCTGGTCAGAAACGCTTGATGGCTTGAAGCAAGGCTTGATTGATGGCGCAGAGACTTGGGCGTCGGCTGTTGCTTACGCAAACATGTCTCCGGTTGTCTCCCAGGTTGTCAATCTGGAATTCTTCTGTGGAACCGAGCATACGTCAATGAACGGAAAGGTTTTCGATAGTCTGGGCGGAGAACTCCAGGATGCGGTTATGGAATCCTCATACCTGACACAGGTCCATGTCCAAGCTGCCAACGAAGCCGCCTTGGTCAATACGGTTGGTTTCTCTGATCCGCAACATCCTGACACTATCTTCGCGAAACATGGCACACGGGTCTCGATGCTCAGTGACGCAGCGAAACGCGAAGCCGAAGAAATGTGTTCACCAGAGTTTCACCCCAAAGAGTGGGAGAAATGGCGCGAGCGCATTAACGGCTGGTCCGGTGGCATGGATACCTACAAGTACATTTATGACATCGCACGTGAAATCCCCAAGGACACCTTGGCTGAAAACGTCGAACCAAGGCGTTGGTGGAAGGGTTAATTTCCCTCTCTATTGGGTGCAGCTGTTCAGCTGCACCCAATCTACGTGTATAATCGAAAGCAGTGCTAACGAACGGGAGGCGTGTTCGATGGGGGTTGTGCGTTGGTTTGATGCGAATATTGAAAAGATAATTATCCTTATTTGTTATGTAACAATGGCGGCTATTATCTTCGTCGAAGTTGTCCGGCGATTTTTGTTAAATGAACAGGCAGCATGGAGTTCAACAATTCCGATCTACCTGTTTCTTTGGATTACCTGGATCGGTTGTGCCTACAACGTAAAAATACGAACACACCTGCGTTTCGATGAACTCCGGGTTCGACTTTCCCATAATGGGCAGTTTGCCTGTATGGTTATGGATGCTGCTTTGTGGATTCTTTTTGCGGGCGTTGTCAGCTATTTTTCAGTTCAGCAGGTTTATCTCTCGTACGATAACTTTGCCATCGTTACCGGTACGGATGACGTTATGCAATGGTGGTTCTACATGGCAACACCCGTTGCATGGACGCTGCTGGTGATCCGTGTCCTGCAAAATCTTTATAGCGATTTCCAAACCTGGAAGAGCGGCAAGCCGCTTACCGTCGCCGTTAGCATGTTGGGGGAGTAGGGGATATGGATGGTTTATATATTGGCCTGATCTCAATCGGCGTAACGATTTTGTTTGTCTTGGGCGTCCCCATTTTTTTGATCATAGGACTTTGGGTTGTCGGCGTCAGCTTGGTCATTGACTTTACCTTGGCAAACGTCGGGGTCACGCTATACGAAGGCTTGAATTTCTTCGGCCTGCTGGCGTTACCGCTTTTCATTCTGACCGGCGACTTAATCAATAACGCCGGCATCGCCAAACGATTGTCTGATTTTGCCTATTCAGTATTAGGCTCGTTGCGGGGTGGTCTGGCAATGGCGTCACTTGGTGCCTGTGGCCTGTTCGCGGCGATTTCAGGCTCAAACTCTGCGACAACAGCGACCATTGGCTCGATCATGTATCCAGAGATGCGAAAAAACGGCTACGATAAGAATTTCGCAGCAGCAACCGTCGCTGCCGGCGGTACCGTTGGTATTATCATTCCTCCAAGTATTATCTTTATTGTTTATGGGTTCCTGATGAACCTATCAATTAGTGACCTGTTTATAGGCGGTTTGCTGCCGGGGCTCTTAATGGTTATCGCCATGCAATTTGCTTGCTGGTACCTGTCGCGCAAAAATGGTTGGGGCAAACTCATTGATTTCAACATTGCTCGCATTGCCCGGACAGCCCTTGCCGCATGGCTTGGGTTCTTCGCAATTATTCTGGTTATCTGGGGAATTTACGCAGGTAAGTTCTCGCCGACCGAGGCCGCCGGCGTAACGGCAGGGTTTTGCCTGATCGTTGGATTGATCATGCACCCGATAAATAAAATGTTGGGCGAACAGAAAGAGAATGAAAGCTCCGGCAAAAGATTAGCCCGTATTTTAGTGGTACAAGGCTTTTCAGTTTCTGATTTACCCAACGTCATTATGCGTTCCGGACAAATTACAGGTTTGCTGGCCCCGTTGATTGCGATCTCGGTTGTCATGCAACAAATTTTGTCACTGCTGGGCGCAAAAGACTTTGTCACGGAATTATTGGCAAACCTGGGCGGCTATTATCCGATACTTTTTGCCTGCATGTTGATCGTCTTGTTGGCAGGTACCATATTGGAAAGTCTACCCAATACGATTATTTTGGCTCCCATCCTGGCGCCGATCGCGGCTGGAATAGGGGTTGATCCCATTCATTTCGCGGTTATTTTCCTGGTCGGTGATGCCATTGGGTTTATTACGCCCCCTTATGGTTTAAATCTTTATGTCGCGAGCGGCATTACCGGTATTCCATATTTCCGATTGTTGAAGTATACGGTACCTTATCTATTGGCATTGATGATCGCATGGATAATTATTGTCCTTGTGCCTGATCTCTCGACGATCCTTTTGTTCAACGATGGAGCGGGAGTGTATCAACATTCAAATTAGAGGATTCTAATTTTCATCTATGGACGACAAACAGGATAAAACATCGCGATCAGTCCGCGCTCTGGAAGTCGTCGAGGCCGTTGTTCAAGCAGACCGACCGATGACAGTGGTTGATCTGGTTGAACCAACGGGTTTGCCAAAAGCCACTCTCCATCGCCAGTGCAATTTACTGGAAGCGGAAGGGTTCATTCGACTGGATTTAAGCGGGCGGGGTTACGTCGGTGGCAATCGACTTCGCAAGTTGGCACACATGACCCTGGCAGCCACCGGGGAACGCACCTATCGGCACGGTATCCTGATGGGCGTTTCACAGGAAATTGGAGAAACCTGCAACATTGTTATCCCACGCGGGATTGAAATGTATTATTCGGACCGCGTCGAGACCAAATGGCCGCTTCGCCATCAACTTCCCATTGGCAGCAACGTCCCATCGCATTGCACAGCCAGCGGCAAGCTTTATTTAAGTGCGCTCACCCCGAGACAACGCAATGACTTGGTCCCAACACTTCCTTTGGAAAAGTTTACCGAGAACACAATAACCGATGCAGATGCGCTGGTTGTTGAACTGGAGAAAATCCGCAAAGACGGTGTCGGCGTCGATGATGAAGAGTTTGTCGAAGGCATGGTTGCGCTCGCCGTCCCCATAAATGATGACAAGGGACGCATGGTTGCCGCTTTAGCGTTCCATGCCCCCACGGTGCGCATGGATCTTGAGCGCGCGCGTACCTTTCTACCGGTTCTTAAAAAAGCCGCCCGCGCACTTTCCGCAGATAGTCCTGAATAATACCAGTCGATGAAATCAGCCAGTCTCTCATATAGATGATCAGCCATCGCACAATCTATTTAAGGCAATAAAAATTATTATACCACTTAAGATAGGCGTTATGAGAGGGTTTAAGGCGCGGCATTCGACATTTGTTCAATTTTTAACCGGCACCAAAAAGAGTTCGGCCTCTCATCCTATTGAAATATTGACCTAAATCCCGGTTAGAGATAGTTTACAATCATCATAAGCCAACAAGGGGATCATTGGAATGACAGGCAAAACCGTAACGCGCGCCCAATTGGGTGAGGCGGTTTATCAAGAGGTCGGTCTTTCGCGCAACGAGTCGGCGGATCTCCTCGAGACTGTACTTAATCACATGGGTGATGCTCTTACGGCTGGAGAGACAGTAAAAATTTCGTCATTCGGTAGTTTTTCTGTGCGCCAGAAGGGCGAGCGCGTTGGACGAAATCCAAAAACCGGCGAAGAAGTCCCCATTTTGCCGCGTAAAGTTCTTGTTTTCAGGCCGTCTCAGGTTTTGAAAAGCAGGATCAACGAATATCGACGTCCCGGCGATAGTTCCTAACGACAATGGCAAGTGGTTCCAAGTCAGCGTCTGCATTTCGCACCATAAGTGAAGTCGCCAAAGAACTGGATTTACCACAACACGTTCTTAGATTCTGGGAAACCAAGTTCAATCAAATTCGGCCCTTAAAACGGGGCGGCGGTCGCCGCTATTATCGACCCGAAGATATAAAACTTTTAAAGCAAATTCGCGGCCTGCTGTATGACAACGGTTATACAATCAAAGGAGTACAGAAGTTATTGCGTGATGGCACTATGACGACTGCTGCTGCTGACAGTCCCGCCACAGCCGAAAACGCACAGCAGCCCCGTCCTGCCGCCGATGCACGTGACAGCGAATTACAGGGGCTTCTGACCGAGCTGCGCGACATTCAGGGCCTTCTGCGCAGCTGGGCTTAAACGGGCTGCAATTTCCCAGATCGCATAAGATTGTTGTTTATTTAAAACCGGATATTGCGTGAGCAGATAGCGGTGCTTATAGTGCGCGCATTCGAGACGGGAAGTAGCTCAGTCTGGTAGAGTACTCGGCTGGGGGCCGAGCGGTCGCAGGTTCAAATCCTGTCTTCCCGACCATCTCGAATTCCCCTGAATATTATGCGTTACGCCTCAAGAGCCCTTCATCTTTGCTTGCTCCAACAGATGTTGGGCGTGCACGCCGCTTTCGATAAGTTTTCCTCGAAGATCTGGATCATGCACGGCGTTGGCGAACGCTTGGATCATATGCCTGAACGGGCGCGCATTCTCAAAATCAATATGCCGGATCGCACCGTCGAGGCCTGTAACACAAACACTTGGCGAACGATTGGCAGGTTTTGAAAAAAATGGTTCTGCCAACACCCTCCCTTGGTCGCCCTCGATGGAAATCGCGTTCTCATATGCCCCGCCATACCCCCAACGCAAAGAGGCCGTAACACCGTTCGCATAGGTGAGCAGGGCAGTTCCACTTGTATCGACCCGAAACCCTTCTTCAGTCTTGATGTCACACGTAAAGCTCTCAAGCGCATACGGGCATAAAGCGTCGACAACGTCGAACAGATAAAAACCCACATCTAATAAGGCTCCGCCACCCAGATCGGGATCATAACGAAAATTTGTCTGGTCGAGATGAGGGAACTGAAAAACAGCGTCAAAATGCTTCGGGGTGCCAATCCCTGCATCGTTAAATTGATCACGAACGGCCTGAAAATGAGGGTGATATTTCGGGGCACAAACGACAGCAAGCAATACATCTTGAGTTTCCGCCAACGCTTTCAGCGCTTCAGCGTCCGATAAGGTTGTGGTCATCGGTTTTTCACACCACAAGTGCTTACCAGCTCCCAGAACCGCTTTGGCATGTTCAAAATGCAACGATGTTGGGGTTGCCAGATAGACAACGTCAACATCTGGGCTAGAGAGCATCACCTCGGGATCAGAAAAAACGCAACAGCCATAGTGAGCGGCCTGCGCCTGACACGTAACGGTATTGCGGCTATGCAGTCCAACAATGTCCACGTCGCTGTTTACAGCCAATTCCGGCAACACCGTTTTAATCGCGTGCGACCCGATCCCCCAAACAGCAACACCTAACGATCGACGGGTTTCTTGAGAGCCATCCATGAACTATTTTTTCCAGATACTTTTTCACTAATTCACTGGCACATCACGCCATAGCATGTTCATTACACACTGAGAGACTTTTATCTATGTAAAACGCTAATTTGAAACGATAGCTTCATGCCGCCAATACTGTCCCACGACCGCAGACATCTTATCGGAATCGGTTTGCTGGTCGCGGCAATGTTTGTCATCCCGTTTCTAGATGCTATTGCAAAACACCTGAGTGCTGATTATTCCGTAACTCAAATCACCTGGGCGCGATATTTCTTTCATTTTATTATATTACTGCCGATCATCATCGTTAAATATGGTGTTCGGTCAGTTATACCCGCTTCACCGGGCTTACAAATCCTGCGCAGCACCTTTTTAATGTTCTCAACCTTTCTGTATTTTTCGGCAATTGCCCTCATCCCGCTGGCAGATGCGCTCGCTTTGGTCTTCATATACCCGTTTATCGTCACTGTTATGTCCGCACTTGTCCTGAAAGAAACCGTGGGCCGTCGGAGATGGACCGCTGTCGTTATTGGCTTAATCGGTGCGATGATCATTATCCGCCCGGGTTTCTCAGTTGGCGGCATCGGTTCTCTTTTTGCTCTGGGGGCAGGGGTTACGTATGGATGCTATCTGATTGCGACGCGAAAGCTGGCAAATACGGCACCGCCACTGGTGACTTTGACCTTTTCGGCTCTTGTTGGCGCTGTCGTTTTTTCGCTTCTGGTGCCAGCAGAATGGCAGCCACCAAGTGATACGGATCTTCTCTTAATGGTTCTGCTTGGTGCTATCGCGGCTTTTGGACATTACCTGATTATCAAGGCCTTCGAATATGCGGAAGCATCCATGTTAGCGCCCTATGGATATTCTGAGGTTATTATGACCTGCGTCCTGGGCTACGTATTGTTTGGCGATCTTCCGGATGTATATACGTGGACGGGCATGGCCATAATTGTTGGGAGCGGGCTGTATATATCTTTTCGGGAACGCCACCTGAAACTCGGATAAAAAAAAGGTCGGGTTATAAAAACCCGACCTGAGTTAGTGCTCTTGAGGGAAGGGAAGGGATTCAATGAAGATCCCCCTCCAACAATTCCTACTATTGCCTAACGCGCATAACTTTGCTGTGACACCCGTCACACAACCGTAAATAAATATAAAAATTTTCACGAACCCAGTAAATCGAGCGGCAAAGCATCATCTTCACGGGTTCCGCAAAGACGTTCAAGTTCGTCCAGTATTTCATCAACATCGTCCATTGATTTACCGAGAATAAACCGCCCCCCCGGAGCCAGACGAATTGTCGGACCAACCTGACACTGTCCCATGCACACACTGCGCTCAACACGAATATCGATCTTTCGCTGCTGCACACCGTCCTCGAGCGCGCCAGCGATGGCCGGGCTCTCGCGCGCCGCACAAGAGGCTTCATCAACCCGAAACCGCCTGTTTATGCAGATCATGAGAACTTTGGGTTTGGTGGTTTTCGCGTCAGAGTCAGTTTCAGCCATAATCAATTTTTCAGACCCGTTAGGTTGGAAACGCGGCATACAGTCACGTTCATTTGAATATTGTTTCTGCTTCGATATGGAAAACTGCAAATGCAGTTTTCGCGATAAAAGAGGTGGGGGAAGTCATTCATTTCCCTATGATCGGGCCATATTGAATAGAATCACGTCTCGAACAACTTGCGTCCCGCGTCCGTTAATTTGCAAATAAGCCAGTCTGGTTTGACCGGGTTGTCAAACCATGGTTCGGCCCAGCCTTTTTCGAGACAACTCCGAACGGTTCGATCTCCGACGCGCTTTCCATTTTCATCAAATAAAGGGAGCTTGCCGCCAGCTTGCGTCAGCCCCCGTTTAAGCCATTTAGACTGGGCTTGTGTCGGAAGCGACACGGATACTGCATCTTCTGGCGTGTTGTTTATCTTTTCTTTTGCCACGCGCTATCTCCAACACCATCGTCCACATTGGGACACTTGAGCACCCATACAGCTTCCAGATGTTCTGGAGCCAGACTTACGTTGCACCAATTTGCGCAGCAATCGCCTTGACTTGTGCAACATCTGTAATCGCGCCGCTAAAACAAGCTTGAATGGCCTGGGACAGCGGCTTCAAAAGGCGCACGTCCTTTGCATCAGGAACGCCACCTCGTGAGGCAATAATTGAACTCGCAACGTTGCCGAGCGAATTGCATAACTCAGCCACATGCTCATACTTACTGCCACTTAACTTTTCATCAGAAGTGTCTGTAATATCAAGCAGCGCCAGCAATTCAGCGCGAATAGCCGGGTCAACGCGCCCACCACGTTCAAGCATTGGCACAAGATTGGTGACATGAGCTGATATCTGAATACCAATGACATCAACTTTTAACATCCTCAATTCGCCGGTCGCTTTGCTGATTAGATTTTCAACTTCTGCGAAACTTAAGGCTTGGCCGTTCGCGCGTGCCTTTAATGTATTGGGCGCATCAATTCCCGGCGTACTACCGTCCTTGCGGCGGATAGGGCCAATATATTCATCCGAAATCACAAACTTTTTACGTGATTCAATCAGGTCCTCGACACGATCAACAACCTGTGCCGTCGAAAAGGGTTTGGCGATAACCGTATCCGTCCCAGATTCAACGATTCGTCTAACAAGCTCAGGGGTTGGTTCACCGACCATTGTGATGACGGGGATAAAAGGATTGTTACCCGCTTTGCTTTGTCGCACATCGCGCACATAGTCAACAAAATCGCCATCTTTGATATCAGTCGACCCGACAAGAAGGTCTGGCATACCCTTGGACAAAAAGGCCCGGACTTCAGCCAAAGTACGTGCAGTGCGCATTTTTCTAAAACCGTGATTGTGCAGGATATTCTTTACGCTCTGACGCGAATTAAGGTCGTCGTCAGCCAAGATCACATCACATTCAGTGTAGTCTAATGCCATAATACCGATTTCTGCCCCAATTGGCCGCCCCCATACGAATACTTAATACTAACCATTCCTTTGGAGCAATCAAACCGGTTTCTTATATTGCATTAGTCGAATAATCCAATATGCGTCAATCTGTGGTCGGTAAGGCAACATTTGCAACAGCTTGGGCTGCGATCCCTTCGCCGCGTCCACAGAAACCAAGTTTTTCCGTCGTCGTTGCCTTAACGTTTATTCGGTTCGCTGAAAGGCCCATTATTTCTGCAATCTGGTTCTTCATCGTCAGTCGGTGAGGACCAATTTTTGGAGCCTCACATATTAACGTCACATCAACATTTACAATTCGTCCCCCTCGATCTTGCACCAGCTTAACGGCATGACGAACAAACAAGTCCGACGCAGCGCCGCGCCATTGGGCGTCTGATGGCGGGAAAAAATGGCCAATATCACCTTCACCAATAGCGCCCAAAAGAGCGTCAGTAAGGGCATGCAGACCAACGTCCGCATCCGAATGCCCCTCCAGGGACGCTGTATGGGGCACAAAAACACCACATATGGTCACGCCGTTCCCCTGACAGAAGCGGTGCACATCAAAGCCAGAACCAGTTCGGGTTTCCATCACAACAGCCCTTTCTGCAACACGCCCCAAGTCACCGGGTTCTGTTATTTTAGTATTCTCCGCATCTCCCTCAACGGTCACAACATCAAGCCCGGCGGCTTCACAGATCGCGGCATCATCCGTCAAATTATTTCCGGCGCTAGCTTCATGGGCTTTTAATATCTCCTTGAACCTGAAGCCTTGCGGGGTCTGAGCGCGGCGCAATTGCGAACGGTCTTCGGTCGCTATAATTTTTGTGCCGAAAACTCGCTTGATCGTATCTGTCAGCGGCAGGGTAGGGACGACACCCACGGCCTGCTCCAAGCCAGCAAGAACCCGATCAATTATTTTATGTGTAACAAAGGGGCGCGCGCCATCCTGAATTAGAACAAGGTCGGGTTGGTTGGGTTCGACGGCCTGCAAACCTAAAAGCACAGATTGCTGGCGTAAATCACCGCCATGGATCGGCTCGGCGAGCCCGAGCCCCTGCGTCGCCCGATCATAAAGGGGGCGATCATCGGGATGGATTACGACATGAACAGACGAAATGGCGGGATGGTTCTGGAATGCCATAATTGTATGGCGTAAAACAGGTAGCCCTTCCAATTCTTGATACTGCTTGGGGATATCGCCGCCAAAACGTTGTCCACGTCCTGCCGCGACAATCAGCGCAATCGTATTAGTCACCAATAGGGGCCCTTTTAATCTAAAATGTGCGCGAGATTAATGGCGCAATGGTCTAATGCCAAGATCAAACCTGATTAGGTCTTGCCAAGACTGCCAACTAGCGCAATCTTCTCGACACTTCGCCGCCCCAATACCGAGCTGCAGGAACAGATGATGTCTGATCAACTGATACTCAACCTTAGCGCACTGATCGCGTTGCTCCCGCTATCCCTATACTTACGCAACGGGTTAACGTCAGCCTCGGGGGTTTTTTGGCTTCTGGTTGTTGTCGCAATCGCCGGACCCGTCCTGTTGTTGATCATCGGCACCAGGGACGGCTGGCACACGGACCTGTCGACCTCAATCTGGATTACGATTGCCGCCAGCATGGTCGTATATTTTATCTCAAGCTTGTCGATGCGAGAGTCTGCAAAGTTGGGGGTGATTTTTGCCCCGTATATGCTTGTTTTGGGCGTATTCGCCGTCATCTGGACGTCCATTGTCTCCCATACGCCATCTGTCAGAGGTGACGACCTGACCGGTTGGTTTGGCTTACATATATTTGTATCTGTGACCACCTATGCCCTGGTAACTCTTGCAGCGGTCGCTGCGCTGGCAGCGGCCCTTCAGGAGCGGAGTCTGAAAACCAAGCAACAAACCAAATGGGGGGTGGGCTTACCCGCGCTTTCGGATTGCGATCAATTGGTCGTCAGGCTTTTGATCATGGGGGAATTCGTTCTTGCCCTTGGCTTGTTGAGCGGTATTGGGCTGAATTATTCGGAAACGCAGAGCTTTGTGGATTTTGACCATAAATCCATATTGGCTGTTACTGCATTTATCGTAATTGCAGGGCTTTTGATTGCCCATTTCAAAACAGGATTGCGGGGACGTAAGGCAGCTCGTGTCGTTTTATTTGTATATTTACTTCTTACCCTAAGTTATCCCGGTGTAAAAATCGTCACGGATATCATTCTCGCGAGATAATTCTTGTTATCCCCCCTTGAATTCTTGTAATACACATCTCAATTGCCTAATAAATGTGCAACTGATTCCTGAAGGCAGAATGATTATGAAAATTGGCCCCGTCGAGATCGATAACCCAATTGTCCTGGCCCCCATGTCAGGCGTCACAGATCTGCCGTTTCGACGCCTGGTAAAACGCTGGGGTGTTGGCCTTGTCGTTTCAGAAATGATTGCCAGCAAGGCCATGGTTTACGCCGCAAAAAAGACCATGAAAATGGCGACGCATTGTGCGGAAGAGCACCCCATGTCTGTCCAGCTCGCTGGATGCGAACCAGAAATCGTCGCGGAGGCTGCGCGCCTTAATGAGGACCGTGGTGCGGCGATGATTGATATAAATATGGGCTGCCCGGTTAAAAAAGTGACAAATGGTGATGCCGGTTCTGCATTAATGCGAGACGAACGCCATGCCGGGGCTATCATGTCGGCTGTCGTAAAGGCGGTTTCCATTCCGGTAACCCTTAAAATGCGCACAGGCTGGGACGATGACACGCGCAATGCGCCATCGTTGGCAAAAGTTGCCGAAGATTGCGGTATCCAGTCACTTGCAGTTCACGGCCGCACACGTTGCCAGTTTTATAAAGGTCACGCGGACTGGAAATTTATTCGCAAGGTCAAAGAGGCGGTAAGTTTACCGGTGTTTGGCAATGGCGATATCAACACCGTTGAGGATGCAGCGCAAATGCTCTCAGATTCTGGTGCCGACGGCGCCCTTATCGGACGAGGCACATATGGGCGTCCCTGGTTTCCCAATCAGGTATGGCACTTTTTGCAAACGGGAGAAAAATTGCCCGACCCATCCATTGAAGACCAACTGGCGACTGTTATGGAGCACTATGAAACCATCTTGAGCCATTACGGGGTGTCGCCGGGAGTGCGCATCGCGCGTAAGCATCTCGGTTGGTATTCGAAAGGTTTGCCCAAATCGACCGAATACCGGGCGCTAATAAACAGCCTTGACGACCCAGAGCAGGTCAAAGATGAAATCCGACGGTTCTATGATCCGCTCATCGAGCGAATTGCCGCCTGATGTTAGAAAGAGCCGTATCCAGCGACGGCGCACCAAAAAAAGCAATGGATGGTGATCTGCTTCTCAATGCGATTACGGCTGCCTTGATCGCCATTGATGAGGAAAATTTAATTGTCTACGCGAATACGGCCGCAGAGCAACTCTTTCGGTCAAGCGCTGAATATATGCGGGGCAAATCATTGTCCTATTTTGTTCCAGAAGACAGCCCCGTTTTCAGCTTGGTTGAACAGGTCCGCATGCAACGTAGCGTCGTCTCTGAGTATGGCTTAACCCTGGAGACGCCTCGCATCGGTGCAAATTTTGTGAATGTGCAGGCAACGCCGATCGTTGAAGCCCCGGGCACTGTTGCTTTGACATTTCAACAGCGCTCTATAGCCGACAAAATCGACCGCCAGCTTACCCACCGCGGGGCGGCCAGGTCGGTCACAGCTATGGCTGCCATGCTGGCGCATGAAGTCAAAAACCCCTTATCAGGAATTCGGGGGGCGGCACAACTTCTCGAGCAAAACGCGACAGACACGGATAAACCACTGACAGAACTCATCCGCGACGAGGCGGATCGAATATGTGATCTTGTGGACCGAATGGGTGTCTTTTCGGATACAGGCCCACTCGAGCGTGAAGCTGTGAATATTCACCAGGTTTTGGACCGGGTCCACAAGTTGGCTAAAAATGGCTTTGGCAGTCATTTGACGTTCATTAATGCCTTCGATCCTTCACTGCCCGCCGTCTTTGGCAACCGGGATCAACTTGTTCAGGTGTTTTTGAACCTTATTAAAAACGCGTCGGAAGCAGCCCCCCATGTCGATGGTAAAATAACGTTGGCGACGGCCTACCAACAAGGGGTTCGATTTGCCGTTCCCAACAGTGACAAACGCGTCCATTTGCCCCTGCAGATCAGCGTCATCGACAATGGCCCGGGCATCCCTGACGATATTAAACCTTATCTTTTCGACCCATTCGTAACGTCGAAACCACAAGGAAGTGGGCTTGGTTTGGCACTTGTCGCCAAAATCATCGGTGACCACGGCGGTGTTGTCGAGTGTGACTCTCAACCAAACAAAACCACATTTCGTGTCATTCTACCCATGTATAAAGACGGACAGGAAGCCAAATGAGTTCTCAAACGATCTTAGTTGCTGATGACGATACAGGCATTCGAACCGTCGTGACTCAGGCTCTTAATCGGGCAGGCTATGAGGTCAAGGCAACCAGCAACGCCGCGACTTTGTGGCAATGGGTTACCGATGGCGAAGGTGATCTTGTGATAACTGACGTTGTCATGCCCGATGAAAATGGCCTGGACCTGCTTCCTCGCATCCTTCACGTCCGGCCAAAGTTGCGCGTGATTGTCATGAGCGCCCAAAATACTTTGTTGACGGCCCTCCAGGCAAATGAACGCGGCGCGTTTGAATACCTACCAAAACCCTTTGATATCAATGAGCTCGTAAGTGTTGTTCGTAGAGGACTTGAAATACCCGCAGAAGCGGGTTCGCCGAAGGCCGGCACGACAGATGAAACATTACCCCTGATCGGTCGCTCACCGGCGATGCAGGAAATCTATAGGACCCTGGCACGCTTAATGGGCACGGATCTGACCGTTACGATTAATGGCGAGTCCGGAACCGGTAAAGAATTGGTTGCCAGAGCTTTACATGATTATGGCAAACGCAAAGCCGGGCCATTCGTAGCTGTTAATATGGCGGCAATCCCGAGAGAACTGATTGAAAGCGAACTCTTTGGACATGAGAAGGGGTCCTTTACCGGGGCATCGAACCGCGCTGCAGGTCGTTTTGAGCTTGCCGCTGGAGGGACGCTATTTCTTGACGAAATTGGCGACATGCCGCTTGAAGCACAAACCCGCTTGCTGCGCGTCTTGCAGGAAGGTGAGTTCACAACTGTTGGCGGGCGCACGTCCATTCGCGCGGATGTCCGTATTGTCGCCGCGACCCATCGGGATTTAAAGCAGCTGATCCGGCGCGGACAATTCCGTGAAGACCTCTACTTTAGACTGAATGTCGTTCCACTGCGATTACCGCCCTTGCGCGAACGCACAGAAGACATACCGGAACTCGTCAGCGCGTTTTTAACAAATGCTGTTGATTTGGGGCTTCCCTGGAAAATTATCGATGCCGACGCAATGGAGCGACTTAAAAGCTACGCTTGGCCCGGCAACGTCCGTGAACTTGAAAATATGGTACAACGCTTGGCGGCCTTGTACTCTCAGGAAGTCATTGGGCTGGCGGAAATTGAACAGGAACTGGGTGATAGAGCGCCGGCGACCACTGAAAATACGCAAAATGGGCTTTCAGACACGGTTGAAGAACGGCTTGCCGCGTATTTTGGCGCGCATAATGGCCAACTTCCTGCCGCCGGCTTATATGATCGCATTATCAAAGAAGTTGAGCGCCCGTTGATTATGCTGACCTTGCAGGCAACTCGAGGAAATCAAATTAAGGCCTCTGAGGTCTTGGGGCTCAACAGAAATACACTACGTAAAAAAATCAGGGAGTTGGAAATTCCGGTTATCAGAGGCGGAAAATGAACAGTAGCAAGGCGCTGTCAGAGCTGGTGCCGCGTATCGCTGCAAAAATGGGCAGTAGCCGAAGTCTGTCCTATGCATTGGCCGCTGCGGCCGTCATTTCGGGTATAACAACCGTCGCCGCCCTGACTGCGCCGAAATCAGACTCTTTCGATGTCGCAACCGTTGTAAGCCTTCTTTATATTGACGGCATACTGCTTCTATTGCTGTGTATCGTCGTTGGTCGCAGGCTCTACTTATTATGGCAAGCACGTCGAATGCGGGCCGCTGGAGCTGGCTTGCAGGGTCGACTTGTCGCACTTTTTAGTTTTGTGGCCGTTACTCCAGCGATTTTAGTCGCCGTTTTCTCCGCCCTTTTCTTAAATCATGGCCTGGAGGTTTGGTTTTCCGAACGCGTTAACTCTGCCCTAAACCAATCGCTGGTGGTTGCGAAATCCTACTTGGATGAACATCGCAAAACCATTAGTTCCGACGCGCTTACCATTGCCAATGACTTAAACAATAACGCACCGCTTTTGATCGAAAACCAATTCGCCTTAAATCAGATTTTGACCAACTACTCGGTCAGTAGAAACTTGTCAGAAGCCATTGCGATTGATAGTGGGGGGAAAGTCTTGGGCCGCTCCCGCTACAGCATCTCTGGTACGCTGGAAACGATCCTTCCCTCGGCTTTCATTACGGCTGATACGGGAAAAATCGCTGTTTTAGACTCCGCAGATTCGGAGCGAGTAAGGGCTTTGATAAAGCTCAACAGATTTATCGATACCTATTTGGTCGTTGAAAGGTTTCTGGATACGCGGGTCAGCGACCACATTAGTTCGATCAACAAAGCCGTCGGCCAGTATAAAGAAATGAAAGACAAACGCGGCGGATTCCAGGTCACGTTTGTGGTCATTTTTGCGGTTGTCGCACTTTTGTTACTTCTGGCTGCGGCCTGGATCGGCCTAACCGTCGCGCGGCAACTGGCAAACCCGATTAGCCGCCTGATCAGTGCTGCCGAAGACGTAAGTAAAGGGGACTTAAGCATTCGTGTCAGCCTGCCAGATGAAGACGATGAAATTCGATCTCTGGGGCAGGCATTTAATAAAATGACGGGCCAGTTGGAAACCCAACGTGACGGGTTAATCGAGGCTAACAGAGAATTGGACGAACGCCATCGCTTTACGGAAACCGTGCTGACAGGTGTATCTGCGGGCGTGATTGGCCTCGATTCACAGGGCCATATTCATTTATCGAACAGGTCTGCCGCCAAACTTGTCGCGACGGACCTGGATGCCGCTATCGGTGAGCCACTGGTCGAAATCATTCCGGAAATGAAGAGCTTGCTGGACTCCGTCATGGCGCAAAAGGGGCGCATGCGGCAAGATGAGATCGATATTAGCCGCGACAATATCGCTCTCACGTTGCATGTCCGTATTGCCGCCGAGTTCCTGCAAGAAGAAACCATTGGTTATGTTGTCACCTTTGATGATGTAACGGAACTTCTATCAGCACAACGCAAAGCCGCATGGGCAGATGTGGCGCGCCGAATTGCACATGAGATCAAAAACCCGCTCACCCCAATTCAGCTTTCAGCAGAGCGATTGCAACGCAAGTATTTAAAAGAAATAACGACTGATCCCGATGTCTTTGAAACGTGTATAGGCACAATCACCCGCCAGGTTGAAGATATTGGCCGCATGGTCGATGAGTTTTCCTCGTTTGCCCGCATGCCAGAACCGTCCATGAAGATTGAAAATTTCTCCGAAATATGTCGCCAAGCCGTATTTTTAGAAGAGAACAGATACCCGGAAATTGCATTTCATCTCAATACACCCGATACCGAAGTCAAAAGCTATTGTGACAGCCAACAAGTGAGCCGTGCGCTTACGAACCTGTTAAAGAACGCCTCCGAATCGGTCATCGGAAAAATTGAAGAGACCGGCACCAACCCCGATTCTGGAGAAATTACAATCAATGTCCGGCCCATTTCAGAAAAATCCGAAACCTCCTCACAGGTAAAGGACCTGATCGAGATTGAGATCCTGGATAACGGGAAAGGACTTCCTGTTGAAAACCGGGATCGACTGACAGAACCCTACATGACAACACGCGCCAAAGGGACAGGCCTTGGCCTCGCTATCGTTAAGAAGATCATCGAAGACCACCGCGGTCACCTGCACTTGGGAGACAATCCTGACGGTGGTGCTAGAATCCTATTCACAATAGCGGCAAACGCACCACTGGATTTAGCAGGTCATGAAAAAAAAGTTGAAAAAGATCCCCTTCAAATCGAAATTGATCTCGCCATGAGAAGCGCGGGGGAATAGAGTTCCATCATGCCGCACGATATTTTAATTGTAGAAGATGAACGCGATATTCGCTCGCTTGTTTGTGGCCTTTTGGAAGACGAAGGCTACCAAACAAGGGAAGCCTCCAATAGTGACGAAGCTCTGGCGACAATCGATGCGCGTCGTCCAAACCTGATCTTGCTCGATATCTGGCTACAGGGCAGCAAGCTTGATGGACTGGGCATTCTCAAGACCGTTAAACGCGACCATCCTGATTTACCCATCCTTATGATGAGTGGACATGGCACGGTCGAAACAGCCGTCCAGGCCATTAAGGATGGTGCACACGATTTCATCCAAAAACCTTTTAAGGCGGATCACCTGCTTTTGATGGTTGGGCGGGCCATAGATGCAGGCAATCTGCGGCGTGAAGTCGAAGAATTACGTGTAAAGACAGGGCGCAATAATGAGATCATTGGAAACTCAGCAGTCATCCGCGATATTATGCAGGGTATCGAGCGTGTCGCCCCTTCAAATAGCCGGGTTCTGATCAGTGGTCCGGCAGGTTCTGGAAAAGAAATAACGGCACGGGTTGTTCACAGTCAATCAAAACGCGCCTCAGGGCCGTTTATCGTCGTTAATTGTGCGACCATGACACCAGAGACCGTAGAGGAAAGCCTGTTTGGCCGTGAAATCATCAATCCGGATGGTACAACGGCCCTTCATGTTGGAACTTTTGAGTCGTCTCACAACGGAACGCTGTTTCTGGACGAAATTTCAGATATGCCGCTCGAGACACAGGGCAAAATTGTTCGTGTCCTTCAAGACCAGAATTTCACGCGAGTGGGCGGCACGACACCGGTGCAGGTTGACGTCAGAGTGATCGCCGCAACCACCCGCGACATGGCCGTCGAAATTGAAAATGGCCGGTTTCGCGAGGACCTGTTTTACCGTTTAAATGTTGTTCCCCTGACGGTTCCGCCGCTGAGCGAACGGATGGAAGACATTCCGTCCTTGGCCGAATACTTCATGACCCAATATGCCATCGCAAACGGGCGTGCGCCCAGAAGCATTGGCAGCGCGGCAATTGCAGCTCTGCAGGCCTATGATTGGCCGGGAAATGTCCGACAACTTAGAAACGTTATTGAACGGATGCTCATTATGGCACCAGGGGATCCTTCCGAGCCCATTGGTCTTGCCGGTTTGCCACCAGAAATCAGTTCTGATGCACCGGTTCCGCGTCTTCCTGGAGAAAATGATAGTGATATCATGGCGCTGCCACTTCGCGAAGCGCGCGAAGTGTTTGAGAAAGACTACCTGTCCGCGCAAATCACACGGTTTGCCGGAAATATCTCGAAAACGGCCGAGTTTGTCGGCATGGAGCGCTCAGCATTGCATCGTAAATTAAAATCACTTGGCATTCAAAGTCCGGAGCGAGCTGCCGCTGACGCGTGAGCGGTTCGCAACAAAAAGGAACCTTTAAAATGAAAGTAATTGTTTGCGGAGCAGGGCAAGTTGGCTCAAACATCGCACGACATCTTGCTTTAGAAAACAATGACGTAACCGTCGTTGATCGGTCACCGGACCTGATTCGACGTATCAGCGATACGCTTGATGTCAACGGCGTTGTCGGTCACGCGTCATTACCTGATGTTCTGGAGCGGGCTGGACTCGCTGATGCCGATCTGCTGATCGCGGTCACGTATTCTGACGAAGTTAACATGGTCGCTTGTCAGGTCGCGCACTCCTTATTCGCCGCCCCAACAAAAATTGCCCGGGTCCGCCAACAAGGATACCTGGAACCCATGTGGGCCAATTTGTTTTCCCGCGATCACATGCCGATCGACTTCATCATTTCACCAGAAATGGAGGTGGCAAGGGCGGTTAGTCGCCGGCTGCGTGTCCCCGGAGCATTCGAAATGATCCCGCTGGTGGACGATAAGGTTAAGCTGCTGGGCGTGCGTTGTGAAGAAGACTGCCCACTTCTCAACACGCCTTTGCGACAGCTGACACAGTTATTCCCGGACCTGAATATCGTTGTTGTTGGCATTACCCGTGAAAACACCGCAATCATACCGACCTCCGATGATCAGATGTTACCCGGCGATGAGGTGTATTTCGTCGTCGATAGTGATCAAATTGGCCGGGCGATGGCTGCTTTTGGTCACGAAGAGACCGAGGCCCGGCGCTTGTTAATATTCGGAGGCGGTAACATCGGATTGTTTTTAGCTCAGGAGATCGAGCGCGAACACGACTGGGTTAAAACAAAAATCATCGAATCAGATCGTGATCGAGCAGAACTTATCGCTGGCGTGCTTGATAAAACGATGGTCTTGCAAGGGGATGTACTGGATCCAGAGATACTCGAAGAGGCAAATGTTAGCGCCACAGAGACAGTTGTCTCCGTGACGAACGATGACGAAACCAACATTCTGGCATCTCTTCTGGCGAAACGTTACGGCTCCCAGCGCGCGATTACCCTTATTAACAAAAACACCTATGAACCGCTCATCAGTTCATTGGGGATCGACGTTGTCGTGAGCCCGCGCAATATTACTGTATCCACAATTCTTCAGCACGTCCGCCGCGGTCGTATCCATTCCGTCCATACTTTGCGCGAAGGGTTTGGCGAATTGATCGAGGCAGAAGCGCTTGAAACATCTGACTTGGTTGGAAAACCCTTGAGAGAAGTCAATCTTCCAACCGGTGTGATTCTGGGCGCGATCGTCCGCGATGGTGCGATGATCTGCCCAACAGGCAGCACAATCGTCCAGTCCAAAGATCGAGTGGTACTATTTGCCGCTGCAGATTCCATTCGAAAAGTCGAAAAAATGTTCTCAGTCCAACTGGAATATTTTTAGAAAAAACCAACAAGAAAGCAGAATAAAATGTCACGAATAGCCTATGTTAACGGTCAATATGTACCTCATGCACATGCATCTGTTCACATCGAAGATCGCGGATACCAATTTGCCGATGGCGTTTACGAGGTTTTTGCAGTCCATGGCGGCAAACTCATTGGCGTGCAGGGGCATTTAGACCGGCTCGAACATTCTTTAGGGGAACTGCAGATCGATTGGCCCGTTGGCAAGGCTCCGTTAATGGTCATTGTCAGGGAAGTGGTTCGACGAAACCATGTGAAAAATGGTCTGGTCTATATCCAGATCACTCGAGGTGTCGCCCGCAGAGACCACCCGTTTCCAGCAGAAAGCGAGAGCGCTCTTGTGATTACGGCCCGGAAAATGGCACCACTTGATAAACCGACCCTCAGCAAAGGCGTCGCCGTTATCACGATCCCGGATATTCGGTGGAAACGAAAAGATATCAAATCAATTGCCTTGCTTCCCAATTGCCTTGGCAAACAACAAGCTCGGGAAGCGGGCGCCTTCGAAGCTTGGATGTACAATGAAGACGACGAAATCACTGAGGGAACGTCAGCCAATGCCTGGATTGTGACCAAAAATGGAGAGCTGGTAACCCGTCAAATTGGTCAATCCATTCTCAACGGGATCACACGGCTCGCTGTCCTGGAAGCGGCCAAAGAAGCCGGTGTAACCTTTGTTGAGCGTCCTTTTTCAAGAGAAGAAGCGGCGGAAGCGAAAGAGGCGTTTATCACCAGCTCAACGTCACATGTGAAGGCCGTCACAAATATTGACGGACAAGCTGTTGGCAATGGACATGTGGGAGAACTGACGGCAAAACTGCTTGATCTCTATGTTGACTATATCGAAAGCAAAGGCGGTCCTGTTGTTACGAACAAATGGAATTAGGCAACATAGAGATGCCTGATTCTTCCTTGCCGCATGCGATTATATTTGATTGGGATAATACACTGGTCGATAGCTGGCCAGTTATTCGTGATGCCCTGAACACCACGCTAACGACATTTGGCAAACGCCCTTGGACGATGGAAGAAACACGAACGCGTGTTAGAAAATCGCTAAGAGAGAGCTTTCCCGATTTATTTGGCGATGAATGGGAAAACGCCGCCGACGTCTTCTACAGTCGCTATGGCGAAATTCATGCGGACGCGATTGAACCTCTGAACGGTGTTGCTGACATGTTGACGGAAATTCGTGCACTGGGCATATACCAATGCGTCGTCAGCAACAAAACTGGTCATTACTTGAGGAAAGAAGCTGATTCGCTCGGTTGGTCAGATCATTTTGGCCATATCATAGGGGCAAACGACGCGGCCCGTGATAAGCCAGCTGTCGATCCACTTCATATGGCGATGGATGGGAGCCAAATTTCATTGGGGTCGCATGTCTGGTTTGTTGGCGACGCCGATATTGATATGGAATGCGCCATTGGTGCCGGTTGTCGAGCTGTACTCATGCGCGCCTCGGCTCCTGAAAACAACGAGTTTGACATTTACCCACCAGAATTATACTTCGACAGTGCCGAAGCTCTTTGCAAGCACCTAAGGAACATGTAAACTCAAGTTAGAAATCGATATTCTGTTCACTGGACAGGGCAAATCGGTTCGACGAGACAGGCATACTTCTGAAATGGCTTTCTTCGATATCTACGAAGGCTGGTTGTTTTTAGGAGTATTGATAACAAAAAGAAGGGGAGGCCAAGATGCCATCAGAAAAGTCCCAGAATGTTCAGGACGTCTTTTTAAACCATATTAGAAAACAAAAAACACCGGTCACCGTATTTTTGGTCAATGGCGTTAAACTTCAGGGAATTGTTACCTGGTTCGACAACTTTTCAGTGCTTCTCCGTCGCGATGGTCACACGCAATTGGTCTATAAGCATGCGATCTCAACAGTTATGCCATCCGCACCTGTCCAGCTGTTTGAGCCTGAAAAGGATATCGATGACGACGAATGATCCGGGGGCCGCTTGAGCGCTTATTCAGTTAGCGAAGGCAACGGCAACGAACGCCCCGAAGGGGGGGATCTTTGTCTGGTAATTCATCCAGATATCAGTCGCAATTCCAATACAGCCCGCGCACCCGAAGCCGGGTTGCAGGAAGGCGTCGGACTTGCGCTCGCGATCGATCTCGAGGTCCTTCATTCAGAGGTCATTCGTGTGGCAAAACCGCGTCCGGCAACGCTATTAGGTGGCGGCGCGGTTGAACGGATACATGACCTTGTCTCGGGCAAAACCGATATCTGTGGTCCGTGTGAAGTCGTCATTATAAACACCACGTTAACGCCCATCCAGCAACGCAATCTGGAACGCGCTTGGGGGTGTAAGGTGATTGACCGGACAGGCTTGATCCTTGAGATATTTGGCGCGCGGGCGCAAACCAAAGAAGGTCGGCTGCAGGTTGACCTGGCGGCGTTAAGTTATCAGCGCAGTCGGCTGGTCCGCAGTTGGACTCACCTTGAACGCCAACGTGGCGGAGCAGGTTTCATGGGGGGTCCCGGTGAAACTCAAATTGAAAATGACCGTCGTCAAATTGATCAGCGGATCACGCGCCTGAAAAAGGAGCTGAATGACGTTAAGAGAACCAGAACCCTGCACCGTAAGGCCCGCAAACGGGTTCCTTATCCGATCGTTGCGCTGGTGGGTTACACGAACGCTGGAAAATCCACACTTTTCAACCGTTTGACACAGTCAGACGTCATCGCAAGAGATCAATTGTTTGCAACCCTGGATCCAACCATGCGGAAGCTTAATCTTCCTTCCGGCAAACCAATCATATTGTCTGATACCGTCGGCTTTGTCTCCGACCTGCCGCACGAATTGGTCAATGCGTTTCATGCGACCCTTGAAGAAGTAATGGCGGCAGACTTGATCGTTCATGTCCGGGATATTTCCCACCCCGATTCAAATATTCAAAAAACTGATGTTCTAACCGTCCTTGAAGAGTTGGGCGTCGACATAAGTGAAAACAACAAGGGATTTATTGAGGTTCTTAACAAATCTGACCTTCTCGAGCCTGAAGAGCAGGAGTTTTATAGAAATCGAACTCAAAATGGCACTTCGTCTCCATTTCTTGCTTCTGCGATTACAGGCTCAGGATGTGATACCCTTGCAGTCCTCTTTGATCAACTTGTGACGGCCAATTACGAAGAAATCCAACTGACTCTGCAACATCACGATGGCGCAACCCTTGCCTGGCTCTATGAACACGGCGACGTCATTGCCCGCAACGATGACCCCACAGCAATTGAGTTAACGGTCCGATTGGAAGGCCCCGATGCCGAACGGCTGAGGCGCCGTATATCCTGAAACGAACACAGAAATTTCCTGCTGATCGATGCGGAAACGGCCAAGAGAACATAACAAACATTCGTTTAGATTCACCCAACACGTACAAAATGGGTTCAACTATTGTTATTAAATTATGAATGTGATCTTCTTATAAGGGTACGTGTTCGCTCACCAATGAGGCGCCTGAAAAAATGTTCAAAAGCCGGACTCTCCTGTCGAACCTTGCGCTGTTCCTTAAGCCTTTGCCTAAATAATGATTGTCGATAATCATAAAACACCCGTCGCAGTAGGGCTCTTGTGCTTTTTGTTTTTGGGCATTGGAACGTCGATCTTAACAGGTGAACGGCTGCGGGACGAAGCCCACCATGACTGGATCGAAAAGGGAAAAGTCGATTCTCGGCGGATGACAGAAAGTGTTCTCTTCTGGATATCAAAGGCAGAAGTCAACTTACGTGCTTTGGCCGGACAGTTTCAAAATGAAAGCTACCGAGACCAAAAGTCTTTTTTTGAATTTATTGATCAGGCAGAAACATGGGACCCCGATGTTACATTTGATTCTGTTGTTTATGCTGAACGTGTCCTGCGCGATACCAGAGATGCCTATGAACGTGAGAATGGCGGGCAATTGACCGTTATTGGCGAACCTCAAAACCGGGCGCCAGAGACGTTTGAGAGCTTTGCCGTTAAATTCGTATCTCGTGAAGATGGCGTATTTCGTAAATTCGCCGATCTGACGTCCCATCCGGCTGTCCGGGTTAGCGCCATTACCGCACGACAAACTCCGGGACACGTCGTTCTTGGCCCGGCATTTATCGGCAAAAATGATGATCGCTATGCAGTTATCGCAACCAGCACAGACCTTTTAAAAGGCAGTGGTGTAATGGCAGCAACGATTAATTTGGTAGAATTCTTTTCCGGGTTTTCCGCCGATTACCTGCCGAATGGCATACAAGTAAGGCTGATTGAACGCGATAGCGAGTCTCGAGCAACCAATGCTTTCATTCCCATCATTGGCAATGATGCGCCACCGCCGAATGCGGTTGCGACTGAAATTATTCGCATTACATCAGGTCAAGCCAGATGGGATCTTCATTGGGATATTATGCCCGATTACCTGGACGGTCCGGCGCACAGTCTTGCGTTTCTTGTCAGTATCGGCGGCTCTGTCCTGACGATACTCATCACGTGGATTCTTTATGTTGTTTCGATGCGGAATATTCAGTTTCGGCAGATGGTGAGTGACCGCACAGCCGAGCTATCGCAAAATTCGATGCTTGTTCAACTTACTATGGACTCCATAGATCAGGGTTTTGCCGTCTGGAACGCAGATAACCGGTTGGTCGTCTGGAGCAAACGATGTGCTGATTTCTGGTATTATCCGAAAAAACTGCGGCCCGGCATGCATATGTCGGATTTATTGACTCATTTGGCCGAAAAGAAAGTTTTCGGCGAAGGTCCCGTGGCCAATGTCGTGCAAAATAAGCTTGCGCAAATCGTCGATGCCGGCGCTGCGTCAGAAGAAAAATTTGAAATGACGGATGGTCGGCGCGTGCAGGTTCGCCGCTTCCCCCTTGAGCGCGGCGGTCACGTTTCCATGTACACCGACGTTACCGAGCGCGATAAGGCCACTGACGATTTGCTCAAATCACGTGATGAACTTGAGAAACGCGTTCAAAAAAGAACACGGGATCTGGAGAAGGCCCGAGATGAGGCTATTTTGGCCAATAAGACCAAAAGCGAGTTTATGGCAAATATGAGCCATGAGCTCAGGACACCGCTCAATGCGATTATTGGGTTTTCGCAGCTCGCCAGTTACGAAACCTTTGGACCCCTTGGTGATCCCAAATACAAAGAAAATGCTGATATTGTGGCAACTGCCGGCGAATATCTGCTTCAGTTAATATCTGATATCCTTGATTTGTCCAAGATCGAGGCCGATGCACTGATGCTGGATGAAGAAAATGTCGATTTAGAAAAAATTACCGAAGATGTTGTCACGTTAATAAGGCCAAGAGTTGAAAAGAAAAACCTAAAATTAGTGAAAACTATTCCGACGGATTTGCCTGAACTCAAAGGCGACCTGCTGCGCATTAAACAAATGCTTCTTAATCTGGCCGACAACGCCGTTAAATACACAAATGCGGGCGACGAAATCTCCATCGAGATAACAACAAACCCTGACAAAGCCATTCTGATTAAGGTATCTGATACGGGCGTCGGTATTTCTGAAGCAGACTTGGATATCGTTTTGTTACCGTTCAGTCAGGTCAATTCCAATACGATGGTTCGCAATGGAGAAGGGATCGGCCTTGGTTTGGCTCTTGTCAGTCATCTCATTGAAATGCATGGCGGAAAATTGACGCTGGAGAGCACACTTGGGGAAGGGACAACAGCCACACTTCTGTTCCCGGCGTCGCGCCGTGTATCTCGGACCTAAACAACCCTAACCGCCGTCGCGCAACATTTCCAATTCGAGCCAACGTTCTTCACATTCAGCCAGCTCACGGGTTAAGTCGCCCAATTGGGACGATAGCTTTACAATTTCATCGGCTGAATTGCTGCTTTTTGACAAGTGTCCATTTAGCAGAGCGATCTCACTTTCCAGCTTGGAAATACGGTCTGGCAGAAGTTCCAGTTCTCGTTTGTCCTTGAAGCTCATACGCTCGGTTCGTTTCGCAGACTTGGCAGCAGATTGGGTCGGCGCAGTTTTCGGCGTTTGGGACTTTGCTTGCTCCCTCTGAACTTGTGATTGCTTCTTCTGGATCAAATAGTCAGAATAACCGCCCGCATATTCTGTAATTTCGCCACCCGGCTCCAGAACGATTGTCGATGTGACAACGCGATCAATGAAATCGCGATCGTGGCTTACAAGAATGATCGTGCCTTTGTAGTCAGCCAACATCTCTTGCAATAAATCCAGGGTCTCCATATCGAGATCGTTGGTGGGTTCATCAAGGATTAAGAGATTTGAAGGCTTGGCAAGATGCTTGGCCAACAAAAGGCGGTTTTTTTCGCCCCCCGACAGACTTTTGACCGGACTGCGTGCTTGTTTCGGATGAAACAGAAAATCTCGCAAATATCCAACAACGTGACGCGGTTCCCCAAGCACTGAAATCGAATCGCCACCACTGTCCGCCAGTGTATCCCAAAGTGTAGCCTCCGGATCAAGAGCATCCCGGTTTTGATCAAATGTTAACGCTTCGATGTTGGTGCCGAGGCGCACAGAACCGCTGTCCGGTACCAATGCCCCTGACATCATTTTCAAAAGCGTCGTTTTTCCGGCACCGTTGGGGCCAATGATGCCGACACGATCACCACGCATCAGGCGTGTCGAGAAGTCCGATATAATGGTCTTGTCTCCATAACTCTTACTCACGTTCACCAATTCAGATACCAAACGTCCGGACTTCTGACTTGAATCGGTTTTCAGTTCCGCCATATTTTCGACTTTGGGCCGGTTTTGGCGTTCTTGCCGCAGATCACCCAACCGGCGGAGTCGTCCCTGATTGCGGGTACGACGCGCACTTATGCCTTCGCGAGACCAGCGCGTTTCCTCAGCAATTAATTTATCCAACTTAGCCGTCGATACGGCTTCCTGAGCCAAAAGTGTTTCGGACCATTCATCGAACGTCTCAAAACCTTTTTCGTGACGGTGTACACGCCCCCGGTCTAACCAAAGAATTGCCCGTGATAAACGGCGAAGAAATGCTCGGTCGTGGCTAACCGTCACAATTGCACCCCGAAACGAAGCCAACGTTTCCTCAAGCCATTCAATAACGGAAATATCGAGATGGTTGGTCGGCTCATCAAGGAGCAAGATATCTGGTTCGCCGACCAAAGCTCGTGCAACCGCAGCACGGCGGGCCTCGCCACCAGAAAGCCCCTGCGTCTCGCGATAGGGGTCAAGCCCAACCTCGTACAGCATGGCGTCAGAAAGATACGTAGCATCGGCCTGAGCCGCAGGCAAACCTGCTGTGACATAATCCTGCAGCGTCTTATGGTCGCCAAAATCAACCGTTTGCGACAAATAAGCGATCTGAGTTCCTGGCTGAACGAACCGCGTACCGCCATCTGATTCGACCAAACCTGCCATCATTTTGAGCAATGTCGACTTGCCAGTACCGTTGCGCCCCACCAGTGCAATGCGGTCGGTTTTACCCACATCGACACTTAATCCGCTAAACAGCGGTGGTGAAATAAAACCAGCAACAACTTCAGTCAAAGATAAGATCGGCGGGGCCAATTATGCACCATGCTTTCATAAGGAAAAAATGTAAGGGCGTGATGCCTTAGCGCCGCCCAATGCGCAAGCCGAATTGGGTAAATCATCTCAAAAAACTCAGATTACGCTTTAATTTCCAGCCCGAATGGTCGAGAACGGCACATGATTTCTAATCCAGATACCGTCGCCTCCCTCATTCGGAACGTTGCTGAAGCTGAAATAATTCCTCGGTTTCAAAAGCTATCGGATTCCGATATCTCAGAAAAGGCACCGGGCGATCTCGTCACCATTGCAGATGTGGAATCGGAAAAAGCACTCACACGGGAATTAACAGACCTGTTGCCGGGCTCCGTTGCTATTGGTGAGGAAGGCGTTGCGGCGAACGTTGAAACACTTAATGCCTTATCGGATGATCATCCCGTATGGATCATTGACCCGGTTGACGGTACTCATAACTTCGCCCACGGCACGCCATGCTTTGCGGTGATCGTCAGTCTGGTTCACAAGGGCCAAATTTTTGCCGGCTGGATACACGACCCCGTTGAAAATACAACGATCTATGCGGAGCAGGGAGCGGGAACCTGGGAAAATGGCGATCGCTTGCAACTCAATAAAGAAAGACCTGTGGATCAAATGACCGGATCGTTGAAACGCTCAACACGGCATAAAATTGAAGCACAACAAACCAATGGCGGTACGGGCCTGCCGAAGATCATCAAACGTTATCGCTGTGTTGGGCGTGAATATATGGATCTTGCGCGCGGAAAGATTGATTTCGCGGCCTATAGCGGGCTGCTCAAACCTTGGGACCATGTCGCAGGCGTTTTGATGTACCGTGAAGCAGGTGGCATGGACAAAATGATCGAAACCGATGAGGCCTATCAGGTCCAATCAAAAATTGGACGGGGCAACTTATTACTTGCACCCACACAAGCGTTATGGACGGAACTCAGCGCGCTTGCGACACAATGACGCGATAACAGAAAAGTCTGTTTTCGGTTTATTGATGCAATAGCTTCAGGGCTTTATCGACGATCTGCTCAACCGCAGGTTCGGCAACGCAGCGGAACTTTTCGCCTTCAAAGGGGTGAATGCAACTTCCCAAGCATCCTTCGCAACTCATTGTTTTATAATGAAACACAACATTATCAGGTGCAAGTTCAGGCGCGTAAGGCACAATCTCGCCCACATAGGCTGCACTCGCCAGACACAGCGTTGGCGCACCGGCGACGGCAGCTAAATGCATGGCTGCAGTATCAACGGAAACGATCAAACGTGCGGACTGCATCAAACCAAGCAGATCAGCAAAACCAGCGTCGTCATAACTGACGCGATCATCCTCCAACAAAGGCAAAAATGCCGGGTTTTTATCAATTTCTCCCGGTGCGCCGGTAATCTTGATCACGGCATCAGAAGGTAAAGCCTGTATCAGTTTCTGATAAATCTCCACATCATACTGTTTGGCTTTAACGGCTGAAAAAGGCTGAATGAGGACCAATGGCGGGCCATCGAGACGCCCGTTCGGCGCTGGCACCTGTCTTAATCCCGGCGGCCGTTCCTCGCCCGTCAGCCAGTTCGCAAACTTGTTCCATCTCAAGAGCTTATCCTGACGCGCCGGGCCACTGTCAAACAGGCGGGAATAGGTCTTCGCAATCGCATCAAGTTGTGACTGATACTTGCTCCAGGGACGGACATCCATACCAATCTGTTCTGCGCATTGCGCCGCTTGCACCATTACTTCGTCCAAATCCGGGTGTCGTAGGTAGTCCGTTGTGATAACGGCGCGGAAATTGGCGTCGAAAAGCTGATCTGAAATCGCCATCCGATAAGTCAGATTTTTACGAAAGGCTGCAAAATCGACAACCAGTGTATTGACCCCATCCGGGAACAAAAACGATGTTTTGGCGCCGTCTTTGCGCAAGAGAACCGTTATCGCCTCATCTGGCTTTGCATAGGCCATAAAGCGTTCAACGACATGGGAAAACAAAATGGTATCGCCAAGCCCCCCGCACGAAAGAAGTAAAACACCTTGGGGCGGTTTAGGACGATCTGTCGACTTTTTGCGCCAGCGCTGGAACCGGTCAGTCAGCCGGAAAAGTTTTGCCATTAGATCACGTTTCGCGGCCTAGTAAGCTGCATAAGACTTTTCTTCGACAAGGCGCGACCCAAGTAAATCATTGATATCACGCTTAAGGGCGGCTCGCTTATCATTCGTAATGTATACGGATCGGGCAAGTTCAATGAATTTATCGCCAAAATCTGATGCGCGTTCACAATCGCGGATATCGTCTTCAATATCCCACAGGGCTTCATTGACGCCCTTCAACGCCGCGCTAAGTGCGGAGAGATCATCAGAACCGGCGACATTGGCTTTTAAGGCTGCCGTCAGGGTATCCCACTCGATCGTTACATTTTCGAGTTTGTCAGGGTCCGTAATGCGCTCTTTCTTGATTTCAAGGATGGTGATTTTATCAATCAATTCACCGGGGGCAATTTCGACCTGAATGGTATCGGACATTCCATAATTCCTTGGTTTTGTGCAACTCTGGTGATTGGATTACCGATGATTAGCCTTCGGTTCAATCATTATCCACCGATCCATGTGCTTTAGGTTCGATTTAAAGATAAAGTCTTGTTAAACAGAAGGTCAATTAACGTGAGGGCCACCATGTCACTTTATGCGCACTATGGATCGTATAAGAATTACTCTACACCTACAGTAGGGTCCAAGCACATTCGAAGGCTTGATAAAGAAGTCTGGCAACCGCTCGACTGTCGCGCCGACATGTCCTTTTTGGAAATTGGCTGCGGCACGGGGCTTTTTCTGCTTTATCTTCACAAAAAGAACGTCACCTCCTTTACAGGGCTGGATCAGGATCCTGACTTGAAAGACGTTCTTCCCGAAGACGTAAAAGCGCATTTTACATGCACAGATATCTGGGCCTATCTGGACGAACTCTCCGACAAAACGAAATTTGACAGAATTGTTCTCTTTGACGTCCTTGAACACTTCACAGCGGAGGAGGGAGTTTCACTGTTAAAGATTCTGGCAAAACACCTCAACTCAGGTGGACAAATTCTGTTTAAAACGCCGAATGCGGGTTCTCCCTGGGGCGGTCAATTTCAACACGGAGATTTAACCCACAAAACGGCTTATACGCCCGACAGTATGCGGCAGCTCGCCGCGGCTTCCGGCTACTGGTGCGTCAAGTTTTATGGGCATTACCTGGGCAGCCCATCTCGCCAACGGAAAGATCGTTTCTTCCATTGGTGTATCTCGAAGTTCATCGCGACACCGCCAGAAATTTGGACGGCCAACTTCTTTTCTGTTTTCGAACCCATTTCCGATTAAATAATTATTCGGGCAAAAAGCGTAAAACCACTGGGTTTAATAAGGATCCATGCCTATACTCTGGCCCTCACTAACTAATTTTAACAAATTTACGGGACATAGATTTAGATGACTAAGACAGCTTTTATCGGATTAGGCGTAATGGGTTATCCTATGGCCGGGCACAAAGCAAAAGCCGGGCACGACGTTACTGTTTATAATCGCACTGCTGCAAAAGCCGAAAAATGGGTTGCCGAATATGGTGGGTCGATGGCCACCACACCTCGTGAAGCTGCGATTGGCGCTGAAGTTGTCTGCGCCTGCGTTGGTAATGATGATGACTTGAGAAGCGTCGTCTATGGTGACGACGGTATCTTGGCAGGTATGGAAGCCGGTGGCGTCTTTATTGACCATACTACGGCCTCTGCCGAAGTCGCACGCGAAATTGGCGAAGCTTGCAAAGCGAAAGGAATCAAATTCCTGGATGGTCCGGTTTCTGGCGGACAAGCCGGCGCTGAAAACGGCAAGCTGACAGTCATGGCCGGTGGTGAACAGGCCGATTTCGATCAGATTGCCTCAATTGTCGATTGTTATTCACAAGCCTTCACGCTTTTGGGCCCTGTTGGTAGTGGTCAAATTTGTAAAATGGTTAACCAAATCTGCATCGCCGGATTGGTTCAGGGGCTTTCAGAAGGCGTTGCCTTTGGCACAAAAGCCGGTCTCGACATGAATAAGGTTCTGGACGTGATTTCGAAAGGGGCCGCTGGTTCCTGGCAGATGGAAAACCGTGGCTCGACAATGGTTAAGGACGAATTTGAGTTTGGTTTCGCCGTTGACTGGATGCGCAAGGATTTATCCATCGTTTTGGCTGAAGCCCGCAAGAACGGCGCCCGGCTTCCAGTGACGGCCGTTGTCGATCAGTTCTATGCTGATGTGCAAAACCGGGGCGGTGGCCGCTGGGATACGTCCAGCTTGCTGCGCCTGCTCAACGACTGATCGCCAGTCCGAGATAAAAAAAGGGGAGGCGCTATGCCTCCCTTTTTTTTGTGCAGAGCAGCATACCATGGCTTTTCAATACAACTTTTGATTTATCCTTTCGTAACTTCCTCTTAATAGCGGATCCGAATTACAGACTCCGTTTGCACATATTATGTTTATAAAACAGCATATTATAATATAACCTCTTCAAGAATGATTTTGATATATATCTATTATAACGTGTATCTATCATGGCAGATGATTTTGGCGCTTTTTACACCTTTTTGTGCAGTGCGTTTTTTGCAGCGCCAATAAGCAAAAACAGCACTAGTCAGCATCGCTTTTCTATCGGTTAATTGCGGCTTGGTATCCGCGCAGAATGAGTATCAGTTCGAAAATAGATTGATTTCATGACAGCGCATAAGGAGCCGCAATAAGAACAAGAAACGGGCGCTAACGAAATTGAAAAAAAATAAAAAAATTGCCAAGTTTCCTCTAACGACGCGATCCACCTAGATGGGGGACGCAGGTCTCTCACCCCTCGGGGTACAAAGGTTGCGCCAATGGTCCATTCATTTGGTTGGCCCTTTGGCTTTAATTTTTGTCTGGTGGATCGCGTACTTTTTTACACTCGTTGATAAAAACCTGCTTCCGTCGCCCATCGATACGTTGATCGACACCGGAATTAATATCATTTCCGGCGATGTATTGAGTGATTTCTGGTTTACATTTGTCAGAGTTTTTTACGCATTTATAATCGCTGCTGTTGTTGGCGTACCTCTGGGAATTGTCCTGGGTGCCAGTGACAGAGTTTATAGATCAGTTGAGTTTATTATTGATTTTTTCCGGTCGACACCCGCGACCGCAATGTTTCCTCTGTTTCTGCTGCTGTTTGGGCTGGGTGATTTTTCAAAGATTGCCGTCGCCTCGTTTGCGGCTCTATTGGTCATCGTTTTCAACGTTGCCTACGGCGTCATGAATGCCAAACAAACCCGTATTCTTGCGGCCCGCTCCCTTGGCGCCAGTCCCATGCGCGTCTTTTTCGATGTTATTTTCTTTGAAACATTACCACAGACCTTCATCGGCCTGAGAACGGCAGTATCTATGGCGTTGGTGGTTATCATCGTTGCAGAAATGTTTATTGGTGCGAATGACGGACTTGGCCATCGCATTATTGATGCACAGATTTCTTATAATCTGACCGATATGTACGGCTCCATTCTGGTCACCGGCGGCATGGGTTACGGCCTGAACGTCTGTTTCCTCTTATTAGAAAAGTATCTCGTCCATTGGTCCGGAAAGTAATGGACCGCATATCCCTACAACAATAACAAAAAGGAAAAACCATGATTAAACGAAGTGTTGCAATCTCTGCTATAGCATTCGTCCTGAGCGCCGGCGTCGCCAACGCCTGCGACAAATACGAAGAAGTTACATCTGCCTGGCTACCGATTATGCAGACGACGGCCTATTATGTCGCCCATGAAGAGGGCCTGTTCGAAAAGGCGTGCATCAAGGTCGAGTCCAATAAAATGCAATCTCCCAATCATATTATCGACGCGCTGGTCGGTGGGCGTGCTGATTTCGGCCCTCCAGGGGCTGCGGCCGGCATTGCGATGATTGCAGAATCCAAATTTCCAGGGACCTTTAAGGTCTTTGGCCTCCAAGGTGGCGGCATAAAAATTGACCGGATCAATGATGGTTTGATCGTAAAGGACGGCAGCGGCATAACGTCTTTTGCCGATCTTAAAGGCAAAACATTAGGCCATGTTCCGGGCATTCAATGGCGCACGATCGCCAAACATTTGGTTCGGTCCGCCGGACTTGATCCAGACAAGGAAGTGACGTTGGCAGACATTGCTGTTCCTCAACAGGTTCCTGCCGTTTTAGGCGGCAGCGTCGACGCGACACTGTCTCTTGAGCCTGTTGGCTCTATTGCAGCTGCCACCGATGGCGTAACACGTGCGGTTATCAACCCTGTGGCTGCGGTCATTGCCGATCCATTCTATTCAGGTGCCGCCGTGTTAACGACAAAGTTCATCAATGAACGTCCTGCCGTTGCAAAGAAAATCGTCGAAATTATTGATGAGGCAACCAAACTGGCAAACGCTGATTTCGCGAAATACAAAGCCGTTATCCCAAAGTATACGGCCATTCGTGAAAGCCAGCTTGATCTTCTGGCTCAACCTTACTTGCGCGGTTTCACGGACCTGAATGAGACGGATATGAATTCCTACCAGGCATTCGTTGACGTATTCGTATCCGAAGGTGTTCTGAAAGAGCCCATGGATGTCCGTACAAAAATCCTGAAGCTCAGCGATTTCGGAAGCTAGGGTCCTTGGAAGACACTATGGATGAGATATTGAACCCGGGGATAAACCCGGGTCAGGCAGGCGAGGACGCGCAAAGCGTTCTCGCCACCCGCCCTTCTAAACGGACCCGCTACCTGACCATACAAGGCCTGAAAAAAACATTCGACAGAACCCAAGTCTACGATCATTTCGATCTGACCCTGCCCATGGGCTCATTCATTAGTATCTTTGGCCCTAACGGCTGCGGAAAAAGCACTTTGATCAATATGATCTCCGGCTTAATGCCGATGGACGCTGGTGAGGTCCTTTATGATGGTCAAACCATAAATCAAACACGCATATCCTATGTTTTTCAAAATTACCGGGAAGCTCTTTTCCCCTGGCTTCGCGCGATTGATAATATCCACTACCCACTGCGGCTTATGGGTATGTCTAAACCCGAGCGGGATGCACGCGTCAACCAGTTGATTGACGACTTCGGTATTAACATTGATTTAAATGCCTATCCGTATGCACTCTCTGGCGGACAGCAGCAGGCAGTGTCGATCCTGAGAGCGCTGGTACGGGAACCGGAGGTTTTGTTTCTTGATGAGCCGTTCTCAGCCCTTGATTACGAAATGACGTTACTGATGCGGGAGAAACTGCAAGCCATGTTTGAAAAGACGGGAACCACAATGGTCTTGGTTTCCCATGATCTTGAAGAAGCCGTACAGATGGCGGATAAAGTCCTCTTACTGACACGCCGTCCAACCCGCGTTGCGGAAATCGTCGACAATGAACTTTCAAGGCCCCGCGATACATCCGTCCTAGTGAGCCCTGAATTTGTCGCTTTGAGAAGCCAGTGTCTTGAAATATTCCAGCGGGAAGCCGGGACATCAGCTTAAGATATTTTTTGATCAGGAAGGATACATATCATGCGCGGTTACCATGACATCGGAGGAGACAAAGCTGGCCCAATACCAAAGGTTGAACTGCCTTGGCTTCACTGGGAAAAACAAGTTGAGGCGATCCGTAACCTTTTGGGCGATGGCACGCGCCGGATTGTCTCTCTTGATGAGATGCGACGAGGGTTCGAAAGTTTCGGTGAAGACAAATACAAAGCCTTATCTTTTTATCGCCGCCGGCTTGAGGCGATGACCGATATATTGATCGAAAAAAACGTCATTACCCGAGAGGAACTGGATCTGGCCATCAAGAAAAAACAAGAGGTTTGGCGCAACCAGTCCGAGGATGAGCAAGACCAGTGACAAGTACCGTTGAAAAGCGATTTCACGTGGGTGACTCTGTCCGCGTGCTGGACCTGAATAAATCGGGCCACGTGAGGATTCCGGTATATGTTCGCGGAAAACAAGGGCAGGTGGTGCAATACTGCGGGCGCTACCTAAACCCGGAGGATTTGGCTACAGGGTTCACATCGGGGCCGGCAATCGACCTCTATCGCGTGGAGTTCTCTCAATCGTCCCTTTGGGAAACCCCAGCACATCCATCACAGGATCGGTTGGTGATCGAAATTTATGACCATTGGCTGGCGCCCGGATCATCGTAGGTCGACCATTGGCACAACAGAAGACAAATGAGGAAGACAGATGAGCGATAATCACGATCATGGCCACGAACATGATGACCACGAAGCCCTTGTCGTCGAGGATGGCGCAGGAAATCTGGAAGCCCAAATTATTATAGATGCGCTTCAAGACGTCTTGATTGCCAAGGGATTACTGACCGCACCAGAGGTCACAAAAGAAATTGAAAAACTTGAATCTCCAGGCATCCATTTAGGTGCCAAAGTCGTCGCTAAAGCCTGGGTTGACCCAGCCTATAAAGAACGTCTTCTAAGCAATGGAAAAAGCGCTATTCAGGAAGCTGGCGTTCCCGTCGGTGAAGCACAAATCGTCGTTGTCGAAAATACTGAGGATGTCCATAACTTGATCACCTGCACGCTCTGTTCATGTTATCCGCGTTCAATTCTCGGACAGCCACCGTCCTGGTATATTTCGAAAGCGTATCGCGCGAGGGCAGTCCGCGAACCGAGGGCTGTTCTCTCCGAGTTTGGGCTCGATCTCGATCCAGAGATCAAACTCATCGTTCATGACAGCAACGCCGACATGCGCTACCTGGTCTTGCCTCAAGCCCCGGAAAATGCCGCGGACATGAACGCGGAAGAATTAGAGGCCACGATAACGCGTGACCATTTGGTTGGTGTAAGTCGCGAGGTCTCTATTAATTAAACTTTAGATTTTAACGACAGTAATGACATAGAGTGGCGACCAAGATATGTCCAAAATACAGTCGCTGATTTCGTTGAACGGGGCCGCATGAAGAGATAAAAAATAGATCAAGGTACTTGATGTAATGGCATCCACGAAAATGAAAATTATAACTTATGGTCTCTTTTTCTTGTCTCAGCTTTTTTTAGGATCATCTTACGCAGCAGATGAACGTGCTTTAGAAGCCCCGGGTCCAAAAGGACCGCTCAAAGGAATTCATACAACAAGTAACAGTGTGACTGCACCCGTCATATTAATTATTCCCGGATCTGGACCAACAGATCGAGACGGTAATAACCCACAGGGAATCAATGCGTCCACATACAAACTTTTAGCTAACGAACTCGCCGAGCGTGAAATACAATCAGTTCGTATTGATAAAAGGGGACTGTTCTCTAGCAGCGCAGCCGTGGAGACCCCTAATCAAGTCACCATTCAAGATTACGTCGACGATATCAAATCTTGGACACAGACGATCAAGAGCAAAACAAAACATTCTTGCATTTGGTTGCTTGGACACAGCGAAGGAGGATTGGTCGCTCTCGCCAGTGCGCAGCAGGAAGAAAACATTTGTGGCATCATTCTCTTGGCCGCACCCGGCGAAAAGTTTGGAGATATTCTGCGTAGACAATTACAAGCTAACCCAGCCAACGGGCCTCTTCTAGAAGATGCGTTACAAGCTATAGGTGATCTGGAAGCTGGAAAACATGTTGATGTCAGTGGTTTTCATCCAGCTCTTCAACAAATGTTTTTCCCTGATGTCCAAGATTACTTGATCAATATCATGTCCTTTACACCAACGGAATTGATTGCGCCGTTGGCTATCCCGGTCCTAATTTTACAGGGAGACAAAGATATCCAAGTCAATGAAAATGATGCGAAATTATTGTCTGCAGCAAATCCAAAATCTACACTGACAATACTCCCCAACGTCAATCACGTCTTGAAAGAAGTGAAGACCAATACACGGGAAGATAATCTCGCAACTTACAGTGACCCAAATCTACCGTTAGCGATAGGGGTGAGCAAAACTATCGCCGATTTTGTGAAGCATCATTGAGAATTGCGATCTCTTCGAAATCCTTGGTGGAGGGGGGGCGTCCCATTCCGTAATAGCCCCATAAATTAAAAATAGGAGTTCTTTTTTTTGGAACTGCCGGGTTCTAACATAATCCATATCCAAAACTCTCTGAGGACAGAATTCAGCGCAATGCCATGGTGATGCTCGGTGTCTTTTCAAAGATATTCTTAATATCCCAAGTATACATTTTAAAGCGCGAGCCTCGCTTTGGGAGCTGCTTAACCTTCGTCGCATTATGCGCAATAACATTTGTATCCGTTATAACGCGCAACTGCCCGGACATTCCAAGACCCATGTCATGCAGGGATCGACGCTGCTTACGCTGCAATGACCGTCCTGCGACCTGCACACGTCCGGTCTCTGAATTATAACTGATCGATACCATGTTTTCATTGCGTCGATAGAACGTGACCGTTTTCGCCTTTAGCAGATCACCTTTCTTTTCCCAGTTGACGTGAAAGTGGCCCCGTTTGAAATATTTGAACGATTTTGTACTGCTATCGCGCTCAAAGTCAGTTTCAATGACTTTAACTTTTTCTTGTTCTTCATCCCGCGACAACTCACCTTTTGACAGTTGCCTGAACAGATCGACGTGAGCGATATATCCATCAAAGAAGAATTCGTAATAACCTCGTCTCGAAATTTCGATCTCTGCATCAAAGCGGACAGGCAGATAACAACTCGTGAGGCCAAAAACGAGCATAAGAGGCACAAAATAGCGGAGAAGGGGACGTTTCATTGTCTTCATACCGAGCACAGTTTCTCCATTATGATTTCATCCAACACTAGCGCGTTCGGGGCTCATGCGGCAATAGCGCCTCGTATCATTTAGGCTCTGTTTGGTTAATCGCCAACATTCTTTTCGTTTCTTGCCACTGATCTTCCAGTTCCCCCAATTTCATACCACTGACGGATTGGCCATTTTCATGAATCGCTGATTCCATATGTCTAAACCGTGTTTCGAATTTGGTGTTTGCACCGCGCAGCGCTGTTTCCGCATCGATTCCCAATTTGCGGGCCAAATTCACGCAAACAAACAACAAATCTCCCAGTTCATCTGCCAGTCGCACGGAACTGCCATTGTGGTCGATTTCTTCCTGTAGCTCGTCGGTCTCCTCGCGCAGTTTGTCAATGACCGGGCGTGCGTCAGGCCAGTCAAACCCAACGCGAGCAGCACGCTTTTGCAATTTTTCAGCGCGCGTCAAAGCGGGCAAGCCAGCGATTACACCAGCAAGCGCACTCTTGTCGGCATCCGCTGTATCACCTGATTTAGCATCGCGCTCCGCTGCCTTGATGTTCTCCCAAGATGCTGTCTGTTCATCAGCTGATGAGATATTTTGATCCCCAAATACATGGGGATGCCGCCTGATCATTTTTTCAACAACACCGTTCACGACATCGTCGAATTCAAATGCACCAAGTTCTTTTGCCATTTGGGCATGGAAAACCGACTGAAACAGTAAATCGCCCAATTCATCCTTCAGGGCATCCATGTCATTTTGCTCAATCGCATCCGCGACTTCATAAGCTTCCTCGATCGTATGGGGAGCAATTGAGGCGAAGGTTTGTTCTACATCCCACGGACAGCCTCCGTCAGGGTTTCGAAGTGTCGCCATAATTTCAACAAGTTGGTCCATTGGACGCGGTTTCTTCATAAATAAGGACTTTCTATTGACGCTCGATAACTCAAATACCATATGACCTAAATAACGCGTCACACCGGCGAAACCAAGCGACAGAAGGCATGGTTGCCGTCCGCCCAGAATCCCGATAGACTTTAACTTTGGTAAGTATCCGCTGTAAAAAAATAGAAAGTGAAATGCAAAAACCAGTCGTTGGTATTATCGCCAATTTTTTCCTGATTAATGATCAATATCCGGCTCAGGCCACAGGACGTATGAACATTGATGCGCTGGCCGAAGTTACAGGCGCCATCCCTATGATTATTCCTTCGCTGCCCAGCGCGATCGAAATCGATGATATCATGTCTGTCTGCGATGGGTTTTTGTTCACCGGTGGCCGCCCCAATGTGCATCCCGAAGAATATGGGCATGAACCGACCGAGGCACATGGTGAATTTGATCGTGATCGGGACCGCATTGCGCTTCCCCTGATTCGCGCCTGCGTTGAAGCCGGGCAACCCATTTTAGGCGTGTGCCGTGGTTTTCAGGAGTTTAACGTTGCCATGGGCGGCACTCTGCATCCTGAAATTCGCGATATACCCGGACGTATGAATCATCGAATGCCACCCGACGGCACTCTGGAGGAAAAATTCGAACATCGCCATGATGTGAAATTGCAGCCAGACAGCCCATTCAACCACATTTTTGGCACTGATACAGTTTTGGTTAATTCACTGCACGGGCAGGGCATCGAAGAACCCGGCCCACGTGTCATCATCGAAGGGCATGCACCAGACGGCACGCCAGAAGCCATCACCATCAAAGATGCCCCTGGATTTGCAATGGCCGTGCAATGGCACCCTGAATACAACGCAAGCGCAGATCCCGTATCGCGGCCGCTTTTTGAAACTTTTGGTGAAGCCCTATTAGATTGGCGAGTGAAGGGAAGAATTGCGGCCGAGTAAATCGCCAATGCAGTTCACCTAAGCAGATGTTTCATCGCACGTAAGCCTAAAACAATAATGACGGGATTAAACACAGATCGCATGGTTATCGAAGCGTACGTCTGATTTTGTCTGCTGAACCACTTTGACTCCGCCAGTGTCGACCCGCACATTCAGGCATATACCTTCACCTGATGAAATCATGAAATGATTTGCCTGCAACGTCGGCGCGATCCCGCAGATATCAGCTTGTCGCAATTCAGCCAACATCCGACCGTTGCGGATATCCCAAAACCCGGCAATTCCATTTTTGGGCGACGTAACGCCAACAATCTGCTGGGTTCTATCTAGCGTAAGACTGCCGATATACCCATTGAAAGCATGCCAGCCGGTTGTCGGTGATTGCAAAAAGCGGAGTGGCTTGCCCGGTTTCCACTGGCCAACAAGCGGGTAGTCATCAAGACCGGGGAACTGATCCTGAACACCAAAGTATACAGTGCCCTCAGCGGTCTGTGTCATGTGTCGGATCGACAAAGCCTGTAAATCGTTGGCAAGTTCTGCTTTCTCGACAACGCGTTGTGTCGACAGGTTAATCAGGGACAAATTTGGCACCATCGTATCCAGGTTCAGTTTGGCACGCCCGCTTGCCGGATGCGTTAAAATACCACCATTTGCAACGACCAGGTGCTGACCCGCAGGTTCCAAGACAAGTTGATGTGGGCCAATCCCACCACTATCAAAGTTCGAAACACGTTTGTAAGCGTTCTCCGCATCATATACAGCGACGGCACCACGCTGGGCTTCATAGTCATTCTCGGTCAAAAACAGCCGCGTTCCCGATGCGTTATAAACCCCATGACCATAGAAATGACGGCCCTTTGGCGCATTGATCTCAAGGGGTCTTTTTCCATCACGCAGAACAATAAAGTGCGTTCCGGCCCGGCGCGCTGGTACACAGTATTCAGCGCGATTTGGATGCCTGACGATATCATGCAGACGGAACGGGGTCGGGGTTAGGGACGACAGATGCAGATCCCGGTCAATCAATGCCACGCCATACGTATGATTTGGTGCGCCGTAACCTGATAGCCAACCGCCACCCGATGGCCATGTCTTGTTGCTAGCTTTTGCATTAAACCCCAAAAAGCAAGAGGCCAGGAGTGAAGCGCCTCCCAACAGAAAGTCACGTCGCTGAATCAAAGTCGGTCACCATCAAGGCTGATATAAAACGGATTGAGAACGACCAACGGCTTCCCAAACGCTCTCGGACAGACCATATAATTAGTCCCCACGCGAACGGTCAGCGTCATAATGAAGAGCAGATACGTCAACGCTAACCTTTAGTCTCCGTCCAGGCTATTAAACCCAACTGTCAGTCCAAGTTCGTCTGCATAAGCCTTTGTCGTTAAATCCTGCGCGACTTTCAAAGAGGCGACAAAGTCCTGAATTTTCGTTCGTCCCTCCGGGGTGCGTATCAGGTTTTCAAACGTGTTCATGTCTTTCAAGGCCCTTTCAGAGGCCTGAAACGCTGTGTCGAGCTTCGCCGCTGTCTCTGTCGAAAGATAAGAATTGAGTAGGCGTTGCGTACTGAAAAGCGCTTGGACATTATGGTTTAAGTTTCGAAAGAAGCGCTGGCTTCTGCGGTTTTCAATCAGGTTGGGTTTTGCTTTCGTTAACTCAGAGCCCATGACCGGCAAAATTTTCTGATCAACGATAATCGCATAACCGGTCGTGAGTTCATTAAACACGCGGTTTAAAAAATCAATTGGTTCCTCAAAAAAATCAGGATTTGCGGTACCCGCCTGTAAGGGGGCTGCAACGTCTTGGCGCCAAGCGGACAAGACCTCGTTTGAAATTGCGGCAAGGTTCAACGCGATTGCCTGACCGATCTGACAAGCCCATGGGTCCTGCAAAACATCACTTTTTTCAAACAGAATACGTTCCAAAGCAGGTAACCCCTGAACGGCGACAGATGCCTTTTTAAATCGTTCGACCTGCAGTTTGGACGGGTCTTTGGACGCCATTAGTCTGCTCAGGCTCTTACCAATAGAGTTGCGCCTTTCTGGCCAGTGATAAAACCGATCACGGCGCAGAAAGTGGGTTATCGGACCGATATTCCAATGAAAGACATCAGCCCAATTATCTGAAACCTGGTGAAAGGCTTGGCGCAGGTCATCGATTGGCGGCTCCGAACCTTGACGACAGGCAGCATCCCATAATCGGGCCTGCGCAGATGCCGACTGGCTTAGCCGAGAAAAAGCAGGCTCGAACACCTGTTGTGAAAGCCTGATATCGATCGCTTGATAATCAAGATCGGCCCGGGCAGGGGATGAAATAAGAAGGAAACAACTAACGAATAGAGCAAGAAAACGCATCATGAGGATATCAACTACAGTTGGGATAGAAAGGTTAAGATTAAATCTTGTTCTCCTGGAGACATGCTCAGGAACATATTTCGTGATTTTATGGCCTCACCGCCATGCAGGGCAATTGCTTCGCTTAGGCTTTTCGCGCGCCCATCATGTAAATAGCGCGTCGCGTAGCGCACCCCCCAGAGCGGAGCCGTTCGCCATTCATTTCCAGTTGCCGTGCCGTTACCAATACCATCAGCCAACCGATCGCCCATATCATGCAACAATAAGTCTGTATAAGCGGCAATGCGTCGGCCGTTCTCCAATGTTAAGTTGGGTCGATGGCACGCCCCGCAGCCCGCTTTTTCGAATTGCTGGAAGCCCGTATTTTTTATATTTGCCGGTGTTGGCGGCACCAAACCTTTCACATAGCTCGTGATCAGATCAAGCATCTGGTCACTAATTTCAAAACCGTCAAAACGGCGGCTTGCCCCGTGGGGCGCTTGGCGGCAACGCTCTTGTGCCGGGGTGCACTCGCCTTCATGGTTTTTAAACAGGGAACTGGAAAGCCCGAGATCATTAAAAAGCGCTGCCGCGTTTTGCTGGCGAAGCGAATGTTTTCCGGCCTTCCATCCAAACCGACCCAAATAGGATTTGCCATCCTTGCCGGAAACCCAGTTTGCACGCCCGGAAACCATGTCACCATCTGCATCTGTTGGGTCAGCCCAGTCCAATATTTCCGCTTCCGTGACGCGCGCAATAAGACCGAGACCATGCAAAGCAGGGGCGAGTCGACCGCCACTTTGGGTCCCCGGACTGAGCGGGCCATAATTGAGCCCCACGGCATCAATCTCGCCACTTAACCTTCTCTGTATCGTTCCTTCCGGAAACAGTCCCTGAATGGCCAAGGTTTGCAATTGGGTCCCGTAAACGCGGTCACCAACCCCATATGCATCCCCCAAACGCAACAGAAGGCCTAATCCGAGTATTTCGCCATCGGGCCCTTCGGTAAACTGACCCCGGCCGGCGCGCGGATGGCAACTGGCGCACGAACGCGCGTTAAAAAGAGGCCCCAATCCGTCTGTTGCATCTGTCGATGCAGGAGCTGGGGTCCAGGCACGGTCAAAAAGTGCTTTCCCCATCGAAAAATCAAGCGTTTTTGCCAGCGCTGCGGACGTTGAAAACAAAACCAAAAGCAAAAAAGTAAATGAATGGGCAATCTTTATCATGCGACCCGCAAGATACTCTTCATGCCCGTTTCCGCGTGTTCGATGATATGACAATGAAACATCCAATCGCCCGGGTTATCAGCCTTAAACGCAACTTCAATGCGCTCTTTAGGTTTGAGAAGAACTGTATCCGCGTAGTGTTCGGGCAACGATCTTTTATTCGATTTCAGATACAGGAACGTATGACCGTGAATGTGAATTGGGTGCATATGCGGTGTTTCGTTTACGAGTTCAAAAACATAGGTTTGGTCTTTGACAAGGTTCAACAAAGGGGCAGGCAGTTGCTGGTGGGCATCTTCGGGCCATGTTTCCTTGTTTATGGCCCAATAGGTTTTATCCGATAAACAAATCGAATCTGCAAAGTCGACGACCTGTCCATTCGGCAGTTCAACCAAATTGGGCGTCGCCTGCGCTGTTGCTGAGAAAGCGACCCGTTTCTTTATGGCGTTTCTAATATCGGGTTTTGCGATCTCGGGTGCATATAAGGGCGCGGGATCAAATTCACCGCGTTTCATTTCTGGCCCGGTTGCCGTTATTGAGGCCAGCAGGACAGGTTCAGGCGCGAAATAATCAAAAATTTTTACGACTTGGCCCGGCCCCGGCATGCGGACACACAAATCAAGACGCATGGCGGAGCCAAGCCGCCAGGTCTTGAAAGGGAAGGGCGATACGGCCTGGCCATCCGTGGCAATCACCGCGGCATCTGCCCCTTCAAGGCCGATCTGGTTAACGCGACTGTTATCGACACTCATGAGACGCAACCGGACGTCACCACCGGCCGGAGCCGATAAGTTGGGCACGACTTTGTAATTTACGCTGCGGAAGGTGCCAAACGTGCCAGCACGAGCGGCACCCCGTTCTTCCGAAAATTCGATGAAATTTTGCTGGTCATCAAATCGCCAATCTTTAATCACACATAACAGGTCCGCGTCATACGGCTCCGTTTCATCGCCGGTCACGACCAGCGCACCCGCCAGGCCGCGCCCCAATTGCTCCGCTGTATTGCAATGGGAGTGAAACGGAAACAATCCCGAATCTGGCACGGTAAAGTCGTAACCAAAACTTTCACCCGGCTGAACAGGCGGTTGCGTCACATAGGGGACACCATCCATTGAGTTGGGTAGGCGAATGCCATGCCAGTGAATTGACGCGTGCTCAGGCAAGTCATTTTTAAATTGGGTTTTTAACCGGCCCCCCTGAGGGACCCGAATTACAGGCAGAATATCGTCATGAAAGCTCCACACAGGAAGATCCGGCTTTCCAAACAAATTTGTTTTACGAACTTTTGCATGGAGATCAATTTCGACCAGGGCACCAGAATCCAAAGGCTGAGGCCGTCTGGGGAGCGGAGGGCGCATGACAGCCCCGGCGTATATGGGAAGGGAACTGAGCGCAACCATAGTCGCGCTCAGTCCTAATAGTTTTCGACGGGTAAAATTCACCGCATCTTACTTTCCTACTGGATGGACGAAGGATTATCCAAGCTGTCCGAACCTTCAACATTGATCTTGAGATTAAGGGCAGCTACCAGTTTTTCGATACTGCGTGTTTGTGCGACAAGGCCGTCAACAACCTCCTGAATAATCTGGTTACCGGCCACTTCACCTTCACCAATCATTTGATCGTAGGCCATCTTTCCACTGTCTGCCGTATCTTTCATGACCTGCATTTTGGCGAGCGTCGCTGACATTGCACTCTTCACATCAGCCTGAGCATCACTTGCCATTTTTGTTGCATAGTCGGCAAGGGACGGGCCCTGTACCATCACACCGTTGGTCCGCTTATAAGTCCCATTGAAAAGTGCCAACATACCGACTTGGTCGTAGTAGTGTGAGTTATGGGTATTGTCTGAAAAACAATCATGTTCTTCTTCGGGGTCGTGCAGAATAAGACCAAGCTTAATCCGCTCACCGGCTAATTCACCATATGACAGGCTGCCGAGCCCCGTTAAAATTGTCCCTAAAACTTCAGGGCCTGATTTCGCCTCGATATCTGCCCGAGCGGCGCCGCCAGGTGCCCAGGAAACAACCATTTCTTTGAGATCATCAATCAGAAGATCTGTCGCGGCCAAAAGATAGGAAACCCGCCTGTCACAATTACCTCCGGTGCAGTTTGCCGTATCGAAATCACTGGCTGGGCGATTACCCGCTCCTGGTCCATTGCCGTTTAAGTCCTGCCCCCAAAGCAGAAATTCGATCGCGTGATAGCCCGTCGCCACATTGGATTCAACTTCCTGCGCTTCTTGCAACGTGCCAGATAGCAGAGCTTTATCAATAATCGTCGCATCAATCACGTCGGGTCCGAGGCGAATTTGTTTATTCGCAATGACGTTCAGCGTATAGGCTGGGTTTGCATCAGATGTGCTGCCATACGAGGCATCGACGTAATCAATCAACCCTTCATCCAGGGGCCATGCATTGACGCGGCCTTCCCAATCGTCAACGATTGCGTTACCGAACCGAAGTCCCTCTGTTTGCTGGTAGGGCACACGCGCAGCAATCCAGGCTTGGCGCGCCGCATCCAAAGCGCTGGATGTTGGTGACTGGACAAATTCTTCGATCGCGGCCCTAAGATCACCAGCGGTGATCAAGGCATCTTCATACATGGCGTGTGCAATGTTGGAATAGGTAGTTGCAATCGCCTTTGTGTCAGCCGCCATAGCAGCCGTACCGCTTACAGAAACGGTAAGTCCGGCTACCGCCGCAATTACGAATTTTTTGAAACTCATCGATCTCTCCTTGGGTGTTCAATCACTCTTAATGCGAATGATTATTAGTATCGAATCGATAACATTGTTAAGAATAGCTCGCAAGTGAATTATTTAAGACATATCTTGATTTCCACGTGACCCGCCATGCTATCAAAGCTTGCTATTTCAATTTCAATTAGCACCATGTGCAGTTATGACCGCACTTCCTATCGATAGTGTTTTACCTGATCTTCTCGATACCTTTATCGGGCATCCAAACGTGGTCCTGCAGGCGTCACCGGGCGCAGGTAAGACAACGCGCGTTCCCTTGGCGCTGTTGGACGCTCCGTGGCGACGGGGCGGCAAAATCATTTTGCTGGAGCCGCGCCGCCTTGCCGCGCGGGGTGCTGCTGTTCGCATGGCGGAAACTCTGGGTGAAGTGCCCGGTGAGACCGTTGGCTATCGAATTCAGCTTGATACAAAAGTCAGCCGAAAGACCATTATTGAAGTGGTCACAGAAGGGGTCTTAACCCGTTGGCTTCAACGCGATCCTGAATTGACAGGCGTGGCAGCCGTGATTTTTGACGAATTTCACGAGCGTACGTTGCAGGCAGATCTTGGTTTGGCGTTGTGTTTGGATGCGCAAGCCGGATTGCGCGAAGACCTTCGCCTTTTGATTATGTCGGCCACGCTGGACGTAGAGCCCGTCGCCAAGCTAATGGGGAATGCCCCTATAATTAAAAGCGAAGGCCGAAGTTTCCCCGTCGATGTTCACTATCTTGGCCTTCCATTAACCTCCCGGCGCGGCGCCCCAAAAACACGCTTTGGAGAGGGACTGGCCAGCGCCGTAAACGCCGCAGTCCAAAAGGCGCTAGAGGAAGAGACGGGAAGCCTTCTGGTTTTCTTACCGGGCGAAAGCGAAATTCGTCGGGCGGAGAGTCTGTTAAATCGTGACCAACTGCCAGATAACGTCTTCGTTGTCGCTCTCTTTGGTTCGCTCTCGCAAAGCAAACAAGACCAAGCCTTGCGCCCTGCGGCCAACGGGTATCGAAAAGTCGTTCTGGCGACTGCGATCGCTGAAACCAGCCTCACCATAGAAGGCATTCGCGTGGTTATTGACGGCGGACTGTCCAGAGAACCCCGCTTCGATCCGCAAAGTGGCATGACGCAGCTCGTTACGGAAACAGTTTCTCTGGCAAGTGCCGAGCAGCGAACGGGCCGAGCCGGGAGGTTAGAAGCAGGGGTATGTTATCGGCTGTGGGATAAAGCGGGAGAAGGTGCCTACAGACGATTTCGAGCGCCAGAAATTCAAAACGCGGACCTGGCTTCGCTGGCCCTCGATCTTGCAGGCTGGGGCCTGACAGATGCCAACGCACTCAGCTGGTTGACCCCGCCGCCATCAGCAGCGCTCGACCAGGCAAGAGACTTGTTAAAATTATTGGGCGCATTGGACAAAAGGAACCGCATTACCGCGCATGGTCGCGAAATGGCCAGGTTACCCCTGCATCCCAGGCTGGCACATATGGTGATCGAAAGCGTTAAATGGGGGTGCTTGAACCCGGCTTATGAAATAGCCGCCTTACTGTCTGAACGCGACATCGTTCTGCGCGATGCCAATGGACCCGCACCGGTCGACCTCAACTTACGCGTCGCAGCGCTAAGAGGTGAAAAAATCGGTGTGCCTATCAATCACAACACTCTGCAACGGGCAAGGTCGCTCATAAAACACTGGAACAAAGACCATCTGAAGACAGAAAAGGACGTGCCTGTCCAAGCGTTTGAAAAGGACGAACAGACGGGCGCATTGGTGGCGCTCGCTTATCCTGATCGGATCGCAGCGCGCCGCAAGGGAAACGAGCCGCGCTATCGTCAAGTCAATGGTAAAGGAGCGATCCTGCCACAAGAAGACGCGCTGCACGCCGCGCCATTTCTCGCACTTGCAGAAGTTGCAGGTGACAAACGCGATGCAAAAATCCGAACGGCGGCAGCCCTGCAGGCACGCACCATTGAACGCCTGTTTGAAGACCACATTGTTTCCCAAACCACAGCGATCTGGGATCGCCAGTCGGCTGGCGTTTTGGTTCGCAAGCAGCGGAAACTGAACGCTCTGGTTTTGAAGGAAACTCAAGCTGATTCTGTCTCACAAGAACAGATCGCACTGGCTCTGTGTACGGGAATTAGGGAACTGGGACTGGCGCGTCTGCCGTGGTCAAAAGAGGCTCAGCGGTGGCGTCAAAGGGTTGTCTGCCTAAAAACTCTGACAGGTGAGGGACCTGATCTGTCAGACGCACATTTGCTCGAAACCATCAACGAATGGCTTCTTCCTTACCTGACCGGCATGACGAAACTTGAGCAGCTAAAGTCACTGGATCTTATGGGGATTTTAAAAGGGCGACTTGGGTGGCAGCAACAGCAAGAACTCGACAGGAAGACCCCCAGCCATCTTCGGGTCGCCAGCGGAAATCAAGTTGCCATCGATTACTCAGACCCGACTGCGCCCGTGCTACCAGTTAAATTACAGGAAATGTATGGAACCACAGAAACCCCGTGCATTGCTGATGGGCAGATCGTTCTTACCGTACATTTACTGTCACCCGCGGGTCGACCGCTTCAAATCACACAGGATCTCGCCGCTTTTTGGCAAAATGCCTACCCGCAAGTTAAAGGTGAAATGCGGGGCCGTTACCCCAAACACCCATGGCCAGATGATCCGCTTAGTGCAACCCCAACATCTTATACGAAGGCACGCTCAAGGCCTTAGAGACTGGCGACAATTGTCGAATTGTCCATGGGTACGGTATTCGTGTCTTTTACTGTTTCCATCACGGCAAAAGAGTGGGTTTGCATCACACTTGGGAGTTTACTAATACGTTCGCCCAGCAGTTCACGAAAATGGGTAATATCGCGCGTACAGACTTTTAAAACATAATCAAATTGACCGGCGATCATCAGGCAACTTTGTACTTCGGGGATGTCTCTGACTGCCTGATTGAATTCCTCCAGCGAATTGTCACTGGTTTGAACCAAGCTCACATGGACAATCGTCAATTGGTTCATGCCAACCTTAGCCGTATCCACAATCGCTTCGTACCCCTTGATGATTCCTGACTTCTCCAATCGCTTTACACGCTCCGAACATGGGGTCTTGGTCAGGTGCACACGACTGGCCAATTCAACAATAGATAGTCGCCCGTTGGCCTGTAGCTCATCCAGAATGCGTCGATCGATAGCGTCTAATAGCCTGCTCATTTAGTCTTTTTTCCTATTTTAATCTATTATTTAGGGATAATAACCAAATTTTGCCTATCTATGGGTCCAATTACTAGTCTTTTTTCCTATAATAATGTTAGGGGACAATTTACACCTAGTGTGCGCATATGAAGGTCTTGGACTACCGTGTGTTGAAAAAATCCCTCAAGGCCGGGGCACGTCAGGGGATAGACAGGAGACAGTAGAGCTATGACAACATCATTGGTCATCGGCCTGGACGGACATGAGTCCGGCGATAGGGCTGTAGCATATGGGAAACGAATGGCGGAACTCATTGGAGAATGTGAACTATTAGTCGTTTATATCATCGAATGGTCGCCATACTCCTTTCAAACTGCGGAAGAAAACGCTGAACGACATAAACGGCGGGAAGAAGAAACCGCAACGGCCATGGAACGGATCATCGATCCGGCCGTAAAAAGTTTGCGAGATGCCGGGTTCAAGGCACGTGGCATTGTCCGGCACGGTAATGTGGCAGACGCACTCAACGCTGTCGCGGAAGAGGAGAAAGCCGAGCAAATCGTCGTCACCCGCTCATCTGAGGGCGGAATTGCCAATCGGATATTTGGAAGCGCGACCGCAAATCTGGTCATGAACTCAAATGTTCCAGTCACAGTTGTAAATTAGGGGGTACGACACATGACGATTTTTCAAAGACTTTTTATAGCTTTAGGGATGCTCGGACTCACCTTCAGCCCGGCCTTGGCGCAGGAAGCAATGACGCTGGACCAGAAGGTAAATGAAGTATTTGCCAACATAACAGGCCCGTTTGTCGGGTTAATCTTTGCACCGTTTCCGGGAACAAGTTTTCCTTGGATCGTAATGTGGTTGGTTGTCGCGGCGACCGTCTTCACTTTATATTTTGGATTTGTGCAATTTCGCTTCTTTAAGCATGCCATCTCGCTGGTCAAAGGGGACTATTCGGACCCAAAAGATGCCGGTGAAGTCAGTCACTTTCAGGCCTTGGCGACAGCTCTTTCAGGTACGGTTGGTCTCGGGAATATTGCAGGTGTCGCCGTTGCTGTAGGTATCGGTGGCCCTGGCGCAACCTTTTGGATGATCCTTGCTGGATTAATGGGCATGGCATCCAAGTTCACAGAATGCACGCTCGGTGTGAAATACAGAAACGAATACGAAGACGGGACCGTTTCCGGTGGCCCCATGTACTATATATCGAAAGGCTTTGCAGAACGCGGCCTTCCGGGTGGCAAAATTCTCGCTGTTGTGTTTGCCGTATTTTGTATCCTTGGTGCCCTGGGTGGCGGAAACATGTTCCAGGCTAACCAGGCACATGCTCAGATCGCCGGTATCTTTGGCGACTATCCCGGTTGGATTACAGGCATCATTTTTGCCGCTGTTGTTTTCGCGGTGATTATTGGTGGCATGAAGTCGATCGCTAGCGTCACTGAAAAAGTGGTGCCGTTCATGGGTATTTTGTACGTTGGCGCCGCGATCGTTATTCTGATTGTTAACTACGACAAGATTGGCTGGGCATTCGGGCAAATCTTCGAAGGTGCTTTCACCGGGCTTGGTGTTGCAGGCGGTTTTGTCGGCGCTCTGATCCAAGGGTTTAAACGGGCCGCATTCTCGAACGAAGCCGGCGTTGGTTCTGCGGCCATAGCACACTCAGCTGTTCGCACAAAGGAGCCAATCACGGAAGGGTTTGTATCGTTGCTGGAGCCGCTTATCGATACCGTTGTAATTTGTACAATGACAGCGCTGGTCATCACCATTTCCGGGCAATTGATTACGGACCCGACGACGGGCTTGTATATGTTGGATGGTTCACACATTGCCACAGTAGACGGCAACACAGGGGTCGCATTGACGTCCGCTGCGTTTGCTTCTGCGATTAGCTGGTTTCCTTATGTGCTGGCGATTGCCGTGGTCCTGTTTGCCTTTTCGACGATGATTTCATGGTCTTATTATGGCTTGAAAAGCTGGACCTACCTGTTTGGTGAAGGCAAGAAATCAGAGTTAACCTTCAAACTGATCTTCTGCGTGTTCGTCGTTATCGGCGCAGCAGCAAGTCTGGGGCCAGTCATTGATTTCTCCGACGCTGCGATTTTCGCAATGGCGGTCGTAAACATTACAGCGCTCTACTTCTTGATGGGGGTCGTAAAAAAGGAACTCAAGTCCTATAGCGATCGCCTTCAATCAGGTGAGATTAAAAAGTTCAGTAAATAAAAAGAGAGGAGGGGGCCCTGTGCGGTGCTTCCTCCTTTTCTTCGCGGGCCTAAAAAAGCCCCGATGGGGTATTTCCATCGGGGCTTCCTTAGATATAGATCATAGAACGATGATCAAGGGCCGGATTTAGCCCAAAAAAAATCTGGCTAGAGCGCCACGCGCTTGAGGGAGGACCAAATACCTGTCGTTCCAATAGCGGCGCCGTTTCCGACCTTTAATCCGTGTTCGAGATCAACCATTTGATCACCTCCTTTCGTTGTTTCAGATACGTATAGATATGGGGCCGAAATGATCGGCGTCAACAAAGATCCCTCAACTTTCGACCAAAAACATCAACAAACCAAGAGATGCAACAACCAATGCGCTCACTCCGACCCGGACTTTGTAATAGGCTGCCGTTATTATTCCGGCTTGCGCTAAACGATAATCGATCCAAAGAAGAGCTAAAAAACCGAAGATAAATCCGACCAGTGTGATCACTGTTCCGGCGGCTAAATATAATGCCCACATAACGATTGTAATCGCATTGCTTGTGATAAATAGGTTCACCGGGGCTGGTTTTGACGCATTCAAATAAAGCCCCCAGTGGGTGCCCGCCATAAAGGACATAATCACCAAGCCGTAGGTGAGGGCGACATCAACATGGGGCCCCAAGATTTTCAACGGTGCGACATCAAGCGCTTGTAGTCCCGCACAGGCCATGAAAGGGAGCGCCCCCAGATAAGCCAAGGTGCGATACGTTTTTTCCATCTTCATGCGCTCAACGCCTTAAACGCCGACAGCGCGCGTTCACGCGAAGCCTTTAAATCAACCATCGGCTCCGGATAATCGACGCCCAACTGAACACCTGCCTGGCGCAACTCTTCCGGCTTCGCCAGCCAGGGCGCGTGCAAACTCTTATTCGACAAGCCGGAAAGCTCGGGTACGTACTTGCGAACGTAGTCACCGTTTGCATCAAACTTTTGGCCTTGCGTAACCGGGTTAAAGACACGGAAGTAAGGTGCTGCATCAGCGCCACAGCCGGCGATCCACTGCCAACTCGCACTGTTATTGGCAAGGTCGGCATCGACCAGTGTATCCCAGAACCAATCGGCCCCCAACTTCCAATGCAGGAGCAGGTTCTTAACAAGGAACGAGCCGACAATCATTCGAACCCGATTATGCATGTAACCGGTTTGCCAAAGTTCGCGCATCCCGGCATCAATGATCGGATATCCCGTTTGCCCGTGCTGCCAAGCGGCCAAATCTTCCGCATCATCACGCCAGGGAAACGCATTGAACTTGACCTGAAGATTGTCTTCTGTGAGGTGGGGAAAGTGATACAGTAAATGGTTTGAAAACTCGCGCCAGCCCAGTTCGCTCAAGAAATGCGCACCATCTGTTTCGCAGGCCCGCGCCGCAGATAGCGTTTTCGCAGAATGCCATGCCTGACGTGGGGATATTTCACCAAAGTGCAAATGGGGTGACAAGCGCGATACGTTGAGCGCGGTTGGATAGTTCCGACCTTCCTTATAGCCAGATATCCCCGTTTCAAGAAACTCATCGAGGCGCAGCTGTGCGCCAATTTCTCCGGGTTGCCAGCTATCAGCTATTGTTTGGGTCCAATTGATCGCAGGCCGCAACTTCAATTCATCGAGTGCGCGACCTGTGTGCGGATATAATGTCAATTGATCGGGCGCTGGTTCAGGATGAGGCGGCTCGCCAAGACGCTCGAGACAGCCTTTTTTGTAGTAAGGCGTAAACACACGGTACGGCGTACCATCCGGTTTTTTTACGGTGTGCGGCTCAAACAACATGCTGGCATTGAAGCTCTTTACCGCAACGCCTTGCTCAATCAGGCTTTCCTTGATCGCCGTATCACGGCCGATACGCCACGGTTCATAACATCGGTTCCAGTAGACCTGCTGCGCACCGGTGTCTTCTATTAATTGCGTGATAATGGGCAGCGGGTCACCCATGTCAAAACACATATGGCCGCTTAAATCTTCGTTCAGAGCCGACAGACTTTCATGCAACCACCAGCGACTGGCACTCCCCATCTTCCACTTTCCGCCGTTAACATCATCCAGAATATAAAGTGGGATGATCGGGCAACCGGTTTCATGTGCCGCAATAATCGCTGGATTGTCAGATAGTCTCAGGTCCTGGCGAAACCAAACGATAACAGGTTCAGATTGGGTGTTCATACTGATTTCTTGCGTCATTCAGGGTCTAACAACTGGTATGACAATTTCATTACGCCTCAAAAAAGGAATTGTATAAGGCGGGTTATATCCGGCAGCCTTGGCTGCGCCCGTGATTTCCAGACCTTTATCAGCGATCCAATCCCGCAGGCGTTTCTCTTCAACCCCAATGGCATTCTGGCTCAGAAAACCGGTAAACTTGACCGTGGCGACAGTGTAATCACGAATTTCCTGCAACGTTACGGCCGGGTCTAAGGGAGAAGGGGCCGTTGCCATTTTAAAATTCAAGGGCAGGACAAAAGACATCGATTTTGTGACACTGCTTGCCTGATCCAGAAAAACAGGCGCCGTCATCTCGATCGTCTCGTCTTTCTGATTGTTACCGGAAATGTAGTCAAAAAGTTTAAAAAATGGAGTCGATGTGCCATCCATACCTTCCGGCATTTCGGTCGTCGCTAAAAGCAAGCTTTCGTAATGACGCAACTCAAAATCACCCTCGGCCTGCAACACGTTGTAAGGCGCCACGTCCACATCAACTTCCCCGAAAAACGAACAAGCTGGCAGCGCTACCAAACAAAGCAGGGCGACAATCGGCATGTACATGCGTTTCATATAAAATCCTCAAGAGGTCATGTGTGGGCTTTTAGTCTATACGAACCCCGCACCGCAATCAGATCACTCTTCTGCGCGAAAGTTTGTTGATGAATTCACCACCTGCTCGAAGAAATGACTGGAGGGGGGTTGCCTAAAATCGTTTTCGCGGTTAGGGCTTAGCCTTCTATGGAAAGGACTAAAAATTGCAGCAGATTTATGACCTCTTGTTCCTGGGTGTTGGCCTCGATGCGACCGACTTTATTATCCTTACCGGGGTATCCTTTCTGGGCAGTTTCATAACGATAACCTTGGGAATTGGAGGCGGCGTTCTTGTTTTGGCGACGATGGCGCAAATTCTTCCGCCCACCGTCCTCATTCCCGTTCACGCTGTCATACAGTTGGGCTCAAACACCGGACGAATGATCCTTATGCGCCGCGATATCGTTCGCAGCCTCATCCCGTCATTTCTGATCGGCACAATATTGGGTGCCGCTCTGGGGGCTAAGTTGGTGATCTCTCTGCCGACAAGCCTGCTACAACTGGTCCTCGGGCTGTTTATTCTTTATGCCGTCTGGGCACCCAAGCTCAGAGCGTCAGCTCCCGGTAAACGTACGTTTTTCGCAGTCGGGTTTGGGGCGTCTCTGGCGACCATGTTTGTTGGCGCGACAGGGCCACTTGTTGCAACTTTCGTCAGCGCAGCCTGCCCGGAACGCAAAAATTACGCTGCGACCCACGCGACGCTAATGACCTTGCAACACGGCTTAAAGATGGTTGCTTTTGGTGTGCTCGGTTTCGCCTTTGGACCTTATATACCGTTGCTCGTTGTCTTGGTGGCCTGCGGGTATGCGGGAACATGGATCGGTAAACACATTTTGTTGCGACTGCCAGAGAAAGCCTTCCGGATGGGTCTTAAAATCATTCTGACGTTATTGTCAGGACGCCTCATATACGTTGCGGCTCTAGATTATCTGTAATCGCCTACAGCCGACTGAAATCGCTTCCTCTGAACTCACGTTAGCGCACCTTCTGCCAATGGCAGGTCAGGGAACACTCCCGCACATAATATTGACGGAATCACTAGGTTCCATAAATTTCTTAATTTTATATTGCAAATGAGAATTATTCTCATATGATGCGCTTCCACAAACGGTAACCCAGCCCTTTTTTGCCAGGCAACCACGAAACAATGTCTGATAAAAAAAGGAATTGGGTTTATGCATACGAGACTTGCCGCCATGACAGTGGCGACCGCTTTAGTCACGACGAACAGCCTGGCACAGGAAGCTGAAAAAACCGAAACGCTTCTCGATCGTGTGGTCATTTCAGCAGGTAAAGAAAAAGTTGCCATTGATACGCCGCAGTCTGTAACGGTTGTCGATCAGGAAGATATGGAGGCCGAACAGCCCACCACAGTCGGTGATGTTCTAACCGACCTTCCGGGTGTGAAAGCCATCGGCTCCGACAGGGTCATGGGTGAAAGCTTCAATATCCGCGGCATTGGGGCATTGGGCTCATCTGATGAAAACCGGCTGATCGTCACTGTCGATGGAGCGACGAAATTCCATGAACAATACCGAATGGGATCGCTGTTTACGGAGCCAGACCTTTATAAGCAAATTGAAGTCCTCAGAGGGCCGGCGTCATCAACACTTTACGGCTCCGGAGCGCTTGGCGGCGTTATTAACCTGACCACAAAAGACGCGAGTGACTATCTGAAAGATGGTGATGAATTTGCGTTCCGGGAAAAATTGGAATTCGATAGCAACCGTAAAGGCTTTTTAACCTCATCTACCGTTGCAGCAGAACCCATGAAGAACCTAGAGCTATTGGGTTCGTTCATATTTCGTCGATCGAGCGAATTTAGAGACGGCGCAGGGGAACGTATATCAGGCTCGGATTTCAAGGCACCTTCCGGTCTTGTAAAAGGCAAGTATCGTTTTGGTGACGACGATCACGAAGTCCGTGCGTCTTATCAACACTGGACCACAGAATCGAACGCTGATCTGGCACAAACCAATACCTCGAGCGATTTCGGAGACATTGAACGTACCGTCGTCGATCAAACGGGGATCTTCGGTTATTCCTACACACCCATCAATAACCCACTTATTGATCTGGACATCACATTCAATTACACGAAGTCAGATGTGGATCAGACGAATGCATCGAACCAGGGGGCTTTCGGTAACTCGGCATTATTTGAACCGGTCCACTACGCTTATGAAATTTGGCAAACCCGGGCCGAGAATACTGCTGAATTTTCCGGTCAGGATTATGAAAACTATTTCACCAGTGGTATTGAGTATGCCTACCAAATCAGAACGGCTGACAAAGCAGCAAGAGCAGCAAGCCCTGGCAATGGCGTTACGTTCCACCCAGGTGGTGAAAGCCAGCGGATCGGAATCTATGTTCAGAATGAATGGGTTTACAAAGACCGTTTAACGTTGATCCCGGGTATTCGGGCGGATTTCCAGAAGCTGCAGCCAGGCGACGCCGTAACCGTCACACGCGAAAAAGTCAGCGAAACGGGCTTGGCTCCCAAATTAGCCGCGCACTATAAGCTAGATAACAACTGGGGTGTTTTTGGTTCTGTCGCCTATACGGAGCGCTTACCTGTTCTTGATGAAATTTATGACAACAGCAGTTCCAACCTTAATCTGACGCCCGAAACGTCTATGAACTACGAGGTTGGTTTATCTTACGCAGTTAATAACGTGCTTCAGGATAAAGATGCATTTTCTGCTAAGGGAACTGTTTTCCATAACAAAATCAATGATCTGATTGAACGCGCTTCAAACACAAGCACCTACTATAATGTCGGTAAATCTGAAATTGAAGGCATTGAACTGGAATCTTCCTACAATTCGTCACACCTGTTCAGCCGTGCGGCCTACACGATGATTCGCGGTGAAAATACGGAAACGGGCCTCCCTCTGAATTCGATTCCAGCAGATGAACTGGCCTTAACTATAGGCGGACGTGTTCCGGATATGAACCTTGAGTTTGGTTGGCGGGGTGTTCTTGCAGCTCAGCAGGAAGACAGAAACGGCACAACCGTCCGCACGGGTGGCTATATGGTCAACGATATCTTCTCCTCATGGAAGCCTCAAACCGGCACCCTTGGTGGCACTGAAGTCCGCTTTGGCATCAGCAACATTTTTGACCGCGAATATAAAGAACACCTTGCCGGGGATAAGGGCAAGGGACGCACGGCAAAACTGACCCTCGCTCGCACGTTCTAAAACGATATTCGAAACAAACAAAAGAAAGGATTGCACTGTGAAATTTATGAAATACACGCTCGCGGCAGCACTCTTGTGTTTTAGCACCGCACAAGCCGAAACGCCGCCGCAACGGGTCGTATCGGCGGGCGGTGACTTGACCGAAATCATCTACGCGTTGGGAGCGCAGGATCGGTTGGTCGGTGTTGACAGCACGTCTAATTATCCAGCCACGGCAAAAGACAAGAAACAAATCGGCTATGTACGTCGGATCGCACCGGAGGGCGTTCTCTCATTGGAACCCGATCTGGTACTCGGTGCCTATGATATGGGACCGCAAACGGCTGTCGAAAAACTGCGCGCAACCGGGGTTCGGGTCGAACTTGCGCCTGAAGGCCATTCCGCCACGGGTGTTTCCGAAAAAATCAGGTTTGTCGGCAAAGTCTTAGGCCTGCAAGCCGAAGCGGAAAAGCTGGCAATTCAAACGGAGGAAGAGCTCGCACTTATTGCCAAACAAGTTGCCAAGTTGCCGGGCAAACCGAGCGTCTTGTTTGTGCTGGCGGCTGGTAACGGTGCGCCGATGGTAGGTGGGCGCGGCACCTCTGCGGAGCAGATCATAGAACTTTCGGGGGGCATCAATGCGGCGTCGGCTGTCGACGGCTACAAGCCCATGTCTCAGGAAGCTATCTTGAACGCACGCCCTGACTACCTGCTTATGATGCGCTCTACCGTGCAACGGATCGGCGGCAGTCAGGAAGTTTATGCACTGCCAGAATTCAAGCTGACTCCCGCCATGCAGAACAACAGACTCATCGAGATGGATGGCATGATGTTACTTGGTTTTGGGCTAAGGACGCCTAAGGCAATTGCGGAACTTAGCAGCGCGTTACACCCATAATGTCTAAGATGGCAACAACACAGCCTGTGAGCGCAGGCCTCTTTAGCTCTATCAAGTCGCTATCAACCCGACACCTTTTTGTCGCGATGGGGCTAAGTGTTGTTGCCATCTGTCTGGCGGAAATCATCGTTGGTCCGGTTTTCATACCGCTTTCCGACATTGGCTCCGCCCTGATGGGAACCGGCGACCAAATATCATCGGCGATTGTTACCCAAATCAGACTGCCGCGTCTCTTCCTTGGCATAGCCGTTGGCGTTGGCCTGGCGTTATCTGGATGCGCTTTGCAAGGCGTACTGCGCAACCCTCTTGCAGATCCAGGCCTGGTCGGCGTGACGGGTGGCGCTTCTGCCGGTGCGGTTACGGCTATCGTTTTAGGCGATCAATTATTCGAGAACCTGCCGAACGAATTACGGCCGTATATCCTGCCAATTGCGGCTTTTCTGGGTGCCGCATTGGTCACCAGTTTTGTTTTTAAAGTCTCCCGCAGGTCGGGATCAACATCCGTTGCAACGCTTATTCTTGCTGGTGTTGCCATCAATGCAATCGCCATCGCCATCATCGGGATCATGACCTATTTGAGCGACGACCAGCAACTTCGCGATCTTACCTTTTGGACCATGGGAGCTCTCGGCGGCGCCAACTGGATCATGGTGATCGTTACCTCTGTTGTGGTTCTTTTTGCAGCCCAGCAACTTCGCAAAATGGGGCATGCCCTTGATCTGTTTCAACTGGGTGAACGTGCTGCGTTTCATGCCGGGCTCGATGTTGAAAAGGCCAAACGCCGCACAGCGACCCTAACGGCTCTTGCCGTAGGAACCGTTACGGCGGCCGCGGGCCCAATTGGTTTTATTGGCCTGATCGCCCCGCATATGGCGCGACTAATCATAGGCCCTTCACATAGACTTGTTTTACCGGCGTCTGCGCTGATCGGTACGGGCTTAATCCTGACCGCAGATTTAATTGTCCGCAACAGTATCCCGCCCGCCGAGCCGCCGATTGGCTTGGCAACCAGTCTGATCGGCGGTCCGTTCTTCCTTTGGCTCCTGCTCACACGAATGAAAGCTTAAGGCGATGCTTGAAGCAAAAAAACTGACCGTCAAATTTGGCGACGACATGATTGCGGTCCGAAATGCTGATCTCTGCATCGGTTCTGGAGAGGTTGTTTCCCTTTGCGGGCCAAACGGGGCCGGAAAATCGACGTTGCTGGCAGCACTGGCAGGCGACTTAAAGCCGTTCAGTGGTCAAGCGTTGCTCGATGGTCAAGACATCAGCGACTTGTCACCAGCAGCGCTGGCGAAGCGGCGCGCAGTCCTGGAACAAACCCCGTTACTGACAGCAGCCTTCACCGTTACCCAACTGGCAGGGCTTTCAATTGGTGTTGAGATACCGCCAGCGACTGCGCAGGAAATTATCGATCAGTCTCTTGCCGATGTGGGCCTGACACAGGAAGCACAAAAGCCTGTACAACAGTTGTCAGGAGGTCAACGGCATCGCGCACATCTGGCGCGGATCTTGAGCCAGTTGGCCGCTGCTGACGAAGGGAAAGACACATACCTGCTAATGGATGAGCCAACAGCCAGCCTTGATCTTGCCCATCAGATATCCGTTATGAAAATCGCCCGGCGCATTGCGTCACGCGGAGCAGGGGTGCTGGTTGTCCTTCACGATCTAAATTTGGCATCTGCTTATTCGGACCGAAGTGCGTTGATGTGTAACGGTGAATTGCTTTTGGAAGGAGCGCCCATCGATGTTTTGACCGAAGACTTATTGACGGATGTCTACGAGACGAAGATCAAAGTTGACATCCTGTCATCAAGAACACTGCAAATCCTTCCCGTTTTCGATTAATTTCGAACGAGCCATACTCATAAAAAAGGATCAAACACATGGACCTTGCACGTTGTTTCCCCATTTTGGCATCTCTTAACATTAGTGAGAGCGAAGCTTTTTATACAGATAAATTGGGCTTTGAACGCATCCATGTGGATGACGCCTATTTAATTGTTCGACGCGATGAAATGGAACTTCATTTTTGGCTAACGGATAATCGCAAATTCCCTGAAAGTACCGCGTGTTATATTCGCGGTGGCCAGATCGAAAACCTGTATCAGGATTTCAAGGAGACTGGCGTTCCGGGGTTAAGTGACTTTTCAGTCCGACCCTGGCAAATGAAAGAATTTTATATCAAAGACCCGCATGGAAATTTGCTGAAATTTGGCATGATTCCAGAAGAGGCATTAGACGCCTAATCCGCAAAACCCGGCAAGGTCAGAAGCTACGGCAACTTCCGACCTTGCTCGTTATTTAGCCTAGTTTGTTGCGGTCCCAGGCTGTGTCAGGCTTTCTGCTAGGGCCTGCCACTCATCGAGTTCCGCCTGTCCTTCTGCACGCTTTCCAAACATCCATGCAATCTGATTGCCGTCGGCATCAAAGGTTTCGATAGACGTTACGAAGCCATCTTTCGTAGGTTTCTTGACAACCCATGTGCTGTCAATTCCCTTGGGAAGCAGGTGCAAATTAAAATCAGGGTCGAGAACATTGAAATAATCACCGACCTGTTTGAGCTTATTTACAGGACCGGTATGGATCTGGATCATGCCAGGGCTTCCGACAAAAATCATAACGGGAAGTTGTTTTTCAGAAGCCCCCTCAAGTGCCTGCCGAAAGCCGTTATTGCTAATTTTCTCAGCAAACTCAGGCCCAACCAAACGGAACGCCTGAACACGACCTACCTTGTACTTTTTGAGAATGCCAAAGAACTGGTGCACATCTGTGATGCCCCGCCAGGAGGTGCGCAAAGCTTCCACATCGATTGTATCGTCCGCATTGTCGGGGGCTGGTTTTTCAACGGCTTGTACTGTCTGTCCAACGGTCTGGTCGTCGGATAAATGTGACATCACCAAGGCGTCCCATGCGTCCCGGTCCGTTTCATCCACTCGGTGGATTTTGTGTACAGCGGTCCCGGCCTGATCAAAGATTTGAATGCTGTGGCGGTCGCCGTTGGGGTTGCTATCGGTTACGGAGAAGCCAAAATGCCAGTTGGCAAAGTTGAGACGCAAATCAATGTCAGATCCGAGAACGATCCCGCCTTTTTCACTCAGGCGTATGTTTTCGAACACGCCTTTACGTTCATGTACGGCCCAATCGTTGCGAGTTAAACACATGACGCGCCCGACACCGGGCAGGGCATTGATGAGTTTCTCCCAATCTGTTTTCAGGCGATAAACGCCATCGCCACAACGCGCGGCAACAAGTTCGCCCTCGCTCACGCCAAGTTGCTGCGCGGCATCACGGACAAAAACCCGAGGCTCTTTTTCGCGCAAAGCTTTATATCTGTCGAGCAGGTCAGAAGGGGAGTGAACAGTATCTGATGTATGTTGTGTCATTTAAAATATCCTGTTGTCAGTAGCTGATGTAAATTAGGGAAAACAATTTGTTTTCCGGTTCCGAGGATTACCTTCGAATGGGTGACCTGGCTGGCTAACTGGAGGATATCGTGAGGACAGTGGCTGGCTGGGATGGTTTTCGTATTGCAGAAACGCATAAGTCGGGCAGATTTTGTGGCCCAATTATTTGGTCATAATTAACTTGCCTTTGCTTGTACGTCGCAAGCGGTAAATTTCTCCATCGTGTTCGATCTTGATTTCCGTACGACCATTTAAAAGAGTCACACTGGAAATCGCCTCCATCTCCTCTTTGATCATGGGAGGTGGGTTTCGTTCACTCATATCGGTTTTCCTTTCATTATCATTGGGGTCATATTCTTTATTATCTGTGGTCAATTTTCTTCACCTTAAAACAAACTCAAACGGGATAACCATTTCCAGATGATTGGTCCCCATTCCGGCGGGTATTGGGGGAAGGGGTTGCGCGCGTTGCAACATCGATTCAATTTCGCGATCAAGAATTTTATAGCCAGAGCTCTTACGAATATTGTAGCGAAGGACAGACCCGGAATGGTCAATGGCAACAAACAGATGGGTTGTCCCTTCCTGCTTTTTTCGTTTGGCACGGCGGGGATACTCTTTGTAGCGCTCAAGCCATGCCACCAAAATGCTATAGTAGTTTTGGGCGCTCCCTTGTTTTCCGCTTGCGCCAGAATTGACTTGGCTGTCCTGGTTTTGACTGCCCGATGCATGCGAACCGGCGACGCCTCCAGCCCCGGCAACAGAAGCCGTTGATGCTTCCGTCAAAGTGGTCTCAACTTCAGTTTCCGCCATCACATTATGGGCCGTTTGCACAAGAGGTTCGTGAGGTTGAGGCGGTGTTTCCACAACCGGTTTCGCTGGCTTGCGCGGTGGTGCCTGATCTAACTGAATTCTAGGTCGGGGCGTTGGCTTTTTCGGCAAATCAGTCGGCTGGCGCTGTACTTCAGAAACGCTGGTTTTTGCTTCTACAACCGGTTCTGGTTCTGGTTCCGGGATAACCTCGGTTCTCTCTTCCGGTTCGGGTTCGGGTTCGGGTTCGGGCTCAGTAACAGGCTCGGCTCTCTCTTCCGGTTCGGGTTCGGGTTCGGGTTCGGGCTCGGGCTCAGTAACAGGCTCGGCTAACTCTTGCGGTTCTGTTTCCTTTTCTGGCTCTAACACGGTTGCGACTTCAACGGCCTGTGGCACAACAGGGTCCGTGACTTCGAGACGAGGAGCAGGGGGCTGAACCGGGATTGGTAAGTTAACAGGAGAAACGGGTGGGACCGGTTCCGACACTGGTGCCGGGACGGGGGTCGGCTCCTCTATCTTTGTCTCTTGCAAAAGGTCTGGCTCTGGTTGTTCTGGGACCGGCTCCGGCGGCTCCGCGGCTTCGCTGGTATCCGTTGGAGGCGGTTCAGCCTTGGCGGAGGCACTGGCATCAATCGAACCCGCGGCCGCGGCAATACTGCCCAGGGAAACTTCAATTCCCCGCACCCCGATCTCCGCAGAGCCATCGGGCCGCTTCTGCCAACTGATCCCGGCAGCAATTGCCGCATGGGTGAACATCGCGACCACAATGCCAACAAGCCAGTGACGACGCCGCACCTCCATTAGCCCTCTCCAATTTGTGTGAGAAGACGCATCTGTGTCACCCCGAGATTACGCAGAATGCCCATGATTTTAATCATCACGTCGGCGTCCGCCTGGGCATCGGCTTTAACAGCAATTTCAAGAGCAGGGGTTTCGGTCAACAGCGCCGCTACGGCTTGTTGAAATGCACTGTCATCGATCACTTGCCCGTTGAGAGCCAACGCGCCGTCTTGCGCAATTTGTATCATCAGGCCTTTGTCTTGCGCTTTTGTCTCGGAAATTGACGTTGGCGGGTTCAGCGGGAACGGATCAGCCGCAGAAATCCGACCAACGATCATAAAGAAAATCAGCAACAGAAAAACGATATTGATGAGCGGCAATACGCCTTCATCCCCACTCATGCGTTTGCGACCGTTTGAAATTCGCACACTCATGGCGCGGACCTCACGAGTTGCACTCCGTCAATGCGGGCTCTTGCGATAACATCAAGAAACCCAACCACCCGTTGAATGGAAACCTCTTTGGCCGGACGAATAACGACAGGTTGGCCGACCTGTCGTTCGCGCCGGATGTTAATCTGCGTAATTAAGTCCTGATCGGAAATATCCCTGCCATCAAGTCGCACACCCTCGAGTGTCAAGGTCACCACGACAGGGATCAATGCCTGACGTGTCGATGCACCAACTACCGGTAATTTTAACTTTACCGTGCGCCAGTCGAGAAACGATGTGGTCAACATGAAAAACACCAGCAAAATAAAAACAACGTCAATCAACGGTGTCAGGCTGATACCGTTTCGCGCGGTTCTGCCAACCTGAAGACTTGAGAGATGACCTGCGGATTTGCTTTCAAGCCGCATTGCCCGGTTCCTGTAATGATGCATTTTTCTGCATCAGGTCATCTGTGAACACCTGAGTAATGACGTCATTCATTTCATGACCCGTGCGCTCGATCTTGCTGTCCAGCCAGTTCAAGGCGGTCACCGCCGGGATCGCCACGGCAAGGCCAATAGCGGTTGTCATCAGGGCCTCCCAAATGCCGCCAGAAAGCACCGATGGGTCGATCTGGCTGCCACTGTTCTCAAGTTGCTGAAAAGCTTCAATCATGCCCAATACCGTGCCCAAAAGGCCGAGCAGGGGCGCGAGTGTAGCGATCACCTCCAGCGGCTTTAGATAGGACTTGAGCTGCTCCAGTATTTCCTGTGCATAACGAACGACTTCCTCCCGAATGATGGTGTCCGACAGATCCGACCTTTGCCGGCCTCTCATGGCATATAAAAAGACGTCCGTTACCGGACTTGGAGAGACCATCTCAAAATCCGGCACATAGCGGGCTTTATCTTTCCGATAGAGACGGAGCGCCCGTCGGGCCGTTTGATAGTCACCAATTCGAATGCGCCAGAAATGCCATGTCTTTGTCAGCACAATTGCCAATGCGACAATTGACGACAGAATAAGGACGCCGACGACCGGCCCCCCCAAAACCAACAAGTCAGCGACCTCCGCCGCGAGCTGGATGCTCCCTTGCCAGAGCTGCTCCATATGTCGTTCCAATTTTACTTCCCACTTCTTGTTATTTTGCAGCAGGTATCGAAGACACGCGCCCGCATCGACGCATTCGAATTTCTGCGAATAATTCTCAATTGCAAAATTATAACATCCCCGTCATCCGTGCAAGCAATGAAATCAAGCCTGTGGCTTGTCATGCGATCCTATTCACCCCTGTTATGCGAGCGTTACCGTGGATCGCCTGATCAAGGGATATCAGCGGCCAATGGCCTGATCACCCAGAATTAAATAACGACAGGGACATAATTATCACTTATGATGACAGCAGGGATCGTTTCGATTTCTTTGTGATTTTACTTTAAAGATAAACGTTGATGTCACTCGTTATTGCACAACATCTATCCAACAGCATCCGGGGTGTTTCCTGTTCACCTCCGGACACCGCGCACGCGTGACTGTTTATTTTATAAAGATCACTTAACAGGAGAATTATTATGCCGGATTTATTTGACAACCCGATGGGGTTGCAAGGCTTTGAGTTTGTCGAATTTGCATCACCCAACGAAGGTGAGCTGGAACCCATTATCGAAATGCTTGGCTTCACAAAAGTTGCCGTGCACCGCTCAAAGGCTGTCGATCTTTATCGACAAGGTGAAATCAACTTCATTATCAACCGCGAGCAAAATAGCCCGGCCGCATACTTTGCCGATGAGCATGGGCCTTCGGCCTGCGGCATGGCGTTCCGAGTTGAAGACTCCCACAAAGCCTATCAGTTTGCCCTTGATCATGGTGCCCAGCCCATTGAAATCGCCACCGGCCCGATGGAGCTTCGGTTGCCCGCCATCAAAGGCATCGGCGGCGCGCCGCTCTATCTGATTGATCGTTTTAAAGACGGTGAATCCATCTATGACATTGATTTCAGGTGGCTTGAGGGCGTTGACCGGCACCCGGTGGGCCATGGCTTTAAGCTCATCGATCATCTTACCCATAATGTCTATCGCGGGCGCATGGCCTATTGGGCTGAATTTTACGAAAAGCTGTTCAATTTCCGCGAAATCCGGTTCTTCGACATTAAAGGCGAATATACCGGCCTGACCAGTAAAGCCATGACAGCACCGGATGGTAAAATTCGAATTCCGCTTAATGAAGAATCCGCCCAAGGCTCAGGCCAGATCGAAGAGTTTCTGATGCAGTTTAATGGCGAAGGCATCCAGCATATTGCGCTGATTACGGATGATGTACTGGCCGGCGTCGATCGCTTGAAGGCAGCCGGCGTTCCGATGATGACAGCCCCCAACCAAAACTACTACGATGCCTTGCAGGACCGGCTTCCGGGGCATGGACAACCGGTTGACGCGCTGCAGGATCGTGGCATCCTGTTAGATGGAGACACCGGCAACGGACAGCCCCGTTTGTTATTGCAGATCTTCTCACAAACGCTGATGGGGCCTGTTTTCTTCGAATTCATCCAGCGCAAGGGTGACGAAGGCTTTGGTGAAGGAAATTTCAAGGCGCTGTTTGAATCGATTGAGCGCGATCAGATCGAGCGTGGCGTCGTTGGGCAAAAAGGGCAGGAGGAGTAAGCAGATGAAGATAGACCGCATACATCACGTCGCCTATCGGTGTAAGGACGCCAAGGAGACCGTGCTTTGGTATCAAAAAATGCTGAAGATGGATTTCGTCCTCGCAATTGCCGAAGACCAAGTGCCCTCAACCAAAGCACCTGACCCGTATATGCATATTTTTCTGGATGCCGGGAACGACAATGTTTTGGCGTTCTTTGAATTGCCAACACAGCCGCCCATGGGCCGCGATCCAAACACCCCGGAATGGGTCCAGCACATTGCCTTTCGGGTCAAAGACAGAGAAGAGCTTCTGGAGTTCCGCGATCACTTAGTGGCCAATGACGTTGATGTCTTGGGTGTTACCGATCATGGGGCTTTCCATTCGATCTATTTCTTTGATCCCAATGGGCACCGCCTTGAGCTGGCTTGCCCGGACCCGGAAGAAGCTGAAATGATCCGGAAACTGGACGCCGTAAAGTGGGACATGCTTGAGGACTGGTCAAAAACCAAACGTGCGCCCAAACATGCCGACTTTTTGCATCAGCGTGAATTCAAACAATGACAGCAAAGATCGACGAGACACATTCACCCAACCTCAAAAGTTGGGTGGACTCGGCGAACGACCCGGAAACCGATTTCCCCATCCAGAATCTGCCGTTCGGCCGTTTTCACCGCAAGGAAGGCACAGAGCCGCGGATCGGGGCCGCCATTGGTGATCAGGTCCTTGACCTGCAAGCTGCCGGGATTTTGGAAAGCAATGACATCACCGACCTGTTGTCGCTGTCGCCCGATGCGCGGGCTGCGTTAAGGACGGCGCTGAGTCAGGGTCTGCGGTCTAGCAGTGAACATCAGGCAGCGTTTCGCCAGGCCCTCTGTTCACAGGCCGATGTGACGATGGATATGCCTTGCCAAATTGGCGACTATACCGATTTTTACATCGGCATTCATCACGCGACGGCGGTCGGCCAACTCTTTCGGCCCGACAACCCTTTGTTGCCGAATTACAAATGGGTCCCCATCGGCTATCATGGACGGGCCTCTTCAATCGGCGTTAGCCCCGGCGCCTTCAAGCGCCCACAGGGTCAAACGCCGGGCAGGGAAGGCGGCCCGCCCGCTTTTGGCCCGACACAAAAGCTCGATTATGAGCTGGAACTGGGCCTTGTGATCGGACGCCCCAATCGCCAGGGCGAACCCGTCCCCATTGCTCATGCGGAAGATCACCTTTTTGGCATCAACCTGCTGAACGATTGGAGTGCGCGTGATGTGCAGGCATGGGAATATCAACCGTTGGGACCATTCCTTGGAAAAAGCTTCGCCAGCACCATTTCTCCGTGGATCGTTACCATGGAAGCGCTGGCGCCGTTTCGAAGCCCGCTCCAGCGACCTAACACCGATCCGGCCCCGTTGCCCTATCTGAACGCACCCGATAATCGCGCAAACGGCGGCATCGACATCAATCTCGAGGTCGTCCTGCAAACCGCATCGATGCAAGCCGCCGGATACGCCGGTGATCGCCTCAGCTACTCGAATTTCACCGACGGTTACTGGACCGCAGCCCAACTGATCGCCCATCATACGATAAACGGCTGCAATCTCAGAAGCGGCGATTACTTCGGCACCGGCACACTCTCCGGGTCGAAACCCGAACAAGCCGGATCACTGCTGGAGCTCTCACAAGGCGGGACGCAGGAAATACACCTCTCCAACGGCGAAACAAGAACCTTCCTCGAAGACGGCGACACCGTCATCCTCAAAGGCTATTGCGAGCGCGAAGGCTTTCAAAGGATTGGTTTGGGGGAATGTCGAGGCACTGTCAGTTCCGCAATCACATCCAAATAACTTCTTTTTGGCACCATTGAGCTCTTAAAACCAATCGACCTACGCTGTTTTCTGAACGCGCATTGGCGACAGGTCCTCTTCGGTTATCCCCTGTTCCAGAAGATCAGACGGGAGGCTTCCGTTCACGATAAGCCCAGCGGCGGCGCGGGCCAGTGTTGGGGACATCATGATGCCGAAACCGCCTTGACCGGCCAGCCAGAAAAAATTCGGTACGGTGGCATCAAAGCCCACGACGGGGGCCTCGTCGGCGACGAACGAACGCAGCCCCGCCCAGCTGTTATTAATCCGGGTTATTTCGAGAAAAGTTTCACGCTGGAGCAAGTCGACGAGCACCGCGATATCATATTCTTCCGGCTGGACGTCTTGTGGCTCTGTCGGTGTTTGATCACCCGGCGATGCCATAAACCTGCCAGCTGCGGGCTTTAAATAGGCATCGACAGCAATGAATTCGACGACAGGCATTCTATCAACATCGATTTCCGAGGGCGCGTCAATGGTGATTGCGGTCCGCCGCTTGGGGACCAGACCGATTTTGGAAGCCCCCGCCATTTGACCGATTTGATCGGCCCAGGCACCGGCGGCATTGACGACGATGCGCGCCTCAAAAACATGGCCCCGTGCGATGGCCCGCCAGTCGCCGTCATGCTGCTCCAGTTTATCAATTCGATTGTCGCAGATAACCATGCCACCCCGTTCTTTGAACCCGCGCAAGAATCCCTGATGGAGTTCCGCGACGTCGATATCATGGACGGCTTTTTCAAACGCTGCGGCGACGACACGCTCCGGGCGGAGCAGGGGAGCCAGTTCAAGCGCCCGCGCGGTTGTGATCTGCTCGATTACATTTTCCGAGGTTGAGAGGTGAAGATTGGCATCCAGCGCGTCTTCTCCGCCCGGCTGGGCGACAATCAGCAATCCCCTTTCAGCTAATAAGGGGTTCTGGCAAAATTCACGGGGCGGGTTGGCAAAAAAAGGGGCGCTGGCTTTATTGATACGGCGAACGACGTCGCCCCCATAATTGGGCGTAAAAAGCGCCGCCGAGCGCCCTGTAGAGTGGTAGCCGGGAGATGTTTCTGCTTCAATCAAAAGAACAGAGCCAGATTGGGCAAGTTCATAGGCTGCTGCCGCACCGGAAATACCGGCGCCGATGATCAGATAGTCATATTTCATCGTTATACGGTTTCTCTCTGATAAGCATTTGCGCGGGGTGGAGATATCGATAACCTCTGCCACCATTGATAAATCATATGCCCAGAATGAGGAGGAAACCTAAAGAATTATGCCGGCCGGGCGTCGCTATTGTGAATTCACCCATAAAGTGAGAATTGATTCACCAATATAATGAGAATGAGATCGTTATGTGGAAGATAAACGGTTCTTTGGTTTGAATGACGGCTCAGAACCCAAAGCGGAAGCTTTTTTAACTTCTTCAATCACGCCAACGATTTCCTATTCGTGCCATGTGCGGACTTGCTGTCATCCTTGAATTAACCGCCAAACCGCAAATGCTGCTAACACCAGAAAGACAACACCTGCGACGCGGTGCAACCAAACCACCGGCAAACGGCGAAGTACCGTTTTTCCTGCCAGCACTCCTGTGGCAGATGTAAGGAATAGAGCAACCGTTGCACCTATCCACACCGCTGTTGCAGGATAAACACCCGCAAGACCAGCTACCGCTATTTGTGTTTTGTCTCCCATTTCGGCGAGAAGTATCATCAAGAAGGTGCCAACAAATAAACCGTGACCTTTAACCTCGTCTTCTACTTGATCTTGTTCATCCTCGGCGTGCAACAGCGACTGTATGCCGAATATGGCGAAAAGCACGGCCATAACCGCAAGCACCCAGGTTTGTGGAAACCAGGTTCCCAACGCCGATCCAAATAACACCGCAGCCGTGTTGAGTAGGCTGAAGGCAGCAACCGCACCAAATAATACAGGGCGCACCCTGCCGTGTCTTGCCGCCAACACCATGCAGACCAACTGGCTTTTATCTCCTACCTCAGCCAAAGCAATTAAGGTCAGGGTTGCTCCCGCAGATTGCCACCATAAAACGTCCACTACCTTGCGCCTTTTTGATTGTCATTATTGCGTGCAAATTGGAGGCAAGTCATTGGTCGGGGAAGTGTAAAAAGTCGCCTTAGGGTCAGGCACAAATACTTTATACGCTATCGATAAACAGTCCGCAAAGTCCCAACAGCAGAAACATTTTAGACCCAGTCTCGTATTGGGGTCCGTAGGATAGACGTTCTCATTTTAAACTTCTAAAATTCATCCTATTCTCATGTTATGGGTGAAACGTTACCTATCACTCCGGTTTACGACCTATTGCCAATGATATCCCGAGGTTTGGAAGCCTTTTACGGGCTCTCCAAATATTTGTTTAACGTGGAAGCCAGCAGCGCTGGCGGCACCCTGACAGACGTGGAGGGGAAGTAAGTGTTCTTCACGGGGGTGACAAAAACGTGCGCCCGGTGCTGATGCCCAGTCCTCTAAATGCCGTTCACGCTGTTCTGGCGTCAGGTCAGGGTCACAGACAACACCATCCAGCCAGTCATGAAAGGCTTTCGCCTGCAAGTGGCCGGCAGCAGGGTCACCACCGTTTCTGCCTACCAGCGCCTGAATATTGTGAAAGCTGAACCCAGAGCCAATCAAGGCAATGTCTTCGCTCAGCAGGCTCGCCAAGGCCCGGCCAAACGCCAGATGCTGTCCCGGGTCCAGAGATGACAAGAGCGACATTTGCAGGATGGGGATATCGGCTTCGGGGCGGATTAACTTCATCGGCACGAAGGTACCGTGGTCAAAGCCACGTTCCGGGTCGAACTGCGGATCAAATCCGGCGCCAGACAGGGCGGAGGCCACGGATTTGGCAAGCTCTGGAGCGCCAGGCGCAGGGTATTGAATTTGATAGGATTCTTCAGGAAACCCGTAATAATCGTATAGCATGCCCGGATCAGAGGCTGTTCCCAAACAGGGCTGATCGGCCTCCCAATGGGCGGTCACCAGCAAGAGGGCTTTACAACCGGCAATATTGCCATTCAAAGCCGCCAGTTCTTCTGCCAGACGTGCATACCCCGGATCCCCCAACAAAGGTAGTGGCCCGCCGCCATGAGGAATGAAAAAAACCTGACCCATTTTTACTCTCCTAGCATTTCATGATCCTATTTTATGATCTTCAGGATCACTTGGATACAAATTTTGCGACTGGGCGAAAAGGCGCGCTAAACCAAGAAGGCTATTGATATAGGGGGTGTCCACCCCAACCCGTTTTCCGATTTCAGAGACAACTGTGACAATGGAATCAAGCTCCAGCGCTTTACCCGCTTCCACATCCTGAAGCATCGACGTCTTGAAGGCGCCGAGCTCGCGCGTCATATCGTGGCGGTCTTCCGGGTCTTCGCCGATAACACACCCGATACGCTCACCAATGGCAGCCGCCTCATGCATGGCCGCACTGCAATAGGCGCGGACCAGCGGGTCATCAATAATGCGGTCCGCCGTTGCACCGGTTATGGCAGAAATCGGGTTGACCGTCAGGTTGCCCCAAAGCTTGTACCAAATATCGTGACGGATATGTTCCGAGGTTGTGACAGCAAAGCCAGCAACAGCAAGAAGATCGGCGACCCGGTTTAGTCGCGCTGTCGCAGCGCCGTTGGGCTCGCCAAGGATCAAACCATTGCCCATCCTGTGTTCGACGAAACCGGGTTCTGATACATAAGTTGCGGCATGCACCACACAGCCGATCACCTGCGATGTCGGGATCGCTTTTGCAATATCACCGCCCGCATCAACACTATCCAGTCGCGCCCCTGAAAGAGCGGGGAGGCCATCACCAAACCACCAGGGCACCCCGTTCATTGCGGGCAAAACAATGGTTTGGGGGCCCAATAACGGTGCAATGGTTTTGGCCACCGATGCTAACGCAGGGCCTTTGACGGCGATCACAACAAGATCTTGAACACCCAAATCTTCCGGGTTCTCTGACGCGGTCACTTTGCCACCGATCAGATCGCCGTTTTGACGCAGTCGCCAACCATATTCACGCAGCGACTGGAGCGTTGCCCCGCGCGCAACCGCAGAGACATTGGCGATCTGGGCTGCTGCCAGACGCGTGCCGATAAAACCGCCAATCGCGCCAGCGCCAATAATGCAAACGTTCTTCATTTAGCGGTCTTCGACTGCCTAAGATTATCCTTGAAACGATCCGGGACGCGCTCGTCAAAGCCATGCGCCACGCGCCGGACTTCGTCACTGTCCGTGGGTGGCGCGCCAACGCCCAGGGCCGCAGCGCGCGGCGCTTCAATCGCTGTTACCGTGCCTTCGATGCGACCGATACCGGTTATTTCGCAAGCAACGACATCACCGGCATCAACAGAGCGGGAATGGCAGGGTGTTCCCATCAAAATGACATCACCCGGAACCAGCGTAATGTGGCGGGCCAGATCAGCAATCACGTAATGGGGCCCCCAGATCGTCTCGTCTCCAATATGGGCTTCCTGGACGACAAGTCCGTTGACGGTTGTTTGCAAGGTTTGCTCGAACAAATTGACACCGCGCACAAGCCCCGGTCCAATGGGCAACAAGGTGTCTGCGCCTTTGACGCGGAGCATACTTCCTTGATCAGTGTCTCGGAAATTCTGCAGGCCCATATCCAGTGCCGGGCAGAACCCCTCAATGTAGTCCCAGGCTTCCTCTGGTGTCACGTTGCGGCAGGTGCGCCCAATAACAACCGCATATTCACCTTCGTAATTGAGGTATTCGCAATCCGCCGGTTTCAAAATCTGACCCCGATGGCCGTTTAAAGAGCTGTGGGGTTTGGTGAAGTAGGTGGGCGTTTCCGTTGGCTTTGGCCGGTTACGGGTCTCCATACTCCGCGAGCTGTAGGAAATATGAACGGCTATGATTTTGCTGGGATCAACGGGTGGCAGGTAAGTGGCTTCCTCATCGCTGATCAAGCGCCCATCATCCAGTTGTAGCTTGCCCGCGTCAGCACCCGTTTCAACAACGGTGCCCCAAAAGGCGCTGCCGCCGACAAGGACACGACGGCGTTCAACACGCGGTCCACTTAGGACCGCAGGTAAATCTGTGATTGGAAAATCGAAATTCATTGTATGTGTTCCTCCTTAGTTATCGAACCAGACGTGGATATTCCCCGTCCCACGGGCATTTTCATATTCCGAAAGGGGTTCCCCCTCTGCACGGCAATCAGCTCCACCCATGGCCCCCAGCATCTGCAGATAATGACCACCAAACCCTTCCCAGTTGGTTTTTTTGAACTCGCTTTCCCATCGGTCAATGATCTGGTCGTGGCGGCCTTCTTTCATGAAGTCGATTGCTTTTTTATCGCTGGCGACATTTTCTGGCGATGAGACATTACTTTCGTGGAAAATCCGCGGATGATTGGGTTTCCAGTCAATATCAACAAACTTGTGGCTGAGGGCACCAGATGCCAAAAGCAGAACCCGCAGATCACTGCGACGAATAGCTTCGCCAATAACGGCACCGGACTCCAGAAAATGAGTCCATCTGCAATTCTGGCAGGTGCTTGCACTGATCACCGGGATATCGCTGAGCTCCAAACGCAGTTGTTTGACGACGTTCAAGGACGCGTATTGCCTTTCCATGTGGGTTGGGCTGACGGCGCGGTTATATCCGCCCATCTCACGCGAGACGGCCTCAATATCCAATGCGAATTGCGGGTGCCCCCGGTAATCATAGGGAATGCCATGAAGGTACCAGGGCATTTCGTCGGAAACATAGGTTCCTGTATATCTGGCGTTACCATCCAGCAGATGGTAGCCGGTCGTAAACCAGTGTGAGTCAAAAATCAAAACAACGTCGGGCTTTGCCGCTTCGATCTTTTGTCGCATACGTGCATAACCAGCGATCAGGTCTGAATCTTCGCCAGCCCCCATCATACGCCGAAAGTCTTCACACTGCATGAGGCCCGGATGGTGAGATATGATTGCTGAACCAACAATTTGTCCCATAGTGCGTCTCCTTATCTTTGGCTAAAGCTGGCTTTAAATGGTTTCTTGGGGACAACAACGTCCTTGATATCGGAGAAAAATTCGAAACTCCAATCACCGCCTTCGCGACCAATCCCTGAACGCTTACATCCACCGAACGGCGCTTCCAGATCGCGTATTCCGAAGGAGTTAACCCAAATGAAGCCCGTATGAACGCGTTTGGACATTTCCGTCGCATGTTCGGTTTCACCGTAGCAAACGCCGCCAAGGCCGTAGTCGACATCGTTGGCCAGTTCGATAGCTTCGTCATCGGTTGAGAACTTTTGAAGGGTCAAAATGGGACCAAAAACCTCATTTTGAACGATTTCAGAACCCTGCGCGACGTTTGTGAGCATGGTTGGCTTGTAATAGAGATCGCCAAAAGGATGCGGCTCTCCGCCCCATAACACCTCGGCACCATCTTCAATGGCCCGCTCGACAAAACCTTTAACCCGTTCAATCTGGCGCGGATGAATGATCGGGCCGATTTCAGTTGTTGCTTCCCGAGGGTCACCAACCGTCAGCTTTTCGACATACTCGCGCATACGTTCGGTGAAGGCGTCGAAGACTTTTTCATGGACCAGAAAACGCGTGCCCGCCAAGCAAACCTGTGTGGCGTTACGGTACATCAGCGCGCCGGTTGCCGCGGCGGCATCGATATCGGCATCTTCTAAAACAATAAATGGCGACTTTCCGCCAAGTTCCAGGCTGCACGGCACAAGGTTAGCGCCGGTTGCCTGAGCAATCCACTTGGCCGTTGGCACAGACCCCGTAAACGATACCCGCGCAAGCCGCGGATCAGAGACGAGTTTGGCTCCTGATTCTTTGCCAGATCCCTGAAGAATATTAAGCACTCCCGCCGGCAGACCGGCTGCATGGGCGGCATCGGCCAACAAGGAACAGGTCAACGGAGCCCACTCAGGCGGTTTGACGACAACTGTATTTCCAGCCGCCAATGCGGGCCCAAGCTTCCAGGTTGTTAACATCAACGGCGCGTTCCACGGCGTAATAATCGCAGCAACACCCGCCGGGTCATGGCGCACTAGGTGGGTCGCCTGATTGGTGTCGATGACTTTGTCCTGCAACGTCAGTGCGTGGTCGGCAAAAAATGTCAGATTGAGCATGGCGCGGGGCACAACACCGTGGTTCATTCTTGAGAACAAAACACCTGCGTCCGTTGATTCAAGACGGGCGAAGGCCTCGCTGCGTTTCTCAATCTCAGCGGCAAACTTGTAAATATGATCGCGCCGTTCTTCGGCAGATAAAGCCGACCAGATCGGGAAAGCCCGAAGCGCAGCGCTAATCGCTGCTTCGACGTGCTCTTCAGTGCCTTCAGCTATTTGGCCCAACGGCGACATATCGATAGGAGAAAACAAATCCAGTGTTTCCGAAGATGCAACCCGTTGTCCGTCGATATAATGATCAGGAGACACCGCGATGCCTCCGATATCGAGTGGTTCAGTCATAGCTTATTAATCCTCCAGATAAGAAATGAATAATATAGGCATCAGCATCGCCATGCTGACGACCCGATGTGTTCAGGGGTTAAGCCGCCGGCGCAATAAAATCAGCGGCAAGAGCCTCCGTCGCCTTAACCAGCAAAGAAGTGTCGACACCGACGGCAACAAAACGGGCACCAAGAGCAAGATAATGCCGCGCCAGAACCGGATCAGCGACCAGAATGCCAGGCGCTTTACCGGCTTCAAGAATTGTTGCGATGGCCCCATCAATTGCCGAGCGCACTTCAGGGGCATCCGGGCGTCCACGAAACCCCATCGAAGCAGCAAGATCCGCAGGGCCAATGAACACACCATCAATTCCATCGGTCAGCGAAATGGCATCGAGTTCTGCAAGCCCCGCTTCAGATTCGACCTGCACAAGAAGGCAGACCTGATCATCCGCTTCCTGCAGATAACTGGCATATCGCGTCCACCGCGACGCGCGGGCGATCCCGCTGCCAACACCTCGGGTTCCCTCTGGCGGATACCGCATGGCCAGCGATAACTCTTTCGCCTGATCTGCGGTTTCAACCATCGGCAACAACAACGTAGTCGCGCCAACATCAAGCGCTTGCTTAATAAGCGTCGGGTTCGCTTCAGGGAGTCTGACCACCGGATTGACCGGGTAGGGGGCAATGGCTTGCAAGGTCGCCAATATATGGCGCATATCATTGGGCGCATGCTCGCCGTCGATCAGCACCCAGTCGAACCCGCTCCCGGCACAAAGCTCAGCCGCGTAAGGATCGGCCAGAGCCAACCAGAGACCTATCTGCGTTTGCCCGTCCGCCATCGCTTGCTTAAAGGTGTTTTCGGGTGTCCGCATAGACTTAAACCATCTCGAAGGTGATGGAACCCAGCTCGCCATAGTCCGCATGGAAAACATCGCCCAATGCGATTGAAACCGGACGGGTAAAGGAGCCTGCAAGGACCACTTCGCCGGCTTCCAGAGCTTCATCATGCAGGGCAAGCTTTCCGGCTAACCAGGCGATGCCGTTGGCCGGGTGGTTTAAGACCGCTGCCGCCAGCCCTGATTCTTCAATGACGCCGTTTTGATAGAGCAGGGCACCGCACCACCTGAGATCAACCGCATCCGGTTTGACAGGACGACCGCCCATAACGATACCGGCATTGGCCGCGTTATCGGCAATGGTATCGAGCACCTTGCGCGGCTCGTTGGTAACGCGGTCTAACCGTTCGACACGTGCATCAATAATTTCAAGTGCCGGAACGACGTAGTCGGTTGCTGCCAAAACATCAAAGATAGAGACATCGGGCCCGGACAGACGACGGCCCAGCACAAAGGCCAGTTCGACTTCGACACGTGGTTGAATAAAACGAGCCGTCGGAATATTTCCGCCGTCGCGGAAAAACATCGAATCCAGCAAGCAGCCGTAGTCCGGTTCTTCGATTTTCGAGACAACCTGCATGGCCCGAGAGGTCAGTCCTATTTTATGGCCTTTAACCTTTTGGCCTTCGGAAAGTTTAATCTGAACCCATGCGCGCTGAATGGCGTAGCTATCGTCAATGGTCATTTCCGGGTGGCGTTTCGAGATTTGCTCGAGCTGCTCGCCACTTTGCTCAGCTTTGTGTAATTCAAGAGCCAGCGCTTCTGTCGTCTTTGTATCTAATTGGCAGGTCATTCTTCGGCTTCCTCACCTTATTTCGTCACATCGATATGTCTGATTGGTTATTTGCATGAAGATATTGGATCTCCTTGTCGGGGAGTATTTAGCAGTATGATAATTTAGACAAACGATTAATTATGAAGTATTATGAAGGTTACCTAATTAATAAAACGACCCCAAAAACCCAATGCCCTTATCTCGTTTCACACTCCGCCAGCTCGAGGCTTTTGTCACCGTCGCAGAGACGTTGAGCTTCACAGAGGCAGGAAACCGACTCGGTTTGACGCCATCGGCAATTAGTCAATTGATGATGGAACTGGAAAGAACAACAGCGCTTCGCTTATTCGATCGCACATCAAGGCGCGTCTATCTTTCTGCATCAGGCCGCGAACTCTTGAGCTCTGCCGAAGCCGTTCTTCGCCATGCAAGTTTGCTGGAGACCGCTGCAGCCGATCTCGGCAATCAGGTCGCCGGCATGGTCAGGATAGCCGCACCTCAAGTCATTGCCGGTATGATTTTGCCTGAAATTGTCAAACAATACGGAAAGAAGTTTCCCAACGTCTCTGTTATTATCCGCGATATCGCCGTCGATAAGCTGGTGGATGTGGTGACCACAGGCGAAGTTGATTTGGCTGTTGGCCCCGACCGCCCCCATGGAGAAGACACCCAGCGCCAGGCCCTTTTTGAAAGCCCATGGGTCCTTTGGTGCGCACCGGATCATATACTGGCGGATAAAGAAATCATCCAATGGGAAAATTTGCGCGGCATGCCGCTGGTTGCGGCCGGACGGGATCATGAACGCAGCGTCGATAAAATGCGGAGCAATCTTGCGGATGAACACCGTATTACACCGTCTCTGGTCGTTGACCATATTTCGACAGCACTGGGTATCGCCGCGGTCGGTCAGGCGGCAACCTTGTCTCCGGCATATGTCGGTATACTGGCGCGCCGTCTGGGCTTGGTAATGCGCCACATCACGAAGCCGGAAACGATCAGACAAGTCTGCCTTTATCGCTCGACCCGGCGCGTCTTGTCACCGGCCGCTGAAGGGTTCGCCGATCACTTGGTCGCCTGGATTGAAGACAACCGGGAAACTCTTTTGGATGAGGCCTGACGTCAGCGGCTGCTCCGTTGCACTTTTTCTGCATTGGCTTATTCTTGAGTCTCTTAGGGAGCATCAGTGGGTTTAAGTTATGACATATCTTATTTTTGGCGGCCTTGGTCATGTTGGTTCATGGATTGCACATGATCTTTTGGAGCGAGGCGATTCCGTCACTATTTTTGATTCAGGGACAGCCGCATTTGACAATCTCAGCTGCGATTACCTCAGAGCATATCGCGATCGCATTCAATTTGAAGATACAGATGTTCTTGATACACACACATTGTTCGAGCGCATGCGTGTTTATGAGGGAAAGATTGATGCTGTCATCTTCGGTGTTGCTGTAATCGCCGGGCCAAATTTTGCCAAACGCCCGTTTCGAAATATCGAAATCAACACGATAGGCATGCTTAATGTGATTGAGGCCTGCCGAATTCTCGGCGTCCCCAAGTTCGTAAATTTGAGTTCTGGCGCGGTCTACGGCAACTACTCAGGTAAAAAAACCGAAGATACGCCTTATATGGCAACTGACCTATACTGCGCGACAAAGGTATCCAATGAGGTCCTGGCCTTACAATACGGCTCGACTTACGACATGGATATCCGCAATGCGCGTCTCATGGCGGTCTACGGCCCCGGCAAATTACCGTCGCGCATGCATCAGCTTTATCAGATTTTGTTTGGACCATTGGAAGGGCTTTCAAACATTTCACTCCCAATGGGCGGTGATCAATCAATGGACTGGACGCATGTTCGCGACACTGCACAGGGTGTCATCAATATTCTTGATGCAAAAGATGTCGGCGGGGAGTCGTTCAATATCGCCTGCGGCATCGCGCACGCCCATAAAGATATTGTAGAAGCAGCCCGTGACATCGTCGGTAAGGACAGTCAAATGACCATGGGCCCCGGTGTTTTCCTTGACCGTGGGTCTCATTTGGATATCAGCAAGGCGGTCAGGACAATCAACTTCAAACCGCGTTTTGCTGACATTCGGGCCGGTCTGGAAGACTATTATCTCTGGCTGCAGAAACAGACCACCACATAAATCATATTTGGCCGCAGTCTTTATCAGGCCAAAAAGAGCGTTTGGAACGTTTAAAGTAAATCCAGTTGCCACTCCATGTCCTGTTCGGACAAGGGGAATTCTGTACCACTGGTTGGGCGTATGATATTTGTCGGTATCAGGCGGGCACCCCGTTCTTGCAAAACCATGGCAACCGACATATCGAGTCCACATTTCCAGACAATGGCGATAATTGTCCGTGCGCTTCGGAGAGTGAAAAGCTTCCGTACAGCGTCTTCAGACAAGTCGCCTAACAAGGAAAGCGCACATATTACAAATGAGACTCTTCCGTTTTCAATAGCTTCAATCACAACCTGTCCGGTTAAAGCGTTGGTCTCGTAAAGATCTCGAACTTGTTTACGCGTTTCCTCTTCGTCGCCGGTGTCATCTGACAGTGCATTCTCTGTGATCTTCGTATTGACCGTCTCTGCCATTTCTTCGCTAAGGCTTTTGCGCCGGGAAACCGCAGACAAAGCGCCACTTTTTAATCCTTTGGCAATGAGCGCAATCAAGTCATCTTCGGTGAGCAGCGGTGAATGCTCTAAAATCGGACCGGAAACCGACGTTTCCTCATCTCTTGCCAGCAAAGACACAATCGATTTCGGCACGTTCTCTAAGTGGCAAATCTGTTCCGCAACAATCGCGCGAACGCCGGGAACAGAGTCATGTGCCAGAATATCGAGGATATCAAATACCATGGCTGCGACTTTTTCATTTTCTTCCGTCGATACAGACGGTGCCAATCGACTCACCTTGTTGGCGATTATGCTCCGAACATTCTCGTCTTCATCCTTGGCGAGAATGATATCTGCCTGCAACGGTGTTGCACTGTTTTGCGCAACGGTGCGGCGAATGGCGGGCTCTTTATCTGTCGCGAAAAAATACAAAAACTCCGGTTGAAGATCGTCACATTCAGCTAGGCTTTTACGTGCAGAAGAATCACTTCCTGCAGCAATAGCACGTGCTTCTTCATAGGGGGGAGCTTTACGCGTAATCTCATCAGGGGACTTTTGTTTTCCCCCGAATAACCAGTTCAGCATTCGGTTACCTTATTTTTTTTAAGTTACTCTTGGAAGGAATCTCTTACCACTCAATCCGCTCAATACCATCAAAGTGCATTTCACTACCATCATTTAACGTTACCGTTCCAGCAGCATCTTCAGACAAGGTCACATAGCCGTCGGCTTGTTCGCTGATAGAGCCGGAAGTGAGCTCAATCCCAAAGTCATCGGGCGCAAGTGATCCACCATCAGCATTTTGCATTTGGACGGTATCCAACCAGCCTTCACCGCCACGCACGGTATCTGACCCACTGCCGGGGCTGAATATGAACAGGTCATCACCAGCTCCACCGTCCAGGAAGTCATCGCCAGCACCACCGTCGAGCGTATCATTTCCATCTTGACCATAAAGGCGGTCATTGCCGATACCGCCATCTAACTGATCACTATCAGCTCCGCCATATAGCCGGTCGGCGCCTTCTCCACCAATAAGGACGTCATTGCCGTCGTCGCCCCGCAATTGATCATTTCCGGCACCACCCGCTGCCAAGTCATCGCCGGTGCCACCGCGCAAATCATCATTGCCGGAGCCGCCATCAAGCGTATCGTTACCATCATCACCATAAAGTCGATCGTCTGATGAACCGCCAGTCAAAGTATCATCGCCGTCACGGCCATGGTAGGTGGCGCGCGTTGTCAGCTCTGAACCGTCGAAGCTATCGTCCCCTACATTGCCAACGGCGGTCTCAATGCTGGCCTCTGAACCAAAGGAAACGCCATCAGTCCCTTGCACATCAACTCGGTCAAGACCTTCGCCGCCTTCAATGACGGTGTCATCACCATCCACATACAGACGGTCATTACCTTCACCGCCGCGTAATTCATCCGCTCCGGCACCGCCGATCAGTTGATCATTACCCAGGCCACCATCCAGTGTATCGGCGCCATCTTCGCCATAAAGGCGATCATTACCTTCACCACCCAGCGCTACATCATCACCCGTACCCCCGCGGACGTCATCATTACCCGATCCGCCACCAAGCGTGTCGGAACCCCCATCACCATAGAGACGGTCGTCTGCCGCACCACCGGTCAGCGTATCATCACCGTCTCGACCGTAGTAGGTGGCGCGCGTCGTCAGGTCTGATCCATCGAAGCTGTCATCGCCGACGTTGCCGACTGCCGTCTCAATACTGGCGCCCGCGCCAATTGTTACGCCTGCATTACCTTGAACATCAATCCGGTCAAGACCTTCGCCGCCTTCGATGACGGTGTCGTCACCATCTACATACAGACGGTCATTGCCTTCACCACCGCGCAATTCATCGGCTCCGGCACCACCGGTTAATTGATCGTTGCCAAGCCCGCCATCCAGCGTATCGGCGCCATCTTCACCATAAAGGCGGTCATTGCCTTCTCCACCGCTGGCCACATCATCGCCGACACCGCCGCGAAGCTCATCATTACCTGCGCCACCACCAAGCGTGTCGGCGCCCCCATCACCATATAGTCGGTCGTCTGCCACACCACCGGTCAGCGTGTCATCACCGTCTCGGCCGTAGTAGGTAGCGCGCGTCGTCAGGTCTGATCCATCGAAGCTGTCATCGCCGACGTTGCCAACGGCGGTCTCAATACTGGCGCCCGCGCCAATTGTTACGCCCGCATCACCTTGAACGTCAATCCGGTCAAGACCGTCGCCACCTTCAATAACTGTATCATTGCCGTCGACAAAGAGGCGGTCATTGCCTTCTCCACCGCGTAATTCATCCGCTCCGGCACCGCCGATCAGTTGATCATTGCCAACGCCACCATCCAGGGTATCGACGCCATCTTCGCCATAAAGGCGGTCATTGCCTTCACCACCCAGCGCCACATCATCACCCGTGCCACCGCGAAGCTCATCGTTACCCAATCCGCCACCAAGCGTATCAGCGCCCTCATCACCATAGAGACGGTCGTCCGCCGAACCACCGGTCAGGGCATCATCTCCATCCCGACCGTAGTAGGTGGCGCGTGTCGTCAGGTCTGAGCCATCGAAGCTGTCATCGCCGACGTTGCCAACGGCGGTCTCAATACTGGCGCCCGCGCCAATCGAAACGCCCGCATCACCTTGAACGTCAATCCGGTCAAGACCGTCGCCACCTTCAATAACCGTATCATCGCCGTCGACAAAGAGGCGGTCATTGCCTTCTCCGCCGCGCAATTCATCCGCTCCGACACCGCCGATCAGTTGATCATTACCCAAACCACCATCCAGGGTATCGGCGCCATCTTCGCCATAAAGGCGGTCATTGCCTTCACCACCCAACGCCACATCATCACCCGTGCCACCGCGGACGTCATCGTTACCCAATCCGCCACCAAGCGTATCAGAACCCCCATCACCATAGAGACGGTCGTCCGCCGAACCACCGGTCAGGGCATCATCGCCGTCTCGACCGTAGTAGGTGGCGCGCGTCGTCAGGTCTGAACCATCGAAGCTGTCATCGCCGACGTTGCCGACTGCTGTCTCGATACTGGCACCCGCGCCAATCGAAACGCCCGCGTCACCTTGAACGTCGATCCGATCAAGACCTTCGCCGCCTTCAATGACGGTGTCATCACCATCTACATACAGACGGTCATTACCTTCACCACCGCGCAACTCATCGGCTCCCGCGTCGCCACGCAATGTATCATTGCCTTCATCACCCGAAAGGATATCCGCACCGTCACCGCCATAGAGCGCGTCAGAATCAGCGCCACCGGACAAGATATCGGTTCCGGCATCGCCACGCAGCGAATCCCGATCCGCACCACCGAGCAACGTGTCATCACCGTCACCACCACGCAAATCATCCCGGCCACTGCCGCCATCGGCATAATCCGCACCAGCGCCCGTATACAGCCGATCTGCACCATCGCCACCAACAAAAACATCCGTACCATCACCACCGGTCATTCGGTCGTTTCCGGCGGTTCCGTCTGTCGTCGCACTGAAGGTCCCGTCGCCGTCCGCATCGACAAGCACCAGACGGCCGCGTGACAGGCTATCGCCATCTGATTCTGATGTGGTCGCCGTCACCGTCATTGCAAAATCAGTTACTGCATCCGGAGCCATGACTATCTGAAGGCCCTCAATCTGGTCGTTGTTGACCGTCCATGACCCGTCACCATTGTCAGTCCCGTCGGACAGTATCGCCCCCTCAGGCAGGCCGCCAACCACAATGGACAGTGTCTCCGACCCATCAGAGTCGGTTAAACCCGCGTTTATATCCAGATCAAGCGAGATCTGTCCGGCATCGATACCGCCAGGCGTACCCCAAGATTGGCTCATATGGTTGGTCAGTTCTTCGACCTGGTCAGTCGACAGGGCGGTATTCCAGGAAATAACTTCGCTAATGGTTCCATCAAACTCGCCACCACCGGTTACAGTTTGAAGCGTATCCGGCCTGATTGTATTGGCCGAGACAGAACCAATGCCGACCGTGCCACCATGCGAACCCATTTCGCCAGCGCCTGTTGTTTGACCAATCTGCTCGCCGTTTAGATAGGCGCTAAAACTGCCGTCCCCATCTGTTGAATCGTGGACCATAGCTGCAGAATAGTCGGTATTTGGTTCGACAGGGCCAAGTTCTATGACGTGGTCCTGGGAACCTGACTCCCAATAGCTTCGCCCCCATGTATAGGCAAAGAGGGTAGGGTCGCCAGTTTCTGTATCAGGAGCAATCGCGAGTGCATATCCGTTAGAACCACCCCCTTGCTCGTAGATAACTTGGAACCCATCAACAGAACCACCTGTCTCGAATGAGAACGCAAAACTCTTAGCCGAATAAGTTCCGGTATTGATATCGGCATCATTTGCGACGGTAAGAGCGTCATTACCAGAGGTAAAGGTCACCCCTCCATTTGAATTCATTCCACTTCCGTCAAAAGTGGGGGCAGAACCGGCAGAGGTTGCGTCGAGATTGTTACCAGACAAGTCTTCCCATCTCGATACGGATTGGCCATCGGTTGCGGACGAACCATCTCCGGCGAGGTTATTGGCGCTAAAATGAAAGACTTTATCTCCAGACGGCACGTCGGCGGTTATCGCCACCGGTTCACCAACACTCACATCAAGGCTTATCTGGTCGGCAACACCAGAGACATCAATATCTAATGTTCCGTGCGCGACGTTCACCGCGCCGCTCTCAGACTCCGTCGTTGTCACATCAATAGACAACTCAAAATCAACATTCGAATTTGTTGCCGGCGTCAGGCTCAAGCCGGCAAGATCCGACGGGTCGAGCGACCACGAGCCATCTCCGTTGTCGGTGCCCGCCGACAGGCTTGCGTCGCTAGGCACATCCGATATCAAGACGCTGACTGTTTCAGATCCATCCAAATCAGACAGATCAACATCAATACTGAGATCAATGGCCTTGTCTTCGAAACCTGCGGCACTGTCCGTGCGAATTTCAGCGATGGATGCAACCACGTCAGGTGCCGAAACGACGACCGAAGTTGTTGATGTATCTCCAGTGCCCTCCGATGCGGTTGCGCTGACACTCAAATCAAATTCAGGCGCACCATTTGGAATGGACAAGGTCAATCCTTGCAGATTGTCCGGGCCTAAGGTCCATGAGCCATCACCGTTGTCACTACCCGCGCTTAATTCTGCGCCGTCCGGGACGCCGTCTATGACAATGCTTAAAGTTTCAGAACCATCGGTATCTGTAAGTCCGGCAGAGATATTGAGTTCAATAACAGTGTCCGTGAGGGTCTCGCCACCGGCCGTGCCCCATTCATTGGCCATGTGTTGGGTGACGGTTTGAACCTCATCCGCACTCAGCGCTGAATTCCAGGAAATGGCTTCACCAATAAGCCCGTCAAATTGAGCATCTCCATCTGTCGTAACTGTCGCCAACGTATCCGGGCGGATTGTACTTTCCCTGACGGCACCAAAGCTGGCATCTCCGACGTGTGACCCCATTTGTCCTGCGCCCGAGGTTTGGCCGGCGAGTTCACCGTTCAAATAACCGGTGAGCGTCCCATCGCCATCCAGAGCATCATGAACCATCGCTGCCGAATAGCTGGTATTTGCTTCTACCGGACCCAAGTCGATTACCTGATCTTGTTCACCACTGTCCCAATAAGAACGCCCCCATGCGTAGGCGTAGAGCGTCGGATCTCCCGTTTCCGTATCCGGTGCAATGGCGAGGGCATATCCATTTGATCCACCGCCTTGCTCATAAATAACTTGAAAGCCATCAACCGAGTTTCCGGTTTCAAATGAAAAGGCAAAACTTTTTGCATCATACGTACCACTATTGGTCAGGCTATTATCCGCCATGCCGACGGCACTATTTGAAGAACCGAAATCAACTCCCCCATTTGAATTCATGCCGTCCGCATCGAAGGACGGCGACCCACGCCAGGCACTCGCATCAATATTGTTACCCGACGTGTCTTCCCATCGCGAAACGGCATCTCCGTCAGCGGCACCGGAACCGTCTCCGAGAATATTCTTTGCGCCGAAATGAAAGACCATGTTCTCAGAAGGAAGTTCGGAAACCGGCTGTTCTCCGGCGGCACGCACAACTTCACCGAACGACACATTTAGCGCTGGCGCATCCGCATCAGCAGATACGCCGACGTTAATCGTTTGGCTTACACTGGCTGTATCACCTGTGGTTTCTTCCGTCGCCGTAGCCGTAATCGATAACTGAAAATCCGCATCCGCATTGGGCGGCGGCGTCAGCGATAAGCCTTCCACATCCTGACCATCAATGGCCCAGGAACCGTCTCCATTATCTGTTCCCGCAGATAAAGTCGCGCCTTCTGGAACGCCGGAAATCAGGAGACTTAGGGTCTCCGAACCATCGACATCACCCAGTGCAGAAGATATATCGAGCGCGATAGTTTGATCTTCAAATCCACTGACGTTCCCCGCCTCGAGAGCAGGCGTCGCCGCAACCAAGTCCGGCGTGGCCACAGACAACTGGGTTACGGGAACGTCACTGTCATCTGCAACCGCTGTAGTAACCACAATTTCAGGTGTCTCAGAATTCATGGGTAGAGACATCGTCAGGCCCTCAAGCTCTGCCTCTGTCAGGGTCCATGTACCGTCACCGTTATTGGTTCCCGCTGACAATCTTGCATCAACAGGAATATCAGCAATGGTGATGGCCAATGTCTCACTGCCATCACCATCAGCAAATGCTGTGTCGATGTTGAGCTCAACTTCTGCAATATTCTCCAGCAGACCGCCCTCGGTTCCCCATTCATTTGTCATATGTTGGGTGATCGCAGTTATTTCATCTTGGGAGAGCGCTGTGTTCCAGGAAATGATTTCACTGATGCTGCCTTCAAACTGAGCCGCACCTTCCGCAGTAACAGCTGCATGAGTCGCCGGATTTACGGTTTGGTTTATGACAGCGCCAATTCCAATATCGCCGCCATGGGCGTATTGGAGAGGAACCCCTGTCAACTGACCGACTTGTTCGCCATTCAAAAACCCGGTGAACGTGCCATCCCCGTCTGTTGAATCATGAACCATAGCTGCGGAGTAGGTCGTACCGGGTTCAACAGTCCCAAGCTCGATTGCCTGATATTGTCCGCCAGATGCCCATTCCGCATTGTTCCAGACGAAAGCAAAGAGCGTGGGGTCGCCCGTTTCTGTGTCAGGCGCAATCGAAAGGCTATAGCCGCGCCCGGCACCCCCTTGCTCATATACCATTTGGAAGCCGTCAACTGATGAGCCTGTTTCGAAAGCGAAAGCAAAGCTTTTTTGAGCATAATTCGATGTGTTTATGGCACCATTGTCGGCAATTGTTAGCGCATCACCCGCGCCAAACTCGACACCACCGTTTGTATTCATCCCATCCGCATCAAAAGACGGCGCACCCGTTTTTTGAACCGCATCAAGATTATTGTCGGAGAGATCTTGCCAACGCGCAATCGAAGCGCCGTCCGAGGCATCTGTCGCGTCGCCATTGATGTCATTAGCGCTCAAATGGAAAGCCAAACCGTCTGCCGGAACGGATGCCTCATCACCGACCTGTCGGATTTCAAGCACATCACCAAACTCAACACTCAAAGTCGGACCATCGGTTACAGAACTCACTGCAACCGTCAGGGTTTCTGTTTGGCTTAGACTGTCACCGTTGTCTTCCGTTGTCGTCGTGGTGATTTGCAGTTGGAAATCATCATGTGAATCTGCGGCGGGCGTAATACTTAGACCCTCCAGATCGTCTTCGCTCAGCGTCCAGGTGCCATCGCCGTTATCCGCACCGGCGGAAAGTGACGCCCCCGTCGGCACGCCAGCAATGGAAATACTCAGGGTTTCAGACGCATCTCGAGGTTCGGCGTTTATTGTCAAGGCAATTGGCGTGTCTTCAGCACCAGATGAATCAGCCAAACTTAAATTTGCACCATCCGCTACGCCGCTCACATCAACGGTAATCGTTTGATTGTCAGAAACCGCATCACCACCGGTTTCGGTAGATGTGGCCGTCACGGATAAATCAAACTGGCCACTGTAATCATCGGGTGGTGTGATGGTTAAACCAACGACATCGTCTCCAGACAACTGCCAACTGCCATCTCCCATGTCTGTACCCGCAGACAAAGAGGCACCATCAGGCACACCGGACACCAAAATGCTTAAAACTTCAGAGCCATCGGTATCTGTTTGACTGGCTTCGATGTTCAGCGCTATTGCCGCATCTTCTGCACCGGCAACATCCGTAACTGTCAAATCGACGCTATCGGCCACGCCTGTGACATCTACAGTCACGATTTGATTTACCGATACCGCATCGCCATCTTGTTCGCGGGCCATCCCGGTAACTTGCAGTTCAATAGAGCCGCTAAAATCAGCGGGTGGGGTCAGGGTCAAGCCGTCCAGTTCTGCCGGGGTCAGCGACCAACTCCCATCTTCATTGTCATTTCCGGCTGAAAGGACTGCACCGTCCGGCACGTTCGATATCACAAGGGATAGCGTTTCCGAGCCATCCATATCGCTCAGTTGAGCCTGCAGCGACAATTCGATTGCATTATCCTCAGAACCAGCGCTGTCATTGACGGAGAGCACTGGCGCGTCGGCAACTCCTGTAACGCGGACTGTCAATGTCTCGCTTACGCGCGCGCTCCCTCCAGCGACTTCGTTCGAAATGGCCGTAACAGTTAAATCGATGTCACCACTAAAATCGCGAGCCGGGGTGATCGTCAGTCCTTCTAAATCGTCACTCGATACGGTCCAAGTCCCGTCTTCATTCTCCACACCCGACGACAGGGTCGCGCCTTCCGGAACATTTGCAATAACCACGGAAAGCGTTTCGGAACCATCCGTATCGGTTAAGCTTGCAGCTATATTCAGCGAAATTGCAGCGTCCTCAGCACCCTCTGATGCGAAAGTATCAAGGGTAGGGGACGATGCCGTGGTATCTTGCGTGGCTTGTTCATCGATGGGGTCTTCTGTGCGCTCCTCAATCTCGGAAGCCAAATCCTCAATCGGGTCGACAATCTCGGCAAAAACCTCGAAGGCTTCGATAGGGGTCTCGGAATCTATGATGAAATAAAGGTTATCAAGTTCTCCTGCATTAATCACAATGGTCCCGTCTTCCTCGCGAGTTCCAACGGATGTTTCCACACTTCTTGGAACATTACGCAAGATGACCTGTGGCCCCGACTCATCGTCGGCAACTGCCGTCTGCTCGCGGTCATTGCTTCCCAATTGAGCAACGGCCCCAAGGTTCACCGGTATACCGGCCGCCCCAACCGTATTCAGCGCAATTTCCACCAGTTCCTGCGTAACCTCAATACGCAAGCCCTGCAGCGTGCTCTCACCAACGTCGTCTTGCTGTTGATAGTCAGTATTCGTTTCTTCACGAATAACACGCGGATCATGGCTGCCCATATGAATATTCGGCATCACATAATCTGCCTCTTCGCTGACTTCAGCGGGCGGCGTCAGAATGATTTCCGTTTCGGTGTCTTCATTTACGGAGCGACCTTCAAAATCGAATAGCTCCAAGGTGCCGTCATGTTCGGCTGGGGTCATAAGCGTTGCCTTTTATCCACGTTCTGTGTCTTGTGTGTTGGGATCAAATCCCAAGCGATGCAATCTCAGTTTGGACCCACTCATACCAAAGATTCCTGACAAAAACCTGATTGTTCACATCTGTTTACATGTTTGAATTCCTATATGCGGGACAAGCGATTTGTCCTAAGGGTAAAACAAAAGGAGCTTAAGACTCGTTGTCTCAATTAATGTCAGGTTTAAGTCAGTGCAATGATTTACAATCTTTATAACGTTAAGTTCTAAAACGGGTACGTTTACGCGGACTGACTTCTCGCGTAGTTACAGCAAAGAAACGATTCGAATTGAGGATCAAAAAAAAAAGAATGACTACTCAGACTGCCGCTTCGGTAAATACAAAACCCAAACATTTCACGCGGCCACTTCTGCGGGTTGCGCTTGGACGCATCGATGTGATGATGGCATCGTTTGCCATCAACTTGTTAACCCTGGCTCTACCATTGGTGATTCTACAGGTTTATGATCGCATCATCCCCAATACTTCGCGAGAAACATTCTTGGTGCTTTGTCTTGGCCTTGTTGCGGTCATCTTTCTGGATGGATTTCTTCGGTCTTTGCGAAGTCGGATCATAACCTGGGCCGCCGCCCGTTTTGAACACGCGGTTAGCACACGAGCTGTCCAAGCTTTGCTCAATGCGGAAATCATGTCCTTTGAATGCTCGCCAGCAGGGACGCACATGGATCGGGTCGCAGCCGTCGAGTTGCTTCGTGATTTTCATTCAGGTCAGGGGCTTATCAACGTCGCAGACTTGCCGTTCGCGCTACTTTTTCTGGTTTTGATTTACTTGATTGGTGGAGATCTGGTTCTCGCACCCTTGGCAATTGTCATTGCGGCAAGCCTGTTTTCCATCGGTCTTGGGGTTGCCCTTGACCGAGCCATCCGTCATCGCAACGACCTGGACGAAGCCCGACATAATTTTGTCTTCCAGGTTTTGAATGGTATCCACACTGTAAAAGGGCTCGGTATGGAGGCACAAATGTGCCGTGAATACCAATCCCATCATGCGCCACTGGCAATCGCCGTGCGCAAAGTCAGTTATTTGTCGTCACTTGGCGTTTCGCTCGGCGCCGTCCTTGGCAGTCTTGCCATGATCTCCGTGGCAGGCATTGGTTCGGTAATGGTTATCGACGACGAAATTTCCGGAGGTTCCCTTATTGCCTGTATGTTGTTAGCAGGCCGCGCCATCCAGCCCTTGATCCGGATGATCAGTTTCTGGGTTCAGGCACGAACGCTCATCCTTGCACAGGAACGCCTTGATTTCATAAACACTCTGGATATGGAAAAAAGTGGGCCCGGGTTTGAAGACATTGAAGACCTGAAAGGGCATATTAGCCTAAAAAACGTGCGTGTGCATCGTGGTAACCCTGACATACCTGTTCTCGATCAGGTTGATCTGGATATTAAGGCCGGAGAGATTGTCGCCATAACCGGCAAATCGGGGGGCGGAAAATCCGCTATTCTAGAGTTGCTGGCCGGGTTTATCAGGCCGTCCAGTGGGAAGCTTATGTATGATGGCGTTGATTCAGACCGTATCGATTTTAAAAAACTGCGTAAGCACATCGCCTATGTCCGTCAATTTGCTGTTTTGTTTCAAGGAACATTACTCGACAATATGACCCTGTTTCAGGGGCAGGATAAATTACCCGAGGCCCTTGCAGTTAGCCACAAGCTGGGCCTCGATGACACCATTGCCAAAATGCCAAAAGGTATGAGGACGCGGGTAGGGGATACCGCATCTGAAGGCCTGGCCAGCAGTGTGCAACAGGTAATCGCCCTCATTAGAGTCATGGCACGGGGCCCTAAAGTTCTGCTGTTTGATGAAGCAAACTCTGCCCTCGATTTTGATGCAGATCGAAAGCTCCAGAAGCTCATTGAAGAAAAACGGGGTGACATCACAATTCTTATGGTGACCGATCGTCCGTCAATGATCGCTCAAGCCGATCGCGTTCTTAGCATAAACGGCGGGCGGGTCAGCCAAACGAAGACGCCAGGCGTCCCTGCGGGTGGTAAATTATGAGTGGTGTTAGCCTGCGACAGGATGCGCCATCAGATTTACGTCGCCAATGGATGCGCGCGGTTGCTAACCGTCTGGGCGCAAATGAACGTCCTGACCCTTTTGTGATGTGCCTGATTTCCTTGCTGGAAGCGCTCAAGTGGCGGGGGTCCGCCCGACAGCTTATCGAAGCCCTGCCGCACCAAAAGTCAGAACTGGATCTAGAGGACTTCCGCGATGTTGTAGCGCGATTGGGCTACCGCATGTCGCGGGTCGATGGCCGTTTAAAAGATTTATCGTCGCGTTTTGTACCCTGTTTTTTATTGGGGAAAAGTGGTGCACCTTACGTAATTGGTGGCAATAAAGAAAAAGCCACCATCTACAACGGGCAGGCAGGCACCTTGCTTCCCTATCGGATTCCCGCTCCAAGAGGCACTATCTATATCGTCGAACCGATGCCTAAAACCAATGCCATGACCGGCTCAGACCGTCTCAGCACATGGGTTCGGAATGTGATGCAACATTTCCAGGAACTGCTGGTTAAAACCATCTTTCTTTCCGTTATGATTAACGTCCTGGCCTTGTCCGTGCCCATTGCCATCATGATGATCTATGATCAAGTCATTGGGAAGGAAGCTAAAGAAATGCTTCCCTACATCGCTGGGGGGGTCGCCCTTGCTGTGGCGTTTGAGTTTATTTTCAGAGACCTGCGATCTCGTATCCAAGCCTACGTGGGCGCGCGTCTGGACTATATGGTCGGGTCTGAGATCTTTCAGCATATTTTGCATCTGCCCCCCATCTTCACTGAACGCGCACCCGTCGGTGGACAGGCTGCAAGACTTCGCGAATTTGAAGCTTTGCGGGAGTTCTTTACCGGCTCCGTGGCCACCATGGTTGTCGACCTGCCGTTTGTCCTTCTGTTCTTGGCCGTCATCGCCTATGTCTCGGGCCCCTTGGCGGTTATTCCAATTGTCCTTTCGGTGCTTTATTTCATTCTTGCCTATCTTGTATTCCCGATCATTCAGGACCGAACAAAGTCGGCTGGAAAAGCCCGCTCGCTCCGCTATGGGTTCTTGATGGAGCTAATGTGGTGGATGCGCTCCGTAAAACAGTTAGGCGCTGAAGACATCTGGATCGATCGCTTTAGAAAGCTGTCGGCCGATGCGGCAATGACCAACCAGAAAGTCGCACAGATCTATAATTTTTCACAAAATGTATCGCAGACGATTATGACTGCGGCCGGGACTTTGACGTTGGTTGTTGGTGTCTTTCAAGCCATGGAAGGGGCCTTGTCTCTTGGCGGTTTGATTGCCACGATGATGCTTGTCTGGCGCGCACTTGCTCCTCTACAAACTTTGTTTGGCCTCGGTCATCGGCTTGAACAAATGCAACAAAGCCTAAAAAGCCTGATCAGCACCCTGCAATTTGAACGCGAGCAGGAGCCTGGCGATTCGCCCACAACCTCAATCGACTTTGTCGGTCAGTTGAGCTTCAACAGAGTCAGCATGCGATATGCGACAGACGCCAATCCCGCGCTTCTTGGAATCAATTTCACTGTTGAGCCCGGCGAACTTATCGCCATTGCAGGACATAGCGGCTCAGGTAAAACGACCATCGCAAAACTGGCGTTGGGAATGTATCAACCCCAAGGCGGTCAGATCACAATTGATGGTATCGATATTCGCCAGCTAAGACCAATTTCGTTGCGGCAAACAATTGCTTATGTCCCGCAGCGTAATCATGCTTTTTCTGGCTCTTTATATGACAATATCACACTTGCCGACCCGACCAAATCATACGAACAGGTCCGAGACGCCTGCAGAATGTCCGGACTTCTGACGACTATCGAATCTTTGCCACAAGGCTTCGATACAATTTTTCGGGAAGGCCTTCAGGCTCATGTTCCACAAGGGTTCTTAAGGCAATTAGCATTGGCCCGTGCCTTTTTGCGCGAAGCACCGGTGATCATTCTCGACGAACCAGCGAGTGGCCTGGATGATCGTGACGAAAAACACTTTATGGAGACGCTGTCAGAACTGCATGGCATGCGAACTATTCTGATGATTACGCAACGCCCGAGTCATATGCGCGTGTGTGATCGCATATTGATGTTGGATGGCGGACAGATCAAAGCGCTAGGGACACCGGATGAAGTTCTCGGCCCTGTGAAACCCGCTCCACCCCCCGTGGCTTCGATAATAGGAGCAGGACATGACTAGTGAAGGTAATACCGTGAAAAAAGTGACACGTCAGCAATCCAGACATTTATCAAACGAAGCTATCCTGGAGGAGCAAGGACCGTCCAGGCTCACTTTTTTGATGATTGTTCTGGTTCTTGCACTTATTGCCGGCAGCGTCACGTGGGCGAACTATGTACCGGTCATCACCTCATCTAAAACAGATGGTGAAGTTATTCCATTCGGCAAAAATCGTGTGGTCCAACACCTGGAAGGCGGCATTGTCGAAGAAATCAACGTGAAAGACGGGGATTTGGTTGAACCGGGTCAAGTCATCATCCGGTTTGAGCCAACGTTGCGGGTTGCGGAACTCGATCAAGTGAAAGCCCGTGAAGCAGCCTTGCAGATCAAGGCGCGCCGCTTAAAAGCGTTTGTCGAGAATACCGAACCGCAGTTTGATGACTTAAGAGACAGGTATTCGAATTTGATTGATGATGCGGTGTATAGTCTTCGCTCAGCTCGTGAACGCCTGAAGGGTGAGACCGCAGTCCTTCAGTCGCGCATCAACCAACGAAAAAAAGCCGTTGATATCTATACGCAGCAAGCCAGAAGCCTGAAAAGTCAGCGTAAACTGGTCGCTGAAGCTGTTGAAATGCGGTCCAGCCTTTTCAAGTCCGGACACGGTTCACGCGTCAATCTCATAACGGCACAGCTTGAGTTATCGCGGGTCGAAGGCTCTTTAACCGAAGCTATGGTCTCGACCGAGCAAGCCCGCGTTGCGATTACCGAAGCTGAAAACCAGTTGGTTGAACTCAACATCAAGGAGCGCAATCGTGCGACGGAAGAACTTTCCGAAGTCCTGGGTGAATTGGCGGAAGTTCGAGGCAACATAGCACGTCTGGAAAATCGTGTAGAGCGCCTAAATGTGGTATCGCCAGTTGCAGGTATTGTTCACGGATTACAGGTCAATACATCGGGTGGCGTGGTCCAGCCCGGGCAGGTCTTGATGACCATTGTACCGAGTGATGAAGGGGTGGTCATCGAAACCCGATTAAGTCCCCGCGATATCGGCTATGTGCGCGTAGGCCAACCCGCAAAAATCACAATAACGGGCTTTGACGCCAGGCGTTATGGCCAACTTACGGGAAAACTCTCCAGTGTTTCGGCGAATACGTTTAGTTCCGAAACCGGAGAACCTTACTTTAAAGGTCGCATCGCTCTGGATAACGACTATATATTAGCAGACGACAAACGATATCCGATTGTTCCCGGCATGACCGTGCAGGCAGATATTACAACGGGAACACAGAATTTACTGCGGTATCTCACGCGCCCTGTTTACGTGGCATTGGAACAAGCATTCTCGGAACGTTAATGGCTAAACGATGAATTATGAAACCGCGAAACACATTGCTGCACATGGTGATGATGTGTCGCGCCTTGAGTTGGCGAAGGATAATAACGCGCCCACAGAGATTCTTTATTACCTCGCTACCGACGACAACACATCCGTTAGACAAGCGGTCGCAACGAATTTTGCAACGCCATTGCAGGCAGACTTTCTGCTAACCCATGATCTGGATGATGGCATTCGCCATGACTTGGCAAAAAAAATCGGCAAGCGCCTTAATGCCTCGGATGCTGATGCGGACGAAGTTATCTCGCAGCGGGTCAACAAGGTACTTGAGAACCTGATCAACGATCAGTTGGTGGTCGTCCGCAGAATTATCGCAGACGAAATAAAGCAATTAGAAAGTGTGCCAAAAGGCGTTGTTACAAAACTGGCACGCGACACAGAAGCCGCCGTCGCTGCACCGATTTTAGAGCATTCGCCAATCCTTGATGATGCGGAACTTATCGAAATTATTTCCGCAGGAATTCAGTCCGACGCCGTCACGGCCATCGCGCGGCGCCAAAACATCGGTGCGGGCGTATCACAATCGATTACCGAAACACGTCATGTTCAATCCATCGGCACTTTGCTCAACAATAAATCTGCACAGATCGATGCTTCAACATTTGTTGAAATCGCCAGCATAGCGGAAGACGAAGATGCCTTGCACATGCCTCTTGCCGAACGAAATGACCTGCCGGAGCCCGTTCTGCGCCGCATGGTCGGTTTTGTAAGTGATACGATCGTAAATGACTTGATTGCCCGCTACCCTTTGACCGAAGCAAATCAAGAGCATTTTCGAGCACGCGTCAGCCAAAGACTAAAAAAAGCAGAACATGCTATGCTGGCAAGTAACGGCCCACCGAACGCGCCGAGCAAGGTTCTACTGGCGGAAGATGACCAGGTTATGCGGTCACTCATCCGCGACGTGATACAAAATGCAATCGAAGCGGATGTGACCGTTGTCGAAGATGGCGCGAAAGCTCTACATCTTATCGATAGCGGGCAGAATTTCGACTTGATCGTCAGCGACTGGATGATGCCGAAACTGACAGGAATCGAACTTTTGCGTACCTTGCGGAAACGCGGCAATACAACCCGGTTTGCAATGTTAACGGCCCGCAAAGACGTTGATTCTATCATCGCCGCACAATATGACGGCGTTGATGCCTTCATTGCCAAACCGGTTTCCGCCGGGCAACTCAAAGAAAAAATTCGAGTTCTCTTGCGATAATCAGTAGGTGAATTTGGTATAACTGCCGATACCAGCTGAGCTAACTACTTTCTGTCTCCCTGAACAATCCGGTCCAGGATCATCGCGCAGAACAAGATCGAGAAACCTGCAAGAATTCCCTGACCTACGTTGGCATATTGCAAGGCTTCCAGGACATCTTCTCCAAGTCCCTTGGCGCCAATCAGTGATGCAACCACCACCATCGCCAAACTGAGCATGATCGTCTGGTTAATGCCAGCTCGGATCGATGGACTGGCAAGCGGCAGATCGACCTGCGTCAGCAGATACCACTTGCTGGCACCAAAAGAGATAGCAGCCTCACGAACCGCTTCCGGCACGCCACGTAAACCCAGCACCGTCAAACGAACAACAGGTGTTCCACCAAAGATCATCGTCGTGACAACGGCTGCCGGTTTACCAGTGCCGAAGATCGCGATAACCGGGATCATGAAAACGAAAGCCGGCATGGTTTGCATAAAATCCATCACCGGGCTGACCACCCGGTATAAGCGTGGTCGGCGTGCGCAGAACATGCCAAGGGGGATACCGATGGCAATCGACAAACAGGCCGCCGTGCCAAGCAGGGCAAGCGTGGTCATGGCTTTTTCCCAAAACCCAAGCATTCCCATGTAAGCCAGAAAAGCGCCGGTGTAGATTGCCGCCCGGCGTCCTGCAGACAACCCCGTCAGAAGGATCAAGAAGCTGGCAATCACCATCCAGGGGGTTTTAACAAAGATCAGTTCCAACCCGTCCAGAACAAACCGGATGGCAAAGGTAATCAGGTCGAAAAACGCGTCACCACTGGTGACAGCAAACTCGAAGAACCTTTCAACATAACCAATAACCGTTAGCCGAATTTGTGGCTCCGTTGGGAAATCTGTCAACATCGATAGGGCGGATGGGAAGCTGTAATGAATAACCGTGGCTGAGACAATAACGGCAAAAAAGCCAACACTTAAGGCGATATCAGCAGCCGTCATTCCTTTTGAAACGGATGCATCGGACAACCAAGTTGAAAACCGCCGTTCCAAAACGGTGTTGGCCATCACCGCCTGCGCGCCCTTGATGATGATCAGCGCAACAATTCCGATCGTCGCAACGGTCAATCCGGAATCCTCGAGCTGCTGGGCCTCAAGCCTTATGCCGCCAATCGCGTTTTCCAAAGACTCAACAGTTCGTCGATATACATCGACGTTATCAGCCCCTTTATCGATGGCGGCTTGCAGTTGCTTGCGCCTTAACTCGAGGGTCCCCTCGATATTCGCAATCCGCTGCCAGGCATCGACTGCCAGCTCTCCGAACAAGCCACGGATAATTTGCACCCAGGCGGCGGTTTCCAGAATCAGGAAGATAAGCCCCCAGTTCCAAACGGCGCGCATGCCATACCAGATCGGCCCAAGAAGACCCGCCCACAGGTTGAACGTCCAGACGAATTTGGCGTCATTTCCAATTTTTTCGAACTGTTGCTGATAATAGGCGGGCTGGGTCGTGACAAACTCTTGAACCAGCTTTGCTGTTTCCTCAGCCATTGCAGGACTTTCAGCCTGCTGCATTTGATTATCCGTATTGGTCATGACGTTTCCGTTCCCTCAATCACGGTTCGCAGAATTTCACGGCGTGTAACAACACCTTTATTTTCACCATCTTCAACAACAACTATCGGCGCTTCATGGTCAATTGCCAGTTTTATCAGGGTGCTCAGATTGTCATCTGAATTCGCGGTTTGGGCGTTCGCAGGGATGGGGCCGAACTCGGCCTCATAGGCGTCGATGGTTTGCATCACCGCATGCGCCTTAACAACCTTCAATCGCGAGATACCGGCGACAAAATCGGCCACATAATCATCGGCAGGATGCATGACAATATCTTCTGCGTTGCCAATCTGTACGACGCGTCCATCACGCATAATGGCGATGCGATCGCCGATACGCACCGCCTCATCGAGGTCATGTGTAATAAAGACAGTGGTTTTTTTCATGACCGCCGAGAGCTTGATAAATTCGTCCTGTAATTGACGACGGATCAATGGATCAAGAGCGCTAAAGGGTTCATCCATCAGCAGCACATCAGGGTCAGCCGCCAATGCACGCGCCAACCCCACACGCTGCTGCATTCCACCCGACAATTCATGGGCAAACTTATTTCCCCATGCTCCAAGTTCAACCATTCCCAGCGCTTTGTTAGCAATCCGCATGCGTTCGTTTTTATTAATTCCGCGAATTTCCAAAGGCATGGCAATATTATCTAATACAGAGCGATGTGGCAGGAGGGCAAAGTTTTGAAACACCATACCAATCTTTCGATTGCGAAACTCCCGCAGGTCTGCCGGCTCCAGAGCCATCACGTCGACGCCATCAACCATGACCTTACCCGACGTCGGCTCTAAAAGACGGTTTATGTGTCGGACAAGTGTTGATTTGCCGCTTCCAGACAAACCCATTACGCAGAAGATTTCGCCGCGCCTGACATCCAGCGTTACGTCTGCGACACCAACGACGGAATCAAACTCTTCATGGACTTCCTTTTTGGATAACCCACGTTCGTGAATAGCTGCCATTGCGGCGTCAGCATTTTCGCCGAACACTTTCCAGACATTCTGGATATCGATGACAACATCATCTGTAGCAGACGGGGTGGGGGAGGGAGAGGTCAAAGCAGTCTCCTGTAGCTGTAGGCCTGATTGAAGAAATCTTAACCGACCAAAAGCAGTATTTAATTATTGATAAGATCCGGCACTCCAGAGTGGGCCATCCTGTGCAGGACAGCCCCCTCCGAAATCACACGATATCAATTTAAAGCCCGAGCCAACCATCAACGCGCTTAGAGTTTTTCTCAATCCATTCGCGTGCAACATCAGCTGGTTTGCGGCCTTTTCCAGAAATCTCGAAAGCGAAACCGCTGACATCATCAGCTGTCAGCGACATCTTTTGCAGAAATTCTGCAATCGCAGGTGATCTGGACACCAAAGACTTTGAGTAAGCGACCTGGACGTTTTTCAACGCATCTTTGGTCATGACCTTGGATTTATCAAACCAGTCTGGAGAATCTGATGGCTGAACCATTTTGTATTTGGCGGCATCAAATTTGGGTTCTGTCAGCATTTCAACATCGAACATATACCAGATGGCGTGTGGCTTGTAGCAATAGAATGCATAGCCTTCGCCCTTGGCGATCGAGTCCTTAACCCGGGCCGTCTTTACACTCTCTTCAGCGCGAATAGGCTCGATGAACGACATCAGGTCGTAGTCTCTCACTTTTACCTGATTTACGTTGGCAGACGCCCAACCCGGAGCACCAATCCACATTTCACCCTTGCCGTTGCCATCACTGTCCATCTTCATCGCGACATCCGGACGGCCCAGATCGGCGATATCCGTCACGTTGTTCGCCTTGGCAAAGTCCTTGGAAACGCAAAATCCCTGGTTTCCTTCGTAGGAATTTTCGCTGAGAGCAACGGTACCCGCACCATCAACGTATTTTTTTGTGAAGCTCTGCTGGTTTGGTAACCAAACATCGGGATGTACGTCGATGTCACCTTTACCCTGATGCATGCCTTGGAAAATAGTCGCGTTGTTGCCCGGCACCAAATTAGCTTCACCACCAATGCGGTCAACAACAACAGCCTGAATAAGAGCCGCAATTGCCTGTGCACCGGTCCAAGAGGGCGCACCGATATTTACCTTTTCAGCACTTAACGCCGCCGTCGATGCCATACCCATAGCGCCAACGACACACATACTCAGAATTGTTCTTTTCATTTTGTTACTCCTTTGAAAGTCCACTGTTTTAAAGATTTATAATTTTCTTATTGATAACCAAACTTGATCATTCAGCGTTTGCCAATTTGAAGGAACGCTAAGACGCGACCAGCATCTCCTCATAGGCGAACAAAGCCACCGATCCTCCTGTATGAAGGAAGAGAACCTTGTCTGATGGTTTAAAAAACCCTGCTTTTGTAAGACCGACCATGCCAGCAAAACCTTTAGCCGAATAGACCGGATCCAGCAGCAAACCTTCACGCTTCGCCGCCAGGTCAATGGCGTCTAATGTGGAAGGTGCGGGGAGGCCGTAGCCATCACCGACATAGCCGTCATCGACAAGGACCTTCGCCCCTGATTTTCCATCCATGCCGAGCTTCACCAGGGTTCGCTCCACAAGCCCACTTACGGCTTTGACCTGAAAGTCGTGCTTCTGGCGGACACTGATACCCATAACGGGAAGGCCATATTCCATTGCGTGCAGCCCCGCGACCAGCCCTGCTTGTGTACCTGTGCTTCCCGTTGCCATGACAAGCCAGTCAAAACTTAGGCCCGTACGTTCAGACTGCGAAACGATTTCCTGAGCGCATGAGACATATCCAAGCGCTCCAATCTCATTAGAGCCGCCGCCAGGGATAAAGTACGGGTTATGCCCCTCAGCCTTCAACTTTTCGACAACGGCCATTGTTTCAGCATTCATATCCAGCCCTGACGGGCGGTATTCAAGTGTCGCGCCAAAGACTTTATCAAGGAATACGTTGCCGGTTTTTTCGTAATCTGCCGCTCTATCTGGGACCCGGCGCTCCAGCAGTGCATGGCATTTTAATCCGACGCGACATGCAGCAGCGGCGGTCTGGCGCACGTGGTTTGATTGCACGGCACCTTGCGTAACAAGCATGTCTGCACCTTGCTGAAGGGCATCACCGACAAGAAATTCAAGTTTGCGGGTTTTGTTGCCGCCGCTTGCAAGCCCGGTACAATCGTCTCGCTTAATATAAAACGTCGGACCTGCAAGGTGTTCGCTCAAGCGCAGCATCGGCTCAATTGGTGTCGGTTGATGGCATAGATCAACGCGCGGAAAACGATTAAGGTCGAGCCGATCAGTCCCGTTATTTGCCGCGAAATTCATTCCGATCTGTCCTTAGGCCAATGGTTTACAATGACCATAGTCTGTTCGAAATCTCTCAGCTTTGCCAATTCTATGTTTGCCTAGCATTATGTTAATCGTGCATAATGGTGTTCTGATGGATATTTCTCTCTTTAAAGACCTCGCTCACCTCGCACGGACAGGCAACTTTTCGCGCGCAGCAGAACTCTCAAACCTCAGCCAACCCGCCTTTAGCCGTCGCATTAAAGCTCTTGAAACTTGGGTCGGCGTGACCCTTGTCGATCGATCAACCCACCCGGTAAACCTCAACAGTTCCGGTCGGCAAATGCTCGAAGCCGGCGAACAGGCCATTGCACGAATAGAGTCAGAGCGCGAACAAATGCGCGCCCTAGAGGCACAGCCCGATAAATACGTTGTCTCTTTTTCAACACAACACTCCATTGGTTGGCGTTTTTATCCGTCCTGGCTTCAGGCTTTCGAAAAGTCCTTTGGGCCGATTATGTCTCGGCTGCGGGCAGATGACCTCCCAAACTGCATCGATGACCTCAAAAAAGGTTTGGTTGACTATGTGATCGCCTACCAAAGCAATTATTCGGTGAGTATGCCAAAATTCCCGTCGCTCGAGGCATTAGAGATTGGACAGGATAAATTGATCCCCGTGAGCAAAGCAAATCCGGACGGCACGCCGTTGTTCGATATAGAAGACCCAGGCCTCGTTAGCATTCCCTATTTACAGTTTGGCCACACAGCTCCAATTGGACGCCATATCGAACCGTTGTTAAAAGCGGGCGGCCTTCATCATAAACTTTCCGTTGTTTACGAAAACTCGATGGCGGGTGCACTGCGTATTCGGGTCAGGGACGGAGCAGGGATCGCGTGGCTGCCTCAAAGCCTTGTACAACCGGATTTAGATGCGCATCTCATGGCCATCGCCGGCAAACAAAACTGGCATATTCCGTTGCAAATCTTAATTCATCGAGCCAATGTCAACAGCAATGACCTGACCCGAAAAATATGGACTTTCCTGGCGTTACGCGAAAATGTTCCCTTAACCCCGCTCGCCTGACGATTAGTTTTCCTTCTTTAAATCAAGGCACCACAGCGCGAACAACGGGCTGTCTTCAGACTTCATCGCATGCAGAATATCAGGCGGGTTATAGACATATCCGCCGGGCCCGGGTGACCACCAGTCCTCGTCGTTCTGTCGCCAATATCCAGGACTTAAAACCACGTAGACTTCTTCGGGAGGGTGATGATGGTCAGGAAAGGTTACTCCGGGGCTCATCACGGTTACACCCAGCTTCACTGCATCGCTAAAGACAAGTCCCTCAGGGCCAATAATCTCGGCATTGATATGACCTTTATCAAATATCATGTCTTCATCGGAAGGGCGACGATACCAAGGTAACTGATCGGCGATCTTTATAAAATCCGGGACCAACTGGGCGACAGGTAACGTCAGCTCACCGGCGGACCTGAGTGCCACGTCCATGTCACCGGTTAACGGGTTATCAGCCGGTGCACCTCGAACATCCAGAGCAACATTTTCGAGCAACCCCGCCATCCGCTTGGCAGCTAAAACTCCCGCTGGCGGCACAGCGTTAGCGGCTAAAAGGTTCCGCGCAACATGCGCTATAAAGTTTTGCAACGGCCTATCCATGTTAAATCGTAGCCTATACAGCCAACATTAAACTTACCAGATCCCTGAAATCTATAGCAGCATTTTCGCACAAAAAGAATTGGGTTTCGGTTTAACATCGTCGCCCCATCGACCAACCATGGCGCGCCCATTGAAAATGCAACTTAAACACAATCGACAATCTGCATAAATATTAATCATATTTTTTAATTGTGATTAATTTTTGTTCGAAACGAACATTCGATCATTAAAAAAGATAAAGTTATACCTACAACAATAATACATATCACTTTGGCACGTTTATTGCGACGCAGTGCGGTACGAAACCAAAACTAACGGTGCAAGCCGCAATAAAAACGCCTTAAATTATGAGGAAGAAATGACAATGAAAAAGCTTAAAAATTACGCGATTATGGCAACCGCCTCTGTTGGACTCAGTCTTTATTTAGGGTCCTCCGTTGTTCAAGCCGACGATGTCCTGCGGATAGGGACACCGCTGGCTTTGACAGGTGGACTGGCTGACGAAGGCAAGAAACAGGAAGCCGTTTGGAACTTATGGCTTGAGAAGATCAATGCGGCTGGTGGTATTGAAGTCGGCGGCAAGAAAATGTCCGTTGAATTTGTGAAGTACGATTATCAAACCGATGGAAAACGAGCGGGACAACTTGCTGAAAAATTGGTCACTGACGATAAAGTCGACGTGTTGTTGGCCCCGTTTGGTTCAGGCCACACGAAAATTGTTGCCGCCGTAGCTGAACGTTACCAGGTTCCGCTGCTCGCGTGCGTCGCATCCTCTGTCTCCGTCTACGATCAAGGCTTCAAATATCTGTTTGGAACATTGGCACCGAATACCGGCATGACGGAATCAATGGTAACCTTCTTCAAAGAACAAATGCCATCCATTAAAAAAGTCGCTGTATATGGTCGCGATGACGTGTTCCCCAAAGCGATGGCTTCCGCCTTGTCAAAATCTGCAAAATCAGGCGGTTTGGAAGTGGTCTACGACCAGCTTTACTCGGTCGGAACACTCGATCACTCCGCCGCTGTTTCAGCTATGAAATCAGCTGCGCCTGATTGGATTTATATGACGGGTTATACGCAGGATCTGATTCTTGGCCGCAAGCAGCTGCAGGATTTGGGTGTTAAAGCGCCAATCATTACAATGGTAACAGGCCCCGCATACCGCGAGTTCACCGAGGGACTTGGGACGCTTTCCGATGGTGTAACCAGCTCTACGTGGTGGCATCATGCAACCGCCTATACCAATGCAATCGGTGCCTGGTCCTCAACAGCCGAATTCTATAAGGACTTCCTGGCGAAGTTCAAAACAGATCCTGACTACGTTCATGGGTCCTGTGCGGCTGCGGCGGACGTTTTGGTCAATGCGGTCCAGCGCGCTGGTTCAACCGACAAAATGGCAGTGCGTGATGCACTTGCGGCTACCGATGTCACAACCTTTTATGGTCCTATCGATTTTGGCGATAATGGCATGAATCAGGGTCGCGAAATGCCCATCATCCAGGTCCAGAACAAAGATGTGAAAGTGTTATACCCGGCATCCATCGCTGATGCGAAGATGACACTGATAAAGTAACGTTTACTCCCGGGTCAGGTGGCACCAGCGGTGTTGCCTGGCCCAACCATCACCTTTCAATACGATTTTTCTCCCCCCTTTTTATATGAGAGAGCCATGGACGTCCTACAAATCCTGCTGAACGGTATCGCACTGGGCACATTATATGCCTGTGTCGCCATCGGGTTTTCACTCGTCTGGGGCGTGTTGAATGTCATCAACATGCTACATGGTTCCTTTATAATCCTTGGCGGATATCTGACTTATTTCGCTTGGCACTTACTCGGGGTGAACCCGATCTTTTCCTTACCCGTCGTCGCACTGGGGCTTTTCGGAATAGGCTTTGTCTTGCAATTCTATCTGATCAACAAGGTCGTAACGGCTCCGGTATTGACGACGCTTACGCTGACCTTTGGTCTGGATATGATCCTCTATAATCTTATGAACGTCTATTTCACGGCAACACCACGACGTGTCACGCTCGACTTAGGCAACGTCACCATAGCAGATACGGTTATGCCCGTTGACCGCTTGTTGGGGATGGGGCTGGCGCTCCTAATGACGGCGCTCCTTTATATGTTGATGCGCGGCTCAAAGATCGGGCGGGCAATTGTCGCCGTGCGTATGGATCGCCAGGCTGCCGAACTTATGGGCATTCGGGTCAACCATATTTACGCTATTACTTTTGGCATTGGCGCCATGATGGCCGGTATTGCTGGTGTCATTTTTGCGATGGTTTTCCCGGTGACCACAAATCTTACAGGCGCCTTTCTCGGCAAGGCTTTTGTCATTTGCGTCATCGGCGGGTTAGGCAGCGTACCCGGGGCGCTGGTCGGGGGCTTGGCCCTTGGCATTATTGAAAGTTTTTCTGGCTACCTGCTTGGCCCTCAACACGCGATCACGATCGGTTTCTTGTTAATGCTGGTCTTGCTGGTTGTTAAGCCGACCGGGCTTGTTGGCGTGAAGGGATATGAATAATGCGGTCGTACAATAAGCTTGGTTTTCTAGTGCTGACGGCATGGATCTTATTATTGCTCTGCGCGCCAATGTTCTCGGATAATTATACACTTCGGGTCGCGATTACGATGACCATGTTTTCTGCGATGGCCATATCCTGGAATTTCATCGGTGGCTTTGCCGGCTACCCGTCCTTTTCTACAGCGGCCTTTTTCGGTCTTGGGTGTTACGCGGGTGCGTTGGCCCAGCGTGCAGGTGTCCCGATCCCCATTGCTTGGGCCTTTGCCACGGTTTTCGTCGGTCTGTTTGCTGCTTTTCTTGGCATCATCATCCTTAGGTTAAAAGGTCATTACTTTGCAATTGGTTCCATTGCAATTGTAGAGCTTACACGTCTTATCATTTCATCCTGGGGCAGCCTAACGGGGGGCGGCGATGGCTTGAACGTCCCGCTATTGAAAGGATCACCTGACGAGGTTGCATCGATGGTTCTCTATGTAATGGTCGGGATTATGGTATGCGCCTTCATTGCCTCGTTTTTAGTCGACCGCGGGCGTCTGGGCTTTGGGCTCCGATGCATTCAGCAGAATGAAGACGCGGCGGATATGGTTGGCGTAAATACCACGAAATACAAAGTCGCATCGTTTGTCCTGTCCGCCTTGTTCTGTGGAGCAGTGGGCGCTGTCTATGCGTCCTGGGTGGGTTATATCGACCCGACAGACAGTTTTTCAATTCTGCTTACTGTAAAAGTCCCTGTCATGGTTTTACTGGGAGGGGCAGGGTCTCTGTTTGGCCCGATCATCGGTGCCGTTGGCTTTGTTTTCCTTGAAGAATTCTTCTGGGCCAATTTTCTCCAATGGAACCGGGCAATCCTCGGTTCAATTATCGTCCTCCTGATCTTCTTCTTACCGAACGGCCTCTTGAGGTTGGACTACAAGAAACTTTACCAACACTTTTTCCCTCTTGCCGGAAAAGGAACACAGCCATGACGGAATTGCTGAGACTGGAGAATGTAAGCAAGTCATTTGGCGGCATTCATGCGGTTAAGGATGTTTCATTTGGATTGAATGAAGGCGAGATCGTCGGCTTGATTGGCCCGAATGGAGCTGGAAAAACGACACTCATTAACCTGATTACAGGTGCGCACACACCGAGCAGCGGGACGATCATATTTGAGGGGCGCGATGTCACGCGGCAAAAACCTTATCAGGCCGCCCAAGCGGGCTTGGCCCGAACCTTTCAGGTGGTGCAACCGTTTCCGGATATGACAGTCTTCGAGAATGTGGCGGCCGGTGCTTTTTTTGGTGGCGCAGACTGCCCTGTCGAAGAAGCAAAAGAGCTGGCCCACAAAGAACTCGCATTCGTCGGTATTGACAAATTTTCTGATACGCCTGCTGCTTCCATGACGTTGCCGAATAGAAAACGCCTTGAACTGGCTAAAAGTTTAGCAATGTGTCCGAAAGTCCTTTTGCTTGATGAAGTGAATGCAGGCCTCAATACCGCCGAGATCGACGGGGCACTGGAACTGATCCATCAAATTGCGGATCGGGGCATCACAATTTTGATCATCGAACACTTGATGAAAGTCTTATTGAACGTCTCGCAACGAGTTCTGGTTCTCCATCATGGCGAGTTGTTGGCCGAGGGGAGCCCGACAGAAATTGTTGAGGATGAGAGAGTAATTGAAGCTTACCTCGGAGCGAAGTTTGCCGAGAGATTTAAGGCGGAGAGCGACAAATGACGGAAAGCTTGCTGGAAATAACCAATCTTCAATCGGGTTATGGCGATGTTCAGGTATTGTGGGATATCTCTGCCAAAGTTCAAAACGGCGAAGTTGCCAGCATCGTTGGCTCTAACGGCGCTGGAAAAACAACGCTTCTGCGCACCATATCAGGCCTGTTGCCGATCCGATCTGGTAGTATCATATTTGACGGACAAGAACTTGTCGGCATGTCGCCAGAACAGATTTTAACCAGCGGCATTGTTCATGTCCCTGAAGGAAGACGCCTGTTTAAAGGTTTGTCTGTGAAGGACAATCTATTGCTGGGGGCCTATTTACGGAAAGACAAAGCTGAAATTGAAAAAGATCTGGCGTTTGTTTTTGATCTGTTTCCAATTCTGCAGCAACGGCAAACCCAGGATGCAACGACAATGTCCGGCGGAGAACAACAAATGTGCGCCATTGGTCGTGGCCTGATGTCGCGCCCCCGGTTGCTTATGATTGATGAGCTTTCATTGGGACTCGCACCGGCCCTGGTCGAACGGCTAAATGAAGCACTAAAGGAAATCAATCGAACCGGGCTGAGCATTTTGCTCGTCGAGCAAGATGTTTTGACGGCGTTTGAAATTTCGCAACATAGTTTTGTTATTGAAACCGGTCGCGTCTCGATGGCTGGAACGTCAGAAACATTGAGCCAGGACCCGCGTATTCGCGAAGCCTATATGGGGTTATAAACCTTAAAGATCGGGTTCGCCATCGTGTGTTCCCGAGATCGGAACCCAGCCGTCTTTGGCACGGGAAAAAATTGGTCCAGCCAAAGCACCATGGACCCGTCCAGGGGTATTTACATCAAAGGCGGCCAGGTTATCACGCCACAATACACCTTGACGCATGGCAACGACGATCCCGACGACTTCGCATTCCAATCGCGCAATCAGTTTGAGGACGGAAACCATCGTTGTGCCGCTGGAAACGGCATCATCAACCAATATGACGCGTCGTCCCCGCAGCCTGGGAACAACGTTCGGATCGATGTAAATTCGCTTGCCTTGTCCCGGCGTTGTAATGGATTGAACGTCCTCCGATAAATCATCCCGATACCAGAACTTTCTGGAATACCCAAGCGGGACATAGTTTTCATGCCCCAGTTTCTGGGCAACGATAGGGGCAAACGCTAGGCCCAGTGTCGGCATCCCGACGATGACATCTGCGTGCAATGGCGCGGATAAATCGGCCATCAGCTGGGACAATGTCTCGATGACATGAAAGCTGGCTTGATTTGCGATCAGCGATGCAAGAGCACGCTGGCCATCGGGAAGCATGCGCAGCGGCAGAACAAGATAACGTCCGTCTGATAAACGCGCTGGGTATCCATATTTATAAGGCGGCTCAAGAGTATCTCTGATATCCTTTTCAAGACTTATGTCTTGCCAGAAAGAGGTCGTTGGTTTGATATAATCTTCACTCAATTCATTCGTGTTCATGGACATCTTCTTTTCTTATTATGCCGTTAAAATGAAAAACGCCCCAACAAGCTGGCAGTTAGCCGCGCCCTTAAGCCGCGTCATCGAAGCCGATATTTGCGAAGCGATTATCGGAGACAAAGTCATTGTGCTGATCCATTGTGAAGGCGATGTGCGGGCTTTTGACGGCATATGCCCTCACCATGCTGCGCGCCTTTCCGACGGACGGGTTGCCGAAGGCTGGATCCATTGCCCGCAACATATGGCGCGTTTTTCGCTTGTCGACGGAACCTGTGGCCCCGGATGGGCGTTACCTCGTCTTCGTAACTATGAGACACGCATCGAAGACGATAACGTTTGGGTGCGCGACCCTCTAGAGGCCATTGATTAACCATCAGGCCAAGACGCAACACCGCGCCCAATCAAGCCCTGGGTTCCATCAGCGCCAACCATGCCAAGCGTGATACCAAGACAGCTTTTCGAAGCCGCCATATCAAGCCCGACATTCACGGTCTGGTTCGTGATTGAAGGGTGAGGTCCGACATAGGAGTTATGGGCGCTTTCTTTTAAAAATTCCGGGCTGATATACGAACCAAATGCGCTTTCAAGTGTCGGACACAGGCGCAAGCAGGCTGCCCCAAATCCCAATGCATCAACAACCGCACTGTCACCAACAGCCGGAAGAGCGACAGAACCGTCATGTCCCGGAAATTTGGGTCCGATCGGAGGGTTGGCAGGCTTGACGATCCACTCATCAGGGGAACTGGCGAGCTTGTAACCAAAATCAACGCCGTTACCACCTGCCGCAACAACAAGCTGACTGTCCGCAAGACCCGCACCGCCGCCAATCATCAGGGCCGACGTCGCCATAATGACGTTCAGGACAAATTGATTGGCATCTTCCATGTAGGTTGTTGCGTCATCCGACAAGCCATCGTCAAAAAGAGTGATGATTTTCGATTGTGTGGCGGCAACGTGCCCGTGCAGGTCGTCTCCGTTTTCCAGGCCATAATCAATAAGCGGGAGAAGAGGGGTCCCAACACGCGCACGTTCTGCATACTCCGGTCCTATTTCATCGGTCAATTTAGTTAGGAGCCTGCGTCCCCCGTCGCGACAGGTACCAAACCTCAAGGCATCCGGCATGGGCCCATCATTGAGGGGAGAAAATTTGCGGTTGCCCGGTGATGCAGCATCATACACCTCCAGACAATAGGCGCTGGGTCCGACAACGAAAGCGAGCGGTGTGACCAACCCAATGTCCTGCGCTGCCTGCAATCGTATTGCCGAGGATCGAAGTGCGTAATCCAGGTCCTGTTTGTCTTCGATCCAACCCTCATGCAATGCCGCAGCCGCAATGCTGTTTCGCATGGGCTCGGGAATTTTGCTGATGTTTGCAAACGGTGGCCCCGCATGAAACAAGGTGTTGTCCGAGATATCGGTGACAGCTTCAGTTAGCGGTAAAATTCTGCCCAAAGTTGGCGATACCGCAATCAGGTTCTGATAGGATTGAAAGGTCGCGTCGGTCCTAGTCATAATCGAAACCTGCAACCTCAAGCAACACAGAGAGGTGATTTACGTAGATGTTTTCTCGACGACAATTTTGCTGAGAAGCTGCATAAAGGTAACTTGCTCTTGCGGGCTGAGGGCGTCGATGGTCCGCGCATGAGCGCGTTCGACTTTTTCGTCCCATGTGTCGAGCAGTTGTTGCCCTTTTTCCGTTATGACGGTCAAACGAACCCGGCGATCTGCACTTGGTGTGCGTCTGCGGACATATCCCTGTTTGCGCATCCGATCCAGAATATCGACCATGTTGGTCTTGTCGATGGCAACCGCCAACGATAGCGTCGTTTGGTCGACGGGGCCGGACTGGGACAATGTTGACAAGATTGAGTACATGACCGGCGTTATGCTGGTTTCGTTGAATTCTTCGTTGAAGAGCGCGGTGTGAATCTGATGCAGCCGTCGGATCAAAAAACCGGGGCGGGACTGCAAAGGTCCGTCGCGCCAATTGGTCTCTACAGCTTCGATTTTTGCTGTCGTGCGAGTTGGTTGCGCCATTAATCGTCCTCAAATGCAAATTTCCCACGGGATAACATATTCCTGACATAATTACATCCGAAATATGCGTTTGAAGAGGCTTCCGATCACCCCCCACATGACATTAAAACCATTGAGTGTTTCTTGTGGTTTCACGTCATCTGCCTGTCCCGTCGCTAACGCTGTTATGTTTCGCGCTGCATCGGCCAAAAGGCGATCTGCAATTTCTTCGACCAACCCTTTGCGTCCAAACTGGGCAAGTGGTCCCTGAAGCCGATAGGTCACATCTAACTGAAGACGACAGTGATGCTCGTTCAAGGGCTCAAGCCCAAAACTCAGCAACCCGTCGACAGTAGAGCGGCTAAGGTTATCTTTTCCCTTACCTGCAACGCGCCCGGTTCTTGTGGCATCATCAATGGCACAGACTCCGTTACCCTGAAATGTTGCGCGCATCGGCCCAAGTGTGACAACGAAAGTTCCTGAGAAAAGATCGTTCTCAACCGGACCTGCCAGATCCGCACCCGGAATACAGGAAACAACGGTTGGCAATTCACGGATAATCTTCCATACGGCATCGACGTCCGCTTCGACGGTCAAAGTCTTGCTAATCACAATACCATCGACTTCAGCATTCAGGTCTATTGAGCGCCCCGATAAGGGACGCATCAACCGTGGACTATTGTCCGACGGCTGACTTGCCGTTTCACTGGATAATGCTTTTGAGCGACTTGTTCGGGCTTTCGGTGTTATGCTGGGAACAGGGGGAGAATCTCCAAGAACATCCGCAATCGCCGAGACAATGCCTGCATACCCCGTGCAGCGACACAGGTTTCCGGACAATTCCTGGCGTATTTTTTCTGATGATGCATCGGGGATACGACGGATGATATCATATGCTGTCGTCAGCATACCCGGCGTGCAGAACCCACACTGCAGACCATGATGGCGTTTAAAGGCGTCTCTGATTCTTTGCATCAATGGGTCGTCGTCGAAACCTTCCACCGTATGAACTTCTGCTCCATCGCAGGCCACGGCCAGCGTTATGCAGGAGCGAACGGGGCGTCCGTCCACCATCAGTGTACAGGCGCCGCAGACGCCTTGTTCGCAGCCAAGGTGCGTGCCCGTCAGCAATTGTTCCTCGCGAAGAAAATCGCCAAGATGGGTTCGTGCATCCGTCGTTGCTGTAATTTTTTCACCATTAATGGTGACAGATATGTCTGTCTTGTTCATGTGCGCGATACCTCTTCACCAACCGCCATATCCAGTGCCCGACGAAGGGCTGTGATATGCAGTGCAAGGTCCGCTTTGGACCGATCTGGGAAAGCTGCAGACAGAGCTTCATCGACGCTGACAGCGCCTTTGATAAGCGCGATTGGATCGTCAATAACCAACGGTTGGCGATCCAGCGCGCCAATGGCAATTCTGTGCCGATTGTTTTCAGGGTCAATCAGGACGGTTGCACTGGCTTTGGCAAATTCTCCAACCTGACGCGTGAACTTCCAATATCCCCAACGCGCTTGCGGCCCCGGTTTTGGAATTTCAACAGCAAGCAACAATTCATCCGAAGCCAGCGAAGTTGCAAACGGTCCCGTCACAAAATCTTCCATCGGTGTCCGTTTTGGAGCCTTCGGATCACCCGTCAATGCGCAAGCAAAAAGTCCGGTCAGGATGATAACCCAGTCCGCAGCCGGATCAGCGTGAGCCAAACTACCGCCAATGGTGCCCCGGTTCCGTACGGCCCGATAGGCGATGTTTCCTGCAGCCTGCTGCATCCAGCCGCCGGTCGGGTCCGGGACCAGCCCGTCTTCAATTTCTGCATGAGTGATTGCCGCGCCAAGCCGAACAAAATCAGGCATATCTTCTGTCGCACGAAGTTCAGACACCTGCGAAATATCTGCTAACAGGCCGGTTCTCACGAGCCGCAGATTAAGCATGGGTCCGAGTGACTGGTTGCCCGCCACGGGCTTTGCGTTGCCATGCCTTTCAACAAGCATGGATGTGGTTTCAGCGATAGAGGTCGCAGCAAGATAATCAAAGGGTGCCGGCTTCATGGGCTCACCTCTTCAAGCTCTTGTTCGGCAATCGCGCGCAGAATTCGCTCTGGCGTAATTGGTATCTCTAGCAATTCAACACCCAATGGGGCCAAAGCATTGTTTACCGCATTAGCGATAGCAGCGGGAGGGCCAATGGCACCACTTTCGCCAATGCCTTTTTGCCCATATCTGCTCAGCGGCGAGGGCGTTTCCATATGAATAATTCGAATATCCGGGATATCTGCGGCAACCGGCAAATGATAATCAGCCAATGTTGACGCCATCGGCTGCCCGGATACATCAAAAGGCATTTCTTCGTAGAGGGCTGTACCAATCCCTTGAACAGCACCACCGTAAACCTGTCCGTCGACAACCATCGGATTAATCATGGTGCCTGCGTCCTCAACAATTACATAATCGAGGAGCTTAACTTGACCCAATTCGATATCGACATCGACCGTCACCGCATGACAGGCATAGGAAAATGTGCCTGTGTCTTTGACGGTCTTATAGCCTTCCGTGACTTCGAGGCCGCGTGGATCAACGTCATCCGGCAACAGCTGAGGCTTCAAGTACCAGGTCCGGGCAATCTCGGCGATTGAGATCTCCGTGTTGCCACCGCGCACCAAGCCGTTTTCAAAGACAAGATCGGCCTCTTTTGCTTGTAACAGATGGGCAGCTATTTTGCGAATTCGAGCCGCAAGTGCTGCGCTCGCCGTCGCAACGGCCCCCCCGGCCATGACAATGCATCGCGAGCCCCATGTTCCGGTTGAGTAGGGCGTATAGGCGGTATCTCCATGCACGACTTTAACTTTATCAGGATCAATACCAAGTTCCTCGAAAGCGATTTGCGCCAAAGTTGTTTCGAGACTTTGCCCGTGGCTATGCACACCAACCCGCAATTCAAGGCCACCATCCGGTGTCAGGCGCGCCGTTGCCTGTTCGAAGCCGGGTACCATCGGGATACCCCAGCCATGATAGACCGATGTTCCGTGGGCACCTTGCTCGCAAAAAATGGATAACCCCACGCCGATCCGGTTCCGTCCCGACTGATTTTTTTGTTGATCGCGAATGCTGTCCATATCAATAGCCGCGACGGCACGCTGCAAGGCTTCAGGATAATTCCCGCTATCAAAATCCTTATTTGTGATATTGGTGAACGGCATTTCGTCCTGGGTGACAAGATTGCGCGCGCGGATGGCTTCCGGCGTCAAACCGAGCTCACGCGCAAGCGCATCAAGTGTTAATTCCATGGCAAAACACACGCCAGTGCGGGCAACCCCGCGGAACGGCAAAATTGGTGGTTTATTGGTAGCGACCGACCACGTTTTGCATTTGTAACCGCGCATATGATAGGGGCCCGGTAAAATACTACCAACCTGCGCCGCCTCAAGGCATGCCGAAAAGGGATAACTTGAATAGGCCCCTGAATCGACAATGGCTTCGCACTCCACAGCAAGCAATTCGCCGTCTGCCGCTGCATAACCCGTGACTTCATAATGGTGCTCGCGGCAATTCGCGCCAGCAATCAGGTGTTCACGCCGGTCTTCGATCCAGCGGATGGGCCGGTCCAGTGTTATTGCCAACCAGGCCGCACAGACTTCTTCCGTCAACAAAATGCCCTTGTAACCAAAACCGCCGCCTACATCAGGCGAAATCACGCGAATTTTGCCATGGTCCAGTCCCAGGCATTCCGACAATCCGGTCCGGACGATATGCGGCATCTGCGTCGCCGAATAAACCGTCAGCTGCTCGAGGTTCTTATCCCAAAGTGCGACGACACCGCGTCCTTCGATAGGTGCCATGCACTGTCTTGATGTCCGGTAGGTTCGTTTAACAACAGCAACAGCGTCCGCGATCGACTCGCTAAAGTCTGTTTCGACTTCTGTTTGTAAAAATGCGTTGTCACCCCAATCGTCGTGGAGCAGGGCCGTTGCCGGGTCAAGCGCCGTTGTCATTTCGTGAACGGCGGGCAGTTCCTCGAAATCGACTTCGACCAGATCCACTAAATCTTCTGCTTCCGCACGGGTTTCCGCAAGACAGGCCACAACAAGTTCCCCCACATGCCGGACTTTGGAGGTCGCCAAGATAGGCTGGATAGAACTTTTAAAACTGGGCAACGCGGAATCGGCGCGGATACCGGAAACACCCGTTAGGTCCTCCGCCATGAAAACACGATTTTGATGGGAACCGGGTTTTCGAATATCCTTAATAAGAGCATGGGCCATTGGACTGCGAAAAAAGGCCAGTTCAAGCATACCCGGGTACTTGATATCGCCAACAAACCGCCCCTTGCCATGCAGAAACCGATTGTCTTCCAAACGTGGAACACGTGCGCCTACACCACTCGAGTTGATTTCAGTTTTGTTCGCCATTGTGCCCTTTATTGTTATTTTTAGAACTGTCGATATCCAATCGCTTAGGCGCTTGTAAGCTTGACAATTTACGCATCTTAGAGAAAAGTGTACATATAATTGTTGTAAGAACAACTAAATTTATTTCAGAAGTTTAAAACACTACAAAAATTTACATTTGAAGACAATCTGGCGCAGTAGGAACGCATTTTATGGGTGATCATCCACACTTTGATAAGTTGATTTTGAACGGAACGGTCCATGATGCTGCCACCCAGGTCCACGGTCGCTTCGATGTCGGGGTTCGGGACGGTCAGATTGCCGCAATCGAGCCAGACCTTGCAGATGCGTCGGCCGATACCCGCTACGATGCAACAGATCACATCGTCATAGCGGGAATGATTGATACACATGCACACGTCTATGAATATGTCACCGGAAAATTCGGCTTAAACCCCGATCTTGTGGGCGTTCGGTCCGGGGTCACGACATTGGTTGACCAAGGAGGCCCGAGTTGCATGACCATTGGCGGGTTTCGGAACTACATTTCGGAGCCGTCTTCCAGTCGCGTATTGTGTTTTATTTCCACATACCTTGTCGGCGGGTTGGAAGGGCACCTTTACCCTGATCTTTATGGACCGGGCGGCGTCAATGCAGAGCACACAGTCCGTGTTGCAATGGATAATCTGGACATCGTAAAGGGGATCAAAGCGCATGCCGAGATTGGCGGTCAGTCTCGGTGGGGGCTTGAAGTCGTCAAAATTGGCAAACAGATATCAAGTGAAACGAAATTACCGTTATACATCCATCTTGGACAACTCTGGCCGACCGCTGAGTCAGCGCCAATCCCCGACGAAGAGGAACTCATCAGCGAACTGATCCCCTTGATCGAACCCGGCGATATTTTGGCTCACCCGTTTACCCGCCATCCGGGGGGATTCGTCTCGGCCTCGGGCGAAATTCATCCCATACTTCTCGAAGCCGTCAATACAGGCGGGGTCAAACTGGACATTGGACACGGGTCACACTTTAGCTTCGACGTCGCCCGAAAGGTTCTCGATGCCGGCATCATGCCCTATACTTTGGGTGCAGATATGCATGGCTATAACGTCAAAGTACCAAATGCATCCGACGACCACGAACGCCAGGTCAATCCATTTGCCGGGGTTGCACCGTTTAATCTGACCATTGCGATGTCTGAATTATTGCATCTGGGTGTCGATTTGAAGGATGTCCTGGCGATGGTAACGTCCAACCCGGCCAAAATGTTAAAAATGGAAGACACGCTGGGCTCATTGCAAGTTGGGCGAGAAGCCGATGTGAGCGTTATCAAGATAGAGCAGGGCCGATTTAAATTATCGGATAACTCGGGCGCCGAAGAAATCTGCGAACAGTTCGTCCGGCCCGTATTCTGCCTGAGAAACGGCACCTATATTGAGTCAGACTCCCCGTTTGTACCGCCGGCGATCTTGGCGGCGTAAGTCTTTTTTCTCTTTGCACTAAGCGAACTCAACTGTCACCCTGGTTTACAGTTATGACACAGTCGCCGGGTTATAAGCTTTCTTTTGAAACTTTTTATCTGGTGCACTACCCATATAGTCGGTGCTAAGCACGGCATCATCCGGGACGGTATCGACGGGATGAAATCCGCTGTGCGGGCCCTCTTTAAAGGGCAGGTTGCTGACTGCGTTAAAGACCGTAATAAGCGCCCACCTGCGCTTACTTGACCGATTGGCGCTCGAGCGATGCAAGGTATTGCAATGAAAAAATACGGCATCGCCTGGCGCAAGTTCGCAGGGAAGGACACTGAGTTTTTCTTCCGCAATCTTCATCCGGTCCGGGTCTGCACAATATTGCTTGCCTACGAATTGATGATCGATACGGCCGAGTTTATGCGACCCTTTCATCATCTCAATACAGCCATTTTCAAGGGTTGAAGGATCTAGTGCCAGAAAGCAGGTTGCCATTCTCGGCTCTAGAACGCCGTAATCGTAGGCATACCCATAGTCTTGGTGCCACTCCCAACTGCCGCCAACGTTTGGCTCTTTAGCGTTAAGCTTGGAATTGTAGTGACAGATATCATCACCAATCAACATTTTAACAACGCTTGTAACGCGCTGTGTTCGCATTGCAATTGAATAGATATCATCCCCAAGGGTGTCCCAAACCGTCATCATTGTCGCATTGCCATCGGAATCCGTTCGCGAATAGGCGGCTGTTTTTAGCAGTTCATCATTCAAAGCCGTTTGCAGAATGACGCTCGCTTCTTGTTGTGTGAATAAACTTTTATAAACAAAAAAACCGTCTTCCACGAAATCACTAAGTTGTTCTTCTGACAAAGGCAATGTCATTAAATTCTCCAGATTTTTACTGAATTTTTGGCCTAGCTGCCTAAAATTTACACTAAATATATAAGTTGATTAATTGTTGTTCAGTCATATTTTTAGGCTAACATACGAGATAACTCATGAGAGGTTTAACAGGCTTAATCTAGGGTTATGTGGCTTACAAATTGACTGTCTGCCTTGCTTATGTCCAATGTTTGCAATTTTTCGAGTTCAACTGCCAATGCTATTCTTCAATACTCCATATAGGCGTTTGCTATGACCCCGACGCAGGCACGCGCTTTCTATGCCGTGGCGAAGGCAGGCACGTTTAGTGGTGCGGCACGGCAGTTGAACGTCAGCCAACCGACGTTAACGGTTCAGGTCAAAGAACTTGAAATGCGTTGTGGCGTCGAGCTGTTTATTCGTAATTCGACAGGTGCTCGATTGACGGAAGCGGGTGCAGGACTATTTCCGTTGGTGGAAAAATGGGATGTTGCAAGACGCGAATGCAACGACTTCTTGCAGAGTATTCGCGCATTTGAAACGGGTGAGCTTGTCATCGGGACCTATGGGCCGTTTGAAGCGATCCGACTTGCTGCCTTGATGCGTCAACAACACGGGGCCATTAAAATTTCTGTTGTGTTTGGGAATTCCCACGAATTGATGGATAGCCTTCGATCCAGCACAGTGGATGTTGCTGTAATGTCCGGCGCAACCAACTTGCCCGACTTCCATTGCATCGAATACCGACAAAAGAGGTTGGTGGCGATCGTCCCCATCGATGAAATCTGGGCAACCAAAACGTCAGTGACAACCGAAGAGCTTGATAATTTCCCACTAATCATTCGAGAACAAGGCTCCATCGTCAGAGAGCATCTGGAGCATGCAACAGAAGCCCGAGGGGTCGCTTTCTCGCCGGACTTGGTCATTGGTAGTCGCGAAGGGGTCGTTGCTGCCGTGCAGCAAGGTTTGGGCGTCGGCATTATTTTTGATGAAGGACTTTTGCCAGAAGATCACGTTCGTTCGATCCCCATCTCTGACATACCTCATCAAGGCACGGTTGATGTTGTGTGCCTTAAAGGGCGCATGGAGAATACCGTCGTAAATCGCTTTATGGACATTGCAAAGCGCGATACGCCGCCAAAATAAGTGCATTCCACAGGTTAACCGCGTTAATCAGTGGCATTCAGTTCGACCTCTATCATCATCTAATTCAAGACAAACTTCGGCTCCATAGGCTCCATTTATGGGTCCATTAATGATTTGGATTGGCACGTAATTTTTAATGAATCAATGATTGTGCAGTGCAAACGATTCGTCGAACACATTTGGTCAGAGTCTGCAGCAGAAATCAGATCTCAAACTGGCGCGTTAGGTGTTCGCACAAACAAAAACCTGTTGAAAAGGGAAGTTCTTATGCCATCCATTTCTAGAACCATAAAAAATGCAGCCGGCACATGTGTGCTACTATCTTCAATTTTTGTCTCAACAGCGTCAATGTCCGAAACCATAACGTTGACGGCGGGCTCGCCTGGTGGCGGCTATTTTAAGGCAGCAGCTGCTTTCGCGGAATATATCAAGGAGTCTGTTCCCGGCGTTGAAACGACTGTGATACCGGGCGGTGGTTGGGCTAACGTCGAACGGCTTCAAGCGGAATCGAAAATCGCCGATGTTGCCGTTCTCGAAAACGCCCTCGCGAGCATGGCCTATACGGGCAAGGGTCCAAAAGGGACCAAGTATGATTTCAGAATGATCGCGGCTATTCGGGGACCAAGTGTGGCACAGGCGGTCACTCCAACAAATACCAAGATCGTCTCCTTTGAACAAATCGCGAAAGAAAAAATTCCTGTACGCATAGCGACATTCGAGCGGTCGCAGCTTGCGACAGCACAGGCTCTAGCCATCCTTGATCAATACGGGTTAACAAAAGAAAAGATCGAATCTTTTGGCGGAAAGATCATCTATACGTCCCATAAAGAAGGGATCCGTATGGTCATGGACGGCCAAGCCGACATGTGGTTTACGGGTGGCTCCATGTACCCGCACCATCAGTACATTAAAGTCGGCTCCAAACTGCCGTTCACGCTGCTACCAATTAGTAAAGAAGCCGCCGCCGCCGCAGGCGGCGAGTTTGGTCAATCGGTGATCGAAGTCCCTGGAGACGTTTACAGCGACAACAATGGAAAGAACTCAGCATATTGGTCACCGGCAACCGTTGTGACCTTTGGCGTACGGACGGATATGTCTGATGAAATGGTGTATAAAATCACCAAGGCACTGGCCGAAAATAAAGATAAGTTCCACATGGTCCACAAGCAGCATAAATTCTACGACCCGGCAACCGCTTGGAAGAATGTAGGTGGCGTCCCCATTCATCCAGGTGCTGCCAAATACTATAAAGAACAAGGGTTTATGATGTAAGGGGGGCTTAAGCAAAAGGAACGCTAGTACATGTCGATGACCTTCCTTACAGATACGGCTGCATTGGACCGATATCGGTTGGTTGTCTCCAAGGTAAAGCCCGCACAAATGCTGTTAACGTCTCTATGCGTTACCCTCGCGGGCTTTCACCTTTGGACCGCCTTTGATGGGACACTGTATCCTTACTCGCAGCGCGCTTTTCCAATGCTGCTGTGTCTCGCCATCATTTTCTTAGGCATTCGTGCATCAAGCAAAAACAGCAGTTCTGCGTTAGAAACGGATAAGGACAAGCCCATTCCATGGTACGACTGGGTCTTGGGATTGCTATGTGTGCCGGCCTTCGGTTGGGTCGCTTTCCAGCCCGACTATTTCGCCAACCGCTGGCCGCTCACCTTGTCAGACGCACCGACACTGGTTGAGCAAACTTTTGGTTGGCTTTCCATTCTCCTGCTCTTTGAAGCAACCCGAAGGACGACGGGTTGGGTGCTGGTTATCGGCGGCGCCATATCGCTCGCTTATGCCTATTTGGGGGAATATATTCCGGTCTCGGGCATGTCCCATCGCGGGTTCGCGGCCATTCATATAATCGATTACATGTACATGACGCTGGATGGTATTTGGGGCGTAGCTGTCGGCGTGGCTGCCACTTATATCGTTGTTTTTATTATTTTTGGCGCCTTTATGGAAAAAGCGGGTGCCGCTGACTTTTTTGTCGAGTTAGTCACCGCCATCGCAGGACATACACGCGGTGGCCCCGGCAAAGTCGGCATTTTCTCGTCAGCGCTCGTCGGTTCCGTGACGGGATCTTCCGTTGCAAATGTTTATACGACTGGGCAATTCACAATTCCCATGATGAAACGCCTTGGATATGCTCCGAAAACAGCCGCAGCCATTGAGGCATTGGCCTCTAATGGCGGCCAGTTAATGCCTCCCGTTATGGGCGCAGCTGCTTTTATAGTCGCCGCCTATGCAGGGGTGCCCTATAGTTCCATTTTGCTCGCCAGCATTTTGCCGGCGGCCCTGTATTTTCTGAGCCTGTTTTGGTTTGTTCATTTGGTTTCGGTTAAAACCGGAATGAAAGGCATACCGCTGGAAGAAAAACCGAGCCTGATCGACGTGCTTCGTCGGCGCGGACACTTGCTGATACCAATGATTACCTTGATCGCCTTGTTGGTCGGCGGGATGTCGCCGTTGCGTGCGGCCTTTTACGGGGTCAGTGTTTGTGTTGTCGTCAGTTGGTTCCGTGTGGAAACCCGACTGACACCTGCAAGACTGCTAGATGCATTGAAGCTTGGCGCGCAAAACTCGCTCATGATCTTGAGCACGTGCGCAATCGTTGGCCTCATCATCGGCACCTTCACGTTAACCGGTCTTGCGCTCAATGCGAGCAGTGTCATCATCAACTTTTCCGGCGGCATTTATATGTTCGTCCTGATATGCGTGGTCGTCGCATCGATCATTCTGGGTATGGGAATGAATACGGTTGCCGCATTTATGCTGGTTTCCATTTTGGGTGTTCCCGCACTGCGTGAAATTGGCATTGATAACATAACAGCGCATATGTTCGTCTTTTATGCAGCCTTGCTGTCGCATATCACGCCGCCGGTGTGCCTGGCAGTATTTGCCGCTGCACAAATCGGTGGTGCCAATATTTGGGCCACATCCTTTACCGCCATGAAAATGGGGCTCATCGCCTATCTGATGCCATTCTTGATCGTTGGATCTCCAAGTCTGATGATGGGCATCACGGGTGAATTTTTAATTTTGCCCGTTGCCGCTGCTTTTGCAGGGTCACTGTGTGCCGCATCAGCGGTCGAAGGATGGTTGTTTGGCCGCGTACCGTGGGTTTTAAGAATACTGCTTGGCGTTGGCGCCGCGTTTCTCATTCTTCCTTTCCCCGATTTGCGAATAGTCGGCTGTGGCCTCGCAGGGTTCGCAATCATCGTCAATATCATTCAATTCAGAATGGGCTCACTTGAGCCGTCATCAACTAAGTTAACCTAGATAGAAAGCGTCCAAAGACATGTATTCAGACGAACACTTAAGATCGATGGTTTTGCCCGACCGTGTGCATAGGAGCCTATACACCGATGAGCGAATATTCGAGCTTGAGCTAGAAAGAATTTTTGGGCGGCTATGGGTTTTCATTGGACATGAGAGTCAGGTACCCAACGTCAATGATTTTGTAACCACAAAGATTGGCCGACAACCCCTGATTTTGACCAGAGCAAAAGACGGTAAGGTTCATGTCCTGTTTAACCGGTGTTCGCACCGTGGCGTAAAACTTTGTGCGGTCAAATCCGGTGCAAGCCCGAGGTTTGAATGTCCTTACCATGGCTGGACGTTTCGTAATGATGGCAAGTTGGTTGGAATACCGTATCGAAAGGGTTTCGTTGCAAATTTTGTCGATGATGAAGACTTGGACCTAAAATCACCGGCACAGGTAGATAGCTACCGAGGCTTCATTTTTGCTTCCTTGTCTTCTGAAACCATGCCGCTTGATGATTACCTGGGTCCCATAAAGCGCAGCATCGATGACCTGTGTGATCGCGCTCCGGATGGAGAAATTAGCGCGACTGCCGGATGCAATCGCTATATTGTTCGCTCAAACTGGAAGCAGCAAATTGATAATGGCGTCGATCTCTACCATGCACCCTATGCCCATGCGTCCACACTGGATGAAGACGGACGCCAATTCAGCCGTCATGGCGGTGGCCCGTCCTTCTACAAACCCGGAACCAAATCATTCATTGATTTCGATCCCATGGGCGTATGGGGCTTTCCGAACGGTCATGGCTATCAGGGAGCCGTTCCACAAGTCAACAAACCAGCGGGCGGGGCCTATGCTGAACTGCGTGCCGCACTCGTCAAAAACCATGGCGAAGAGAGAACAAATGAAATTCTGGAATATGACCGCTTTAATTCCGTCATTTATCCAAATTTGACGTTTCAGGCATTTGGCCAGCACATCCGCGTTGTTCAGCCGTTGAGTGTCGATAAAACGGAAATTCGAATATTCCCAATCCTCCTGAAAGGAGCTCCCGAACAATGGAACCGGGACGCAGTCCGCTCTGTGGCAGCCACTCATTCCCCTGCATCAATGATCCAGACTGACGACGTCGCCGTATTTGAACGCGCTCAACAGGGGCTCCAGGTCGAAAGCGCAGAGTGGGTTTATTTTGCCCGACATATGGGTGCCGAAGCAAACGATGGAAAAGGGGGGGAAACCGCCCCAGGCTCCAGTGAATTCGTTTTGCGCCGTCAGTACAATGACGTCTGGCTTAAATATATGTGCGCCTAAGGGGGATAAAATGAACGCAGTTGCAGAAAAACAAGAAATGACGTCAGTGACGCTAACGGATGTTGAGCAATTCATATATCGCGAAGCAAAACTTCTCGATGACAAGAAATTTGACGAATGGACATCCCTTTTTACCGAAGACGGAACCTATTGGATTCCGACCGAAGAAAATCAAGCCGATCCTTATACCTGTGCTTCAATCATGTATGATGACAAACTGTCTATGGCATCACGCATTCGACGCTTAAATCACCCGAACATACATTCACAAACACCGGCATCGCGAACGGTTCATATGGTGACGAACGTCGCCCTTGATAGCAGTGCAATATCTAATGATCTAATTTGTGCAGATGCCTGCTTCACGATGTTTGAATTCCGCGATGAACAGCAAATAATCTATGGCGGTCGCTACACATATGTGCTGGTCGTTCACGACAACGAACTGAAAATATCAGAAAAGATCGTCCGATTGGTAAATTGTGATGCAGCGCATAACATTATGTCGATCTATATCTAGGTAAGTCCGCCGGCTTTGCTTGAGCGGGCATGACGAGGCTCATTAAGTCCGCGAGAAGATGCGACCAAACGTCCGGTATATGGAATTCCACAGGACCTGAAAGCCGAGGGTAAGGCCGGAAATGGGTTTCGCGGGTTCGGTGACAACCGGGATCGCGTCTTCCGTATTCGCATGATTTTGCGACAGCTTCTGATGCAGATTGTCCGCAAATTGTTTGGTAAGCATCGATGCCAGGTCACTAATCATCGTCCCGCCCCGACCGTATTGGGCGATCGAACCGGAAAGTTTAAGGTCCGTTTCAATACGTACAGTTGTCCTTTTGTCATCTTCGTCAGGTTCAAGATAGAACGTCACATTAGCATTTGCACCACCGCGCCCATTGGCGTCTGCGCCTTTGGCGGTCATAAGTGCGCGGTATGAATGCTCATCCAGTTCCTTAAACTTGGCATCCCCTTTAAACGTCAATGATACAGGGCCAAGGCGAACACTGATTTTGCCCTTGTACGTAAGGTCATCACTTTTTTCTATAAGTGCAGCGCCGGGAACGCAGGGCACGAGGCTCTCAACATCAATTAATGTTTTCCAGGCGTCTGCGACCGGCAAGGGGATTGCAAATGTATTTTCGATTTTCATTTCTTGCTCTTTTCAAATGCCAAGCTTATACGGTTACCAAAGGGTTAGGATAATCAATGACATTGCCATTCCAACCCCGCTTTCATTTCATGGTGTCTTTCATCAACTCAACCAGCCTTGCCGGTGATACAGGCGTCTCTGCTATGCGAACACCGAACGGCTGAAGGGCGTTTTCAATCGCCGAAATAACGGTCGCCGCGGCGGCAATTGTCCCGGATTCTCCAATGCCTTTTACCCCAATCGGATTATTTGTAGCGGGAACTGGCTGATGGAAAATTTCGATATTCGGCACTTCCGTTGACGTCGGCAACAGATATTCCGCAAAGGTCGTTACAACAGGTTGCGCATCTTCATCATACCCCATCCATTCAAACAACGCATTGCCAATTCCGTGGGCGACACCGCCCTGCAACTGCCCGTTCGCAATCACTGGGTTAATAATACGGCCACTATCATTGACGACCACATAGCGGGTGATTTTGACCGCGCCAGTATCCGTATCGACCTCAACCTCTGCCACGTGACAACCGTTAGAATAGGTCAGACCAGTAGGCTCGAAATATCTGGTAGCGCTGAAACCAGGCGATATTCCCTCCGGTAAAGGATATCCCTTTGCTCCTGAAAGGGCTTTTGCAATATCAGCAAAACTCAACCGACTGACGGTATCGCTTTTAACTTGCACCTGACCTTGATCAAGCTCCAATTCTTCTTCCGGGCATTCAAGAATGTGCGAGGCCACTTTAAGGGCTTTGGCACGGACATCGCAGGCAGCCAAGTGGACGGCTGAACCGGCAGTTACGGCCTGTCTGCTGGCAAATCCACCGACGCCGTGCGCGATGGCGCCCGTATCACCGGCAATGACGTTGATATCTGTGTAGGCAACGCCCAACTGCTCTGCACATACTGTTGCCAGGAAAGATTTTGTACCTTGGCCCATCGCCGCTGCGCCAGTGGTTACCGTGACCTTGCCAGATCGACTGACGGCAACACCACCCGTTTCAAACGGGCCCCGCCCGGTTACTTTAAGCATGTCTGCAATACCAATGCCGATATATCGACCTTCTGCTCGGGCGCGTTCCTGTCGTGCACTGAACTCGCGGTAAGCACTCTCGTCAACCGCCCGATTATGGCAGGCCACAAAGTCTCCACTTTCGTAGATCATTGGATTGCCATCACGTGCGATCAACGGCACTTGATAGGGCATTTTCTCATGCGGTATTAAATTACGTTGCCTAACCTCGGCCCGGTCCAGATCCAGCTCTATGGCTATCCGGTCCAGGATGCGTTCCATGGCGAAGTTTGCTTCCGGAAAACCTGCGCCCCGCACTGGCACGGTCGCCACTTTATTGGTTTCAGCTACAATGGCTTCAACCTGATAGTTGGGGACGACATAGGGACCAGGAACCCCATAGGCGCAGTTGTAGGGGATATTGAACTCTGAGAGGGTGTAAGCCCCCTGATCATGGATTACGGTACCTCGGATGGCTTGAAGGTGGCCCTGATGATCTACAGCCACTTCGAGATCCCAGTATTGGTCACGCTCCTGAATAGCTGCAAGAAAATGTTCGCGGCGATCTTCGATCCATTTGACCGGGCGCATTAATCGTTTTGACGCAAAGGCGGTTAGCAGTTCTTCTGGATAGATCGCCGCTTTTGCACCGAAACCACCCCCGACATCAGGCACAATGACGCGGATATTGGAATCATCGACATCAAATAGCTCAACCAAAATGTTGCGCAGCTTATGCGGTTTTTGGGTTGATGACCAAACGGTCATAGCTTCGCTGGCAGGGTCATAATCCGCGACAACACCGCGCCCTTCGATCGGGTGCGCGCCACCACGGTGCTGTTTCAGCGCGACTTTAAAAGTCCGGTTTGTTGTATTGAAGCAGGGGTCGCAATCCCCATAAGAGGCGACAATGTTACCAATAATATTTCCGCTGCTTTTGCTATGGGCGAGGGGGGCATCAGGCTCAAGGCCGTCTCGACAGTCTGAAACGGCGGGCAGAATATCATACTCGATTTCCACCCCATTAATAGCATCTTCGGCAATGTAGCGGTTGTCAGCGATGACCATGGCCACAGCCTCACCCACGTAACAAACCTCATCCTTCGGAAGAATTACGGGGTGCGCCCACGACGGTGCACCTGATTCTTTTTGATCACCGGGAATGCTGCCAGAATTAAATTCTGTCAATAAGTCCTCAAATACAAAAACCGCGTGAACACCCGGCAATTGCAGGGCCAACGATGTATCAATAGACTCTATCATGGCATGGGCATGGGGGCTGCGAATAAAGGCCGCTTCAAGCATGCCAGGCTTGTGTATATCGTCGACAAATTTCCCGCTTCCCGTCAATAAAGGGCGATCTTCAATACGTCTATTGTTTTTGCCGATCAGGGTTTCGTTCACAGGACCACCTCTCATGTGTCCTGTCTCATATACGCGGCCGCATCAAGCGCCGCGGCAACAATGCTCTGATAGCCCGTGCATCGACACAGATTGCCTGAGATCGCATCACGAACTTCGTCTTCACTTGGGTCTGTATTCTCTGACAGAAACTCAACCAGTGTCATTAAGATTCCCGGCGTACAAAAACCGCATTGGAGACCATGGTTTTCGTGAAAGGCTTGTTGCAGGGGATGAAGCTGATTTTGGTCGTCGGCAAGCCCTTCCACCGTCGAAATCGAGGCCCCATTAACCTGGACAGCCAGTGTCAGGCAACTCCGCCGCGCGCGCTGGTCCACCAGAACGGTGCAGGCTCCACAAACACCATGCTCACAACCGACATGAGTTCCCGTGTAACCCAGCTGATGTCGTAAACAGTCGGCAAGCGTCATCCGATCCTCGACGTCAATCTCGTGCCGGGTTTTATTTACCGTTATCGTGATACGGTGGAGATGTGGTTGACCGTTTGCTTCGCTCATACTGAGGCCGCCTTTGTTGCGCGATCAAAAGCCAGATTAAGCGAACGTCGCGACATCACTCGCGCCAAATGGCGTCGGTAGTCAGATGACGCGTGCACATCGTCACTGGTCTCGACCTCAGCGCAAGCTTGACTTGCCCGCTCAAACATCGCGTTACCGTTGCTCCCCAAAAGGACATCTTCGGCCTCGACACACTGAACGGGTCCAGAGCCGACCCCGCCAATAACGACTGAGGCGCGACTGATTACGCCTAAACCATCCAGTTCCAGCAATGCTGCTGCCGACACGACGGCAAAATCACCAACCCGACGGGCAAACTCTGTGAAGCCCCATCCGTGCCCACTTTGCCAGGGTTCAAACTCGACAGCGGTGACAATTTCATCCTGTTCAATAGCGGGAGTCATATAAAAGGCTGGAAACTCAGACATCTTCAGCGTTCTTTTTCCCCGTTGGCTTTGAATGTGTATGGTGGCGTTCAGGGCTTGTGCCGCCACGGGCAACTCCGCGGCCGGATCGAGGTGGCAAAGGCTACCGCCAATGGTCCCCCAATTTCGGGTCTGGCGGTGACCAATCAGTTGAACAGCCTCGATCAAGAGCGGACAGCGTCGCGCCAATATTTCCGACGCCTCAATATCGCGCTGCCGCGTCATCGCGCCAATTAGGATGTGAGTGTTCGACTCCTCTATGCCATCCAATCCCGGAACTTGATTTAGGTCGATGACATCCTCTGCAATGACAAACCGCATATTCAGCATTGGCATTAATGACTGGCCACCCGCAAGCAGTTTGGCATTTTCGCGTGTTGCTATAAGGTCAAGAGCTGCGTCCAAATCCCGGGGATTATGATATATGAACGGAGAAGGCTTCATATTGCGTTCTTATTTTCTTGTTTCATTTATTGGAGCCAAAGTTCAAATTTACCATTTGAAGTCACAGGTTACATTTTCGATTGTCCCTAGGCACCGAATACAAGTCAAATTCATTTCAAGGAAGCCTGCTATAGGCTTTATCTATAGCCCCCAGAACACCGTGGCCTCCTGCTTCAGACTGATCAACGAACACTTAAAAACAATACCCAAAAGGGGGCATGTCCCGTTTCTGAACCGTCAGTATCTATTTTGGATTCTTGGCCCTACAAAATCTTCCCGCGCAAGTACGTGCAGATGGTTTCAACCAGCAAAACCAACATAAACATAGATAGGATAATCGTGCGGGCGATATCAGGGCAGGGGGCTTGCCGGAGATGCCCGGCGCTGCATCAATGCTTTTCAGAGATGTCGAAATCCCTAATTAGCCGGATTCAAAACCGAACAAATTCAATGGCTTAAAAAGTCCTAATTCGCCGGAATATCCCCTCAATAACCGTCCTCATGCCCTGGTTAACCGGACAAAATACGCCTTAAAACACAAGGGCAAAATTGTCGTATTTGGAGCGTTAAAAGCCTGGGAAATTTAACAGGAAATGTTGCCCAGACTAAGTTTCGTGTTGGCAAAAAAGGTGATATGCCCCGACAAAAACAAGTAGGCCATTGAATTTGGACACTCAGTCAAAATCTTTATGGCCGGTATTCGTATAATAAGTGAGACCTGATTTGGACACTGGAGCGGCGCGTATACACAGGACTTAGTTGTTTTGCGGTTGCGTGTGATGAGTTGATTAGAAATCTCAAGAAAAAGCGGACATGCACCTTTTTCTGTTCACGCGGCTTTGACAGATCGTGTCAGAAAAAGGTTCAGAACCTAAACAGTTTACAGGTCGAGTAGTACATTTATGGCAACTGTTCCTAACCGTCGAATTTTTCGGCAAGCGGCTCTGGATCGATTGTCCTCACCGGAACAGCTCGACCGGTTAGTAGCCGTTTCTGACCCAATAGGCTGGGTCGCGTTATCGTCTCTCCTTGGTTTGCTTATAGCCATAGTTGGGTGGGGGGTGTTCGGTAAAATTCCTGATCAAGTAGAAGGGAAAGGTATACTGATCAGCGCCGGAGGCCGGGTAATTGATGCGATGAGCCCTTCCGAAGGCACCTTGTCGAAACTTACGGTGGGACATAATGCCTATGTTGAAAAAGGCCAAGTAATTGCACTTATTGAACAAACAACCCTAAACCAAGAATTTCGAAGTGCCGAAGAAACCTTGAAAGAACTACAGGCTGAAAAGGCGGAACTCGAGACCAATTTCACCAAAGAATATACCCTCAAGCAAAAGAACTTTGCCGAACAAGCCGCTTCCCAACGTCAAATAATCAAAGCCGCCAGTGCACGCTCTGATTATTTAAAAAGCACTTTGGCAAAGCGAGATGATTTAGCAAGAAAGGGCATCCTCCCTCGAGACAAGGTTGAGGAGATCAGAACCGATTATAATCAGGTTTTACAGGATATCAGCGCAGCCAGAAATCGAGTGTTGGAGTTGGAAGCTGAAAGCCTGACGCTGACGTCAGACCACGCAAAGGAACGGACGCAAATCAATCAGCGCATTGCCAAGGCCGAACGTGAGGTGAGGGAAATCAGCTCAAGGTTAACTGAAAATGGCCGCGTTCTTGCACCCGCTTCAGGTCGTATAAGTGAACTCAAGACCTTCGAAGGTGAAATTGTCCGAAAAGGAGCTTCTCTGGTCAGTATCGCGACGTCTGGAAACGCTGTCCAGGTTGTATTGTATGTTCCGACCAAAGACGGTAAGCGCGTCTTGTCAGGAATGCAAGTTCGCGTCTCCCCCTCAACCGTAAAAAAAGAAGAGCACGGTACGGTCATCGGCTCCGTTGCCGAAGTGTCGGGTTTTCCGGTAACCAAACAAGGCATGCTGACGGTTTTGCAAAACGAGCGACTGGTAGCAGAATATTCCGAACAAGGTGCCCCTTACGCAGCACGGGTCGATCTTGTCCCGGATCCAACGTCACAGAGCGGTTTCAAATGGACTTCGGGGACGGGCCCGGACATTTCCATCACGACGGGGACAACCGTGGAAGCGGAAATTACGGTGAAAGAACAGCCACCCATAAATCTGATTATCCCTTTCATCCGAAAACACACGGGTATCGGGTTTTGGGCAGAGCCGGTTATCAAGTAGATGAACGCGTCCAAAACTGAAGTTCCCAAGACACGGTTCCGAAAAACAACGCGACGTGTGAAAACCCCAACGGTTCTGCAAATGGAAGCCGTTGAATGTGGGGCGGCATCGTTGGCCATGGTGCTGGCTTATCACGGCGCCTGGGTTCCGCTTGAAGACCTTCGGGTATCGTGCGGTGTTACCCGCGATGGAAGCAAAGCCAGCAATGTCCTGAAAGCAGCCCGTCGCTACGGGATGGTCGCCAAGGGGTTTAAGAAAGAACCCACCGGTTTAAGCGAGTTACCGATCCCTTCGATTATTCATTGGAACTTCAATCATTTTGTTGTGTTTGAAGGATTCAAGCACGGGCAAGCTTGCATTAACGACCCCGCTTCTGGGCCGCGCACCGTGAGTTTTGACGAACTGAATGAATATTATACAGGTATCGTCCTAGCGCTGGAAACGACTGACGAATTCAAAAAGCAAGGCCGACCACCAAGCCTAATAAAATCATTGTCAAAACTGCTCGTCGGATCCTACGGCGCATTGACCTTTGTTACTCTAGCCAGTCTGGCGATGGTAATACCGGGTATCGCAATCGCCGGGTTTTCGAAAATATTTGTCGATCATATATTGGTCGCTGAAAAAAGCGACTGGTTGGTCCCGTTGGTTCTGGGGATCGCAACCGCAGCTTTTTTCCGAGGCTCTCTCACCTGGCTTCAGCAAAAGTATTTGCTGCGCATGGAGACCCGGCTAGCGCTGTCCATGGCGTCACAATTTTTGTGGCGGATGGTTCATTTACCTATGGAGTTCTTTAACCAACGCCATGTAGGTGATCTCAGCGATCGAATGGCTGCAAGTGACCGGGTTGCGACATTACTTTCCGGGCAACTGGCGACCAACACAATGAATTTGGCTACGGTTTTGTTCTATGGCGCTGCTATTGCCTTGTTTGACTGGTTGCTGGCCGTGATTGCGTTGGGCTTGGCGCTTATGAATGTTCTGGCGCTAAAGGTGGTCAACCGAAGCCGCGAAGATGCCAGCAGGGCACTATTGATGGACGGCGGGAAACTCGCGGCTGCGACAGTTAGCACGATCCGTACGGCAGAGACCCTGAAAGCTGCGGGTCTGGAGAACGATTCTTTTACCAAATGGGCCGGATTTCAGGCAAAAATGCTCGGGTCACAGCGGTCGTTGGGTCTTTCAAGTGCCATGCTTACCGCATTTCCGGCGCTCATGAATTCTTTGACAACAGCGGCTATTCTTGGTGTTGGCGGATTTCGGGTTATGGAAGGGTCTTTATCGGTCGGTGCTATTGTCGCCATCCAATCGCTGATGGCCAGCTTCACCAAACCGATTGGATCACTTGTCGATCTGGGCGGTCAATTACAACGCATTAAAGGTGATTTAGCCCGGCTCGAGGATGTCGGCGCGCATCCTGTTGCGCCTGAACGAGGGCCGAAGGACGGCGAAGTCTGGGATGGCCCTCCGGTCCTCAGCGGTAAGATGGAAATTGATGTTGTCCAGTTTGGCTACAGCCCCCTAGATGCACCTCTATTAGATGGAATTTCGCTTGAGTTGGACCCGGGTGCAAGGATTGCGCTTGTCGGTGGTTCGGGAAGCGGAAAATCCACGTTAGGCCGGTTGATGGCCGGTATCCTGAGCCCATGGGCGGGTACGGTAAAAATTGGCGACTACCCGATTGAGAGCGTTCCGCCGCAGGTATTTGCTTCATCTACAGCCTACGTCGATCAGGACATTTTTTTGTTTGCGGGCACAATCAGAGATAATCTGACTTTGTGGAACCCTACGGTACCCGAAGCCGCTTTGACGCGCGCCTTGAAAGATGCCGCGATCCATGACGAGGTGATGGCGCGCGAAGGCCAGTACGAATGCCTTGTGGAAGAAGGTGGAATCAATTTTTCCGGCGGCCAGCGCCAGCGGCTTGAAATCGCACGGGCCTTGGTCAGCGATCCAACGTTGCTCATTTTGGACGAAGCAACGGCCGCACTTGATTCGGTTACGGAAAAAATCATCGATGACAACTTACGTCGTCGCGGCTGCGCCTGCATAATCATTGCACACAGGCTATCGACCATCCGCGATTGCGACGAAATTATCGTTTTGAAAAAAGGGCGGATTGTCGAACGTGGAACCCATGACAACCTGATCGCCGCAGGCGGTGAATATACCAATCTTATTGGTGGTGAAGGTTAAGCGGTCATGGAGAGGAGAACGCTCGAGCATTACTTGCAAGATATGGACGTCACGATATTGGGAGGCACCGCCCATACGATTGGGGCGAATTTACCGATCATACTAGATGATCCTGAGCATGCCTTATTGGTCCTGGAAGGTCATGTCGACGTATTTGTCACAAAAATCGAAAACGGGGTCCCCGCTGGACAACGGCATTCTTTGTTTCGAACGACAGCAGGAGAAATGTTAATTGGATTGCCGTCTCAACCGGGACTGTCTGATGGTATTCAATATGCGCTAATGGCTGTCGGTGTTGCCAACACAAAGGTGATTAAAGATATTTCTGCCAAAGCCTTAGGAGCGCTGGGAGCGGGGCATCTTGCAGCATTGCTTGATCGGTTTGTCGGAGGATTATCTTCTGCCTTTTCCCACCAGCGACCCGCGTCCTCGGCGACGGTCGTAGAAGCCGGTCTGGACGTGGAAATCTATAGAAACATGCCTGCCTTTGCGGGAACGAGGCGGCCGTTGTGGGTTTCCGCTGGCAATGATCGCGAACTAGCACTTTATGGCGAAGCGGACCTTTCTGCCTTGATTTTACCTGTTTCATCTTTGGTATGGGTTGAGACGCAAGAAACAGTAACAGTGTCAGCTGCCAACTCAGACGGTTTGATTAAAAAAGGAAATTGGCAACAGGTTACGCGCATCTACCTTCAGGTTTATGCACGCCTTCTTCATAACGAGATTAAGACGATTGAAGCCGAGGCAACGGAACGCCAAAATGCGCGGCAAGATATCAGTCAGACAGCGCTCAGGAATGCGGTTTTGGGCATGGCATCAACTGTGCGCCCTGAACTCACATACGCCGCCAATTTAAAATCCATTGAAGATCCTCTCCACGCAGCGTTTCTGGAGATTGCCCGGCATCTGGATATTGTAAATACAGAAACACCAAAAAAAATAACAACGTCTCGCAATACTTCGGCTCTAGAGGCTCTGGCGTTGACGTACCGACTGCGGACACGCCCTGTGATCCTGAGAGACGACTGGTCGGATCACGATGTGGGTCCTTTACTTGCCTATACGGAAGACGAACGCCACCCGGTAGCACTCCTGCCTGGGTCAGATGGCCGGTATGAAATTTACAACCCGAGCTCCGGAACCCGCACACGCTTAGATAAATCAGAAAAAGGCAATCTGCATGGAGAGGCGATCATGCTGTATCGCCCTTTACCTGAAGGCTGCCGACACCTCAAAGATTTGATCCGTTTCATATTGCCGACAATGAAAGCGGATTTTAGGCGTGTTGCAATGATGGGGTTGGCGGGCGGTTTGATTGCAGCTTTTGTTCCGGTTATGACGGGGCTGCTGATTGATGATGTTTTGCCGCGTGCCGACAGCGAGCGGCACCTGCAAATTATACTTGCACTGATCGTGGCAGCTGTGGGCGGCACATGTTTTGAAGTGGTCAAAGCCGTGGCTCTGCTCAGAATTGAGGGGCGAGCAGATTTGAACCTTCAATCGGCGATATTCGATAGAATATTGCGGCTACCGGCTGCGTTTTTCCGTCAATTTACATCGGGCGATCTGACAGACCGAACGCTTGGTATTCAGACCATTCGCCAGACCTTAACTGGCACCACTGTGCAAAGCCTGCTCGGTATTACGTTTTCGATTTTCAGTCTTGTGCTGCTTTTCTATTACAATTGGAGACTGGCCTTAATTGCATGTGCGCTTGTTGTTGTCGCAATCACAGTTACGATTATCCTTGGCCTTAAACAGCTGCTTCACGAACGCGAACGGATCAAACACCAAGGTCAGGCTGAAGGATTTGTAATCCAGTTCTTAACTGGAATTGCGAAGCTGCGTTGCGCCGCTGCGGAAAGCCGGGCTTATGCCCGTTGGGCGGGATATTACACCCAGCAAAAACAACGGTTCGTTCGAGCCCAATTTTTTGCCAATCAACAGGACATTTTTCAATCCATTTTTCCGGTTGCTGCGACTGGAGTGATATTCATCATGGCGTCCTCATTTCTGGAAAACGATGCAACAACAATCCAGTTGGAAGCCCTAGTCGCCTCAGCAGACGATGATGCCGTGAAAGCGATGTCTACTGGAGACTTTATCGCTTTCAACACGGCATTTGGGCAATTTATTGCAGCGATGACAAGCCTGGCTGCGGCGCTGACGCGCAGCTTGGCAATCGTACCCTTATTTGAGCGCTTGCGCCCGATAGTCGAGTCAGAACCCGAAGTAGTGACACGTAATAAATCTGCAGGAAACCTGCGTGGCGGTATTGAGGTTAATCATGTGGATTTTCGTTACAATGCAACAGGCCCGCTCATTCTGAATAACCTCACACTTTCCATCGACCCCAATGAGTTTGTCGCAATTGTCGGATCGTCAGGCAGCGGCAAGTCAACTTTGATTCGTTTGCTTCTCGGGTTCGAACGCTGTGAGGCAGGTGAGGTCTTGTACGACGGAACCCCGGTTGGAAGCCTCGATATGACGTCGGTTCGTCAACAGGTTCGCGTGGTTTTGCAAAACAGCCATCTTACGACGGGCAGTGTGTATTCTAATATCGTCGGAAATTCCACGCTAACCCAGGATGATGCCTGGTATGCGGCCCGTCTCGTCGGTCTCGATAAAGAGATCGAGGGCTTACCTATGGGAATGCATACGGTTCTCACGGAAGGTGTGAATACGTTTTCCGGAGGCCAACGCCAGCGCCTCATGATCGCCAGGGCGCTGGTGCACCGGCCAAATATCCTGTTGCTGGACGAGCCAACCAGTGCGCTGGACAACACCACACAAGATGTCGTCATGAAATCCTTATCCCAACTGAATGCAACGCGCATCATCATTGCTCACCGCTTATCAACAGTGCGGGCTGCGGACCGGATTCTTGTAATGGAGGGAGGCCGTCTGGTTCAGCAGGGTACCTATGACGAGCTCATTTCAATAGATGGTCCGTTTTCGACAATGGCCAATCGACAGCTGATCTAGACAGGTTGGAAAAGGAAGACCGATATGCGCAAAGTGTTAATTATTCTGGGTCAACTGCGTGATACCGATGCCGAATGGATGGCGCGTTCGGGAACCAAGCGGACGATAAACGATGGTGTTTCGATAATAAACGAAGGAACCAAAAGCACACATGTATACATTTTGCTGCAGGGAAGCCTGAATGTTGTTGATTCAAAAATTGGCACTCTCGCGATCTTGGGGTCAGGAGAGATTGTCGGCGAAATGTCCTTTGTCGACAACGCCCCGCCATCGGCCAGCGTTATCGCGAATGGCGAGAGTGTCGTCCTTGAGCTGTCTCACACTGCGCTGGAGAACCGAATGGAAGAGGACCCTGGATTTGGAATGCGTTTTTACAAGGCGCTGAGCTTCTTTCTAGCGGATCGATTACGCGGCACCGTGAGTCGTTTGGGTTACGGGCAAACGGGAAGCCTGGAGCAAGAGGAGGTTCTGGAGGATGAGTTGGATGAAAACCTGTTGGACGTCGTCTCTTTAGCAGGCGATCGCTTTGACCGCATGCTGAAGCTCCTTGCCACGGCAAAAACCGAATAACGGGTAGCAGGCCAAACGATAATGTCCCAGCTTCCCCATTTTGTCCCCAGCCAATATCAATTCCAAACAACGGAATGCGGTGTGCCAACACTAGCGATGGTTCTGGCGCATTATGGTAAACATGTGAGTTTGGATGAAATCCGGACGGCAACAGGTGTATCGCGAGATTGCATGAACGCAGCAGACATGGTCACCGGCGCCAAATGTTTCGGTCTGGATTGCAAAGTCAAAAAATGTGAACCGGAAGACCTCAGCGCCTTGGGGTTTCCCGTCATCGTGTATCTAAATTTTATACATTTTAATCTTCTGGAAGAAATCGGCAAAACGCATGTACGGTTATATGACCCCCATAGTGGTCCCATCGAAATTTCGCACGCCCAGTTTGACGAACAATTCACCGGAATTGCCCTGACTTTCTCGCCAAATAAAGAATTCACGCCGGATCGACATGCAATCGACCGATTTTGGCCCTTGCATCAGCTTCGGCGAAGAGAAGGGGCGCTGATTGCATCTGCTGGTGTTGCTACAATTGCAGCGGCTTTCGCACTATCCAACGTGGCTCAACATATCGTCACCGGAGATTTGACAGGCGCCTTGATCGCTTCGCTTTTGTTTGGGCTGGCTGTATTGGCAAGTCACGAATGTATGGCAATCCTGCAATCTCAGCTGAGTAGGGGCTTAAGCCTAAAAATCATGCGACACCTGGCAAAAATGGCCCCGTCGTTTTTTATGTATTTTATTCCAGATCGAATTATGGAAACCGTACATGCCCCGATACCGGCCGCCCGCCAATTTTGCGAGGATATCCTGCCACACTTCATTGGGCTTCTGGGCGCGCCTGTTCTGTTAACGACCCTGTGGCTACTAAACCCCGTGTCAGCCTATGCCGTTGGTGGCTTGCTGCTGGTTACAGTATTCACTTTATCACTGCTTTGGGGACCACGCAGCCAACGCTATCACCCGACACCGGATCTCAAAGACGACACATTTAGTGCTTTGATCTCCGATACCGACGCCATTGAAACATGGAAAACCGGCGGCAGAGTCCACAATCTGATTATAAAAACACTGGACATGCATGCGGTCAATCAAACCAAAGCCGCCGTTCGGCGGGTATTCGAATTAGGGGGTGAAACTGGAAAAAACTGTGTTTTGCCGTTCACGCTTTCCGCTGCGATTATGTCACTCATTCCAGGTACCCAACAGGGTCAAATCTCAGACAGCACAGCTTTGGCTGTCTTGCTACTGGCCGTGGCGTTGGCGATGCCTTTTCGTAATCTGGCTGATCTGTGGGGGCAAGGCCGGGGCCTGCGAAAGCAGCTCTCCCATATGCAGGATTTGCTGACGATACCTGTGCCCAAGCGATCCCGGGGCGCAATCACGAAAAGCGTTATAAAAAGCCACCCAAACGTAGCCTTATCCCTTCATGATGCCAGCTTCGGCCACTCGAAACGCCGCAAGCTTCTCGTCGAAGAATTGAACGTGTCTGTTAACCGCCACGAGCAACTTGGCATCACGGGCCCGTCCGGTGGTGGCAAGTCGACGATTGCACGCTTGATTGCGGGTGTTGATGAAATTTCATCCGGGCAGGTCTGTTTTGGTGTGCAAGAAGGCAGCTCCTTAAAACGGTCATTGCTGGTCAAAAACCCGTTGATATTCGAAGCCTCGGTCCGGGAAAACCTTCGGCTCTGGCAATCAGACATAAGCGACGCCGATTTGTGGAAAGCTTTACAGATCGTATGCCTTGATGACGTGATCCAAAGCCGGGAAGGCGGGTTGGATGAACAGGTTTCGAGAAATGGCAGCAATCTAAGCGGAGGCCAACTGCAAAGACTGGAAATCGCACGTGCACTGTTAAGTGGCGCCAAATTTCTTGTCCTGGATGAAGCTCTCGATAGCCTTAACCCCGATCTCGAAGCAAAAATACGTCGAAACCTCCGAAATATTGGATGCACCCTTGTTATCATCAGTCATCGGCTTTCCACCCTTGCCGCCTGTGAGAGGGTGTTATATGTGGACAAGGGACGAATTGGCGCAAAGCCGAACAAAGCGGTCGCCCAACAGCTGCCCCCTTCAGAAATTGCAAAAATGTTCGGTGCAACCAATCTGTATGCAGATGGCGGGCTCAATCCTGATTGGCCCAGTCTATCGGGAATTGATGCCCCCCTAAGAGAACTGGCGCTTTATTCTTCTCAGTCCCAAATACGTGATTTAGGGAGGGCTGATACCGAACCATGCATAGATCATAAAAAAAGTAACGTAGGTGAAATTGCAGCGACATACGGGTTCGAGGCGCGAACCATCAGAATGACCAATCCCAAGTGGTGGGACATGGACGGGAACTGGATACTGGTTTTCTCCCATTCCAAAAACCGGATAATGGCGATCGTTCCCAAACCGGACGGCAAATGTCTGTTCGATCCTAAGACAAAATCCTATTCACCGTTGCCAACCAACCCGGGCGCAGAGTTTGACGAAGTGGCCTATCGCCTGTATCCGCAACAACCGCAGGAATCCGGAGCCCTCAAGACGTCGCTGTTGAATTGCATCCCTTTCCTGCGGCACGACATTTGCTTCCTGAGCGTTGCTTTGTCTGCTCTCGGAGTTTCAATGGTGGGGTGGCCGTTGATCGTTAAAGGACACGAGCAGGGGAGTATATATTTGATCGGGGCAATCGTTTCATTTCTTTTGTCTCTCGTTTGCATCGAATTAGCTGGAGTGGTGCACTGGCGGCGGGTTGTGGACTTGGTAGAACATTCAGCCTTGCAAGGCCTTGTCACACGGGTATCCCGCATCGAGGTTCCCTATATTCGACACATCAAACGCGAAGAAATGGCTGCTGCGATTAACGCGTTTCCTCAAATATTCAGGGCCTTACGGCAATCACCACCCCGCCAAATGGCGGGCGCTATTTCGTCTGTGGCTCTGATCCTTTACCTGGCGCTGGCAACGACTTTCAAAACGGCATTGATAACCGTAGTTTTTGTTATTTGTTGCCTGGCCCTGGCGTTTGTGCTGGCGCAACTTCGACGGCCAGTGCTTGTTCGATCCAAAGCAGCGATGACACAATCTCGCCGGTTCCTGTTCACTGCATTCACAGGCATGCAACGGTTGAGGGCATTGGGTGCCGAGGATCAGGTTACCGATCAATGGCGCGCTCTATTCAAGAAATCCGTACTGCCTTTGCAACAGATCACACGGGTTCACGGGTTGAGCGACGCGTTCCTTTTAATGCTGCCTTGGCTTGCCGTTCCGTGCGTTTTTTTGACATCGGGTAGCCCTATAAAAACAGCGGATGGCCTTGCCATCTGGTTGGCCGTTTACACGGCATCCGATGTAAGCCGGGCGCTGAGCAGGTGGCTTGATAGGCGACTGAGCCTAAACCATTTAACAACTCTGACAAACGCACCAATGGAACCGGTCAACGATCAACTTACAGGCGGACCATCGCCAATCCTGGCTCAAAACCTCTGCGCGAATCATACCGGCCAGCAGGTCTTGCGGGGGGTATCGTTGGATATCAAAGCCGGTGAAATCCTTGCTTTAACCGGCGCATCGGGCAGCGGAAAATCGACGCTCGTAGATGTTCTAATGGGGTTTCACAGGGTGGATTCAGGGCGGGTTTTATTTGATGGTATAAATGTGCAGGCGCTGGACACCGACCACTGGCGGGCGCGTACCGCGGTTATTCAGCAGGCGGACCGGCTGGAGCAGGCCATGACGGTTCGCGGCCAAATCGCACAAAACGACCCCATCGACATCGAAACTCTATGGAAGATATTGGACGACGTGCAACTTGCCGGGGAGGTCGCAGCCATGCCCATGGCAACTCAAACCATTGTCGATGACTTTCGCTTGTCGACGGGGCAACGCCAAAGGATGCTGTTGGCACGGGCTTTGATTAAATCGCCCGAACTGCTGATCCTGGATGAAGCCTTAAGCGCTGTCCCCGAAGACATCCAAAAGAAACTAATCGCGACCTTCAGGGCGCGGGGGTTGACCGCCGTTATTGTCACCCATGATGAAAGCCTCATAAGACAAGCTGACCGGGTCGCAATTCTGGATCAAGGCCAGATGACCTATCACGGACCTGTCGATACAGCGCTACAGCGGGAAGTGTTTCAAAACATCTTCATTTCAGAGCAGCGAAATGAGTAAAACGGTGGGTGGATTATTGAAGGATCAACACAATAGCGATTGCCAGAAAAAAACCTGCGGCCAAAAACAAATGGGGAAGGGGCCGCCATGTCCCCCCCGGAGCTCCGCTTTCTTTTGCCTGGGTAAAACGCTCAACGGCACGCTCTCGAAAAATCCTCCGGACGGGCGGAACGGGTGTGGAACCTTTTGTTGGCGTACTCATTCTTTGGGCCCAATGGCGTTTTGGAGTGCAGTCATTTTGCCAAGATCTTTCCTCAGTTTATTTCAGAATTTTAGCATATGACCCTTAACCGCAACAGAGCTTTAATCCGATGAACGTTCCCGTAATCTCATTGCTTGATGAACCGTCGGACGCCTATGCGCATCTTACCTATCCGCGGTTCCGTCCCATCCTTTCCCAAAAACCGGAGGAGGGCCCAGCGGTCGAACATCTTCCTGGCAAACTGGAAGCCATCGGCGCAAGTCTGTCCGGGGTTGCCGTTGGTTTGGTGCTTTTACAACATCTGCACACAAGCCGGGCCATTCCGCTATGCCAGACACGTGTTTTATCTGTCATGGTCACACGCGATCTTCGCCGCCGGGGCATCGGCAAGAGCCTGCTGTTAGCAGCCACAGAACGGGCCCGCGCAATGGGGTCGGAGCAAATTGTTGCCCAGCACTCCGCGCGAACCAAAGAACGCGTTGCATTCGAAGCCTTAATGGCGTCCAGCGGGTGGACAGCACCGGAAATGATTGAATACCGATTGGCGGGCCGGGCTGATTGGACGGACCGGGTTGCAGATAAATGGCGTCCCATGTTGCACCGTATCCATCGCCAGGGATACAGCCATTCCCCCTGGACAGAGATTACAGACAAGGATCGGCAGCATGCCAGCGCCGTTGTTGATGCCGGTATGGTGCACCCCAATTTGGGGTTTGCCAATTTTGAGCCACATTGCGATCCGGCTCTTTCGATTGCCTTGCGCTATCACGGTGAACTGGTTGGCTGGGTCATTGGCGAAACGCCGCCCGGTACCGGCTACCACCACTATACCTGTGGCCATGTCCGCCCAGATCTTCAACAAAAAGGATGGGTGATCGCGGGTCTGCATGATGTATGTGTCTTGCAAAAGGAGACCTACGGGCCTGATTCTGTGGCTGTCTATGAGACATTTGGTGAAAACGAACCGATGATCAATTTTATGAAACGGCGCCTAGCCGCGGTTACCCTATGGACGGACGAACGTTTCCAGTCAAAAATGTCCATAGCGGCTGACGGATAACCTAAAAACAAAGCGCTCAATTGTACCCTGAAACAATGAGACAATCGAATTGGAACGGTCAGACAAAGGCCTTGCGCTCCTATCGTGTACAAATAAAGCAATGAATTATCTCTATGAGGGGAAGTTTGTTCGGCGTAGAGCGGCAAAGGCTTTGAAACGGCAGGGTCACCAAAGAGTGACCATCCTGTATTCCAACGAGGCAAACGTTCCGTTTTGCGGATTATTTCAAAATGTCCAAAGGAATTTAAACATGAATCCCAATATTATTGCTTTATATCAAATCATCCGCGAAGACGCACAAATCCAGGCGGAGTTGTCGGGCCTTGATACTGAACCCTATGCCGATGTCATCATGGGCTATGCGGCAAAGCATAACCTTTCGTTTTCAAGAAATGAGGCCATCTCGGCAATTATCGAGTGCGATCAATTGGTACTGAGCGCAGTCAATGATGATGAGCTGACCGATTTTGAGCTTGAGCTAGTGGCAGCCGGGGTCCCGCTACAATGCGGAGATGATGGGCTCGGTGGCTAAAAATACCCCAACTTTTTAGGGAACCCGCGGGGACTGGCCATAAATTGGCTCCCCCGCGCGGTGGAATACGAGCCCGGTCGTCATACATAAGAAATCGCTAACCGAAGTGGATTGTTCAGGGATGATCATATAGACAGTCCGAATATCCGATGTTAGATTTCTGCGCTCAGGTCTATGTTCTGTGCGGTCCATAGCATCTTTTGTTTCCAAGACTAGTCAAAATTTCGACATGACAAACGCGCCGCGCCCTCCCTCTGTTCAAACCGTCCATTTCAACACTCTTGATTTTGAACCAGATCAACGTTTCGATGCATGGCGTGAAAATATTGGTGTCTTTTTCGATCTGTCCTCACCCGAAGGGGAAGTGCCAAAAAGCGATATTTGCGCCCAAATCGATGCCTGCAATCTGGGCGAAACCGTTTTTGGTGTGACCCGCTCGGAATCCCAGTTGTTTGAGCGCGATACGCGCAGGGTCGCTCGTGATAACATGGATCATATTCTGGTCCAGGTGTTTCTAGAAGGCGGTGGCCTTGCGGCTGGGGATGAGCAGGTGATCGCTGGTGATATGTTGGTGATCGACATGGATCAACCCCATGCCATGGTCAATACGGAATTTGAAAACCTGACTCTGGTATTGCCTCGTAATTTACAAGCCGACCTGTCTGAGCTCCTGTCATCTCTGCACGGCAAACGCCTGTCATCTGAAAACCCCATGGTACGGTTTATGGGGGAACACATGCAGGCACTATGGAACTCGGTTCCTGACATGGATCTCTTGCAAGCAGGGGGAGCCCTACAGGGCACTCTTGGGCTATTGGAAGGGTGGTTATCGCAGGAAGGTCAAATGCCCGAAGAGCAAACCAACGATGTCTCTGCGGCCATCGGTAAGTCCATACGGCGATATATCGAAAAACATTTGTCCGAGCCGCTTTCACCACAGGAACTGGCGGCAACCTATCGCATATCCAGATCCCAGATTTACCGGATTTTTGAACCGGACGGGGGTGTGACCCGATACGTTTGGGAACGCCGGATGCAACGCAGCCTTCGAATGCTCAGCCAACCCATATTTAACAACTATGCCATTGGCACGATTGCCTTTGAATGTGGATTTTCCAGCGAGTCACATTTCAGTCGATCTTTCAAATCCCGATTTGGCCGCTCTCCCAGTCATGTGAGAGCTGAATCCTTTGGCGTTCAAATTGACCATAAAACTCTCTTCAACTCCTCAGACGATGAAACCGCGCATTTCGCCAATTGGATACACGAATTGTCAAAAACCGCCCCATAGGGTCACTGGTCGCAGAGCCATTCCCAGATACGGATCCCTGGAGAAATCGAAAACCAACCAAAAAGTGACAAGGCCTGCACTCACTCAAGCACCCAACTTCGGCTAAAAAAAACTTCGTCGATACTTCATAAAACATTTCAGTTCAATCTGATGGAATGCTGTCTCCCAGAATCAACACAAATCCAGAAATTCCATCATGACTATTAATTTATAAATTAATAGACAGCGAAATCTTCATAGAAAAATATGTCTACTTAATCCAAATCCCCTATATAATAGACTCAATTTCTATCAATCGATTGAAGAGCCAAATTTCAGCTATAAGACACTTTGGATATGCCAGAGTTTCAACAAGTCAGCAGTCGCTTCAAATTCAGGTTAGTGTACTGAAGGAAGCAGGCGTTAAACCAAGCCGCATATTCACGGATAAATTCACTGGCAGCCAATTAGATCGTAATGGTCTAAACCTTCTCCGTGTGAAAGTGGAGGAGGGTGATGTCATTTTAGTAACAAAGCTTGACCGTCTGGCCCGTGATACCGCCGATATGATACAGCTAATCAAAGAATTTGATTCTATGGGTGTAGCTGTCAAATTTCTCAATGATGGAATAAGCACAGAGGGCACGATGGGTAAAATGGTCGTAACGATCTTATCTGCTGTCGCCGAAGCAGAACGACAGAGAATATTAGAAAGGACAAATGAAGGCCGTTTAGAAGCAAAAGCAAAAGGGGTTAAATTTGGCCGAAAAAGATCAGTGGATAGGCAGCAACTATTTAGCCTTCATAAAAGCGGCCTGGGCGCGACTGCAATATCTAGACAAATGGGAATAGGGCGATCCACGGTCTATAAACTGCTAGCAGCGAAAAACTGACCTTAAAACCATTAATATCTACTAGTAGACAATCAATGCTGATTCAGAGCCGCTCTGAGGTTCAGAATAACCGCATTCAAACTTAACCATTATGAGAAAATTTTTCGACGAGGCGAAGTCGCGCATGATTGATCAGTTCCCACACTCTCCAATCAAGAGAACTTTGGGTCAAACAATTCCCGCACGCTAATTTATCAAGCGAACTATGGGTCGATTAAAAAGAACTATGGGGCAAACTTAAACGCAAGCTCCAGTACTAAAGGCAACTCTAAGTTTCGACAGTGAAGGTACGGAGAATTTCTCCAGGGAGACGAGGTCGCGGCCTTAATCCGAGCAATTGGAAAATTCGACAATACGAACCAAAAACCGAATAGGGAGAGTTAACACAACACTTCAATAGGTTCCTAGACATCGCATAATTTATATTATGGAAAATTATATTATATACATATATACCATACACTTAACTCACTTACATGAACTTTATTGTGTTTTGTAAAATTGCCGCTGTGTGCGTGCTTTTGTGGCGCTGGTGTCTGGGGCCAGCGCTCCCCTGTTCAGCGATCTGGGAGCGAAATCTGGAGGCCGTCGAAGGCAACGTCCACGGAATTTGGCAATGAATTCTCGAGCAAATCGAAGTCAAGATCGGGACCCAAATGTGTCATCACAGCACGCGACGGAGCCACCCGCTCGATCCATCCGAGCGCCTTCTCAACATGAACATGCGTCGGATGGACACGGTCGGTGAAGACGCCAACCACCCACACGTCGACACCAGCCAGGACGTCAAACGCAGGCTCGGGCATATTCACAACGTCCGTCGAGTAAGCAAATTTTCCAATTCGAAAACCCAACGTCCGAGACCGACCATGGTCCTGATCGAAGCACGTCACCGACACCCCGGAGACCTCAAACGTGTCGCCCGCAGCAATCACATGCGCCTCCAAAGTTGGTTTGTAATAATATCCATTTGCACTCTCGGGCAGAGGCGCAAGCGCATAGGCAAAACGATCCTCAATTTGATCGAGCGTCGTCTGATCCGTATACATCGCCAACGGCGCATCCATCACCCGATTGATACCCCTGAGGTCGTCGATCCCATGCAGATGATCGGCATGGGCATGGGTATAAAGAACCGCATCGATGTGCGTAACGTGAGCCGCCAATAGTTGGGCCCGGAGATCAGGCGACGTATCGATCAAAATGACTTTACCCTCGGTCTCAATCAGCAGCGAGGGTCGGGTCCGTCTGTTCTTTGGATTGGAGGGATCACATTTTCCCCAGCCAGTCCCCACCATCGGCACACCACCAGAGCTCCCCGACCCCAATACCGTTATCCGCACGTTGCGCGTCCCGCCTCGGCCTTTGTAAACAGCTTGAAGAAGTTGTCGGTCGTCTGTGTGGCCAACTCGTCAACGGACACCCCTTTAAGCTCGGCAACGACGGCCGCCGTGTGCGCAGTAAAAGCAGGCTCATTGCGGCGGCCACGCATGGGTATGGGGGCCAGATAAGGAGAATCTGTCTCGACTAAAATGCGCTCAATCGGAACGTTTTTAACCGTATCACGCAGTTCTTGTGCGGATTTAAAAGTGACAATGCCAGACAAGGAGATATAGAAGCCAAGCTCCAGGACCGCTTCCGCAAGCTCTGGACCGGCGCTAAAGCAGTGGATGAGGCCGGGATAGGGTCCCTTCTCATATTCTTCGCGCAGGATTTGCACGGTATCCTCATCGGCGTCACGGGTATGGACGATCAGCGGCAAACCCGTTTGGCGCGACACTTCTATATGAGCCCGAAAGCTCTCTTTCTGGGCGTCGCGCGGGCTGTGCTCGTAGAAATAATCCAGCCCAGTCTCCCCAATGCCAATGACTTTCGGCTCGTCTGCCAACTCTAACAACGCATCAACAGTTGCCAACGGCCCTTCCTCGCCCGCATTGTGTGGATGCACGCCAACGGTGCATGACATGTTGTCATAAGCCTTGGCAACCGCATGGACGCCGTCGAACTTTGTCATATGCGTGCAGATGGTCACCATATAACCGATCCCCGCTTCCATAGCGCGCGCAACGATTTCATCGCGTTCATTATCAAATTCGGGGAAATCCAGATGGCAATGACTGTCTACAAGCATGAGCACCACATTATGGTTAATAAATCTTAACGTTTTACACTGCGCTGAACATACACAGCCATCGCAACGGCTGCAATCCGCGCAACTGTGACCGTTTAAATAAACTCGCCAAATCCCGTGATTGCTTGGTTGCGGAGCCCCGCCGACTGGCATAGGCTTTCGCCAAAGTTATTTCTGAGCCATCATTTTAGGAGAATCCAAACATGGAAACCAAAGCTGCCGTTGCCTTTAAAGCGGGCGAACCCTTAAGCATCGAAACTGTAACGCTTGATGGTCCACGCGCCGGCGAAGTCCTGGTTGAAATGAAAGCCACGGGTCTATGTCATACAGATGAATTTACACGTTCTGGGGACGATCCTGAAGGCCTGTTTCCAGCGATCTTAGGCCATGAAGGCGCTGGCATCGTGGTTGACGTTGGCCCTGGCGTCACATCGGTTGTAAAAGGCGATCACGTGATCCCCTTATATACGCCCGAATGCCGTGAATGCAGCTATTGTACGTCGGGGCGCACCAACCTGTGTCAGGCCATCCGCGAAACCCAGGGCCAGGGCTTGATGCCGGACGGCACGTCGCGTTTCTCTTTAAATGGCGAAAAAATCTTCCACTATATGGGCTGCTCAACCTTTTCCAACTACTCCGTCATGCCGGAAATCGCCGTCGCGAAAATTCGCAAAGACGCCCCGTTTGATAAAGTTTGTTATATCGGCTGTGGTGTGACGACAGGGGTTGGCGCGGTGATCAACACCGCGAAGGTACAACCCGGCGATAACGTCATTATCTTTGGTCTGGGTGGCATTGGCCTCAACGTCGTTCAGGGCGCACGGCTGGTCGGTGCCAACAAGATTGTCGGCGTTGACCTGAACGATGATCGCAAGGAATTGGCCGAAAAGTTCGGCATGACCCATTTTGTAAACCCAAAAGAGGTTGAAGGCGATTTGGTCCCCTACCTCGTTGACCTTACCGATGGTGGCGCGGATCATTCGTTCGAGTGCATTGGCAATACAAATACCATGCGCCAGGCGCTTGAGTGCTGCCACAAAGGCTGGGGCGAAAGTACGATCATCGGCGTCGCCGGTGCCGGTCAGGAAATATCCACGCGCCCCTTCCAATTGGTTACCGGCCGGGTTTGGCGCGGAACCGCTTTCGGCGGTGCCAAAGGCCGCACCGACGTTCCCAAGATCGTCGACTGGTACATGGATGGCAAGATCAACATCGACGACCTGATCACCCACAAAATGCCGCTGGAAGACATTAATAAAGGCTTCGATCTGATGCACGCGGGCGAAAGCATCCGCAGCGTCGTCGAATTTTAAGGGCAGGTTATATCAAGATGACCATAACGACGGTAAGCGAACAAAAAGCTTTTGGCGGCACACAAGGGGTCTATAAACACGCGGCAACGGAAACCAAATGTGAAATGGAGTTCAGTGTCTTTGTACCGCCAGCGGCGGCCAAGGGGCCCGTCCCCGTCGTCTATTATCTGTCTGGCCTGACCTGCACCCAGGAAAACGTCACGACAAAAGGCGGCTTTCAGCGCATAGCCGCCGAACTCGGGCTTTGTATCGTCTGCCCCGATACAAGCCCCCGCGGAGCCGGTTACGCCGGAGAAGATGACAGCTATGACTTCGGCTCCGGCGCCGGATTCTATGTGGATGCGACAGAAGCGCCCTGGAGTGGCATGTACCGCATGTACAGTTACGTGACGAAAGAGCTCCCTGCCCTTATTTCCGCGAATTTCCCTGTCGATGCCAGCCGCACGGGTATTTTCGGGCATTCCATGGGCGGCCACGGGGCGCTGACGATCGCGCTCAAGAATCCGAAAACCTATCGCGCCGTATCCGCCTTCGCACCCATCGTCGCGCCCCTGCAATGCCCCTGGGGCGAAAGGGCCCTAACAGGTTATCTCGGCACAGATAAAGAGACATGGCGCCCCTACGACGCCACAGATCTCGTCACAAGCGGCCATAAAACCCCTGGCACGATCCTCATCGACCAAGGCCTCGCAGATGGCTTTTTAGAAGAACAGCTGAAACCCCACTTGTTCCAGGAAGCCTGCGATGCAGCCGGACAAGCTGTCACCATCAGAATGCAGGAAGGCTACGACCACAGCTATTATCTCATGGCGACCTTTATGGAAGATCACCTTAAGCATCATGCGAAGGCGCTTTGTTGAGGAGCGAGGTACCCATTCGTTTCAAATATTCAGTTTTCGAACAAAAAGCCTGAATTATAGCTGGATGAATCTCGACAAACAAACAAACCGAGCCACTATTAAGCCGCTCCGCTTTCTAATAAGTAATTATTGTCAATGAACCATTCTTTCATGGTCTCTACTGGATATGCGCGGACCTTACCATAGCGGATATCAGGGATTTCTTTCAATTCGATCCCAATATTTTTACAATGTCGCGCTAATTGTATGCCTATCGATTTCATTTCGTCCGTGAATAGATTCAATCCGTGGATATTACAAAACGCCAATATGCTCATGTACCCTAGCCCCACAAGCTTTTCTTGATTTTCCTCAAGCCTAACAACGCGTTTTTCCATTTCAATTTGTTGGACACGCATGACGATAATTGGGTCGTCGTGGTGGTCAATTTGTCGTGCACGGCGCTCACATTCTATAAAATAGCAACGCGCTTCCCGTCCCCGATCGTTGCTTTCGACCATTGCCAGCTCTTTTGCCATATCAATAGAAATAGCATACTGGCTCCGTGGTCGACCTTTCTCGGTGGATTCCGAAAAAGTCACATAGTCGTGGTTTTCTATAAAGTCGTACTTCGCAATACGTAACTTTATCCAAGTAGTGAAACGATCACCATTTTCAAGGAAGTCATGCAAGTTGCGTGCGTTAACAGTTTGAACGTACGAGCCAGCTAATGCAGCCTCTTTAATGGGAATAACGCTAGAAATATTCTGTTCACTCATTCTCAGTTCCTTTTTAAGTTTATTTCGACGTTTGGTCTGCAACATCGGGACAGAATCGGAGGGGTGGTTTAACAACCGTCAGATACCGAAAGATTCCGGAAACCTGAAGGTTGCGTCCGTCTTTGTGACCCAAGGGAAATTCTTCGATTAGAAGATCCACAGCGAAAACAATAACAATTACGCCATTTTCGGTGTTTTATTTTGTCTTATTGAAGGGGAGGTTTGTGTTTTCTCTTTGACAGAGAGGGCTTCTAAAGCCAAATATAGATCTCCTTATCTTGCGCCTTGGCGCTTGGTTTGCGAAATGTGAGGGGGTGGCTTGCTTTTCCAGAGACAGCCACCTCTTCGTCTTTTTAAATCAACCCTGTAATTATACAGCTTTGAGCGATTTCTCCAACCGAAACAAACTTTTTAACACATTGAAATCAAAAGATTTTATCTTTTCTTTGAGTATTGACCTTCGAACCTTATGCTTCTAATGCAGGCTCGAACGATCATTTAAAGCCACTTATCCTTCGTCGATTCGCACATATATTACCAATTTGGCGCTAATCTTAACAGAGGAAGTTATCCCGGTAATTAAAACATAAACCACAGGTCGAATTTCACGAGATTAAGGGCACTAAATCTAGTGTATTTGAAGTTTTCTAGCGAACTAGTGAAAATTACTCAGGCGTAATTAACTAGTAATTTTTATATTTCATTTTTAGCAAGCTGCGGTGTTGCGTCACGCTATGAGATACAATTTAGTCCTATTATTGATAAATTTTTTTCTAATTTAACTCTGCGGCCAGACCTGATTCGCCAAGCATCACCCCCGATGAACAATCACCTCAAAACCTTCATCCGCACTAGGTGCGACGAAGTAGCCGGTGAATAGGTCAAAATCGGCTTCGCTGGGCTGGAAGGCATGGTCACCCGTTTCGTTACGGATCCGTAAGCGGGATTTGCAGATATCATCAGGAACATCCAGAAAATGCAGTTCATGGCCGACATCTGCCGCCTCAAACAATCCACGCAGCCAGCGCCGTTGATCCGGGGTGTTGGCCGGGAAATCCATGACCACGGACACGCCTTGCGTGAGCAAACTCACGACATGCGGCTCCATCGCGTCGCGCAGGCGGGCTGAACAGCGAACGTAATCTTTTAGCGAGGCGATTTCGCCGGGATACAATGTCGAAATCCAGTGATCTTCGCTCATCAGTATGCGTGATGGATCTGCCGCTTGCATCTTAAGCGCAAGCGTCGATTTACCAGCAGCAATTTTGCCGGTGATCAGATACAACGTCGTTTGGGTATCTGACATGGGACCCTTCAACCTAGTCATGAAATGTCATAGAAGGACTATCTGATTGATTTGTGGTTCGCAAGGTCTGAACGTTGCCATCCGAAAAATATGCATACATTTTTATGCGATTGATTGACGAAACAACATCGCTTTTATATCTTCATTGTAACCCAGTCTTTGGCCGCCGAGGAGCATTTCAGGTACCGACACATGAGTGATAAAGCGGTTGATTTAATTCGCCTCATTTACAGATCGAAAAGCACCGGAAGTGCTGAAAGCCAATTAAATAATATTTTGGCAACGGCACGTGCCAGAAATCAACGCGATCATATTTCGGGTGTTCTCTTATATGGGAAGGAAACCTTCCTTCAGGTATTGGAAGGTAAGCCTGAGAACGTTCATGCACTCTACCAGGACATCATTCGGGACAAACGTCATACCGACATCAAAATCATTCTAGAGGATCGCATAGAAAACAGGCTGTTTGAAAACTGGTCAATGGCCTATGTGGCATTGATAAATGAAGCGATTTCGCCACCCGATGGCAGTTTGCGTTTAAGGCGTAAAGAAGACGTCACCAGACTTCTTGCCGACCCGACCCACTACATTGGGGGTTTTCTTGCCAGTGTTGTAGACGATCTGAGACAACAGAATCAGGATGGCCTCTGACATCCATCGTAATCATGGGCGCAAAAACGGAATGTCTGCAACAAGCGATGTGAGACTGAACGAGCAGTGCTAAGCGCCTTCTTCCTCGACATATCTCGGGAAGACACCTTCAGGCTTTGGCAATTCAACGCCAGCAACTAGGGCAGTGTCGTCTTCCAGGGCCGCGAAGCTGCGGGCGTCTTCAGCGACGCAGAGCTGGTCGAGAATGCGGGCGGAAGCGTCCGGCATGAACGGCTGGGTCAGGATCGCCAGATGGCGGATCGTTTCCGCCAATGTATAGAGCACCGTATTCATCCGATCCGGGTCTTCTTTTTTCAGTTTCCACGGCGCTTGCGCATCAACATAGGAATTAGATTGCCGTATGACGACCCATATGGCCTCCAGAGCCTCATGAAAGGCCTGGACATCGATCTTTGCCCGCGCGTTTGTTAACGCGTCTCTGGCGGCGCCTAAGAGCTTCTGATCGTCATCCGAGTACTCGCCCGGTGACGGGATTTGCGCATCGCAATTCTTATGAATCATCGACAGAACTCTTTGCGCTAAGTTACCGTAATCATTAGCCAAATCACTATTCATGCGACCGACCATTGCGCGCCTCGAGAAATCACCATCATTTCCGAACGGCACTTCGCGCAACAGGAAGTAACGGACCTGATCAAGACCATAGGTATTCACCAGCTCAATCGGATCAATCACATTGCCCAGTGACTTAGAGATTTTTTCACCTTCGTTTGTCCACCAACCATGGGCAAACACACGCTTTGGAGCTTCAAGTCCGGCCGCCAACACGAACGCCGGCCAATAGACCGCGTGGAACCGCAGGATGTCTTTGCCGACCATGTGCAGGTCCGCCGGCCAGAATTTCTGGTACAAATCAGCGTCAGTATCTGGATAACCGACAGCGGTCATATAGTTGGTGAGCGCATCCAACCAAACATACATGATATGCTCGTCATCGCCTGGCACCGGAACACCCCAGTTAAAGGTGGTTCGGGATATGGACAAATCCATCAGGCCACCCTTGACGAAACTCACGACCTCATTGCGCCGCGTTTTTGGTAAAATGAAATCCGGGTTATCATCATAGAATTTTAAAAGCCGGTCGGCCCAATTAGATAAACGGAAGAAATAACTCGGCTCTTCAACCCATTCGACAGGCGCGCCGGTCGGTGCAATTTTGGTTCCGTCCGGGCCTTTTTTAAGCTCGTCTTCCCCATAAAACGCTTCATCGCGCACGGCATACCAGCCCGCATAAGAGCCCAGATATATGTCGCCTGCTTCTTCAAGCCGGCGCCAGATGTCCTGACAGGCTTTGATATGACGCGGTTCCGTGGTGCGAATAAAATCATCATGGGTGAAGTCCATGAAGTCTGCCAGATCACGGAAATTTTGGGACACTTTATCGGTAAAGGCTTGCGGATCAACACCTGCGGCTTCTGCCGACTTTTCAACCTTTTGGCCGTGCTCGTCCGTTCCGGTTAGGAAATAGACGTCGTAACCATCCAGCCGCTTGAACCGCGCGAGCGCATCGCAGGCAAGGGTCGTGTAGGCGTGACCAATGTGCGGCGCATCGTTAACGTAGTAGATCGGCGTGGTGACGTAATACCGTTTGTCCATCATAACCCTGATTTGTTTTAGGGAGTGCGGAGCCTAGCGATTACGGAGCACCCCCTGAATTTCCAGAAACACATTCAAGACCACCTGTTTGCGGTCGAGATTGACGGCCCCTGCTCGCTCCAGAAGGCCGGTCACCTTGTCCCACACCTCAAGCCATCGATCAAGACCGACGGCAGGGCCAAGCCGCTCAAACAGGGCGCGTTCACTTGAAAGCGCCGCGCCGACATCCGCACCTTCAGCACGAAAGCGCAGCAAACGAGCCAACATCCCGCGCAGCAGGTTCATGGCGGTGGTGAAACGATCCTCTGCACCGGCTTTCGCCAATTGGTCGGCTAAGGCATGCAGGCGTGAATGGTCCATATCTGGCATGGTTGCCAGCAAATCGACGCAGGACCGGTACAAATCGATCCCACCGGCATCAATCAGGCTCATGGCGCTACCGATGCTGCCGTCCGATAATTCCGTCAGAACCGCACGGTCCGCATCGCTTAAATCAGGCGCATAGCGCACCAGCAGATCCTGCATATCCTCAACAGTTAGCGCCTCCAGAGAGAGCTTGCGGCAGCGCGAACGGATGGTCGGCAATAGACGGCCTGGATTATGACTTACAAGAATGAGGATCGCGCGGTCCGGCGGCTCCTCCAGCACTTTGAGAACCGCGTTTGCTGCGTTTCGGTTCATCTCGTCCGCACTGTCGATAATCACCACCCGCCAGCCGCCTTCCGAGGCTGTCAGGCTCAAAAAACCGCCAACTTCGCGAACATCATCGATCACAATTTCGCCCCGCAATTTACCACGATCATTTAAGGACCGCTCGACACACAGAAAGTCCCCATGTCCACCAGCAGCTATCCGCTGGAACACAGGCGTTTCGGGGGCAATATAAAGGCTATCGGGTAATGCCGCAGGCAAATCATCGCCAAACAACCCCGCGCCCTGCTCTTCTCTGCCCTGCGTCAAGAGATAGCGGGCAAAACGGCAGGCCAGCGTCGCCTTGCCAATGCCTTTGGGCCCGGTAATCATCCACGCATGTGCCATGCGGCCGCTATGGAAGGCTTCAATAAGTGTCTGTTCCGCGTCCTTATGCCCCTTCAATTCCGGGTTAAGGCGCGGTGGCGGCGGCCACGCGGGTTCTTCAACCACGACTGCTTTTTTGGCGTTCACAGCGATAACTCGGGAAAGCGGTCTGCAAGCGCTTCAAGAATACGGCCATGAATATTTTCGATCGTCGCAGTCGCATCGATGACGATACAACGCGCCACGTCTCTTGACGCAATTTCCAGAAAACCGGCACGCAAGCGGTTATGAAATTCCTTATCCATCCGCTCGTAGCGGTCCTCGCCATCGCCCCGCCCCAATGCACGCTTCAGACCGGTCTCCACGGGCAAGTCCAGAATACAGGTAAGATCCGGCATGAAGTTGCCAACGGTTAGCCGGTGTAATTCCTCGATCCGGCTTCGCTCGAGACCATGACCATAGCCCTGGTAGGCCAGTGTTGAATCTGAAAATCGATCAGAAATCACCCAGCTCCCCTGCTCCAAAGCCGGTTCGACCGTATGCGCCAGATGCTCGGTACGAGCGGCATAATTAAGCAACGCTTCCGTAAATGGTTGCCAGCGGTCGACATCGCCAGAAACCAGAAGGTTTCGAATTTGCTCGGCACTTGGCGAACCGCCCGGCTCGCGCGTCGTCACAACCGATTGCCCCGCAGCGCGCAAAGCCTCTGCCAGTAACTTGACCTGGGTCGATTTACCGCCGCCTTCGCCCCCTTCAAAGGTTATAAATTTACCTCGTGGCATGGGCTTAACCCGCATGCCCCCACAATATGGATGTCAACGCAGCACCCAATCGCCCAAAGAGTCCAAGCCGCTCGACGTTGGCCGCAGCAAGCAGGGGGATCTCAATGGTCTCCTGACCCGGCGCTGCGATTTTAAGGGTCGCAATTTTATCACCAACAGCAATGGGCGCAGGCACCGGACCTGTGTAGGATACACTGACTTTCATATCCCTGCGCGCTTTGCGAGGCATTGTAATCTTTACGTTCTGGTCGATAACAAGAGGCACCGTCGGGCTGACACCAAGCCAGACATCGGCGGTATCGACCTGCGCCCCTTTCTCAAACAGGGTATAATTATTGAATTCCCGAAACGCCCATTCCAGCAACCGCTCCGGCTCCTGACTTCGCGCTTTTTTGGTCGGCAGGCCATTGGTCACGATGATCAGACGCCGCCCGCCCCGCGTTGCTGAAGCGGTCAGACCGTAGCCGGCTTCCTGCGTATGCCCCGTTTTCAGACCGTCAGCTCCCATGTCCTTATAGAGAAGCGGGTTCCTGTTGTTCTGCTTGATGCCGTTATAGGTAAACGAGAGCTGTTGATAATAATGATAGTACTCCGGGAAGTCCTCAATTGTTCGCTTGGCCAATATCGCCAAATCACGTGCCGTCATCAGATGCTCGGGGTGTGGCCAGCCGGTCGCGTTGTGAAACGTTGAATTCGTCATCCCTAGTTCAGTCGCCTTGCGGGTCATTTCTTCGGCAAAAGCGGCTTCTGATCCTGCAATCCCTTCTGCAACTGCGATGCAAGCGTCATTACCCGACTGAACGATAATCCCTGGAATCAAATCCGCAATTTTTACCCGCTTGTTCGGCGCCAAAAACATCGTCGAACTGCCGCTTTTTGCACCACCGCGTCGCCATGCATCCTCGCTAACACGAAAGGTATCGTCCAACGACAACGCCCCGTCGCGCAACCGCTCAAACAGCAAGTAAAGGGTCATCAGTTTGCTCATGGAAGCAGGTGGCATTTTTTTGTCGGCATCTTTCGCGAACAGGACACTGCCTGTGTCGAAGTCAACAATGATGGCCTCACGGGCGATGGTCTCGATGGCGTTAGCAGCATTGGAAACCGCAAACAGTCCACCTGCCAATGCAAGCGCGAGTGTTAATTTTTTACAAAAGGAAAACACAACAAGTTCCTGTTTTTAAATCATTAATTTATAAATCTACTTCACCACGATAATTCTGGCTTCAGGATACCCAGCACCGGCGACAACCGCCAAAAGACGATCTGCCTCACTGACATTGACAATCGGGCCGAGCCGAACCCGGTACAAGTCCCGACCTTTGACCAGAACCTGTGTCAGGTTCACATTACCGATCGACGATAGCTTAGCCTTGACCCGGTTGGCATTGTCAAAACGACTGAACGCACCCGCCTGAACAAAAATGTTTGTATTAACAACAGGCGCCAGATCCACAGCCTCGGTCACAACAGGTGGCTCAACGGCAGCGACCTCTTGCGGCACGGGTGGTGCAGGTAAGGGCTCAGGGGTTAGCGTACCCTGAATAACCGGCTTTGGTGCCTGGCTGGCGGATGACGGGGCTGGAATCGCGGCCCCGACCGGCTCTCCTCCCACAGGTGGCAGGGATTGTGCCTGAACTTTTGGCTTAGGCAAACGATCAACTGTGATAGGCGAACCAGCCTTTGCCAGTTGGGCCTGATTGGTAATACGTGTTTTGAGAGCCCGACTTTGGTCCGCGAGCACCTGAACCCGAACCCGGGCTGTTCCCTGGCGCTGGAAATTCAACAGCTGCGCGCCGCGCCGCGAAATATCAATAATCCGGCCACGCGCAAACGGTCCGCGGTCATTGACCCGGAGGATCAAGCTCCGACCATTTTCAAGATTGGTGACCCTAACAAAGCTTGGCAACGGTAACGTCCGGTGCGCTGCCGTCAGAGCATTCATATCATAGACTTCACCGTTAGCCGTCCGCCGCCCGTGAAACTTGGCACCATACCAGGAAGCGATACCGCTTTCGTCATATTCGAAGTCTTCTTGCGGATAATACCAGACACCTGCGATTTGGTAGGGTTTACCGATTTTATAGGTGGTTGGCGCCTTATCCTCGGGAGTGGAAATCAAACGCTTGGCGGAATGAACCGCGAGTTGCGTTTCCGAACATCCTACCAGAACGATCCCCGCTAACGCACAAAGGAAAGTTCGCCCCCAGCTTCCAACCATCAATCACGCATCCCACTATCAAAAACAAACATCGAATTACATATATATAGTATTAAAGAGCGCCAAACATCACGTTATTTTGTTATTTCGACGCAAAATAACGTGATTATTTGCCGAGTCCGTTCAATCTTTCCAATAATCCTGCTGACGGGTAACCGTCGGCAGGCAACCGAGCACTTTTTTGGAAGGCTTTGATTGCCGATCTCGTTTTCGAACCGACGACCCCATCTGCGCCTCCTGCATCAAAACCGTTCGCGTTCAAAAGTTGCTGAATGGCACTCACATCTTTGCGTGATAAGGGCCTGTCATTCTTTGGTTTTTTGGCAACCAGCTTTCCTGTGTCAACGAATTGATCCGCCAGATGGCCGACAGCGAGCGCATAAAGGATCGAACGGTTCCAAATCATAATGGTCCGGTAATTCTTGTAGACCAGAAATGCGGGGCCTTGATATCCAGAAGGCAAAATGATCGATGCATCAATATTGACGTTCGGTAAATTTTTGCCATTGGCACGGCGCACGCCCAATTGCTGCCATTCTTTCAGGGTTTTTTTGATTTTCAATCCGGACAAATCATATGCAAAGCCATCAGGAAGCTTAACCTCCCTGCCCCAGGTCCGGTCTTTATCCCAACCGGCACGGCTTAAATAGTTCGCGGCTGACGCAAAAATGTCTGGCAGCGTGTTCCATAAATCGCGTTTGCCATCCCCATCATAGTCAACGGCAAAATCCCTGTAAGTGGTTGGTATGAACTGATGGTTCCCCATGGCTCCGGCCCAGGACGCCTTGGTACCCAATGCAATGTCACCCTGATCAATAAGCCCAAGCACGGCCAACAACTGTTCACGAAAGAACTTGGCACGCCGACGGTCATGGGCCAACGTTACCAGTGCGCCAACAACAGGAAACGTACCCGTATATTGGCCAAAGTTGCTCTCCAGCCCCCAAAAGGCCACCAAAAAACGAGGTGGAACACCATACTTTTTGTGAATATCGGCCAGCAGTTTTTTGTGCGTCACCAGCAACTGCTTGCCCTTTTGAATGCGTTTATCGTTCACAGCACGGTTCAAGTAAGACCAGAATGTCAAAGTAAACTCTGGTTGTTTACGATCCAATTCAATAACGCGGGGAATCAGACGGACGCCGCCAAGAGCACGTTCAAGAACCTCGTCCTTAATGCCCCGCGACTTCGCTTCCTGTTTTAATTCCTGCAGCCAGGGCTCAAACGGCGGCGGATCAGCAACTTGTTTTTGCGCAAAAGCGGACGTCATCATTGTTCCGGCCAGGAACATGCCCAAGAAAGCCGTTCGGACAAAGGTATGGTGCATTAACGTGCGATCCTTAAATTATGGCGCGGGGAAGAACGAGCTCGACCGGCCGGTAAGTTTGTAAACAACGAGCCCAATAACTTCATGTGACACCTGGCTCAGCCTTATTAATCCGCTAGAAAAGTTAAAAAAGAACTGCCAAACGAAATTCGGCGACGTGTTAAAATCAACCGGATAGGCCTCTATCGTCCATCCCGCCGCTCTGAATGTCCCCATTGCACGCGGCATGTGAAAGGCGGAGGTGACCAGCAACCATTTTTCTCCGGGCTTTGGATTGGCCAACTTTAAGGTCAAGACGGCGTTTTCGGCTGTGTTTCGCGCGGCATCTTCATAAATGATGCGCCCTGGGTCCAGCCCCATATCTCGGATAAACGGCTCAAGGTAGTGTGCTTCGCGAAGCTCCGGCCTGGCCGGGTCGCCTGCGCCTCCGCTAAAGATAACTTTGGCTTCCGGGTAACGCCGGGCCAGGTTCACCATCGCGGTCAACCGCTCAATCGCTCCCCCAAGTACCGGCTGGCCGCGGTCTTTACTGCGGATGGGATCGAGAATCCCTCCAGCAACAACAACACCGTCGACCTTGGCCGGAAGCACCGGAACCTCGGGAAACCGATTCTCCAGAACCCATAACCCCCAACTGGAGACCGGAACCGTCGAAATGAAACCACCAAACAAGACAAGTAAGACCAACAGCCGCCGCCCGGCCTTTGCCCACCGGGTCGCCATCAACAAGACGCCCATAACCATCAGGATATAGAACAGATTGGCCGGGTCGAAGATCACCCACAGAGCCTTGGAAAGCGCAAAAAACATGAACCGTGATACCCCGTCAGAAAGCCCATCGCAATCGCTGAAACCGCGAATATGGGTATCGCGCACATATAGATGTGAAATTTGCGTGAATCCCCGCTTGCGTCTGCCGATAAAAGCCTGTTAAAAGCACCCTGCTCTACGGTCCGGAGGGTTGGCAGAGCGGTTGAATGCACCGGTCTTGAAAACCGGCATACCTTCACGGGTATCGAGAGTTCGAATCTCTCACCCTCCGCCAGCATCTTTTCGCATCGCGAAACGATGGAGACTTTCTCCGAATGTGATAAAGCGGCAGTCGTTTTACAAAAACGACGAGAGCGATTGGGGCTCGAACTTCGTCCCGCACCCTCCGCCAGCATCTTTTCGCAGAGCGACTTGATCAAAACGATCTTAAATATCCTTACAGCAGCAATTGGATCACCAAAATGCTTTGAGCGGCGGATATTTTGTATTGCGGGGCCATAATTTTATGCCGCTGGATCGAATACAATAATACGCTCAACTGCAATCGATCACGCTCGAAGAACGGACCTGTTTTGATGGCTCTACCTTGGCCCCGCACGCCCTTCTAGGGTGCTGAAATATAACATAAAATTTCGATTTTAGTTTTTAGCAGGTTAAGAATTCTGTTCATGCGATTATCGTGTCTCAGGCATGCATTTTATGCAGTTCTCATTCACCTCTTTTAGGCGTAGATAGGGGACATGGAACGAACGGTTCCCTAATCTGTTTTGCCAATTGAAGGCAGACATTTCCTGGAAAGATAATGCTATGTTGTTCAATAAAATCGTTACGGAACTTCGCCGGTGGTTCGAAATTCAATCCACCATTCGTGAGTTGAACCAACTTGATACCAAAGAATTGAATGATCTCAATATCGGACGATGGCAAATCCCTGAAATCGCCCATCAGCGCCTCAACGGGTCCGTCTAAAAAAAAGAGGGAAGACGGAGCCAGATGCCGTCTTCCCTCTTTTGAGATGCGCCTCAATTCGGAGATGCGTTTTAAACGGTTCCGCCGAGAGACCCTTCCAACGACGCAAGTTCCTGGCCACCAGCCATTAGATCTTGCAACTCTTCAGGCGTAATCTCACCTTTCAAAGCCGTGCCAAGCGTCTTGCCACGGTTCAAAACCGTAAATCGGTCACCGACCGCCATGGAATGGCGGACGTTGTGGGTGATGAAGACAACACCGATACCCTGCTTGCGCACGCGATCAATTGTCGCAAGCACGTTCGAGGTTTGTCGAACTCCCAAAGCACTCGTCGGCTCATCCAGAATCAAAACCTTAGCGCCAAAATATACGGCTCGTGCAATTGCGACGGTTTGCCGCTCACCACCCGACAAAGTGCCAACGGCCTGATCCGGTCCCCGCAAATTAATCCCCATCTTTCGCATTTCTTCAATGGTGATTACATTTGCGCGGTCGGCGTCAAACCGTTTGAACAGCCCCTTACCCTTTGTCGGCTCACGCCCCATAAAGAAGTTCCGTGTGACCGACATCAGCGGGATCATCGCCAGGTCCTGATAGACGGTCGCTATTCCAGCTTCCATGGAATCACGCGGACTGTCGAAGCTCAGGGGTTTGCCTTCAAAGAAAATCTCACCGGCCGAGGGTTTGTGAACCCCAGACATGGTTTTAATGAACGTCGACTTGCCAGCGCCATTATCACCAAGGAGACAATGGCACTCGCCCGGGCGCACATCAAACGATACGCCAGCCAAGGCGATCACGTTGCCGAAATGCTTTTCAATATTATCCATATGGATGATTGGATCAGACATATTACCGCTCCCCTGTCACGCGCTTGCGAATCATATTGTTAAACAGGACAGCAACCAGAAGCATGCCGCCAAGGAAAACAAGATACCAATCTTGGTCAATTTGCGTGTAGGACAACCCAATCAGCACCATGCCGAAGATGATCGCACCAAAAAACGCTCCGATTGCAGAGCCGTAACCACCCGTCAACAAACAACCGCCAATAACCGCGGCGATGATGGCTTCAAATTCCTTTTGAAAGCCGCGTCGAGCGTCGGTCGAACCACTATCTAAAACGGTTATGATGGCGACCAATGCGGCACAAGCCGCCGTTAGCATAAAGAGGCCGAGCTTCACCCGTTTGACCGGAACACCCGAATTAGACGCCGCGACCGGATCACCACCCGATGCGAAAATCCAGTTGCCGACCGGCGTGCGTAACAATATATACGTCGCAACCAAAGCGATCAGAATGAACCATATAATCTCGACTGGAATTCCCTGTACTTTTGGCGTGCCGTTTTTGAAGGTATCGATCATTCCATTTTCGGCCAGCATCAAAAACAGCCCTGGGAACGCGTCGCCGCTGAAAATGGAAGCAAGATAGTCGCCTTCCACCGCTTCGCGGACACCACGTAACTGAGTTGATCCACCCGTTGCCCACTTCAAGCCGACGAGCGAAAGCCCGCGGAAAATGAACAGGAAGGCAAGGGTAACGATGAAAGACGGCAACCCCGTCCGCAAAACGATCTGGCCATTAATGTTGCCAACGACACAGGCGAAAATTAGAGTTGCGGGAATGGCAATGATCAAAGGAATACCAAACGTCACAACGCATGCGCCAAAAAACAATCCGGCAAAGGCAATCATAGAACCGACCGACAGATCAAACTCGCCACCGATCATCAGAAGGGCAGCGCCGATTGCCAAAATTCCTAACTGGGCGGCAGGAGACATGAAATTCATAAAACCTGCGAGCGTAAACATTGCGCTATCGGCCGTAATCAAAAAGAAAATCGCCACCAGAATTACACCAGCGATCGCACCGAGTTCCGGTTTCTTCATGAGCGTCGCCATAAGTGATTCTGCTTTTATTCGTTCGTCGTTGTTCTCCGTAGTGTCGCCGTTAACGGCTGATTCGTTCGCCATTTTAGTGCCTCCCCATTGGTTTGGTGGGCGGGGCGGGCCTTACCGCCCCGCTTATCAAAGTGGTTTTAACGAATGCCCTTAGCGGACAACGTCACAACCTGACCGGCCTTGTCGGCGGTAATCAAGTTGGGGCCGGATGGCACATTGCCACCTGGCATGAGGCCAAACTCGGCATGCATCGATAAAAATACGACTGGCAGATAGCCTTGCAGGAACTGCTGCTGATCAATTGCGAACGCGGCTTCACCTTTTTTCACGGACTCAAGGAAGTTTGCAGACAGGTCAAAAGATCCAACGGCAACATCGCCGGAACGCCCGACCGCCTTGACAGCGGCAACAGCAGGCTCACCTGCCAACGAAGCACCCAACGCAATAACGGCGTCAATGCTCTCATCTGACGTCAAGGCAGCTTGCACTTTCGCGCCAATTTCAGCCGGATCGTTTGTCGTCGGTACAACAGTCAATTTGCCGCCAAAACCTTTGGCAAATCCTGCACAACGATCATCAAGAGAAACGTTGCCGACTTCGTGGTTTACGCAGATGGCGTTTTTCTTACCCATAGCCGCCATTTTTTCACCGGCAGCCAAGCCAGCATCAAACTCTTCCTGTCCAACGTGAAGCAATGCTCCCAGGCCTTTAGATACGTTGGAGCCGGAATTCATAGAAATGACAGCAATACCTGCAGCCACAGCCTTTTGAATGGACGGCCCAAGGGCATCTCCATCAGGAATGGAAACGACAATACCGTCGGGTTCCTGATTAACAGCAGCATCGATCAATTGGCTCATCGCTACCATGTCAAAAGTTTCTGGTGCTCTGTAAGATACGTTGGCACCCGTGTCTTTTGCGGCACGTTCCACACCGTTCTTGACCACGGACCAGAACGGATCACTGGCCTGGCCATGGCTGACCACGATAATGTCGGCTGCGAAACTTGGTGCAGAAACGGCAATAGCCGCCGCCGCAATAATAGATTTGATAGTCGTTTTCATAAGAACTCCCTTATTTTGAAAAAAACGCCGCCGTCTTTGGCGGGGCCTGACACTTGTTTGCTGTAAGTGCTGAAGCCCAATATTTTTCACGCGCTCCCATTTAGCGTTGCGTTCATCCTTAAACTGTCAAAGCAAAACCAGAGAATCACCTTGATGTTTTGGTATGTTTATTAGGTTTACATATGCATTTTGTCGAAAATCGGGTCCGCCCGTTTCAATGGCGATCACTCTCCCCCTTTTGCCACTAAACCTGTCACGCGAGTATCGGTGCTTCAACCGAGCAAGAGCATTATGCACAGTCTGATAAATTTTGCAACCGGTTGCAAATAAATGCAATCTATCGCATAAAAACGGGGATTATATTTACTTATGCAAAGCCCTGCGTTAACACCACTGCCTGACAACCCAAAGGTAAATTGATGGCTGTTACGATTAAAGAAGTCGCATTGCGTGCTCAGGTTTCACGATCCGCCGTGTCGCGGACGTTCACCGATGGTGCGTCAGTGTCCGACAGAATGCGGAAAAAAGTTGAAAAAGCCGCAGCGGAATTGGGCTACAGCCCCAACATTCTGGCCCGCAGTTTAACCACTCGCAGAACCAAGCTGATCGGCTTGGTCTCAAACAACTTCGACAACCCCCTCTTCCTGCAAGTATTTGATCTATTCACCCGCGGCCTTCAAGATATTGGGTTGCGCCCTTTGCTGGTGAATCTCACCAGTGAAACCGATCCCGCTCAATCCGTGCGCATGCTCCGACAATATTCTGTCGACGGCGTCATTGTGGCGACCTCAGAACTACCAACAAGTTTTTCAAAAGCCTTTAAAGAAGCCGGAATGCCGATCGTTCATTCGTTCGGCCGCCTTACTGGAGCACCGGACGTTCACACCGTAAGTATTGATGATAAACAATGCGGACGGATGGCCGCCCAAACACTTCTGGACAAAGGCTATAAGTCACTCGGATTTCTTGGCGGGCCGAAAAAAGTAACGGTTACCCAGGATCGCTACTCGGGCTTCAAAGAGATTGTGGATAAACACCGCAATGTCAAAGCCAGCTATACATTTGCCGACAATCACTCGTATGTCGCCGGTCGCAAAGAAATGCTCAGGCTACTGAAATCCCCCCCCGCAGAAGCATATTTTTGCGGCGACGATGTCCTTTCCATCGGTGCCATCAGCGCCATAGAATCATCAGGTTTATCTGTGCCAGAAGACATTGGCATTATCGGCCTTAATGACATGGAGATCGCCGGTTGGGAAAATATTAACCTGACAACCATCCATCAACCCATAAAACAAATCGTCACATCTTCAATCGAACTGATCGAAGCCATTCTGGAAGATCCTGACCGATATCCCGAAACCCGGTTGTTTTCCTGTAAAGTCGTCGAGCGTGGCACATTGAAATCAAAAACCAGCTAATCTGAGACGACCATTTAGCGCAAAGACACCGGAGACGCGTCTACCCATGCGCCGTTTTCGCTGGCTGATTTCACAGCCGCATGAACCGCGACCATAGAACGCAATCCATCTTCGGCGCGCGGAAACAGGTTTGCCGCCGCGTCAATTGCCCGATTTTCCTTTTCAGCCCGGATCGCTTCCGCAATATCAGAATAGATGTTGGCAAAGGCCAAAGGCATCCCTTCCGCGTGTCCCATCGTCACACGACTTGATCTGTCTGCCTCCGGTGACAAGCCGGCCTCGCCACGTTCGATGATCTGAACTCGACCGCCAACAGGCGTATAAAATAACTGATTGGGTTGTTCTTGCGTCCAGCGCAGACCGCCCGTTTCGCCGAACACCTGAATGCCCAAGCCGTGCATTCGGCCAATCGCTACGGACGACGTCCATAATCGGCCAACGGTTCCGCCATCCATTCGGAAATTCACCATCGCATCATCTTCAAGCTTTCGACTTGGTATGGTTGAGACAAAATCTGCCGACAACGTCTCGACTTCCTGCCCTGTGACAAAACTGGCCAAATGCAGGGCATGAATACCACAATCGGCAAACTGTGCGGATGCCCCCGCCTGCGCCGGGTCGTAACGCCAACGTGCCCGAGGGTTATCTTCATCGCCAGCATCCGCGTGGTGCCCATGCGCGAACTCGGCGACAACCAACCGAACGCGGCCTAAATCGCCCCGCGCGACCATCGCTTTCATATGGCGAACGAGGGAATACCCCGAGTATCCATAATTGACCGCACATATTTTTTTGCTGGCTTTGGCGACCCGGACGATTTCCTCACCTTCTTCGACGGTCATTGTCATCGGTTTTTCACACAGCACATGGAAACCGTTTTCAAGAAAAGCCTTCGTGATTTCAAAATGGGTTGAATTTGGGGTTGCGACGGTGACAAGGTCGATACGATCGTCACGTTTTTTTTCCCCATCCAGCATTTCCCTCCAGGTGCCATAAGCACGGTCTGGTGCAACCCCTAGTCTTTGCGCATAAGAACGCCCAGCAACCGGGTCATGGTCAAGCGCGCCAGCAACGAACGAATATTCGCCATCAAGGCCTGCTCCCAAGCGGTGCGCGGGCCCAATCTGACTTCCTTCGCCACCACCGACCATACCCCAGTTCAATTTAGTCATATGAAACCGCTCCTAAACAAACCCGATTGATTCGAGATACTGACGATTGGCGGTCGCATCTTTCATAGGCGCGACATCCAGCGTTGGGTCGATATCCTGCTCAACGGTACACCAGCCCGTAAACCCGCTTGCCAACAAGGCGTCGCGAACCGACAGGAAATCGACTTCACCATTTCCCAGCGTGCAAAAAATACCTTGTCCGCACGCGTCATAAAAACCGGTTCGGTTTGCGATAACCTGGCTTTTCACAGCCGGGTCAATGTCCTTGAAATGCAGATAGGATATGCGATTGATGTGACGCTTGATAAAGTCTACTGGGTCAAAGCCTGCATATGTATGATGACCGGTATCAAAACAAATCTTCAATATGCTTTCGTCGACCTCATTTAACAGACGCTCGAGCTCAGGCTCAAAATCCATGAAGCCGGCGGCGTGGGCATGGATGCCGACCGTCAATCCATATTCTTCCGTCCCCATCTTGGCAATCGCCCGGATGCGGTCGACATAAGCGGCCCATTCCGCTTCCTCCATTTGCTCGGCTTCGCTTGCGCGACCTGCTGTCGGTGCACGCCGCTCTGAAATGGAGTCAATTAGAACCAGGTGCTGAGCACCGTGCGCCTTTAGCGCTTTACAAGTTCGTGTTGCCGCATCGATGACTTTGTCCCACTTGTCGGCATCGTGAAATGGCTGAAAAACGACGCCGCCGATTAACGCCAATCCGCGTTCCAAAAGCGCAGGCCTTAGCACATCCGGATCTTCAGGCATAAATCCAATCGGGCCCAACTCAATACCTTTATAGCCAGCCGCCTGGCATTCATCCAATACGGTCAACCAATCCGGATTGCGTGGATCATTCGCGAACTCGACCCCCCATGAACATGGCGCGTTACCTATATTAATCGTCATAATGGTCATCCCTTTTTTTTGATCTTTACCCATGAAGAACGTTCAAATCTCTTCAATCGCAACCCATCTTTTTTCGTTATGACTTTTCCACGCAGCTTCTATCACAAGCGTGACTTCAAGCCCATCACGAAACGTTGGCCAAATTTGATTTCCAGTTTCAATCGCCATTAAAAAATCTTTGGCTTCAATGATAATTTGGTCCTGATAGCCTGTACCATGGCCCGGACCTTGGCAGAAAGCTTCATAGTCAGGGTGCTCAGGCCCCGTCAGAATTTTGGTAAAGCCCTGTCTGCCCGAGGGCGCGGTGCTGTCATACAACCAAAGTGCATTTTGATCTTCCTGATCAAAACGGATCGCTCCTTTGGTGCCATAGATCTCATAGGCGTAACCCATCTTTCGCCCTGTTGCGACGCGGCTGAAGAAAAGAGAGCCCATGGCGCCGTTCGTAAACCGACACAAAAATTGACCCTGATCGTCATTGGTTACAGCCGCTGTCCCGTTTCCATCAGGCCTGTGTCTATGTACCGTTTGAATATCACTGACCAAGGTCTCAATCGGTCCAGCCAAAGCCAATGCAGCGTTAACCATATGAGGCGCTAAGTCGCCCATGGTGCCACTTGCTTTTCCTTGCGATCTCCATCCCGCTTTTTCATCTGGATCCGCATAGAAGTCTTCAGTGTGTTCACCGCGAAACGATGTGATTTCTCCAATCTCTCCAGAAGATATCATTTCGCGCGCCAGTTGCGCCGCAGGTGTGCGAATATAATTGAACCCGATCATATTCGGTAAGCCGCTGGTTTCCGCGGCCTCAACCATGGCCCGACCATCGGACAACCCTGCCCCCAGAGGTTTCTCGCAAAACACCGGCTTTCCCAATTTGAAGGCAGCCAGAGCAATATCGCGATGAAATTCTTGAGGGGAGGCAATGACAACAGCCTCCACTTTTGGGTCTGAAACCAGCACCTTCCAATCAGATGTAGACCGGCTAAAACCAAACAACAGAGCCTTTTCGCGCGCGCCTTCTTCTGTCGTGGTGCAGATCATTTCACAAACGGGACGCAGTTCAGTCTCAAAAACCGCGCCCACCGCCTGATAGGCAACGGCATGCGCTTTACCCATATATCCACCACCGATAATGCCAATCCCAATGTTTCGCATTTCAATTGTCCATTTTATTAGATCACGCAGTGATAACATTGTTTTGCAACCGGTTGCAAAATATTTATGCGTGAACTATTGTCATCGTCAAGAACCAATTCGTGATCGGGAGGACATGATGCCAAACCCAAATAACACCGTTCGCCTTACGGCGGCGCAAGCGCTCATTCGCTATTTGGCAAATCAATACATTGAGATCGACGATCAGACCGTTCGGTTATGTGGCGGCGGCTTTGCGATATTTGGACACGGGAACGTCACTTGTCTTGGCGAAGCCTTGTATAATTATCGGGACGAATTACCTCTCTATCGCGGCCAAAATGAGCAAAGCATGGGATTTGCTGCCGCTGCCTACGCCAAACAGAAACTGCGTCAACGTTTCATGTTCTGTACGGCAAGTGCAGGCCCCGGGACCAGTAACCTGCTGACTTCCGCTGCCTTGGCCCACGCCAATCGATTGCCAATACTGCTATTATGTGGGGATACCTATCAGACCCGTTTGCCAGACCCCGTTTTACAGCAAATGGAGCATTTTGGGAACCCTACCAAAGGCGTCAATGATGCGTTTGAAGCTGTCTCACGCTACTGGGATCGCATTACCCATCCGGCACAGATTATTCAGTCCCTGCCCAATGCGATTGCGACCATGCTCGATCCTGCCGACTGTGGCCCCGCTTTTATTGGGCTGCCACAAGATGTTCAAGGCTGGGCCTACGATTACCCCCTCGAACTTTTTGAAAAAAACATCCATCGCATTCGTCGTTCTCCCCCCGATCCGCAAGAAATCAGCGACGCGATTGAATTGCTGCATAAAGCTGAACGCCCGATTATTATCGCTGGTGGTGGCGTACAATATTCGCGTGCTGTAGCGGAACTCACCGAATTTGCAGAAACACACGCCATTCCTGTTGTGGAAACCATTGCCGGTCGGGCAAACTTGCTGGCGGAACATCCACTGAACATTGGTCCGATTGGTGTCACCGGTTCCGATTCGGCGAACATAATTGCAGAGCAAGCTGACGTGATTTTGGCAATTGGGACTCGCCTGCAGGATTTCACAACCGGCTCATGGACCGCTTTTGATAAATCCGCTCGTTTAATATCGATAAACACGGCCCGTTTTGATGCCGGCAAACATCGCTCCGTGCCTGTCGTCGGTGATGCGAAAACCGCTCTTGTCGGGCTCGGCGCAGCGCTGAAGGGATATGTTGCGCCGACCAATTGGACACAAGAAGCACAAAACCAGCGCAAAACCTGGGATCAATATGTCGCTAAAAATGTAAGTTCTGGAAATCGACCAAACTCTTATGCGCAAGCCATTGGCGTCGTGAACGATTTGTGTGACCCCCGTGACCGTATTGTTACAGCAGCAGGCGGACTACCCGCAGAAGTCACGGCCAATTGGCGGACATTGGAGACCGGAACTGTTGACGTCGAATTTGGGTTTTCCTGCATGGGATACGAAATCGCTGGCGGATGGGGAGCCAGAATTGCCCAGAAAGAGACCGAACCAAACCAGGACACCATCGTATTTGTCGGCGACGGTTCTTATCTGCTCTTAAACTCTGACATCTATTCATCCGTTCTGACGGGACAAAAACTCATTATCCTGGTCCTCGACAATGGCGGGTTCGCCGTTATCAACAAGTTGCAAAATGGAACCGGCAACGTTTCGTTCAATAATCTGATTGCCGATTGCAATATCGAAACCGAACCATTTGCCGTTGATTTTGAAGCCCATGCCAGAGCGATGGGCGCAGATGCGGAAACTGTCGCAAACCCCACCGAGTTGGCCGAAGCTTTTAAACGCGCCAAAGCGGCAAAGAAAACCTATGTGATCTGCATGCAAGTTGCGGCCTATGACAGTTGGACAGAACAAGGCCACGCCTGGTGGGAGTGCGGTACACCTGAAGTTTCAGATAGTGAAGATGTCCGTACCGCCCATAAAAACTGGGAAGCCGGGCGCGCCAGACAACGGTTAGGTGTCTAATGTCTTTGGAAACTTTAGTGCAACGACTGTCGCGTAAAACTTTCCTCTCCATTGGGCGCGCCGGCATGGATTTTTATGCGGAACCCCCGGGGACTGTCTTTGAGGAGGCGAATGACTTTTCAGCACATGTCGGAGGGTCAGCGGGTAACATTGCTGTCGCCTTGGCAAAACTGGGGTGTGAAGCTGAACTGCTAACCTGTTTTTCCGATGATGCCGTTGGTCGGTTTACAACGCATAAACTGCATGGATTTGGCGTTAAAACCTCCCATTGCCGAGTCGTTGGCGGAGAAGCCCGCAACACACTTGCCGTCATCGAGACACGATTAACGGACTGCCAATCTGTTATTTATCGCAATGGCGCTGCCGACTTTCAGATGCATGCAGGTGACGTCGAAAAGCTTGATTATGCGGCCTCTGGCGGCATCATCGTTTCCGGCACAGCTCTCGCTGACGAGCCTTCACGATCAGCCATATTCCGAGCCATTACACTGGCAAACGAGACAGGAACTCCTGTCATCATAGATATGGACTACCGCCCCTATTCATGGACTTCCGCTCAAGAAGCGCAAGAGATCTATTCGAGAGCGATTTCACAATGTGATATCGTTATTGGCAACGATGTCGAATTTGGTGTTGCTGCTGGAAGTCATGAAGATGGGTATGCATATGCGGCAAAACTTGTCGCTGAAACACCTGAAATTGTTGTCTACAAAAAAGGCGAATATGGCTCAACCACCCTTACAAAAAGCAACACCTTTGACACTGGGATATTCCCGGTTGAGGCCATCAAGCCGACGGGTGCCGGTGATGCGTTCATGGGCGGGTTCATTGCCGGACTGGCGAACGGCCTTGCTCTTGAAGACGCCGTCATTCAGGGCTCGGCATGTGCCGCTATTGTCGTCACTCGCGTAGCTTGCTCAACCGCGATGCCTGTCCAGAACGAACTGTCTGAATTTCTCAAAACCCATTCTCTTTCTCAACCTTAATCGGGAGTTTTCCATGCATATCGCGCCTTTTGACAATGCAAACAAGCCGCTTGTGGATACAGAAGATTCGCTTGTCCCATTGACCTACTTCAATATCGTTAAACTTAACAAAGGACAGGCGTTTAGTTATCAAACACCTGGATACGAAACCTGTATCGTACCGGCAACGGGCACAGTTGATGTCGACGTCGAAGGTGAAACCTACACAAGCATTGGTCAACGGACGGTCAATGTCTGGGATGGTGAGCCTGAGGGCGTATACGTCCCTTCTGGTGCAAAAGCCGACTTCGTTTGCACATCTGAAGCGGCTGAAGTTTTCGTCGCTGGAGCCAAGTATGATACGATAACAGACCCGTTCGCGGTTCGCGCTGCAGATATCGATATGATCCAATATGGTTCTGACGATACGAAAACGCATCGCAAGATTAAGCACATCCTCGGCACCAAATATAACGACAAAGTCGGCCGGTTGCTGGTCTCAGAATTATTTACGGTGGGCGCAGGTGGGTGGTCTGGTTTTCCATCGCACAAACATGACACTGACCAACTGCCTAATGAAACCCTGCATAATGAAGTTTATAATTTCCGTTTCAAGCCAGATCATGGGTTTGGCATGCAGCTCCTCCAGCCAGACGGAGACACCGTTGGCGAGGCATTTCACCTCGTCGATGGGTCAACCTTTGCCTTTAACGCCGGGTATCATCCCTGCGTCGCGGCGCCCGGATACGAGATGTATTACTTCACAATTCTCGGTGGTTTGAGCCAGCGCTCACTCGTCCAATCGTTCCAACCCGAACATGCCTATCAGGTCGAAACCATTCCGGGCATTAAAGACATGATCGCAAAATTCAAATGACAGCCGCCTCCCTAGCTGCCGTTCTGGGTCCCGCCATGGCTGAAAATCGGGCCGTGGCGGGCCTGGTTGTTTTGGGTTGGGAAGATGCACGCGCCTATGTCGAGGCTGCCGAGGAAACAGGCATACCGATCATTCTTCAGGCGGGTCCCGGTTGCCGGGCGCATACGCCTGTCCCAATACTTGGTAAGATGTTTCGACATTTGGCCGAGCAGGCCAGCGTACCAATTGTCTGTCACATCGATCATGGATATTCGCAAGAGGAATGCCTGCAAGGGATCGACAACGGGTTTACGTCCGTCATGTTCGATGGCTCCAAACTGCCCATATCTGAAAACATAGACCTCACAGCGCGCATCGCTGAGACCGCGCACGCAGCCGGCGTTTCGGTCGAGGGCGAAGTGGGCTTTGTTGGCTATGCCGAAGGAGCCGCTTCAGCCAATACACTGCCCGCAGAGGCCGCACGTTTTAATAATGAGAGCGGCGTTGACGCAATGGCAATTTCCATAGGCAATGTTCACTTAAAGACAGAAAAAACCACAGGCATTGATTTTGATGCGCTAACGGCCATTGAAACCGTTACGACAGTCCCTTTGGTCCTTCATGGTGGCAGCGGAATCCCGATCCCAGTTCGAAAACGATTGGCGCGCGAAAGCCGCGTTTCAAAATTCAATATCGGTACGGAATTACGGATGGCATTTGGGAACGCACTGCGCCAGTCCCTGGCAGAAAACCCTGAAACGTTCGATCGCAATACGCTGCTCACCCCAACAATTAATACCGTAAAAAGGGCTGCGATCGAGGTCATTACCGCGCTAAACGGTGGACCGGGCGGCTGAGACAACAAATAAGACGGCATCTTCTAATCAGAACACGCTATTTGTTAGCGACTTCCCGCGTCAATAATGTAGACTATTGATGCCCCGTTAAGAGAGAAGTTGCCCGAGATTGCCAACTCATGATAGCGCATGATATTCCCCTCATCGAACTTCCCGAGACCCTGGACTACGTTTACCAGTACTGGCGGAATTTGGATGGTGAAGCCTTGGGGTGCTCTTGGACTGATTTCAAGCTTGAGCGCCTTCCTCCCCAGATTCTACCCTCCACACTGGTGATAGATGTGAAGCCAGATATTACACAAAACGTATTTCGTTTCTGGGGTACGGCAATGACACGCATTCACGGACAGGATTTGACAGGGAAGACAACGTCCGATCTTTTACCATTGGAATTTCAAAAAACCGTCCACAAAAGTCACGCCAGGATTGTACGAAACCCAGCAGCGTCCGCCGGAATTTTTGGCTTTGAGCGACATGGAGGGTTTGATCATTTGCAGACACTTTTGCGCCTGCCTTTGTCAAATGATGGTTCTAGCGTCTCTCAAATTGTTGTCGCGATTGAAAGTACGGACGAAGGAAAAACGGCAATGCGAAAAAAGGAGCTTCAGAATTCCAGGCTCTGGGAAGACGGAAAGGAAGATTAGCTCAGATGTCTCCAGCCTATCTGCTTATTACCGCTTCTTATATTGCGATCGTTGTCGGCGGCCTTCACCTGCTCAAAAAATATGACAAACCAGATTGGTGGGTTGGGTGTGACCGTCCGGAGAACCACCTCTCGACGGTTTGACGATAGCACATTAAGCTCAGGTTTGAGCGTAATGCCAGGGTAGTAGTTCATCAATGCGATTGATCTTGTGGTCTGCAATTCTGGCGAGAGTGTCGGTTAGCCAGGCTTGCGGATCAACGCCGTTCAGTTTGGCCGTTTCGATCAGTGTATAGGCGATGGCTGCCGACTTGCCGCCGCGCTCTGATCCCATGAACAAATAATTTTTACGGCCAAGAGCTATGGGTCGCATGGAGCGTTCCGCCGCATTATTATCCAGCTCAAGAAAACCGTGATCGAGCCAAGGCCGCAGCTTCTTCATGCGGGTCAGGGCATAGCGGATGGCCACGGCAAGCGGAGACTTGCCGGATATTCGGGTCAGTTGAGCATGTAGCCACACTTCCAGGTCATTAAACTGAGGTTTTGACTGGCTTTGTCTGGCCTCCCATCTTTGATCCGGGGGCTGTCCCCGAACGTCTTTCTCGATGCCGTAAAGCTTGGCAATGCGCGTTATGGCTTCCTCGGCGGTAGCGGTACCTTGCGATTTATGCACATCAATGAACTTACGCTGGATGTGGGCCATGCAGGCGACTTCTGTTATTTTGCCGGTTCGGTAGAGGTCATTGAATCCGGCATAGCCGTCGGCATGCATAAACCCTTCATTGTGGCTCAGGTGTTTATTGGGGCGTTCGCCTTTTCTGTCTGTGGAGAATTATACCATGAAGCAGGCGGCGCTTCTCCGGCCCACGGTCGTTCATCTCGCACGTAAGCCCAGAGCCGGGCAGTCTTTGTCTTTCCACTTCCCGGTGCCAGCATATTGACGGGCTTATCATCGGCAAAGATCGATTGACCGCTGAGAACATGCCTTCTGATGGCCTCGGCCAAGGGTTCAAGGAGAGCTGTTGATTGGCCAACCCAATCAGTCAATGTAAAACGTGGTAAATCGATCCCGTCACGCTCGAATATCTGGCTCTGCCGGTAGAGCGGAAGATGGTCGGCATACTTCGAGACCAGAACATGTGCTAATAACCCTGGGCCCGGGCGACCGCGTTCAATGGGGCGAGATGGCAAAGCTGCCTGTTGAATGCTCTCGCAACAGGCGCAGGCCATGCGCGGGCGGACAATCTGGTTAACAACAAACCGTCCGCGCACATATTCGAGTTCTTCCGTGACATCTTCGCCAAGGGTTTTGAAGGTGCCGCCACACTTGTTGCAGTTCTCGCCTGAAAACAGAACCTCTTAATGCCGTGGCAGGTGATCAGGCAATGGCTTGCGTTTAGGCTGGGCCTTTGGTTCCACTTCAGAAACCGGACTGGTATCGAGCGGCACTTCTGCAGGTTCAGCTGCCTGAGCCACTTCTTCGTCCTCAAGGGTTAACTGCAACTGATCGAGAGCCTCGGAACTTGCGCCAAAACGTTGGCGACGCATGCCTGCCAACTGATGTTTGAGCTTCTCGATCAACAGCGCCTGGGACTTAACTTCAGAGGCCAGTGTGCCAACCAGTTGCTTCAGTTCGTCCGGTTCATCCGGGAGGTTTGAGGGGCTGTCTAACATTGCCATCGTATAGCGGAACAGACAGGTAATGGGAATCCATGACGGGTAAAAAAAGCCGTTTTATCGAGATATTTGTATCACCCGGCCGTCAGGGGCCGCCACGTTCTCTCAGGGCTCGCCAGTCAATTCCTTCCAGCAACATCGACAATTGCGCCGGGCTCAATATCAGTTTGCCATCCGCGCTTGAGGGCCAGACGAAGCGCCCGCGTTCCAGTCTTTTGCTGAACAAACAGGACCCATGGCCATCATACCAGATCACCTTGATCAGATCGCCCCGGCGACCGCAAAAGATGTACAGGTGCCCATTTAAGGGACCTGACCCAGAACCTTCTCGGCTAATGATGATAAGCCGGAAAAACCTTTGCGCATGTCGGTTACCCCCGCACACAACCAGATCTTCGTCTGCGACGGAACCGGGATCATTCGGAAAGACCATGGGCTAAACGGACAACAGTATCTGTATCGAAAGCGCCGCTGATCTCCAGGTGGTGACCGTTTGCCAGAACAATCTTTATCAAGCCCGGAACGTCAGGGCGTTTATGCTCCGGTTCAACCGTTGGCAAATTAGGTGTAACCTCAATTGGCAAAAAGGTAGGGACTTCTGTCGTTTCAGCGGGGCCGTATCGGGGGTCACTGACCCACGTGAAAATCGGTTGGGGTTCACATCGTAACGATGCGCGACTTCTGGAACCGATACACCCGGCACCTTGGTCTGCGCAACTATCCGGCACTTCTCCTCATCGCTCCATTTACGTCGTTTGCATCTCTCTGCCATCGTTAAGTGTCCACCTAAGTTAAGTGGGCACCTATTGCCCTCTTAGAAACCTTAGAATCACAGATCAACGGATCAGTTGGAAGGTGTAGTAGCCCGGAAGGTAACTTACGCCCAACAATAATCCAACTTAAGAATGGCAGAAATGAGACGCGTGAGCCTCCGGTGATCCTAACCTCGACGGCATAATCGCACCACGTTACAATCAGACCAGAGCGTAATCTTCTATCATCAGATCGTAGAGAGGTGGTTGGTAGAACGATCATTTATTAAGAAATTGCACAGACACAAAAATAAACTGCGGCCCTGCGTTTAGCGTTTCAACGCTTATTGCTCACGAGACCTAGGCCCTTACTATAAATTTCTTGATGACTTTATAGAATAAGGAGTTCTCCCGTTAGTCTCGAAATAGATTCTCATCTGAATTTCAGCCAAAACACCAAGCAAAAAGAACAATATACCAGCTAGAATAAGCGAGGCGACAAGAACAGGAAGAGGACTTTCAACCAAATCCCTTATCCCTGAAATTTTCATCCACAAAGCGACCCCCCCTGTCAGGCCAGCTAAGAAAAGACTATAAACGCTGAGTTTCCCAAAAAATTGGATCGGCCGGTCGAAGGCGCGGTCCATAAAATAAAGAAAAAATACATCCAACAGAACACGAATAATGCGTCGCATCCCATATTTTGATTTTCCATGTATTCGTGCATGGTGAGTGATGGGTATTTCTGTTACTTTAGCCCCCAGCCAGTGGGCGTATATCGGAATGTAACGGTGCATTTCACCATAGAGCTTGACGTCCTCAATCACATCCCGCCGATAGGCCTTCATTGTGCAACCATAATCGTGAATGTGCACACCAAAAATATTCGATATTAGCCTATTAGCGACGCGCGAGGGAAACCTGCGAAATTCAGAGTCTTCACGCTTCTTTCGCCAGCCTGAAACAACTTCAAAACCTTCATCAAGCTTTGCAACCAAACGCGGAATGTCAACGGGATCGTTTTGCAGGTCTCCATCCATGGGTATAATGATTTCACCTTGGCTCGCGCTTACCCCGGCCATAATCGCAGCAGTCTGCCCATAATTACGACGGAAATGGATAACCTTGACCGTTTCGTCAGCTTCGGCAAAACCATCAAGAATAGCACCTGCCCCATCGGTGCTGCCATCATTGATGAAAATAATTTCGCACGGCTGCTTTAACGGTTTTAAGACTTTAGATATGCCCTCGTATAAAGGATGCAGGTTATCCTCTTCATCGAAAATCGGCACAATTACAGAAATATACATCAACCAATCCCGATTAGATCAAACGATGATGCCAAGATACTCAATTCTCCCACCTCCGCAAGGATTATACCACTCAGGAATTCCAATCGCTGAGATAGCTCTCCAAATACAATCTGCAATTAAAACAAACAATACATAAGTCATTGCATTCCTTAAAGAATATAGCGGACATAGAAATGCAATTTCACGATACAAGCGCTGGGCTCAACTTACGAGCTCAGAGAGGGCTTGGCTTATCAAGCAGCAGCCAACAACCTTTCAATCATTAATTTTCCTAATGAAATCACTTGGCAGTTTTCGATGATAAGATAGCGTAATTCGTTCGGATCCTGGAGGCAATACGATTGCCATTTGCGTCCCGTTTGCTGGAAAAATTTCTAACTGCTTTTCTCCATTTGAAGCCTTCCAAAATGGCAAATAAGTACTGTTTATAACCAACACGCCACCCTGTGGAGCCATGACCTTAATATCAAAACCGTCGTCTACCTGTTGCCATGACACAATCTCTGCAGTCAATTGCCGAGGTGCTATGGAGATAGACTGCGTTGTCTCAATTACGGCTCCCCGTTTAGGACCAATCGCGCGAACGATGTCCCAATACTCTTGCATTGCGATGGTGTGACTAGTGTTGATGACCGCTCGCGCAAAATAAACGCGTGGGTTCACTTCGCCTAGATCATAAACATAGACTTCACGCGGTATAAACCTGTCTCTCAAATACCCCATCAACTTTTCTTTGACTGGAATGGTACACGAAGGACGAAAATTGACCGGAGACGGACCACTTACCTGTCTCAAGCCTGCACCGTCTATGGGTAGAACAGAGGTGATAAAGCGGACGTTAGCGATACGTAACAATTGCATATCACCAACTTCTTCACTTCGTTGTACACCTGGACATGATGGAGGCGGTGGTTTGAGCATAGCGCGACCACTTGATGTTACAATTCCTGCCTGTTTCCAAAACTCAACAATTCTATCGCTGAAAAGAACAAAATACCCGCCCATTGTATCAAAACCATAAGGAAGTAAGTTTGTATCCCAGAAGTGTTGCGGAACTACTGCGACCCGCACAGGGTCTTTGGGCAACCATGTCGGTTCAAGCAGATTTGGAACTGCAGCAATATTTGCCTGACCTCCAAGACCCAGCCAATTTAAACTATTCGCAGTTTTGTAGTACGTGGCGGTCGCTGGCCCTAAAGCCAGAATGATCGCAAAAGATACGTTTTGTATTTGTCGCCCAACGGCTCGGTTTTCCCGCGATTCTGACATGCCGTTGCCCGCTTCAGCTGCCACGATCGACATGGCGACTATAGACAAAACAGAGAGTGAAAGCCAAAAATAGCTGTAGTTCAAACCGCTTAAAAAATCCAAATTCAGGGTTTTCCAAGGAACCAGGTCCATCCCAATGCTAAGGGCAAGTGGCGCTGCAAAAACAACTAAAACACCAACTCTCTGTCTACCTTGAGCCACAAGGAAGGCCAGCCCAAACCCAACGAGCGGTATCAACAATTGAGTGACTTGGAGTTTTCCTGCGAATTTTGCAAGGGTAAGGTCCCGATCAAATTCTTGTACCCTGCTGGTGAACTCTGCGAATGTCCCCAACGCATATAATGTATCTGCCCAGTTCAACAAATGTAATAATATCATGCCAATCAGAGCAAAATAGAACTTCGGATGACGTATTGCCCCCGAAAAAGCGGCTAGAATTAGCAAAGCAGGGTAGAACGGCATCCCACCCTGAATAGGCATTACGGTGACCGCGACTGCAATGCCCATAAAAAAGCTTTTTAAAGGAAAAAAGCGAGAATCCAATTGATAGCAGAATACATACAAAGCAAGAGGTATCAAATGATAGCCAAAGCTATGAACTAAAGAAACGAGTATCATATACTGAAAAATTAAAGTGTACGCGCCAGCGATCGCAACAGCCATTACGCGCGGTATCGGAGCAACGGCTCTTGCCAGAAGATAAGCCCCCACAAAAGCGAGCGAAGCCGCAAAAACTTTATGAAACGCTATGGCTGCCCAAGCAGGAAGAGCGCCAAACAAAACCCGCTCCACAGAAACAAGTTGGTATCCTGATGAAAATACAGAATAAGCATCTACGCCACCAAGGATATCAGGATTGAACCGCCCCCGGGTCGCATGCTCGGCCAAGTAAGAATAATATGGGAATGATTGTATCCCTTCATCACCAAGGTAAATATACGAAAATGGGCCCACCAGCCAAAACTCAAGAGTGATAAAAGATACCCATGCAGCACCACACAACACGACACCCTTGCTGGACAATTCTATTTTGTACAATTCCTTTCGGTAAAAATAGAATGACAGCAACCCTAAGGCGGCAGAGAACCCATAAAGGGACAGCGTGTTTATATTAATCATTTACAAGAACCACATTGCAATCCACGTCTAATCTTGTATCTAACTGAGAAACGAAGCCTTGATTAGAATTGAAACGATACCGCAAAAGCGCGCAGACTGTTCAAAGGGCTGCATCTACATCAAGAACCTTAATTTTTTTCACCTTTTTGTAGCTGCTTGCCTTTGGTGAGTTTTTCGCGAAATCCCATACCGGCCAGCGATCGCGCGCATAGTAACTCGTTTTAATATCCTTACCAATGGAAGGCATTAGAAAAAATCTGACCGAATAGTAGGCATCCCAAAAAAACTCACCGGTTCGTATCCCTCTTATGAAGCGCCGCCAGATAAAGCCAGGATTCAAAGTTATGCACTTTCTATAGGCTTTTTTAGCGTAAACTTGGATTTGATCGTATGTGAGATTCGGATGGGCGAAAAGCGGCCTGCTCGTATAGATAAAATAATTGTCCCAATCGAATGAGCGTATCAGACCCTTTTTAACATACTGATCAAACATTGCCGTTCCAGGAAAGGCAATTGCCAAACCAAACTTCATCATATCAACAGGGATCTTACGAGCATAATTAATGGTATCGTCCATTGTTTTCTCGGTATCAGGAGAAAGCCCTAAGAGGAAAAAACCGTTGGTATCAAGCCCGGCAGATCGTGCCAGCTTTACCGCCTTCCTACCCTGTTGAACGGAAGCTGCACCACCTTTACCAAAGGATTTAAGAACCTCATCATTTCCGGATTCAAACCCAAAAGAAACCCGATAGCATTTAGCTTTTGCCATCGCAGTAAATAGGCCTTCATCGGCACTTTCTACGCGAATTCCATTGGTACAGCTCCAAACCATATCAACGCCAATAGCCGCAATTTCTTCACAAACCGCCTTCGCCCATTTTTGATCCGAAGTAAAAATATCGTCCGCCAACATAAACTCTCTGAACCCAAGTTCATACATTCTCTTGACTTCTTCAGCACAGCGCTTTGGGGACTTTTTGCGATATCCCAAGGCCATGGTAATTTTGCTTGCGCAAAAATCGCATTTAAAAACGCACCCCCTTGAGAATTCTGCCATCGTGACAGGGGGGCGGCGCGCTAGAAGTCTAGACATCCGATGATAGTCATCAATATTATATAAATCCCAAGCTGGGATCGGAAGGTCATCAAGATTTTGAATAGGATCCCGTAGGCCAGTGGAAATACACTCATCGCCATCGCGATACACGAGTCCCTTAATTTCGGACAGTTTTTGCCCATCACAAACGTCGGCAAACGAATAATCTGCTTCACCTACGATTACCAAATCCAGCATCGATTCTTTTAGTGTTTCCACCGGTAAAGCACTGGGATGGGGTCCCCCGCCCACAAGTAATATTTCTTTCGAGATATCCTTTACAAGAACGCTGATGTCTCGCAATTGGTTCATCAATGGAGTTGTAGCCGTTATCCCTATGACATCCGGGTTATACTTTAAGATATGATCGCGTATATCTTCCCATTCATAATCCCGCCATGACAAATCTAGGATCTCAATCGCATGACCGCGTTCTCTCGCCGTAGCAGCAATCGTTGCTAATCCTAATGTTGGATGGATCGGATTCACAATTGAGGCCTTTGCCCCACCATAACTAGGATTATAAGACGGATTTATTAGAAGAACCTTGGCCATTTGCCCCCACTCGCTTCCTAATTGGGTTAGATAAAAAACTCTTATAGTGGACGGTATCTGCTCGAACACATTCCATAATGACTTTAGCCCCAACGCCTCACGTCCAAGATTTCAACGAATAAAATCGAACACAGACAATTCTTGAGCATTTTTTGAGTGCCCTAACACTCCCTCAGCTCCTGCACATATAATAATCAACCAGCCAATTTACAACGCAATTCTTCGTCGGGTGAAACAATAGACGCCACAATTAGAAATATCGAAATCCACGCTGGATTATCTAATATCTCAATCGATATTTGATTAAAAATTGCACGGATAACCTATAGGCCGTTGCTCTCTCGGCGATATATAAAAATATATTGTAATTAGCTCAACCAATTATGGAGAATCCGTCGTGGCAACGCTGATAAGGCTGGGCAATCTTTAGAACGTATTATTGTTTTTGCTTGCACTACTCAGAACCCAAATCGGCAAAAACCTGTTCCTTATTAAGAAAAACGCAGAGCATATTTTATTTTGGTAACGCATCAACCCGACTAAACCCTAAGGGCCTCAAGAGGGCAACTGCAAAGCCAAACGCCGCGGCGATTGAAATAACGCCGCAGAACCAAAAATTTATCAGCAGTGCCGTGCCAATAAATCGAGGCCGTTTCTTCAGAATAAAAACAAACAGATCTTTATAACCTCTTATATAAATGAAAAGAAACGCCAATGTAATGAAAGCACACCAGCCATTGACGAGCATTAAAGGAAGGCTCAACACCCCTGCCACAAAGGACAACGTGGCAAATCCTATCGAAGAAGTTGCAGGCCCTCCTGTTTCAAATTCTCGCGCTAACATAAAGCGTTCCATCCAAAGCGAAAGCCGAATGAAATACAGCCTCGACATCTTTAACAAACCAGGGAAGGTATGTTTTACAGCAATGGCTGGGTCCAGAAGCATACGGTTATCTTTCATTAACCGGCGGCCAAATTCCTCGCATTCATAGTCCATTCCCCATGCAAGAGTATCATCAAATCCACCACCGGCAAAAAAACTTTCACGGCGTATACCAGCTACGGGGCCATTAATATTGTAATATTCAAATATACCTTGGTTTGAAAAGGTAACATATTTTAAAAATGAAAAGTACCAAGCAACCGGCTCGTCATTTACCGGTTCCCAATGGTAAATTCCAGAAACCACGTCCGCATTGAGTATCGTCTTTGAGAAGACCTCCAAAGCATCTGGAAGCATTGCGGTATCACTGTCGTTAAAAAATATATAATCACCGCTTGAGGACTGGGCTCCAACATTCCGCGCATGTGCTGGCCCAGCATTCTTGTCCAAACGTATAAGCGTTATCAAATCGGGATGACACTTTATCATTTCGCTTACGATTTCGGTTGTATCATCCGTAGAGGCATCATCGACAACTATGATTTCCAAAGGCCTGTAGCCCGTCTCAAGAACGTGCGTCACACAATTTTCGATGGTTCTTCTGGAGTTATACGCTGGAATCACAACACTAATTTTAGCGCGCGCAGCCTTAGTCATCACCTCGACCTTTGAACTCTATATTGCGGATCGCATTAACTGCAAGTTTGGGATAGTTTGAAGCATTCCAGACGACATTGGCTGACAATGCGCACTCGAATGAGCATTTACACTTGCTGTCTACAATCCAATTCACAAGTTCTTTATTGCGACTTTCTGCAAGCAGTTTATTCAAGTCAAAATCGTAGTCCCGGAGACTGCCCATGGTTTTTCCAAGAATTTCACATGGGCGAACAACACCAGTCTCAGAAATAACAAGAAGCTTTCGACCTGCAACACAAGGGGTTGTAAACTCATCGTCAAATACGTTTTTCATGAGGCTGTGCCGTGCCATGTCATGAACGGCACGCCAAACCGGGTACAAAAACCTGTTTTCCTTTGTTCGTTGAATACTCTCAAGAAAGTCGATAATTTCGGTATATGCCGTTTTGGACACATCCTTCATTTTTGAGTCGCGCACAGTACCCCGTGCGTAGGTGATTGACATGTTATCAAAGTTGAAATCTGCAGCGAGAACCTTAAGGGAATCTAAGAGTGTATCCTCTGTTCGCGCGGTATAAACAGAATTACAATCCAAGACCAAATTCTTGTATTTCTTTCGCAATTCAGCAAGGGCCGTATAGCTACGTTTAATTTTTTCATAGGAGCCCGGCATAGACCGTGCTTCGTCATGAACATCACCAATTCCCTCAATCGAAAACGAAATGCGAAACCATGTGTCCGGATAGGCAGGAAGTATTGCTTCTAAGAATTGGACCATTTTGTCGGTTAGAGACGCATTCGTAGGCAGTGTAACGTACCGAGCATTGGTATTGTCGATGAGGACTTTAGCTACTTCAATCAAATCTTTACGCAGGAATGGTTCGCCGCCTGTCATGGAAAGCTGCAGCAACGGGCCGATCGTCTTCGCGAGCTTTTCAATTTCTTCTAAGGTCATCTCGTCGGGCTTGGTGCCCTTGTCAATTTCGTCAGCATAAAAACAGAAATCGCACTTAAAATTGCAGCGATTGGTCACGTAAAATATGACGTATCCAACTTGCCTTGGATCCAAAAAACTCTGCGCCGAACTGCGAGCCTTAGATAGAAAACCATTGGACATACTTTAAATTCCCTCTGATTAAATGTGCTGCATGCAACCATGTAGCTCTGATGTCGACTCTAGACCCTGTGTAAGCGCATAGTGTTAAACAAGGGTTTCTTTAGCTGCAAAGCCAACATCTGTCAATTCATTCAAAACCTTACCTTTTTTGCGGTAATTATGGATTTTAAGGTATTAAAGTCCCATTATTCCATTTGCCGACGAATGCATGATAGCGCAAATCGAAGTCACCGGTTTTAAAGCCTAGAGAAGTTCTAGTTTCAATTTGATTGGAGCCCGTCTGAAAGAGACATGATGTCCATCTCTAATACAGCAAGATCATCTGAGCACGGCAGGTAACGAAGGCTGGCTATTCCCAAAATTCGTTCCGTATTGAGTTTGGGAAGAAAGGGAAGCCGGTTGAATACCGAGACTGCAAATAGAACAAACGATATCGGCAAAGGTATAAGATGTAGTTTTCGAAAGCAATTACTCAACGATACCTGACGCATGAAATCGCCAAAAGTCACGGCAACTGGCGCAGCCAAACCGTATGCGGGCCGATCTAGAGTTTCCGTCGACGCCAGCCGAAGCAACCCTTCACAGACTTCATCGACATGGATCGGTTGTACGGGCTTCTCAATACCAAACATTGGCAACACAGGAGAAATATTGACCATCTTACATATGGCGCCCCACATTGCTTCCTGTTTACCGCCATAAACCAATCCGACACGCGCGCCAATCTCACTATCTCCGGTCAACAATTCCTCAACCTGAGCCTTAATACGTCCGTATCGGTTTAATGCATCTGGGCGGGCGGAAACACTCGAACAAAATATAAATCGCGACACGCCACTTCGTCTTGCTGCCTGCAGTAGAACGCGCGTACCTTCCAAGTTAACATCGGCCTCACGCCCATCAGAGTTCCAATCATGGGCAAGGTGAAGAACGACATCCACTTTCCCCTCATCACTAGATAAAAAAGCTGTTTCAGGCAAGTCATCTCCTAAACGCCATGACAGTGTCCGACACTTCACATCATCTCTGACATTTCCAAGAAGCGTAACGTGATGCCCCTGACTTATCGCCATTTCAACTAGACGACTTCCGATGTATCCCGTCCCCCCAGTTATCATTAGGTGTTTCGAGCGTTGCTTCATTAGATGAAGTTCCTTAAATCTGTTGTTAGCCCCGTTGTGCAATTGAAAACAAAATAAACAGTGCCCATATTTTTTTCCTGTGATCCCATCGACCCGATTGGTGTTCCCGCAGATAGCGTTCAATTTCACTCGGATCAAACAATCCTGAAAAAACATTAGAAGGATTTAAAAGTGTCTTCCAGACGAGGTCTTTCAAATTGGTTCGCAAATAGGTACCCAGAGGAAAGCCGAACCCCTGTTTTTTTCGGTAAACTATATTTTCCGGTAAATAACGCAAGCCAAGTTTTTTGAGCAATGCCTTTGTCTGGCCCCGTTGTATTTTCATTTTCAAGGGGAGCGACAGAGAATACTCTGCGAACTCGCGATCAAGATAAGGTAGGCGCGTCTCTAGACTCACAGCCATGGCGCTTCTATCAACCTTGGCTAAAATATTCTCAGGTAGATAGCTACGCAAATACAGACCCATTATCCGTTCCATGCCAGAAATGTCATCTGGTTGAGAGCTCAGGATATGATTAATCTCGCAAAACAGGTTTTGCTTCTTCTGACTTACCCAAAAGTCTTTCGACCACAAACGTTTCTTTTCATCGTCTGTAAACGGGGCCAGCCAAAGTAAGGATTGTTGCTCAGCGCTAAAGCCAAAGCCCGTCGAAATTTGGCGGGCAATAAAGCTTGCACTCATATAGCTCTCTGACCCGGGCAATTGATCCAAGGCACCTCTGAACCATCGCCCAATCAGTGGCGGAACACGAGCCATCAAAGGGGCTGCATATGCCGCCTTAAAGGTTCCGTACCCGGCAAACAGCTCATCCGCACCATCACCTCCCAAGGCAACAGTTTCATTTTTCCGCGCCAAGTTGCAAAGTAAGTAGGTCGGGATCAATGAGTAGTCCGCGATGGGTTCATCCAAATATTCCCTTATCGCGTGCACCGCACAAAGAATATCATCGTCGGTTAACGGGCTAACAACGTGGGTAAGGCCGCAGTGGTCCGCAACGCGCCGTGCGAATGCGCTTTCGTCATAGGAACCATGGGCTTGAATGGTATAGGCGGTTATGTTGGGAGAAAATTCATTGGCGATCGCTGCGATGATACTACTATCCAATCCTCCAGATAGGAAAACACCGACCGGAACATCGGCGACGAGACGTTGGCGCACCGACGCCCGTAATAGATGGTCAAGCTGGTCTAACGCTTCGGATTCCGAAGGGCATATCTGTTTGACCACGGGCCTCCAATAAGGTCTCGACTCGAATTTGTCTCCTGAAAAAGTAAGAAGATGGCCAGGTTCGAGTTTCTTTATATTGCCGTAACCGCTATCCCGTCCCGCTAGAAATTCAAATGACAGGTAACGATCAATCGCGTTTGGATCGAAAGACTCATCTTGGTAAATAGGATGTTTCAGTAATGCCTTCAGTTCTGAGGCAAAAACGAGCGCTCCATCTTTTACCCCATAAAACAAAGGCTTTTCACCAAAGCCGTCGCGGGCAAGAGAGATCGTTCCTGTAGCGCCATCCTTAAAAGCAAAGGCAAACATCCCGTCGAGGCGTTCCAGTGTGCCTAAAACTCCATAACGTTGGATACTTTTGAACAAAACTTCCGTGTCAGAATTATCGGCCAGTTCAATTCCTTCCTCCCTTAACTGTCTGGCGTGGTCAAGGTATCCATAGATTTCACCATTATATACCAAGACATCACCGGTGTCGGGGTCCACACGTGGCTGGACACCGCCGTCAGGGGCAATAATTGTTAGGCGTTTATGGCCAAAAGCAATTTCGCCATCTCGATGAAAACCAGTGACATCTGGTCCTCTGTGATCGAGAGACTGGACCATGTTAGTCAAAACGTCGGAATCCCATAATTGAGCTAAGGTAAATCCGACAATCCCACACATTGGTACTTTATTCCTTGGGTAAATTTACATTCATACAAGATTTTATGATCGAGTTTGGCGTTTCTATCATGCTATCGTAGCGCTATATTTCTTTTAGTTAGTTTGCGTTGTCAAAGCAATCAAAGCAGATATTTTATCATTCTCTAACTTACCTGCCCCACCAATTTATCCTCATTCATAAGCAAGGCCTGTTCCTGTTATGCCCCTTGTCTAGGCGTTTAGCAAAGGTCTGGAATGAGGGGCCTCATCTAGCTCAATCGATCCAGCCCGTTGCGGGTGAAGAGTGTCCGACGCGAGGAACTCGCATGGCCTCATGTTGTTCTGGCTATAGTGAGGCCTGTGGGTGTTGTAATAGACCCTCTAAGTTTCAATGATCTATCTAGCCTGCCTCGTTCAATGTAATGCTAATCGACGCCGCGTTCTTCCCGTTACTTATGGATGGCGTTAGGAGTTGGTTCTGTAACGTTAGCAGTGACCACCATGCAGAGTCGACCTCGCCGGGTAGTGATCCTTCTAGTTCCTGCACTACCCGGATACGGGAGATAGTGCTGTCTAAGACCGTTGCCAGACATTCCCGGCTGAAGAGTCATCAATGACGCATAATCCTCGGAACAGGCGGCCATCTATGAGGGCGTCAGAGACAGAACCCAATGACCATCTCTGGTTCGGCCCCTGCGGGGTCATCATCGAGGCACGCGCACCAAGTGCACGTTTGCGGCCACCCCGCTAGCGTACCGTCAGACGTTCCTAACGATAAAATCGTTATAGCTTCTTCTTATTGACCTCAATGCCTTGACAACTGCGTAAAATATGTCGGCGACGAAAGATGAAACGGCGACGGTCAGCCGCTAATTCTCGCAACCGCTTGCGAACGGCGCTGTCATCCGGCTTCTTCGAGCGATAGCGACAAACACTGGCACCAATCCGCGCCAGCGCACAGGCCCAGCGTAGCGAATATCCTCATTTTATAATGCACCAGTTCACAGCTTTTCTGCTCGAGCCGGGCTTCACAAGTTCTTCCCAAGCATTTACTTCACAGTCAAGTTATCGAGTATCTGCTCCGCCAGCAACTTCTTCTGCTTCCAGTTCTCGTCTTCAAGAGGCTTCAGCCGCTTAGTATCCGACACTTCCATGCCACCATATTTTGATCGCCATTCTCTCAGGCCATAAATGGCCTTGCCGAACAATGTTTGTAAATTTTCGCGTCACTCAAATCGTACTTTCGGCACAAATCAACTGCTGCAATCCCTGTCTGATACTCTTTCAAATGACCTGCCCCCAAGAACTGGTCATTTAGCTTGAGAGTTCTTCCGTACGATAGTTGCCTTTGCGAGCGTATTCAACGGGTGTCATATAGCCCAGCGAACTGTGTGGTCGTCGTGTGTTATGATCAATCCTCCATTCCTCAATTGTTCGTCTGGCGTCAGCCAGACTGGTGAACCAATGCTCGTTCAGGCATTCATCCCTGAACCTTCCGTTGAAACTTTCGACAAACGCGTTTTGGACCAGTTTTCCCGGCTCGATAAAGTGCAGCCGCACGCCGTTCCGATAAGCCCATTCATCGAGCGCCTTGCTGATCAGCTCCGGGCCGTTATCGACAACGATAGCTCTGTGTTGGTTGCGCGTCTGTGACAGGCGCTCCAAAACTCTGACGACCCGTGCTCCCGTTAATTACGTATCGACCTCGATGACCGGGCATTCCCGACTGAAATCATCAACAACATAAAGCGTCCTGATCCGATTGCCGTTCGACAAAACATCTGACACGAAGTCCATCGACCACCTCACATTGATCTTTTCAGGCAACTCAATAGGCTGACGATCTGCTGGACCAATTCGTTTCCTCTTGCGTCTTCGCACTTTTAGACCTTCTTCACGGTAAATCCGGTGGACGGCTTTGTGGTTCACATTCATACCCTCCCGTAGCAACAGGATGTGTAAGCGCCTGTAACCGAACCGGCGGCGTTCGTTCACCCGCCAGTTCAATAATTCGTTCCCGTAGGCCTGCTACAGCAGCCCTGGTGGGCTTGTATTGCCAGGTCGTTAGATTGAGGCCGACCAGCCGACAAGCGCGGCGCTGGGACAACCCATGCGCCGGCACCATATGCGAAACAACATCCTTCAGGGCAACATTATCCAGCATCTGTTCTGCAAGGAGCTTCTTCAGCTTTGCATTCTCTGGCTCAAGCTCCCGCAACCGTTTGGCATCCGAAACTTCCATGCCACCGAACTTCGACTTCCAACGGTAGAAAGTCTGCTCCGCAATCCCATGGCGGCGGGAGATCTCCTTGACCGAAAACCCCGCCTCCTGTTCCTTCAAAATATTGATGATCTGCTCTTCACTAAAACGCTTCTTCATTGTGTCCTCCGTGATTAAATATAGCGGAGAACTCTCTTGCGTCACGACTCAGTCTCTTGGGGGCAGGTCACATAACCGCGAAAACCTGTATTTCTGAAAATCTGCTGCGCTTCATAATCCGTCTCCTGCAAATATGGAACGGACACTATCTCAAAATTGCGAGCTTTTCAGCGCAGCAGGTCACATCACAATTGCATTCGACGGCACGGCTAATAATTAGAGTTATCAGAGTTACATAGGTGGACGCACTCTGGACTTGTCCCCCTTTAGTAACGCATCCTTATCTCGTTTAAGCTGCTTTTAATTCGAATGCCAGTGGGCTTTTCCCTCCTAATGTTGAATGGCGTCTGCGTGGATTGTAGAAGCCATTGATGTATTGATACAGTGCCGTTTCAAGCTGTAATCTGGTTTGCCATTGTTGCCGCCAGAACAACTCTGCTTTGCTGGTTTTGGAGAATGTCTCGACCGCAGCGTTGTCGTAGAAATTTCCTTTACCACTCATGGATATTTTGAAGCCGTTTTGACGTAGCTGCTTTTGAGAGTCATGAGAACAGTATTGGCTGCCACGATCCGAATGGTGGATGCAGCCAGATGGTGGGTTCCTCAAAGCAATCGACTAATCCAGAGACCGGGTGGCAAGATCACTTTTGAGGCGGTTGCTAAGTGCCCAGCCAATGATGCGGCGAGAATGCAAATCCAGTATCACGGATAGATATGACCAGCCCTCACGGGTCCAGATATACGATATATCACCGGCCCATTTCTGATTTGGCCTGTCTGCTGCAAAGTTCTGCTGCAACCAGTTTGGGGCGATATTGAAGCGATGATTGCTGAGCGTTGTTACTTTGTATTTTCGGGTTCTGACAAGCCTCAAGCCATTCTGACGCATTAACCTGCCGACACGGCGGTGGCCAACGTTCAAGCTGAGCTCCTTCAATTCTTCAGTCATGCGAGGCCTGCCATAACTACCAAGGCTCAATTTGTGTTGATCACGGATATGAGCCAATAGCACCATATCATCGCATTGACGTTGACTAACAGGACGGCTGCGCCACGCACGATACCCCCGCGATGTCACATTTAGAATATGACAAAGCCGTTCGACTGGGACATGCCGGCGGTGTTCTTCAACAAAGGCAAATCTCACTTGCTGTGCTCCGCGAAGAACACCGTGGCTTTTTTTAGCAGGTCCCGCTCCTCCTTGAGCCGCCGGTTCTCTTTGCGGAGCCGTTCAACTTCTATGAATAAATCCTGATCGGGAACCAAAAGCTTTTCATCGCTGCGGGAGTGCTGGATCCATTTACTCAGGGTCGAAAAACCAATCCCTAAATCAGAAGCTACTTGTCGTCGTGTCAGTCCGCTGGTCAATGCAATACGGATGGCTTCTTGTCTAAATTCGTCGGTGTGTCTGTGTGCCATGAATGTTCTCCTTGATGGCTATTATTCCATTCAAGGAGACGGAATCAAACCGTGACAAGTCCACTCTTACCTGGTCAATATATTCCTGGCACGACGACACCAATTTTAAATATAGCAAACGATCTAAGTTAACTTTAATAAATTAGACCTGAGACATGACTTGCTCCGTTGTCCTCACGCATCTATACCTCATCCTTGATCCGGGCATAAATATCTAATGGATAACTGATGACTAACGAAGCTGGAATCGCAATCGTAGGCACAGGTCTATCAGCAATGGCTTGCGCGAAAGCGCTAGTTGCGCGTGGTATTAAGGTCACTGTTCTAGATGCAGGAGAAGAGCTGCCAGAGGATCGGAAGGTGGCGGTTGCGTCAATGAAATGGGCCCCTTCCGAGCAGTGGAACCACTATGATCGGAGTCTTATCACCCAAAACCCAACGGTAAAAACTAATGACATACCTCGAAAACTAGCTTTTGGTTCGGACTATGTTTATGCGCGGGGTCGTTTTCCATTACCAATAACCGGTGGGCTGGAGAATAGTCTCTCGTTCACATTCAGCAAGGGAGGGTTTTCTAATGTCTGGGGTGGCGCAATGTTACCAATGGCAGATTGTGACATGAGAGATTGGCCAATTTGTCAGCAGGACTTAGAGCCTTATTATCGTGAAATTCTAAGAACGTTACCTTTTTCCGGAATGGAAGATAGTATTGCTAGAGAGTTTCCCCTCTACTTGGACACAACACCAACAGCTATCCGTTTAACTCCAAGCATGGAAGCCATGCTAGACGACTTTAACTTGGCGGCCAAAAGCCTATCTCAGAGAAATATTCTGGCAGGTATGGCTCGGCTAGCAGTAGGAACTAGACCTTCGCCCATATCTCCAGGATGTGATGGCTGTGGATTATGTCTTACAGGGTGTCCTCGCGGCGCAATCTATAATTCTTGGACTGATATAGATGGCATGATAGCTGAAGGAAAGATCAGATATCTTCCCGGCTTAGCTGTCGAAAGGATCGATGAAGGTTCGGATTACGTCTCTGTGACGGTCGTGCGTCTCAAGGACAAATTAAAGGAAGAGATGATATTCAAAAGGATATTTGTAGGTGCTGGACCAATCAATACAGCACGAATTGTGCTCAACTCACTCGCAATGTATAACAAGCCCGTAAAGATGGTGGAAAGTCAAAAGTTTATTTTGCCTCTACTTAGGTTCAAAGGGAACCCCGATATTTTTGAAGAATATGGGGTTACTCTGCCAAATGGGCTCATTATCGTTAAAGCAGAAAAACAGTCAGATCACTGGTCGCAGATTCAGCTTTCCCCGGCTAATGACATGGTTTTTAAAAAACTAAATATAAATCCAAGCGGATTAAGCCGCCCGCTTAAACGGATCCTGGCAACAGGATTGGGACGGCTAATAATAGGATGGGGTTCATTGCACTCTGATCAATCGTCCTACTATTCCATAAAGCTTTTAGACAAAAAGATCGATGGGTATTCGCCCATTGATATACAGGCTTATGATAACCCGACATTTGCGCCCACTGTTAAAAAAATTTCCAAGAAGGTTATGGCTAACAGCGCAACACTCAAAATGTTTCCACTTTCTATCTTGGCTCGCCTCTCTCCACCGGGGCATGGCAATCATTATGGCGGTGTTTTCCCCATGCATGATAAACCTATTGAAAAATGGCATTCGGACCGCTTGGGTCGTCCTAGCGGATTACGACGGCTACACATTATAGACGCTGCTGCGTTCCCTAGTGTTCCGGGAACGACTATTGCCTTGATCCTTATGGCAAACGCCTACAGGATCGGCTCTGAAGCGCCCATCGAATCTTGAACGCCTAATGAACATTCTAGAGGTTAAAACCTTGAACCTATCGCAAAGTTTTTTGTTTAACTTTTTTTCTGACACTCAAAATAATAGCAGGGCAATAAACATGTCTTCAGCTAAGTTATCGTAATTCGCTATTTGCATCCTGCCGTTAAAACCCTGTTTCAAGATATTTGGTACGCAATTTCATAGGTGTAACACTATCCAGTATCTTTTGCGTGGGCGTTCTAAGTTGCCCCGGCATGCTAGCATGCGTATAAAGTGCTTATGGCTTGCCAACGGGAGGCAGTTTTATCTTTCCCTGAATCACTAGGCTTAAAAATTAAGCTTTCATTTCTATTGTAATTACTCGCAACTGTGATGTTATGTCTGCAGGCCAGCGCTCAGGTTCCGCCGGCGCGCCTGAGCAGGGCCAGGGTTTCCGTGATACCGGTTGCCATGTCCCCCTTCGGGGTAAACCCCTTCTGAGCGATTTTATCGGCAATCACTTCATAAGATAATTGATTCATGATTTTCGTGTCCACATAACCGATCTCAAGATCAGGAATGTGAGTACGGATAGCATCAACAACCTGGCGTACAGTCGCATTGGCTGTCAGGACGTTGTAAACTTCACCATCAAACAGATCGGTTTTAATAGCATGAACAACAGCCTCAATCGCATCACCCAAATCGAGGTAAGGGCGCTTTTGATCCAGTGCGGTCGTCCAGACCGTTAATTTTTGCCCCATAACGGCCTGAAAGCAAAACTTGTTAACCGCCGTGTGGAAGCGCATGCCCGGTGATGTCCCAAAAATGGTGCCAAAGCGGAAAGTCACGTGACGCAGGCCTTTTGTTGCCGCAAGAGTTGCCAAAAGCGCCTCTTCCTTGAGCTTGGTTTCCGCATAGGGGCTTTGTGGCTTTAATTCTTCGGGCGTGCAGTTTTCATCCACTTTCTCCTCTTGCGTGCCGTAAACGCTGGTTGTGGACGGATAAATCAAGGCAGCCCCTGCTTCGGCACAAGCCTCAGCGACGTTTTTTGTCACAGCAAAATTGCGTTTTTCGACCTGGTCCGCTTTATCGAAGCTACCTGCCGCATCGGTAATGGCTGCCAAATTAATAACAACGTCCGCCCCCTTAAAGAGCTCCCTCAAGTCCATTTCCGTGATATCAGCCTCAACAAACCGGTATTGGGCGGTCGTCGGCAGGTCAAACAAAGAGGCATAGCGCTGTGTTGAAAAATCATCAATCAGGATAATTTCCGGGTTCTCAAAATGATCTGGCAATTCACGAAGCATGCGCGAACCAATATGGCCGAGGGCACCGGTAAGGATAAATTTCATCTCTTTAAATCACTCTTCAAACAGCTTTGGAAAAATCGTCATAACTTCTAAGATAATCATCTTCGCGATACACATCATCGCACAAAACAAGCATAACCGTATCAGGGCTTTCGTAAACCTGCTCGGCCCAAACCATCGGTTTGATATGCAGGCCAACGCCGGGATCATCAAGAACTTCCGTCCAGCGCTGTGTGCCATCATCCAATGACACCTCAACCCGCCCGGACAAACAGACAAGCAGCTGATTTTGTTCTCTGTGCGCATGGCCACCCCGCTGACATCCACTGGGGACAGCTGTAATCGCGAAGAAGCGCTTCATCAAAAATGGAATGTGTTTTTCGACGTCGCCAATGACCAGAGTACCTTTTTCATTGACGACGGATTGCAGGTCGATGCGTGTGTTCATGCTTTCTGGCCCTTAATAAATGCATCAATCGTTCGCCCAATACCGACGGTTAGTGAAACGTCTGGCTTCCAGCCCGTGGCATTACACAGATCAGTAATATCGGCGATGAAATTACGTTCTTCAATGAGTGACAAACCCTCGGGCCAGGGAACGTGGGAAACATCTGCTTGATGCCCGGCCGCCGCCGCTGCTTGTTCCGCAGCCATTGCAAAGACATCTTTAATTTTGTGCCCGGCGCCACTGCCCAGAAAATAGTGCTGGGCGTTCACTTGATCCATATGGCATCCGGCGCGAACGAAAGCTTCCACAACGTCATCGATATAGATGTAATCGCGGACAAAGTCTCCGGCCCCATAAATCGAGACGGCACCGCCGTTTAAAGCCGTATTTATTACTTTGTTGAGGATACCCCGATCCGGGCTGCCGACTGCGGTGCCGGGACCATAGACATTAGCCAGGCGTAGGGTTACCGCCCGCAACACGTCATTTCGGGCATAGAGTTTTAGATATTGCTCGGCCATCAATTTGTGGAGGTCATAAACCGTTACCGGACGATCCACACTCTGCGGTCCGACCGGTAGAACTTCCGTCATGCCAGCCTGTGTTGCTGTCCCGGAGTACAACACATCGACCTCTATACCACTGGAACGAATTGCCTCTACCATGTGCATCACCGGCAACACATTGGCGGTAAAATCAGCCTGAGGGTCGTTGGCGGCGGCATAAACGCTGTTTTGTGCGGCAAAATGGAAAATCACATCGGCTTTGCTCTCTTCCAGCGCATGCGACCAAAAGGAAGGATCAGAGACATCCCCAATAATCGGCTTTATTTCAGCTTCACATTCCGCGCCATTTTGGTGGGATGGCGATGTCCGGCGAGACGCTGCAAATATTGAACATGGGTATTTGGACAAGCGACTGATCACTGCACTCCCGACATATCCAAGCGCTCCTGTCACCAAAATAGCCTTTCCCTGATAGGCTGCTTGAAGAGGATCAGGCGACACCCGTCATTCTCCGAAGAAGGAGAGAACGCCATCAACAACTGCCGCAATCTCATCAGACGTCAATTCGGGATAGATTGGCAACGAAAGGGTTCCTTTGGCCGCCGCTTCGGTCACAGGTAGCGACAACTCAGGGTCAGCATTTAGATACGCCGGTTGCAAATGAACGGGCTGGGGATAATGCACCCCCGCCATAATGTCTTGGCTTTTGAGATGCGCCAAGAGCCTGTCGCGCGCGTCCGTCTGCACCGCGTAGAGATGAAATGCGTGATCAGTGTCCGGGCGAATTAATGGTGGGATCACGGCTAAGCCAGCCAACCGCGATGTATATTGCGCGGCAATCTCGAAACGACGCTCGGTATCTTCATCAAGATGACGCAATTTGACCCTTAAAATTGCCGCTTGAAGTTCATCCAGTCTGGAGTTCATTCCCGGCTCGTGGCTGATTCGGTCTGCTTGCCAACCATATTGTCGGAGCGCGCGCAGTCTTTCCGCCAGAGCCACGTCATTGGTGACAACGCCGCCACCGTCTCCTATTGCGCCTAAATTTTTTGTTGGAAAGAAACTAAAGCAACCGATATCCCCGAACGATCCCAGTTTCGCCCGACCGTAAGCTCCTCCAACCGACTGGGCGCAGTCCTCAACGAGTTTCAGGTCATGGCCGTCAGCGAACATCTTAATGGCCTCGAGATTGGCCGCTTGTCCGTATAAATGAACCGGCATAATCGCCTTCGTATTTGATGTTAGGGCATCTTCCAGCTTCGCCGGATCAAGGGTCCAGTAGTCGGCTTCAATATCGACAAAGACCGGTTTCGCTCCCGTACGGGCAATGGCGGCAGCTGTTGCAACGGCGGTATGAGAGACCGTTATCACCTCGTCTCCGTCACCAATACCAAGCGCCAGCAAGGCCAGGGTCAGGGCATCTGTACCGCTGCCGACACCAACGGCATTGTTTACACCAATATAGGCTGCAAATTCCTCTTCAAAGGCTTTGACTTCATTGCCCAGAATATAGATATCGCCATCCAGAACGCGGGCAATAGCCGCATCGATTTCTTTCCGGTAGGCCTGACACTGGGCCTTAGGGAAGCTGGCGAAAATCATTCCTCTACACTGACCTTGGGCACAAAATTGATCCACTTGCCACCAGCCTGTTTAAAGGCCTGCTCTTTTTCCATGATTTCGCGACTGTGGTTCCAGGCGAACAGCACCGCGTATTCCGGGTAGTCGGCAACAAAATCGTCGTAGGGTTTGATCGGAACGTGCGCACCGGGCGAGCACTTACCCTGTTTGTTTGGCGTCGTATCCGAAATATAGGAGATATGATCCGGTGTAATCCCGCAATAATTCATAACCGTTGTGCTCTTGGACGTCGCGCCGTAGCCCGCCACTTTAATGCCTTTGGAACGCAATTCATTGAGCACAGCCATGAGCTGGTCTTTCGAAGCTTCACAATTTTCGCGAAACCTATCGAAGGTTTCAGGCTTATCCAGCCCCTTCTCAGTTTCTGTCGCAAGTAACGCACTAACGGCAGCGGACGGCTTGCGCGCGCCCTTTTTGCACAGCGTGTAACGCATGGAGCCACCGTGCGTTATCTGCGCTTCAACATCAATCAGCTCAAACCCGTGACGACCAAATGCGTTCGCAACAGACAGCGCACAAAAGACAAATACATGTTCATCATAGATTTGGTCATAAGATGTTTTTTCGACAACATCTCCCAAATATGGGTCTTCAAAGACCAAAACCCCATCTGGCTTCAGCAGCCGTGCCGCCCCTTGAGCAACACCATTAAGATCGGGAATATGGCACATCACGTTAGCGGCCAGCAAAGCGTCTGCATTGCCATATTCGCCAACGATGGTTCCCGCGACCTCTTCACCGAAAAATTCACAAATGGTATTCACGCCCTGTGAACGGGCGACTTCTGCAACGTTTTGCGAAGGCTCTACGCCCAAATGCCGAATACCTTCCTGAGCAAAATTTTTCATCATAATGCCATCATTGCTGCCCAGCTCGACAACGAACGGGTCATCACTTTGGCTCAAGTAACGATCCCTGATCGAACCTGCGAAGGTCTTAAAATGTCGTTGCATATAGGTCGATGTACCAGAAAAGAATGCATAGTTTTCGTGGAACATACGCGACGGGTCCGGCTGATCGATAATTTGTAACATCGAACATCCGCCGCACAGCGCAGGTGCGAGCTCGAAAAAGTACTCGTCTCCGAATTGCTCAGGGGTCAAGAACCCGTTTGCAATCGGCATCTTGCCAAAACTCATAAAAGGTTTAATGGCTGTGCCACAGATCCGACATTCTGACATTGATTACCTGTTCCTGCGATAAGCTCTTGAAGAAGGGATGGATGCTTAAAAAAGCAGAACAAACGACTTTTCAGCAACTCGGGTGCCGCTGAGATATGCCGTAAAAAATGCTTGTTTTCAAGCCATTCCTCTTGCCTTTCGAAGTGCACTATATAGTATCCCCAACCAACCCGCCAACCGGTTAAGATGAGCCCTCATGAAAGTCGAAAACACGGCTATCGCTGACGTCAAAGTCCTGCACCTGAACCCGATATCAGATAGCAGGGGAACTTTCATTGAAACCTTCGATTCGAAGGCTCTACAGAACCTTGGGCTTGATGCTGCGTTTGTCCAAGACGCGACGTCGATTTCTCGCTCAAAAGGCACCTTTCGCGGTCTCCACTTTCAGCGACCACCACACGCACAGACAACACTTGTCCGGGTTGCCCGCGGTCGAATTTTTGATGTCGCCGTCGACATTCGCGTTAACTCACCGACCTACGGCCAACACGTAAGCCTGATCCTAGATGCTGAAGATTGGCGCGCCCTCTATTTACCGAAGGGACTGGCGCACGGTTTTTGTACACTCGAAGACGACTGCCACGTATCCTATAAGTTAGGCGATCACTACGCCCCGCATCATTCAGCGGGAATCCAGCTTACGGATCCAGAGTTGAACATTGATTGGCCCATCGACCCGGCGACGGGTATTGTTTCGGATAAAGATCGCATCAATCCCCCGTTGCGGGAATTGGGTGTGATATTCGACTAACGGGCGGGAACGAACAGATGCGAATTTTAGTGACAGGCGGAGCTGGTTTCATCGGATCGGCATTAATCCGCCATTTACTGAAAGATAACGCCAACGACGTTCTGAACTACGATAAACTGACTTACGCGGCCAATCTGGAGACGCTGGAGAGCGTTTCGCAAAACAGGTCCTATCAGTTCATTCAGGCAGATGTTTGTGATCGTGAAGCACTGAGTGCTGCAATCGCTGGGTTTGCGCCAGATGCCATCATGCATTTGGCGGCAGAATCCCACGTCGACAGATCCATTGAAGGGCCCAGTGATTTTATTCAGACAAATATCGTCGGCACTTTCCAGATGCTGGAAGCGGCGCTTGAATACTGGCAGGGCCTCGCCAGCGATAAAAAGGATGCCTTTCGTTTTCATCACATTTCAACCGATGAAGTTTTTGGCTCCCTGACCAATGACGATCCGCCGTTTACTGTCGAACATTCCTATGATCCCCGCTCCCCCTATTCAGCATCGAAGGCTGCTTCTGACCACCTGGTCCGCGCCTGGCATCACACCTATGGTTTGCCGGTCGTCTTAAGCAATTGCTCAAACAATTACGGCCCCTATCAATTCACAGAAAAGCTAATCCCCCTGATGATCCTGTCCGGACTTCAAGGCCGCCCCCTGCCCGTTTATGGCGAAGGCCTGAACACCCGAGACTGGTTGCATGTTGACGATCATGCAGCAGCCCTGGAAGCTATCGTCAAAAAAGGCACACCGGGGAAAACTTATCTGGTTGGCGGCAATGCAGAATACACCAACATCGAAGTCGTCCGCATGATCTGTCGACTTCTGGATGAATTGGCTCCAGAGCCATCTCACGATCCGCATGAACAGCTGATTACCTATGTTCAAGACCGCCCCGGCCATGATTTCCGCTATGCCATAGATGATCGCGCAACCCGGGCCGAACTGGACTGGGCCCCTAAATATGATTTCAAACAAGGCCTGCGGGCGACGCTTCAATGGTATCTGGACAATCCGGCATGGTGGGAGAAGATATCAAAAGACAAGTACGATGGCGCGAGATTGGGCCTAAAGAGCGGAAAAGAGACAGCATGACAAAAGGTATTATTTTGGCAGGCGGGAGCGGAACCCGGCTTTATCCAGCGACGGTCAGCGTCAACAAACAACTGCTTTCTGTTTATGACAAACCGATGATTTATTATCCGCTTTCTACTCTGATGCTGGGTGGAATTCGCGATGTCCTGATCATCACCACACCCGAAGCGGAGCCTCAGTTCAGAGCTTTGCTGGGGAACGGTAAAAGCCTGGGTTTAAACCTTGAATATGCCATTCAGGAACGGCCTTCGGGGCTGGCAGATGCCTATTTGTTGGGTCGAGACTTCATTGCCGGGCATTCATGCGCAATGATCCTGGGTGACAATATTTTCTATGGTCATGGACTGCCAGAGCATCTCAAGAGTGCGGCGGACAGAACATCCGGCGGCTCCATCTTTGCCTATCAGGTTTCAGACCCCCGCCGTTATGGGGTTTTGCAGATGGGAGACGACGGCACGATTACCGGCGTTGTTGAAAAGCCTGATGTTCCACCGTCAAACTGGGCCGTAACGGGTCTTTACTATTTTGACCAAAATGTTTCCGATATCGCAGCGACGGTTAAACCCTCTCCGCGTGGTGAACTGGAAATTACCGACGTCATTAATGCATATCTGAAACAGGGGAATCTGGACGTCGAATGGCTGGGCCGCGGCTATGCATGGCTTGATACGGGTAGTCACGAAACCTTATTGCAAGCCGCTCAGTATATTGAAACCATTGAAGCCCGACAGGGGCTCAAGATTGCCTGTCTGGAGGAAATCGCCTGGCGCATGAAGTTTATCGACTTCGATCAGTTTGCGAAACTGGCTGCCGATTATCCGGAAAGCTCCTACGGTCGTTACTTGAAAGTCTTGGTCGAACAAGAGAACCCGTCTTAAAGACAGCTTCTTGAATCACGCCCCAATAGATACGAGACCACCGCGTGCGTCGCAGAGAAATCGCGCACCAGTCGCTTCCGATTAAAGGTCAGGGCGTAAAACAGGGACTTTGGCGCTTTTGTTTTAAGTATTTTCCAGGCTTCGTGGCGCATGGCACGGCGCCCCTGGAATTTTTCTGTCACATACATATGACTCCAGGCAAAGCTCCAGTCTTTCCGCCAGTGTAATTTCCAAGACCGTGATGCAGAATGGCTGTTCTCATGTTCGCCCGTCGCATCGGGGATCGCGATCATCGAGTAGCCAGCACGTGTCACCCGCATACACAGATCCAGATCTTCCATATAAAGGAAGATTTTATCATCAAAGCCCCCCAGTTTTTGCATCACTTCCGTATGGCAAAAGATGATCGCAGCGGACAGAAACCAGCTACAGAACGGCCCTGCGGGAATATCACGGGTAACGCTATGTGTCGTTTCATGCGGTCCCATAACCCACAAGTCCTGACCGAAACGCGGTATTTGAAAAACGGGAGCGGTAAAAGCCGCATCTGGATAGGCAAGCAATCCTTCGTGCAACTTCAGCATGTTGTCCTGCGTTAAAACGGCATCGGGATCAATCAACAACAAATAAGGCGTCTTCGCCGCAAAAATGCCAACGTTTAAACCTGCCCCGTTTCCTTCATTTTTTCCGGTACGAATAATTGTAACACTTGGGAAGCGTGTTTCTATCATTTCGAGGGACGCATCGGTGCTGTCGTTATCAACGACGATGATTTCCTTCACACCCAGCAACGGCTCGATGCAATTGGCGATTACATCCATTGAATTGTAGTTAACAATAACAGCTGTAATTTCGTTCAGGGTGGCATGTTGCGACATGTGATGGATTAAACCCGAAATGGATAAAAGGATATCATTTGCTTTGATCGTATAAGTCGCAACACCCGGTAAGAGCAACCTTTAAAACAATTGCACGGTAATTTTTGGTATTGCTTACCAACGTCACATGCCGAATGAAACCATATCGATCAATAATCAGACTTATTGACATTTTATATCAGCGTGGAACACTTCCAAAGTGACTGCTGCCCCCTTAACCATATGAGATTGCGCATGACACAACACCAGAGCCCAATATTTAAAGCAATCCTGCTGTCCCTTGCTTTGCTGAACCCGAGCGTTGCCTTAGCCGATGGTGCCGGGGGAACGGATGCGGAAATTTTGCGATTTACTGATCCGTCTGTATTAGAAAGTGCACGCAAAGGAGACAAAATCGCGCAATTTCTGATCGCAGGTGCGTTTCTCAATGGGAAACTTACAAAACAAGACATTCCCAAGGCCTTGTATTGGGCACAACGATCAGCAGATCAAGGGTTTCCCATGGCGATGGTACAAATCGCCAGCCTATATGAAAAAGGAACAGGTGTTAACAAAGCGCCCGAAAAGGCAGCACAACTTTATCAGAAGGCTGCCGACATAGGAGATCCGATAGCAGCGCTGAGATTGGCAGGCATGTATTTTGGCGGCAAGGGTATCCCCAAAGATGCAGAGAAAGCGGCGGGGCTGATGCACATGTCCGCCAAGCAAAACATTCCTGCGGCAAATCACTACTATGCCGATATGCTTTGGATCGGCAGAGGTGTTCAAGAAGATAGAAAAAAAGCCATCTCATTTTACCTGAAAGCAGCAGATTTAGGTTGGCCCTACTCGGCCAGAATATTGGCGGCTCACTACTTTAGAGGACAAGAAATTCCTAAAGATAAGTTGCTGGCATCGAAATGGTTACAGGTTTCCCTGTACCTGTTAGGAAAAAAAGATGATGTAACGGTAAAGACGTTTCAAGCGATCTGGCCTCAGCTTTCGGAAACAGAACGACGCGAGGGCATAGCGCAAGCTGAAGCCTATATCAAATCGCATAAAGACGCGATCAGTCGCGCGATGAACCTTTTGTAGGTATGATTCTCCGCCTGATCCTTTTGCCTTCTTTAATCAGTTTTCCGGCGACAAGCCCTGTTCGACCTCGTCATGCAACAGCCAGTTGCCAATGGGCTCAACCTGCCCGCCGACCATATCTCGGCCAGTTACCAAGGTCAGGTCGGCTGCTTGGGTGATCGCTGCGAGCTGTGTTTTAGGCGGGTCGGCAACGATATCGGCAACCCAGCGCGCCTTTTGAATTAATGCCGGATCGAAAGGGCATGGATCCCCATCTTCCATTCCAAGGGGTGTCGCATTTATTAAGAGATCATAAGTGAATTGATCCGAAAAGCGCGTTTTGAGCCCTCCTTCTCCGAAATTTGCAGAAAGTAACGACTTTGAAGCCTCAACCGTGGCTTGATCAAGATCGGTAAGAGTTAACGATTTGCAACCATGCGAGGCAATAGCCGTCGCAATCGAAAGCCCCGCGCCACCAAGTCCCGCAAGCAATACAGTCGCCGTTGCCAATGGAATTCGCGCTCGGAGCACGGCATTTACCAGCCCGGTTCCATCAAATTGTGCACCGACTAAATCTCCGTTTACCACCCGCTTGATTGCGTTAACGCTCCCAACTTCTCGAGCCGTTTTCGATAGCCCCGCAAGAAACGGAAGCACCGCTTTTTTATGGGGCATTGTGACAATAAGTCCGTCGATTGAGCGATCTTCTGCCACATCCGTCATAAAAGATGGCAGGTCTTCCGGCTCCACATGGCGCGCTTCTACGCTCGCCTCAACCCCCTGCTCCGTCATGAAAGCTTCGAGCATCGGCGGAGTGCGCACTTTGGTCATCGGCGCACCAATCATCATGTACTTTTTCGTCATATGTGACGCTTAACCCGGTTCCTGAATGAAGAAGCGTAAAGCTTGTCTCACTTTAATATTGCCCGATTCCTCAAGCAATTCATATATACGCCACGCACCCGACGAAAAACGAGCTATTCCCAAAGATGATGCGGGCGAGGACGTCCCCGATAATGTCTCTTGTATCCTTAGGGAATGAAACCAACAAACGTTACGTCATCGCGCCTGGCTTCCTGATTCTGATAATCTTCGAATTCTCGTAAAATCTGATTACGCTGCCAACTCATTTCCATTTTGTGATAATCCAGAATAATCCGACGGAGTCGCCGCTTGCCAAATGAGAGTCGTTTTTCCCCGCCAATCTGATCAACCATACCGTCCGACCACATATAAAACTGCATACCCTTTTCAATTTTCACGATGTGGTTGGTAAACTTTTGATCAGGCTGGACATGCCGATAGCCTATCGCAGAACGGTCCCCTTTCACTTCCGATACCGTATTGTCGACTACGGTCGTTAAAGCAAATCGAGCACCGGCGAATTCGATATGATCATGCTCCGTGTCAATAAAGCAAACCCCTAACTCGACCCCGTCATCGGACTCCCCGTCTACACCATCCTGACCCAAGGCCGCTTTAATCGACGTGTTCATCCGCTGTAAAATTTCAGCCGGATTTGCCTCATTCATCTCGACGATAGCCTGATCAAGTGCACCAGTGCAGATCATCGTCATGAAAGCTCCCGGTGGGCCATGACCGGTACAATCCGCAACAATTAGATAAACACCACCTTTGGCAGGGCGTAACCAAACCATATCCCCCCCGACCATATCTTTTGGCTCCCAGATGATCGCATGATCACGAAACACTTCACGAAGGATTGTCCGTGGCGGCAACAGTGAACGCTGGATACGACTGGCATAACTCAAACTCTCGGTGATAAGTGAGTGAGCCCGACTGAGCGCGTCTTCGGCAGCTTTGCGTTCTGTGACGTCATTGAAAACACAAACCACGCCACCATCGTCCATTGGTGCCCGATAAACCTCAATCAGTCGCTCGTGCACGTTATCGAGAACAATTTGGATATCGCGACTTTGATATCCCGCGATGCGTCTATCAACCAGCTCTTCCGGGTCCCCTTCTCCGTATTCACCTCGGTCTGCGCGAACACGCAGTATATTTGACAGGGGAGCTCCTACCTCAAGTAACTCGCGCGGAAAGTCATAAAATTCAGCAAATCGATCATTAAAGACACGCAGATTGAGATCACGATCGACCATAAACAAACCGCCGGTCATATTTTCGAGAGCAGCCGTTAACATGGCTTCTTTATCAGCAAGCTCTCGCTCAGCAACTTTCAGTTCTGTCACATCGTAGCGCAGGCTTACGACCCCACCATCACTTGTTGCAAAGTCGCTTTTGATATACCAACGGTCATTAATTTCCTGGATGACGCCTTTATGATGTTGGCGGTGTTCGGCAATTCGCTGGGTCACCCATTGATCAACGGATAGGCCCTCTTCCTTGTGCAGTCCATACCACTCACAACTGGTTCGCACGATGTCTTCCAACTCGGCACCCGGAAGCATAAAGTCCGCAACCTGTTTAAATAAACCTTTGTACTTGTCGTTGCAAATGACCAACTTCTCATCTTTGTCGAACATCACAAATCCAGCATCAAGTGCTTCGATCGCATCGACGAGCCGCATGCGTTCTTGATTGATCTTTTCCTGTGCTTCCTTGCGTTCTGAAATATCCCGGGCCACGCCAACAAATGTGCGTTCCTGAGCTGTCACCGCTTCAGAGATTGAGAGCTCTATTGGAAAATGCCTGCCAGACTTATGAAGCCCTTCCAGTTCCCGTGAACCTTTACCAAGAAAAGACCCTTCGTTCGTTTCAACGTATTTCGCAACATATTTGTCGTGTTGATCGGAAACATCGGAAGGCATTAACAGTTTTACATTTTGCCCAATAAGCTCGTCTGGCCCATAGCCAAAAACGTCTTCGACAGATTTATTGATTGATTTAATGGTCCCCGCCACATCAATCGTTATCACAGCATCTGGAACACTTTGCATAATCGCATTGATTTGAGCCTCCTGTGATTGGACGGCATTCAAAACAGCTTTCTGTTCGGTGATGTCGGTGTAGGAAATTACGAGACCACCTCTTGATGTTAATTGGCTCTGCACATCGTAGATACGCTTGCCATCAAATGACGCTTCTGAGCGACTGTTGCCTGACCATAGCGCGTCCACCCGAGCCTGCGCCAACGCCTCGATATCACCGTCACCGTAGTGTCCCCGTTTTGCAAACTCAGTCGCCAGTTCAAGTATGCTGAATTTTTTATCTGCGAGAGCACCGGGATCAATGTTTAAGGCCTCTGGATAGCGCCTATTCCATACAACAGGGTCACGATCCGCGCTAAATAGAACCATTCCCTGTGACGCGTTATCGAGAATATCAGATAGGTTTTCTCGTTCCGTTTCGATGGCAGCTTCTGCCCGTCGACGTTCCGTGATATCCGTCACAATCAGAACGACACCTCCGCCAGCGACAGGGTTATGACTAACGTGCAGCGTTCGACCGTCTGCTAAATACCGTTCAGTTTCACCGAAACTATCCGAGTGTAGATCTGCCAGTCGGCGCTCGACCTCCAGCTCTATATCATCGTCCCCTACCTCAGAGCCCGTATGGACCCCATCCACGATATTTTGTCTAATCAGGTTGGCAATGGGTTGCCCGATCACATAATCTTCAGGCGACCTACCGTACAATTGCCAGTAACGGTCATTCAGAACCTGAATACAGAGATTTTCGTCCAGCAAACAAATGCCCCCCGGCATGTTGTCCATAGCTGTTCGCAGTACCAGTTCTTTTGTCGCCAATTCAGATGTGCGCTCACGCACTCTGCTGCGAACCTGATCATTTTGGCCAAGCAAAAATGTCAGAAACAGAATAAAGGCTGCCGATCCAACGATACCGCCAATCAGAACTGTATCCGCCAACTCCGAGCGGCTGCCCGGCAAAAACTGATCCGTTATATCCCAGTTAAACAAAAAAGAGGTGCCTGCGACAACGGCGCGGATACTTTTCGTTGCAATTGTTGAATCTGCCGCGCGCTGGTTACCGTATAACTGCAGGCTTTGCTCATCCGCCTCATCAACAACTGCCCCGTAGAGCCTCAGCGTCATTCCCTCAGGGCTGCGAACAGCAAAGAGCCCATTTATGAGAAGATCGATATCCAGAATCCCGATAACAACCGGGCTATCAGCTTCTTCCCCGGCCGCCGCAGCGGCAATTGCGATTGCGCCCTGGTTTTTCCGCTCCGGGTAAATTTCACTAACGACGATTTGGCCAGGATCGGAAAGGGCCTCTGCAATCGCCTGTGCTCCCATACTCCCTGGTTCGACCACCGACCCAACACGAAAACGACTATTTTCATTTGTTGAGAACAAAACTTCCCAAGCACGGCTTCCATCACTGTTTTGAATGCTATTGACCACAGCAAGTGCGCTCGGGAAGAAGTCTGGACGGTGGTCTTCAAGTTTACCAGCAGCCAACAGGAACTCTTCTTCGTAAACATCGTTAGACGACTCAAAAATGGCCGACATTCCGATTATCGGTGACAATGTTGCCTCGACCCACGCCAGCGTTGTTGACGTTAAACGTTCTGTTTCTCGTGCCGCATGTTCGTGCCAAACGCTCGAGGACTGGTCTCTAATATTCATGCTAACGACGTAGGTGCTGGTAAACGCGCCAACGACAGCGGCCATGTGCAATATAGAAGAGATTCTGGATTGTCTGAAAATCGCCAAGATGGCCGAGGTAAAGGTCAGCATGCCGATCAAGTCCCCGAGCCACCACGTTGAAAACACATCCCAAACCGAGGTTGATGAGATAAATCCTGTCGCTGCGAGCCCCTGAGAACCAATCGTGGAACTGATCAAGCAGCAAGCCGCCATGATGGTGATGCTGCGAAGCGTCATTCCAATACCATCAAACAAGCCTCTGGAACCGATGAAACGCGTTAACACAGCCTGAGCAACGATCGGCTGCAGACATGAACCGATACTCATAATTAAAATTGCGGCAGCGGACCTGAGTTGAGACTCAAAGGATACACCATCAAAAATAGACAAGCCGTTTGCAATGGCCGCGCCGATAAATATTCCCGGAAGAACCTTACGCCCAAAAAGATGCAGTGAAGCCAGCGCAATGCCCGCTGGAGGCCATAGAATAGTCACATTACCGGGCGGTATAGCCATCACTTGACCAATATAGCCTGTGGCTACATAGGCCACGGCAACCAGGACCGACAAGACAAAACCGTTGCTGGATAGCGTCAAGTTGCCGGGGCTATCCACGGCAGCTTCTTCATTCAGGCTTGAACCGAGTCTTGTCATTTAGCGGCCCTTAATTGACATCAAAAATTGGTTTAAATCCGCGGGGGGCCAACGATGTAGTCAGATCAAAGCGAGGAAGAGTCGATTGATCGATCATTTTTATCTTTGGCCCTACATGGCGAAGATAATCCTTTTTTTCTAGAATACGTATGGCTTGGTCTATCGAAATACGTGCAAGAATTGCCTGCAAATCACTGGGGGCGGCCATAATTGTGCCACGTTTCAATCCCCGTTGGACTCCGGGCGTGAAGTAATAGGCGACCACTTTCGTCCGGTCACTAAGCCTTTTTCTTCGAATGATTGGAACGGAAGCTTCAGCTGATACGGCCGTGCCAGCAATAAAGTCCACGTCCGGATATTGAGCCAGGGCCTCATTCACCAGATCCGTTTGAACCTTTTTTCCGGTATCCCCATAATATGCCGCAAGAATCTTTACATTAGACTTTTTAAGCGCATCCCTGAAGCCCAAATCGGCCCGCTGCGCCCAAGCCGCGGCTTTTGGGCCCGGGAACCAAAGAACCGTTGCCGGTGACACTCTGGATTCATGCTGAGCCGCTATGTATCGCCCCGTTTCAAAACCATTATCATAAAAGTCTGCAGCTGCCCGTGCTTGCAAACCCGAAAAATCCATTCCGTTGATCAGATCAATAACAGGCACCCCCTTGGCCTCGACGGCAACCAATGCATCGGTCAGTCCAGACGCTGAAATTGAGCTAACGATCAACGCGTCCGCGCCATCAGCAATACATTTTTGAATTTGGCGCACCTGGATATCCTGATGCTCATAACCTCCGGCAGAATGGATGGAGAGAGAGATTTGCATTCGACGGGCCTGGTCGACCAATCCATAGTTTACCGCCAGCCAATAAGCATCTTTAAGGTGTGGGATAGAGGCACAAATCTTCCATTTTTTCGACACCTCTTCGCTATAAGATGTATAGGTCCTCTCGGTTCTTTTTTCTTCATTATTAAAGGGTGGGTCCCACTCGACAACGGGGAACGGCGACCAATCAGCTGCTTCAGAATTTGCTGAATCCACCAATAAGAATAGCCCGCTTAATAAAATCACAGCGCTCAGGTGGCTTGCCATAATCATCGGCTGAATTTTGAAGGAAGGTATAAACTTATTCCCTTGCATGATGACATTACCCATTTTTATCCTCCATGATATCGCGCTCGAATGGCCGCAAATCCAGGGCTGCGACGAACCTGTCCGATCGCATTCCAGACAGCCTCGCAAACCTCGGAACGTTTTGAACAATATTGTTTGGAAAACATCAAATAGGCCGCGCGCCGCTGCAAGGGTGGTTCCAATTTCTGTATCGCCGCAAATCGACCCGGATTGGATTTAATTTGCCAGTCTATACTGCCTGAAACTCCGGCAATAGCGGTAACGCGTTTGGCTGCCAGCAATGAAAGCATCGCCGTGTAAGTATTCACTTCCCGATAGGGCACCCCCAACTTTTCGATAATGGGTTTAATTGCAGCGCCTTTTTCAAAACCAACCAAACCGTTGTTTCCAAGACTCAACTTACCATCCCATGACACGGGAGCGCCTTTATAGATATAAAGAGAATAGTGATCTAACGTCGACGCCCGGCTACGGTCTGCCTGCCCATCCTTCATCGGATAGACACCATATACGGAGCGATCTGTCTTAAAGGTTGAGTTAAAAACAGCTTCTATCCGCCCGGTTCGTACCAAACGCAACGCCTGATCCCAGGGTACAAAAACGTATTTAAAGCGGACGCCTGCAAGGAGTTCTGCCGCGTTGAACATTTCAACCTGCCACCCGGGGTGAACTTTCTTGTGGGTTATTTTCTGAGATGGCTCCGGCGTCGTCGCAATTCTCAGCGTAACGATCTCGTTAGCGGTTGGTTCCGCCCCGATTGCCTGTTGCGCTGGATTTAACGCGATGACAATGGTCAGAAACGTAATAAGCAACAAGGAAATATATGAGCATCGCAGCGATAAATTCTGAACAACAGGGAAGGCGCTGATCATATTGAACCCTGTCACCCTATTTCGCCAAACGTTCAAGGGCTGCGTTTAGGTCATCCCGTGCTTTTTCAAGCGCCACACCTTTTAATTTCTGCGGGTCTGCAAACAAACGAAAACCCTCGCCATTTGCGCGAATGATCTCTTGATCAGGTGGCACATTCTTTTTAAGGCCGTTAACCTTGTATGGCGTCACGGGCCGCTGGATCCCTTTAACCGAGATAGGTTCAAGTTTTTTGCACCTGACAATATCCTTGACGATTGAGTAGGTTTCCTGACTGAGCGTCAATCCACCGGGCTCCGTAATGCCTTCCAATCTGGCCGCCAGGTTTACCTCACCACCGATAATCGTATAATCCATGCGCGCGTCAGAACCAAAGTTTCCGACATTGCAGTAGCCTGTGTTGATACCAATCCGCATCTGAAAAGGGCGTTCATAGCCTTGATTTCGCCAATCCTCTTGCAGCTCCTGCATGCGCTCTTGCATCTCTATTGCCATTCTCACGCAAAGTTGAGCGTCTTCCTTGACCCCTTTTGTTTCCGGGTCTCCAAAAAACATCAACATGGCGTCACCAATATACTTATCGATGGTCGCGCCATAGCGCAGGGCAATATCAGACATTTCCGTCAGGTAGTGGTTTAACAGTGACGTCAAATCTTCCGGCTGCATATTCTCTGTTGTCGACGTAAAATCCTTGATATCGGAAAAAAACACCGTCAGTTTTTTACGCTCGGTCCTAATCTCCACAGCGCGCTCACCACTGAAAATCGAATGATATATTTGAGGAGACAAATACTTTGAAAGCTGCTCTGACAGGTGGGCAAGAACAGAGTTTTTCTCGTCAAGCGCCTTTGCGACGCGATTGAGTTCGGCTTCGCTCCGATCACTGATCCGCATCAGTTTACGAGACTGTCGCAACAGTTTTTCGTAACCCCGGGCTAGTGCTTCCATCTCTGCCGTGGGAACAGACGCATCTCCCCCGGCCAGCACTCCCTGTGCTCGCTCAACAATTTGTAGTTCTTTGCTAAACAGGTCCTCGGCCATTTCAGGCACCTAAGACCATCATATTAAATTTGGCATGTTCCAGATCTTCGGCAAATTCCTCGCCAAGCTCTTCCATCGTATCGTCCTCAGCATCATAGTGCCAATTGACTGTCACATCTGCACCCGCCTCCGCAGCTTCGTCAAGTTGATCAAAAATGCTCATGATCACCTTCGCGCTTGAGGAATTGAAATAAATGAGCTCGAAGTCAAATACCACTTGCGCCGACCCGATATCCGTAAGGCTTGCCGTAAATTGCTCCATCACTTGTCCATAAAAGGCAGTGACATCTTCAGGATAAGACTCTCCGCGGATGCAAAATTTTAGATCTGCATATTGGAAATCGATCTCAGGCGAGCGGTCCGTAGCCTCAATTTTTAAATTTTCCATGTCTTTCATGCTCACACGTATGCTTTGAGGGAGAAAAAAGCGAATTTGTCATCGAGTTCCATAAAGGAGAAATCGATTATTTCAGTTGAGCGACGAGCGATTTCAATAAACCCCAATCCGGCTCCTTTACTGGTCGCCTCTGTGGGGCCACGGAGCTTTTCTTTATAAAGACTCTTGATGGTTTTCTTATCCATCGTTTGCAGTTCGCCTAATCGGTTCCTTAGGCGGTCTACATCGGAGTTATGTATCTTATTTCCACAAGACACGAAAAACTTCGCGTCCTCCATTCCAATGGCCAAGACACCATAGCGGATTTCAGTTCTATCTCCTTCCGTTCCTTCACTCTCCCACTCAGCCGAGTAGCGAACTATGTTCTGCATTTGCTCGACAAAAATTGCGAATACATTGCGCATTGTATTCGTATCCGCATCTTCCAACTTCAATTTCTGCTTAAGCGCGCCACCAATGCCGCTCAATACCGGCTCGGTCACATAGCCGCTGTAACAAAAAATTACACCGCGATCATGCAACGCATTGCGAAACTCAAACATCGATTCCGCCAGCTCTGAGTTATTGTTTACTTCCGCGTTCATCAAACCCCCCTTAACCGTCTTTTGTATTCCATGGTCAAGACCGCGGAAGTTATGAAAAGTCCATTATAATAATACATATCCCCTGTTCGGCATAGCCAGAAGACATCTATCAGTACCCGTGAGCTTACCATACACCAAACTCGCGTTTACCCACGATACATAACGGATGCATACAATAATATACATTTTGAGGTAACAGTTCAAGCGAGCAACCCGACAAGACATTCGTGTATTTGCAATTGTTTAGATTTCGTTCTGTAAATAAGAAGGCTTTAGTTCTCTGACGAATCGTTGCTAGGATTGCAATAGAAACCAAAAAGCATGAAGTGAGCCTTTGCTGAAGATAGGTCGAATACTTAATGGCATATGATTTATTTGATACAGAAAAGAGCTTAATTGCGCATGCTGAATCGCTGCTGTCGGGTGATGCCAATAACACTACACTGCCTCGAGAAGAATATGCATCTTTGCTCAAAAGCTACAAAAAGCTGCTTAAACGCACAAAACAGCTGGTCCGTCTAAACGACATTAACGAGCGTGAGCTTCGGCAGGCGAAAACAAAGGCTGAAGTCGCGACCAAGGCCAAAGCAGAGTTTCTGGCGACCATGAGCCACGAAATTCGCACACCGATGAACGGTGTTATCGGAATGATCGATCTATTGCAGCAAACAGAGCTCTATGACGATCAGCAGCACATGCTAGGCACAGCAAGAGATTCCGCATTTGGCCTGCTACAGATCATAAATGACATTTTAGACTCATCAAAAATTGAAGCGGGAAAACTCTCGATTGAGATACTTCCTGTTAACCTTGATAGTGTGATAGATGGTGTCGCCCAAACTTTACGACCCGACGCGATCTCCAAATCAGTCCGTCTGGTCACATTCATCGACCCAAGTTTACCCACCCGTATCATGGCCGACCCGCTGCGGTTACGACAAATTATGTTCAATCTGGGTGGGAATGCGATCAAATTCACGGAGAACACGCCTGAAAATCCTGGTCAGGTTATCATTCGCCTTGATCGGGTAACTGACTGGCGACCAGATCAGGATGGGCTTTCCCTGGCGATTTCCGATACCGGCATAGGGATGACAAAAGATGCGGTAGAGCGCCTTTTCCAGCCGTTCGCGCAGGCTGAAGCCTCGACAACACGGCGTTTTGGCGGCACAGGCTTAGGTTTGTCGATTTGCAGAAGCCTGACAGACCTTATGGATGGTGAAATCAGCGTTGATAGCCAAAAAGGCGTCGGCTCCACTTTTAAAGTGATACTTCCTTTAAGCCCGGAAAATGACCAACACGAGAAGACCGTAGCGGGCGAACTATCGCAGCTAAAATGCATCATTGCCATTGAGGACCCAAAGGAAGCTGAATTTATCGCACGCTATCTTGAAGACCAGGCTTGTATTGTCGATGTGGCTAAAACAATTGCGGTTGCACAAAAACAAATAGATCACACATCCGCATATGATTTTCTAATCGCCCAGGATTTGAACCAGAAAACCATCACGGACATACAATCAAATAACACGGGACTAGGACTCGTCGTTTTAACAGCGGCCCCTCCCGTTCAAGGCTCCTCCGCTAACCCCAAGGTGGCGTTTATCGAAAGTGCGCCTTTGCCCAGAAAAACTCTTTTCAAAGCAATTGCCCAAACAGTGGGTTTAGGATCCAGCGCAACAGCAGATCATGGTCGCACACCGCAATTCTCAGGGAGTGCCCCAAGCGTCGAAGAAGCCCGAGAACAAGGCCAATTAATCCTGATTGCTGAAGACAACATCACGAACCAGGACGTAATCAGGCGCCAACTTGGCTTGCTTGGCTATGCCTGTGAAATCACCTCAGATGGCGCGCAGGCTCTGTCCGCATGGCACAACGGAACTTACGGTGCCTTGCTGACGGATTGCCATATGCCAAATATGGACGGTTTTCAGCTTTCCCAGGAAATTCGCAAAGCGGAAACCGGTGATCAGCAGCGCTTGCCAATCATTGCGATAACTGCAAGCGTGTTACATGACGACGGCCAGAGATGTCTGGATGCCGGAATGGATGACTATCTATCCAAGCCCCTGGAGATGGATAAGCTTGACGCGGCTCTTCGTAAATGGATGCCTTCCGACAGCTCCCCTTCCCAACAAAACCCTGCGAACCGCGCTGCCTTACAAGACAATGATACAAACACACCTGCCACTGTGATTGACTCAAGGGCCTTAAAGGATATTTTCGGTGATGACGATGCGACATTTAAGGAAATTTTGTCTGAATTTTTGGAGCCTAGCGAAGAAATCGTTACCGAGATCATGCTCAGTTATGGGAACCGGGACGCAGGGTCGATTGGGTCAGGGGCGCACAAGCTAAAATCCTCAGCCCGGGCCATCGGCGCAAATGAACTTGCCGACATCTGTGCAGAACTTGAGAGTGCCGGCAAAAATGCTGACTGGGAACGGATCGATAGCGGGATACAAAAGCTTCCGGATCGGATCAAGAGCGTGATAGATTACATTGAGGCTTTGTAAAATTTTCTCGTAAATTAATAAAGGCGGCCTATGAACCAGTCACTCGATATTACCTCTCTTCGAATTCTCGTTATCGATGACGAAGTTTTTATGCGGCGCTTGATATTGCGAATTCTGTCGGAGCTGGGTGTAAAAAACACATACGAGTCAGAGGATGGCGCGCGCGGGTTAAACCACCTTACCAGTCTGGCAGGTAAACTGGATCTAATCATTTGCGATATTGATATGCCTGTAATGAATGGGTTGAATTTCATCGAAAACCTTCGAAAGGGTATGGCTGGTAAAGATATCAAAGACATACCCGTCGTGATCCTTACCGGTCATTCCGATGAAGAGAACGTGGAACAAGCCATCCAGATTGGCATTCAGGGATTTTTGGTCAAACCTGTATCATCCGCGGCGCTCGAAAAAAGAATCAGAGCCTCCATCGGCGCCCCCGTAATCAATCCAAATCTGTTAAAATCGAAAAGCTAGTTTTAAAAACTTTAACCATGCTTCTTTATCTTATTTGATTTGCATCAAAGACAGAATTGGATCGCCATGTTCGTATGAGACTGTAATTCAATATCTCAACGACCATCTGGAACGAGCCAAAATGACAAAACAATCAACACATCCAATCCAGGACGAAGCGCAAATCGCAATCGATTTTCCTGAGAAGTTTTATATGGGATCATTTTGCCGAGAAGACAAATTTGAAGCCCGCGCCGAAAATGATGGCTTAATGATTAAACTGATGCGGGGACAAGGCGAAAAACGGCATGCGGAGGTTCATTTACATCATCAGTTGCTGGCAGATGTGTTAACCGAGTGGGCCACTTCCCTGAAAAACCAACCGCCCATGGATAAGCTGCACCGAGAAACCTTACTGGATGCATTGAAGCAGGTTGAAGCTGCTCTTTAGGCCACTATTCGCGATAAGACATAGGTTAGGTAACATCACGGCCTGGACGGGCCTTATAGGCCGGGACCGACCAGCCATAATGCAGCGCCAAACCTCGCACGACAAAGCAGCAAGCAAACCCCGCTCCAATATTGAGCAACCGTAAGTCGCTAAATGTACTGAGAACAATAAAGACCACGGACCCAACTAGAGCCGCGGTAACGTATATTTCTCGTTTCAATAGCAAGGAGACTTCACCACCCAGGACGTCCCGGATAATACCCCCAAAGGTAGCCGATATCATACCCATAGTGATCGCAACAAGAGGATGTGCACCCACGATCATAGCGTGCTCAGCGCCCAGAACACAAAAAAGGGATAAACCAAGTGCGTCCAGCCACAATAGAACACGGTAGCGAGAATTGAACAGGTGTGCAGCGAAAAAGGTAATACTCGCCGCAACGATACAAACGACCAGGTAAGACGGTTGCTGGATCCAGGTCAATGGCAGGTGTCCTAGCAAGACATCACGCACGGTGCCTCCACCGACACCGGTGGCCGTACCCAATAAGACAAAGCCGAAGATATCCATCTGCTTACGGCTGGCGACCAGTGCCCCTGAAAAGGCGAATACGGCAACCGCTATGTGATCAAGAATAAAAGCAATAGGCAACGGCTCGACAAGACCCCAATTCATCTTTACCCCTCTGACTAAATAATTGCTCTTAACCAACTACCCTTCCAGAGATAGACACAGAAAGCCACCGCAATTTGCTTTCTTGCAATGATCGATCAACCCCATGCGGCGAAATTTCGGGCTAGACTTCCCTGATTTCTTGGACAGGATGACGGGATGCATATTGATGTGATAATGGATACCGTGTGTCCCTGGTGCTATATCGGCAAACGTCGGCTCGAGCAGGCGTTGGCATTACGTCCGCATCTGCAACCGGCCATAAGCTGGCATCCGTTCTTACTAAACCCAGAACTTCCATCGGGCGGAGCCGATCGGACCATGCATCTAATCAAAAAGTTTGGAAGTGAACAGCGTGTTGGCCGGATCTACGGAGCAATCGCAGATGCCGGTCTCTCTGTCGAAATTGATTTTGCTTTTGATATCATCAGCAGAACGCCAAATTCTGTCGACTCGCATCGGCTTATTGCCTTGGCCCAGGAACAAGGTGTTGGTGCTGACATGGTAGAAGCGCTGTTTTCGGCTTACTTTAAACATGGTGAAGACATCGGCGATCATCGCGTTCTTATTGGCCTTGCGGATCAATGTGGCATTGATCCTAGGCTGACCGAAGCACTTTTGCTCAGTGAAGAAGGAATAAACAAAATTTACGACGACAACTCCCACACACATCGCTTTGGGATCAACGGCGTTCCTGCCTATATCTTTAATGATAACTGGGTTATTTCGGGTGCACAGGAACCGCAGGTCCTCGCCCGTATGCTGGACGCAGCCTCTGTCGCTGACACAGCCGCATGAGCCTCTCTCTTTTCGATCGCCTTTGTCATGTCTAGCAACAGCTCTGTTCGACAGATCACAATGACCTATACACCCGAAGAGGACCGCATGCTGTTGCGGATCGGAACGTCCGAGCAATCCGAATACAAGCTTTGGCTGACACGTCGTTTTGTCCGTGTTCTATGGGGGGCATTAATGAAGATCATGGAAAAAGATGCGGACCTAAAAAAAGATCTGCTGCCTGAAGTCCGTGATGCGGTGCTCGCTATGGAACATCAGGAAGCCGTGCAGACCGCGGACTTCGCGCAAACCCATGCAGAGGACAACCGGGATTTGACATCAAACACCGGCCCCCTGCTCGTTAAAGGTGGCGCGTTGACGCCAATCAAAGATGGCCTGATTCAGTTAAAGCTTGATACTGATAACGGAACGTCCATCAATGTCTCGCTTAATAAGCAATTGATGCATGCCTTTTGCCACATGACAATAACCTCAACTTTCAAGGCAGATTGGGATCTTAACCTGTCTGTGGGTGATCCAGCGCTCGTCAGCGCCGATAACACGAAGGTTCATTGAGGCTTGCAATCGCGTTTAGGGCGCGTAAATTTTTGCCAATAAACAAACAACAGGCCATATTGACCGACGTTACACGGGCGGGGGGATACAAGCATGAATGCGGGCAACGGTAAAAATCACGGGTCTGCTCTCAATAAGGCAATTGCCGTTCTCGAACTGATAACGGCACAAAGTCAGGCTGTGGGACTGGTCGACATAGCGACAAAACTCGAGTTTCCGCGCCAGACCGTACACAGGGTACTCTTGCAGTTGGAGGAGCAAGGCTTGATCATCCGCGATGATACCCGAGACCGGTTCTATGTGGGCCCGAAATTATCACAACTCGCTATCAATGCGCTGTTTTCGGAAAATCACAATCTGCCAACACGGGTGATCCTGCGCGATCTTGTTGATGATATCCAGGAAAGTTGCAACATTGGTGTCCTCGATGGCATGGACTTTGTTTATCTGGATCGTATTGAGGCGAAACAAACACTGCGCGTGCATTCCGAAGCCGGAAGTCATGTCCCTGCCCATTGCACATCGGGCGGTAAGGTTTTGTTGGCATACCTGCCAAAACCCCAGCGACGCAAATTACTGGATCTGAAATCGCTGACAGAATATACGCCTCATACGTTTACAGATCCCGATGCTCTAGAAGTAGAACTTGAAAAGATACACGCGCAGGCCTATTCGACAAATAATCAGGAGCATACCGAGGGTGTCGTTGGCATTGCCATGCCGATACTTGATTCGTCAGGACGCGCAATTGCCGCCATCGCCTGCCACGCCCCGGTCGCACGTATTTCATTGGAACAGTTGGAAACCTACATTCCCAAGATTGAAAAATCCGCCAAGGCGCTCGGTCATTATTGGAGTTAGGCGCTTAACATCCGTTAAGACGGGTTCAGCAGCACGGCGCCAATCGCCATAGAGACAGCTGATTGCACGGGGTCAACGACCGGAATTCCCAGGTAATCGGCCAGTGGCGCACGGTGTACAGCCATGCCTGCACATCCAAGAACGATGCTGTCGGCGCCATCGAGATCCCGCAGCTCAGTCCCGATTTCGCACAAACGATCAAAGGTCTGTGTTCCGGTCGCGCTTTCGTGCACGGATAAATTGACAGCGCGCTCATTCGCGAGCCGCTGAAGGAATCCCATTTGTCGCAGATAACGCAAATGACGCTTAATAGAAACGTCCGCAATGGCAATGACCCCGAAACGCTCTCCCTGCGACATGGCTGTCAGGACACCGCACTCTTGAATGCCATAAACCGGCTTCGATGTCGCTTCGCGGCAAACGAAAAGTCCAGGGTCTGAATAACACGCAATGACAAAGGCATCGACATCGGTTCGAGACTGCACCATCCGCATCAGAGGCATGGACACTGACTCGACGTCAGCCTGGCTCTCAACACCAAAGGGACCTTCCTCAAGGGTAATGCACTCGATTTGAGGCGCACCCTCAACGTCAAAAGGTTTTAAAGCCTGAGCCATGCCATCGGTTACGGCCTGGTTGGAATTCGGATTAATCGCGGCAATTAACATCGGCTGATCCTTTACAATAAGTCCGCGCCAAAATTTCGGCTCGGGTTTAAAAGCGCGCCTTCAGGCAGCGCTGATCCGTCTTCGCCGGGTTCGCGCTCGATAAAGGAACCGGACCCGCGTTCAACTTGTAAAGTCTCGTCCTCGACAACGATCCGACCTTGCGTCATGACAAGTCTCGGCCACCCTGTGACCTTCATTCCTTCATACGGTGTATAGTCCATATTATCGTGAAGCATCGATTGCGAAATTGTCCGCTCCCAGGTCGGGTCCCAAATGGCTATATCCGCATCGCTACCGACGGCAATTGTGCCTTTGCGCGGATGCAGGCCATATATTTTAGCCGCATTCGTCGATGTTAAAGCGACAAACTGGTTCAGTGACAAACGCCCCTTACCAACACCTTCAGAAAACAAGAGCGGCATTCGCGTTTCAATACCCGGAACCCCATTGGCAATTTTCTTGAAAGTCGGGTTGGGGCCCGCGTTAAATTTCCCTGTTTCATCGTAGCGATAGGGCGCGTGATCTGAGGAGAAAACCTGAAACGTGCCGTTCGTCAGACCCAACCAAATTGCCTCTTGTCCAGCTTTGTCGCGTGGCGGCGGTGAACAACAGAATTTGGCCCCCTCCATGCCATCGCGGTCCAAATCTTCAGCTGTTAAGAACAAATATTGCGGGCAGGTCTCCCCATATATGGGCAGGCCCGCATTTCGGGCGTTCAGGATCGCCGCCGCCGCTTCCGGTGCGGATACGTGAACAATTAACAGCCGTGCGTCGGCAAGACGCGCCAGGTCAATAGCACGGCGCGATGCCTCGCTTTCTGCAATCGGGTTGTGGCTAATTGCATGATACTTGGGAGCTACGTATCCGCGATTTAGCAGGCGCTCGGATAACCAATTGATCACATCGTTGTTTTCGGCATGGACCATCGTCATGGCACCATGGCGACGCGCCAAGGACAGAATATCCAACATTTGGTGATCGTCGATTTTGAGCATCTCATAGGTCATATAAACCTTAAAGGACGAATAGCCTTCCATGATCAGCGCCGGCAATTCCTGTCCCAGAATATTCTCTGTTGGATCAGAGATGATGAGGTGAAATGCATAATCGATAACTGATTTTGGCCCAGCTCGGTCATGCGCTATTTTGACCACATCGCGTAAACTCTGACCTTTATGCTGTGCTGCGAAAGGAACAAAAGTCGTATTTCCACCGAATGCAGCGGAAACGCTGCCTGAATAAAAATCGTCAGCCGTCATTATTTTGGTCGATGATTCCTGCTCGATATGGCAATGGGCATCTATGCCACCGGGTAAAACAAGCATGCCTTGCGCATCAATAACCCGCTCGGCCTCACCCAGGTCAGTTCCCAAGGCGGCAATGCGGCCGTTCCGGATCGCAACATCAGCATCGAATGTATCGGAGGCTGTGGCGACAGTTCCACCTTTAATAATCATCTCGTATTTATTCATCGTCATCTCCTGGAATGTCTGGCTTTGAATGATCCCAAAGCGGCTATTCTTCTTTTGGTTTGTTGCCCACGATATCGCCATAATCGGGAATCTTCATGGAAAACCGATCGTGCGTACGGATATATTGATCGCCGTACAACCGACCGATGGGGTTGTATTGGTCCCAATCCAGATAAAGCGTGTCCGGATCGATCAGGCCGTTGCGCGCATGTAACCCTAATATTTCACCTATTGCCAGATCGCGGGTTTTGGCAAACTGCAGCACGGTGACCCTACGACACTCCAGTGCAATGGGGGCGTCCACAATATAATCCACGTCGATATGTTTCGACGCAGCCAGAGTAAAACCAGCAGGACCGATCTCACTCTCATTCTCAGGAAACCCCGAAGCACACACCACCATTTGCTCGGCAATATCTTCATCAACAAGATGAACAACGAATTCGCCAGTTGTGCGAATATTTTGCGTTGTATCCTTCATCCTGGAATCTGGTCTGCTCCCCAGTCCAAGAACGACCAGTGGCGGATCTTCCGAGAAGACATTAAAGAAGCTGTAAGGAGCCGCATTGGTCGAACCGTCATCATTGCGGGTAGAAACCAAAGCAATGGGACGTGGTACGACGGTCGACGTGATCAGCTTATACCGGTCCTTGGGATTGAGTTCGGAAAAATCAAAAAACATAATTAACCCACAGGCTCAATGACGCCCGTTTGTTCAACAATTCGACCATAATGCTCAGTCCGCCTGTGACGGGCAAAATCAAATATGGTCTTCTTGCCGAACACACAGTCATCCAGATCGCAGGCATGAACAATCAACTCGTCTTCCTCTGTTTTGGCTTCCACCACAACTTTACCATCGGGATTAGCAATTAAACTGCCACCAATTAAGGGAAAGCCATCTTCCACTCCGGCCTTGGCAATACCAACAACCCAGGTCGAATTTTGATACGCGCCTGATTGCATGACCAATCGATTGTGAAACAAACGATCCTCGGGGCCTTCTTTCGGTTTCTGTGAATTGACGGATGGTGTGTTGTAGCCAAGACACACCATTTCGACTCCCTGCAAGCCCATAACCCGGTAAGTCTCGGGCCAACGTCGGTCATTGCATATGGCCATTCCAAATAGGCCACCCATCGTACGAGTAACAGGAAAACCGGTATCACCAGGCAAGAAATAACGCTTTTCGAGGTGCTGGAAATCACGCTCTGTATCAAATTCGGAATGCCCCGGCAAATGCGTCTTTCGATACTTAGCAACAATATTGGCGTCACGGTCTGTCATCAAACAGGTATTAAAATGCTGCCCTTCAGGCGTTAATTCAGCATATCCAAATGAAATGGCAATTTGGTATTCTTTGGCCTTGTCGAAGAGCGGCTTTGTTACAGGCCCCGGCATTTCACGTTCAAACCAGGTATCCACCTCTGCCTGATCTTCCATGTACCAGCGAGGGAAAAAGGTCGTCAGGGCCAGTTCCGGATATACCACCAGTGTACACCCTTTGGCCCGAGCTTCTTCCAGCAACACGATCATTCGCTCAACAGCTTGCTCACGGCTATCCGCTTTCTGTATTGCGCCCATCTGGGCCCCACCCACAACAACTGTTCTCATTCACACTCTCCCCTATTTAAAACTTACAAACCCTTGCGCGAACGCTCGGATGGTATTCCTGCACTTAATTCCCTGTTAAATGGACCAAATGAACATTGGATTGGTCTCCGCCATTACCCTATCTACCAACGCAATCGGTCTGACACTCTATTTATTAATGAATACAGACCAAGGTCGGATTTGTTTTTTATTGTGGCCCTCTGACGAGCACTCTTATATATGACCTTTGCAAAACGAACATCCCCTGTTGATTTCACAGAACAATGTCACTGACAGCGATTGGCTCATGCCAAGACCAACAGAGCAAACACATACTGCAAATTATTAAATGTCTGGAACCTGACAATTGCAATAACCAAGGTTATTAATTTTTACCTACGCCTATAATTCAAGATTATAAATGAACAAACGTCACAGGCGGTTACGTCCCATTTGCAACGGCCTTCAGCTCTTCAATAAATGCCTCTGCGACCCTGGATATCGGTTTATTTTCGCGGACAATTGCGACAGCACCAACTCTGATTTCAGGCAAAAAAGGCCGGGAAACAAGATCGTCGGACTGCATAAATTGCGAAGTCAGAGAGTCAACGACCGCCGGGCCCATTCCGGCACTGGTTAGCACGCTTGCCATATGACAATAGCGGACATCCAGATTTGTCGAGTACGGGACCCCGGAAATGGAAAAGGCAGACCGCACAAGCGCGCCAAGTTGTGATTCATTATCAAGGCCAATACCGACAAAATCATGCTGCGCCAAGTCCGCCGGGGTCACCTGACGAAGAGATGCCAGGGGATGGTCGGGCAGCATAACACAAACCATCTTGCCTTCAGAAAGCGGGATAATGTCAAAGCCCGCATGGCTATCCATTCCCAATAACAGGCCGACATCTGCAGTGCCGGTTTCGACAGAACGCAAAACGGCATCAATCCCGCGCACGTCATAGCCAACCCGAATATCACGACGGTCAGCCAGAAACCGCTTCAAGGTGAGTGGTATAACAGACTCGCTAAGCGGCGGTGTGGTGACAATTCTCAGGCGACCGCGCTGCGCCGACCTTACGGCACGAACCTGACCTTCAATGCCACGCATCATTGTAAAAATCGGCTCCACATCCTCGTAGAGCATCCGCGCTTCTTCTGTTGGCACCAGTCCTCTGCTCGTCCGGTCAAACAGCTCGAAGCCCAGTTGGACCTCCAAACCTTTAATGGCGTTACTGACAGCAGGTTGTGATATTCCAAGCTCTTCGGCCGCTGCTACGGTTGTTAAATTGCGCATCACGGCCCCGAACACTTCCAGCATTCGCAGGTTCAGATCATTTTTACGATTAATTTTCACTTGGCATCCTTATTATTTAGTCGTGGCTTGCTCTTGTTGCTTCTCTTGTACCACAATTGCTGATCCAACTGAATTCGATTTACAAAAAGCGGATAAAAACATCAAAACCGGCTTCTTTCGTTGCGTCGCGGGAGCGTATTTGAGACTGTAACAGGGTTATCATCACGACGAGGAAGAAATAATGCCCACGGTTTTACTTGAGAAACCTGCCCAACACGTTGCCCTATTGCGGCTGAACCGGCCGGAAGCTCTAAACGCACTAAATCTCGCGCTGCGACTGGAGCTTGATGAAAAGTTTCGCACACTGAGCGATGACGCGGACATAAGATGCATCGTTATCACCGGCAATGAAAAAGCCTTTGTCGCGGGAGCCGACCTCAAAGAAATGGCAGATCAGGGAACGGCACAAATGACCCTCAACCAATCTCGGGAGCGTTGGCGTACCATCGCCAGTTGCCCAAAACCCGTCATCGCGGCGGTCAACGGATTTGCCCTTGGTGGCGGTTGCGAACTTGCGATGCATGCAGACATCATTATTGCCGGTATGGGCGCAAAATTTGGTCAACCGGAAGTCCGGGTTGGGATTATGGCAGGTGGTGGCGCGTCGCAAAGACTGCCCCGTGCTGTTGGAAAATTCAAAGCCATGAAAATTCTTCTGACGGGCGATCATTTTAGTGCACAAGAAGCCTTCGATATGGGTCTGGTCAGTGAACTGGCTGAAGATGAAGATGTGCTCAGTCGGGCCCTTGAGATGGCTCAACAGATCGCTGCCCTTCCCCCTTTGGCCATTAGACAAACTAAGGAAGCGGTTTTAGCCGGCGCTGATTGTTCGCTGGATGCTGCGCTGACATTGGAACGAAAAGCCTTTGATATCCTGTTTGACACTGAAGACCAGAAAGAAGGCATGCGGGCGTTTATCGAAAAACGTAAACCCGTATTTACAGGAAAATAAACGCGCTTCAGCCCCGCTAGGATGTGTTATTTCTATAGCACCGTGCTGCCAACGGGCCGAGGCACTAATGACAATCCCTTAAAAGAAAATGGAAAGAACTTATGGACTTAGATCTTAAAGGAAAACGCGCACTAATTACCGGATCCACGCGCGGGATCGGACTGGCCAGCGCTCGGGAATTAGCAACAATGGGGGCTGAGGTCATCCTTAATGGTCGTTCGAAAGACAAAGTTGATGAAGCGGTTCGAGGTATCATTGAGAAACTTCCAACAGCGATCGTAACCGGCGTTGTCGCGGATTTGGGAACAAAGGAAGGGTGCGCAGAATTAACCGCCCAAATCCCGGATGTTGATATCCTCGTCAATAACATGGGTATCTATAACCCCAAACCCTTCGACGACATCTCTGATGAAGAATGGGAAGAGATGTTTTACGTCAATGTAATGAGTGGGGTTCGATTATCGCGTCACTATTTTAAACGCCTACTTAAGAAGGATTGGGGGCGGATCGTCTTCGTATCTTCAGAATCAGGAATTTGCATCCCGTCGGAGATGGTCCACTATGGCTTTTCTAAAGCGGCCCAACTGGCGATCTCCCGTGGCATGGCCGAGTTGACAACCGGGACTGGTGTAACTGTCAATTCCGTATTGCCCGGACCAACATGGGTTGAAGCCAACGTCGAACGCATGGAAACGCGCGCCAAAGAGCAAGAGACGACGGTTGATGCATTAAAAGAAGCGCTGTTTACGGTCCGTCGTCCGTCATCATTGCTACAGCGCTTTGCGACACCGCAGGAAGTTGCCAACATGATCGCTTATGTGTGTAGCCCGGCATCAGCTGCAACCAATGGCGCAGCGCTGCGCGTAGAGGGTGGGATCGTCCGCAACCCGTTCTGATCGATAGAAAGGCTTAGTCTGGATTGCTCTGTTAAACTGGGCAATCCGGTTAAAGCTTTAGTTTACTTCGCCAGCGCTTCTTTTTCTGCAGCCAACCTGAGAGCTCTTAACGCTTCTGTTTTTGCTTTCGTCTTGTCAGATCGTGCCTGCTTTTCATTGATCAATTTCCGATCGGTATTTTTTGGCGGGTTACGGTCTTTAAACTCATCCCTGTTACCGCGCTCTATCGCAGCTATCATTTTATCGTCAGCATTATTCGGTCTTGTTGATCCTGATCCCATAGCGCGATCTCCTCTGCGAACCGTTGCGTATAAGTTTTAAGAACACTTTCCAGCTTAATTGTAAACCAACCTTTACGCTCAACTTGGTTAAGCGGGCCGCGCAACTGAAAAAAAATCGCGCGCGGCCCTTTAATAAACCAGAAATCGCGGTCCGCAGCTTTAGAGGTTTTCCGTTTTCGCCAAACGTCGCTCGACCAGGCGCGCATAGAAGCTCGATCCGAGCACAAGAATATCATCATTGAAGTCATAACCAGGGTTATGCAGTGCGCAATCGCTATAACCACCGCCATTACCAATGTGGATATAGGCACCGGGACATTTATCGAGCATGTACGAAAAATCTTCAGAACCCATAATTAACGGGCCGTCACGATCCATGTTGTCTTCACCAACCAATTCTGCGGCTGTATCGGCTGCAAATGCCGTTTCACTTTCATCATTGATCAAGGGCAAAAATATAATCCGAAAATCGAGGTCGACGGTCGCCCCAAATGCTGCCGCTACGTTCTCGGCAATACCAGACATGCGCTCTTTGGCAAGCGCCAGAGATTCAGATGAAAAAGCGCGAACGGTGCCGCTCATTGTCGCCGATTCCGGAATCACATTGTAGGCTTCACCCGAATGAATTTTCGTGACGGACACCACCAAAGGCTCCGTCGACTTAATGTTACGAGACACAATCGATTGCAGAGCTGTTGTGATATGAGATGCGACAAGAACAGGATCGACGCCAGCCTCCGGCCATGCCGCATGCGCACCCGTGCCATTGATCGTAAGATCAAAGAAAGCGCCACCGGCCATCATCGCGCCTGAACGAATTCGGAACTGATCCGATTTAACGCTCGGATGGTTATGCATGCCGAAGATCGCTTCCATGGGAAACTTTTCAAACAGCCCGTCCTTGACCATCGCATCACCACCTCCCAAACCTTCTTCCGCAGGTTGGAATACAAAATGGACACAACCTTCAAAATTTCGGGTTTCGGCTAGATAACGGGCCGCGCCCAATAGCATTGTCGTGTGACCATCATGGCCACAAGCATGCATCTTGCCATCGTAAACGGACTTATGGCTGAACGTGTTTGCTTCCTGCAGAGGCAGCGCATCCATGTCAGCGCGCAAACCAATCGCATTTGAATAATTTCCAACTCGCAAGGTACCAACAACACCTGTCTTTCCAAGGCCCCGGTGCACTTCAATACCATAGGATTCAAGTTTCTCAGCGACTAAATCCGACGTCCGGTTTTCATCAAACCCTAACTCGGGATGGGCATGAATATCCCGTCGAAACGCTTTAAGCTCATCGTAATAACGCGCTATTCTATCTTTTGGGTTCATGTTGATCTCTTGATTCGTTGTTTCTATTTTTTACCTTCTGGCCTGAAAGGAACAGGGTATCTCCAAAAACTTATCCTGTTGCATTTGAGCAGGCGAGTCCAAGCATCCGTGGCGCGCAAAGAAATGTAAAGTATTTTCGTTTTTTTCTATATATTCGAAAATATGCATGATATAAATTCTCATTATATTTATGTAACGGGGTAACGATGAAAGTAGTTTTAAAAGTAAATGGGCCACGCGCGAACTGGTGGAAAGAACACATGTCTTCTTTGCTGCCCGATTTTGACGTGTTTCTATCGACAGAAGAGATGGAAAAAGAGACCATTGATTTTGCTATCGTTTGGAAGCCCGAACCGGGTTGGTTAAAAACATTTGAGAACCTGAAGTGCATTGTTTCTATCGGGTCTGGGATTGATCATATTTTGTGTGATCCTGAACTCCCCAAACATTTGCCAATTATCCGCACCACCGGCCATGACCTGAGCGTGCGTATGCGCGAGTATGTTGTCCTTCATACGCTGCGACTGCACCGACGTTTACCGGAAATTGTTGCCGCACAGGACGTCCGTGAATGGCGCCAACTTATCGAACCACCGGCGCACGAACGGCGCGTTGGTGTTATGGGCTTAGGCAACCTTGGTGCGGATTGCGCGCAGGCGCTGGCGAGCCTGGGATTCAATGTTGCAGGCTGGTCGCGCAGCCCGAAATCACTTGATGGCATCGACTGCTATTCTGGCCCGGAAGGAAAAAAAGCATTTTTGCAGCGATCAGAAATCATCGTCTGCATGTTGCCGTTAACACCCGAAACAGAAGGCATTATGAATGCCGAGTTCTTCTCAACTCTGCCAAAAGGTGCATGCATCATCAACACCGCGCGCGGCCAACACCTGGTCGAACAGGATTTGTTGGATGCCCTAGAGAGTGGCCAGATCAGAGCTGCAACGCTGGATGTTTTTCACATAGAGCCCCTGCCCGTGGAACACCCGTTCTGGGACCATCCGGATGTGCTCGTGACGCCACACGTCGCGAGCCTACTGGACCCGGAAGCTGGCGGAAAAGCCATTGCCGAGAACATCCGAAAGTTTATCGCCGGCGATAAGGTCGAGAACCTAATTCCAGTTGGTAAAGGTTATTAGCTCCCCTGCGCTGCTGGCTTAGGGCCTGACGAATACGTTACCATTACCGTCCGTCGCAGAAATTTCAAACGGGCCTTCAGCAACCGCGCCGGCGACAGGATTGGCTTTGTCCCCTGCCCCATAGGTTTTACCTTTGGCCTTATCTCTATAGACGCCGGAGGGGCAGGAATAGAGTTTTGGAAAGACCAGGTTCTGCGCGATTTCCAGCTCGAATTCCTTAGCCAGTTCGGCGACGGCCGCCTCGCCCATCGCCGGATCAACCCGGATCGTATCTCGCGCACCGGCATCAATACGGGGCAGGTTGAACGCCTCTTCTAGAGAAATGCCATAATCCAGCAACAGTGCTGTCAGTTGCATTGTACAAGGTACAATGTGATTGGCCCCCGACGCGCCCACCGCGAACAGAGCTTCATCATCACGGACACACACCGTTGGGCACATATTGGAAGAATTGATCCGCTTTCTACCTTCCATGGTCGTCGGATAACCAGGGCGCGGGTCAAAATAGGAAACGGAATTATTCATTAAGATGCCGGAAGACGGCAGCACAACTTTCGAACCAAAACGGTTGAGCAAGGTATAGGTCAGTGCGACCATGTTTCCATCTGCGTCGACGGCGCTCATATGTGATGTGCACCCTGCCGTTATGATCCGGCCTAAACGCTCCTTGTGACTCTTAAATGCCTTGTTAAGCGCAGATGCATACGTCGAATAGGTATGAGCACCAATGGGTTGCCCAACATCCAGGTGCTCGGCGACATACTCAAGCGCCTCGTTCAAGCGGAGCCCGCCGCTGTTTTCTCCAGCGGTGTAGAGCGTTGCGCCGCGATGTTGTCCGACCAGCGGATCCATAAGTACGGGTTCATATGACGCTAGGTCTTCAATTGAAATACGACTCCCCCCCGCTTGCAGATCAGCCGCAATCTGTTCGCCCAGTTTTCCGGAGTAGAACTCTTCCGGGCCATTCTCGGCAATGGACTGAAGGGTCTTGGACAGATTTCCAAGTGACAAAAACTGTTCCGGTTGCGCCGGGGCACCGCCCGGCAGATAAACGGCTGCGGACGACGGGTACTTTGCCAGTTCACCTGCTTCCAAAGCAATTTGCAGTGTCGTAAACCAGTCGACTGGCAACCCGCGCGTCGCAAGTTGAATCGCCGGTTGTAATATTCGATCAAGGCCAAGCCGACCAAATTTCTCAACCGCAGCCGATAGACCAGATACCGCGCCGGGCACGGTAATGGAACGATAACCGGCTACGTTGGCATTATCGGCAACGCCCGGAAAGCCCATTATTGACTCAGGTACATCTGGATCTAACGGATAGTCATCCAGTTGTATGGTTTGCGGCAAGGTGCCTTGAAAATCGATAACTTGGGCGCGCTTTTCTTCAGCCAACCAAATCACGATGTAGCCACTGCCCCCCATACCGCACATCCAGGGCTCAACCGCATTTAAGGCAAAGGCACAGGCAACAGCAGCATCGATGGCATTGCCACCTTTTGATAATGCATCGGCACCCGCCGCCGCCGCCATCCAGTTTTGGGCGGCCACAACACCACGTTCGGAACTAACAGCACGTTTACGAACATCCCATTGTTCAACATTTCTGTTCATAGAGACACCTTCTCCTGAGTCTTACTCGGCATGGATAACAAACAAAAAAAAGGGCCAGCACGAGAGTCGCTGGCCCCCTAGTCAGGGATTGAACTTAAAGGTCTTTCTTGCCGATTTCGACAATTTTCATATAGGTTTCTTCGCCCCAGCGATTTTTACCGAGTTTATCGCGAACGGACTGTGTTGCCGCGATAAATTCTTTTTTGTCGGGGTAGGTAATCGTTACGCCACGCTTCTCCATATCCTCGATGAACTTTTTCTGTTGGTCGGGAAGCAATCCCTGAACCAATGTTCGCGATGCGGCCTGGGCACTTTTCACCATCGCTTTTTCAGCATCAGATAACTTGCTCCAGAATGGCTCACCGATCATGACGTAGGCAGGTTTGTCAATGTAGTCGACCATCGCGATTCCCTTTTGCACTTCATAAAATTTCTGTGCGTAAATGGTTTCGATCGGGTTTTCCTGTCCATCAACCAACCCGGTTTGAAGGGCCGTGTAAACTTCTTTAAAAGCCATGGGGGTTGGTTTCGCGCCCAAAGCGGTTAGCGATTCAACATAGTAGTCGCGCTGTGGCGCACGGAGTTTCAGACCATTTAAATCAGACATTTTATTAATAATCTTATTGGAACTGATCTGACGTGGGCTCCGGGGCAGAAAGCCGAGCAAGCGCATCTTTCGGGATTTAACCAACAGCTTGTTCCACTCAACGCCGATATCGCTATTGATCACGGCCGCATAATTGTTCACGCCTTTCATCAAATAGGGCAGCGCCAAATACTCAATCTCTTTAATGCCGGGATCACCACTCGCCATAATCTGCGTTGTATCCAGTGCCAACTGTGTGTGCATCTCACGCGGCGTTCCAAGCTGGTTGCCAGGGTAAACCGTAACGGTAAAGTGGCCTTTTGATTCTGCCTCCAGAACCTCTTTAAACTTTAAGGCACCCAAATGTTGGGCTTCGCCTTCCTTGGCCCAAAGTCCATAGCGAACATCTACTGCCTGAGCCTGTGAAATCATACCAGTCAGCACAAGCGCTGATACGGCAAGACTGCTTTTTATGAGCATTGATTTGATCTTCATTCGTTATCTCCTTCCTGTTTTGTGTGCGTTTCTACGCTCTTGAAATGATTTAAAAATGCGACGGTATAATCTGTAATGTAATCGGCGATTTGCTCACCGATTTCAGCTTTCGAGCGGGTCGGGTCGCCGCCGGCGATTCCATTGCCGCACCGGTCAGTAATATCAACAGCCATATTGATATCGACACCTTGGAATTTCACGGCGTTCAACCCTGCAGTTGGCAGGTCAATCAGCGTGCCTTTTTCTGCCTCGAGTTCAATCAAATCCATGCGCATGAGATCGGGGAACAAGTGCAAATAAACAGAGGTCAACGGATCGGCACCATGGCCAAACGCTTTGACGCCGAACCCAGGGTGGAACTCTTCCCACTTTTCTGGCGTGATCAAACGCCAGACATTTAGGCAAGGGATCAAAACGCCCCATTCTTCCTTAATTTTTCGGATGACCTGATCGATTAAGGGATAGTTCCCGGAATGGCCATTAAAGATAACCAGATGGTCGAGATCGTGATTTAAAAAGTTCTCACAAATATCTTCCAATACCAACTTGAACGTATCCGGTCGAAAAGCAATGCCGCCAGGGATGGGGCGAAAGTAATCGGCATAACCAAACGGAACCGTAGGAGCCGCGATAACACCCGCTTCTTTTGCGATCCGGTCCGCCAGTGCTTCTGTTAACATCCAATCGCCCATCGGGGCCATCGGGCCCTGTTCTTCTTGCGATCCAAAAGGCAAAAGGATCGTTGGGTTATCTGCCAGACGTTCCCGGAATTCCATCCAGGTCATCTCTTGCAACAGGTGTTTTGATTTTGTCATACGCAACCTCACTTTATTTCAGCGCCGAACACCAAATCCGGCAACCAAAGACTTAATTCAGGGAACACCGCTATAACGACAACGGCGCCAAACAAGGGGATGTAATAGGGCAGCATGGCGCGGACCATGCTGCTAAACGGTATTTCGGCGATATCTTGGGCGATAAACAAAAGCACGCCGACCGGCGGGGTCCCGCCACCGATAATCAAAACAAAGATCATGAGGACGCCAAAATGCACGGGATCGATGCCGAAACTGACAACAACGGGCACAAGGATGGGGGTCAGAACGATTTCAGCTGACGAGGCAATCATGAACAGACCGATGAGAAACAACAACGCGATCATGACCGCTAAAATCGCATTTGGGTCTTCAGTGAAGTTCGACAAGAAACCTGCAATATGATGAGGCACCTGCTCGCGGATCATGATCCAACTAAAGGCAGATGCCACGGCAATAATAATAAGCACACGGATACTGCCCCAGGAAACCTTCATGAGGGTTTCCCAAAGCTCTTTCAGCCCGACATTGCGATACACCACGACGCCGAGCGTCAATCCATAAAGCACGGCCGCTGCCGCGGCCTCTGTCGGTGTAAAGACACCTGACAAAATGCCACCGACAATAATCATCGGGAACAACAACGCGGGTGATCCACGCCACGTCGCCCTTGCAACTTCCGGCATCTTGGCACGCTCGTATCTCGGGTAATTACGGCTCCGCGCAAGAAACCAGGTGAAGACCATTTGCACAAAAATGATCGTCACACCGGGCAATATCCCCGCCAGCAACAACCTGCCGATGGAAACATCCGCCAATGCTCCATAGATAACCATTCCAATAGAGGGCGGGATAATCGGTCCAACCATGGCAGACGCAACAGTCACAGCAGCAGAAAAGTTAGCGGGATACCCTTCCTTCTTCATCGCGGGAATGAGCACGGAGCCCAAAGCCGCTGTATCTGCGGTCGCGGAGCCAGACATGCCAGCAAAGATCATGGATGCGAAAATATTTACTTGCGCAAGCCCGCCGTGCAAATGGCCGACGAAGGCTCGCGCCATAGCAATAATGCGATCCGTAAGCTTGCAGGCATTCATTAACTCACCCGCTAGATAGAAAAACGGAATCGCCAGGATCAAAAAGGAATCAACCGCTGTGGTCATCCGTTGCGTCATCATCGAAAGCGAGATATCGGCAAGAAACATATAGACGATTGAGGTTGTTCCCATTGCGAAAACAAGTGGCAACCCAAGCATCAAAAGGACGAGCAAAAGCCCAAGTACAATTATTGTTAACATATCCGGGCCTACATTACGCTGTCATCGTCCGCGGTATCCGTCATCCAGCCACGTCGCGGCCAGCGCAGAAAAATTCGCAAAACAATGAAGAAAATCATTAAAGAACCGCCGATGGTTGCCGGCACACGGTAAGCCGCTTCGGGCAAATCCATCGCGCCAATTGTGACGTACATGGATAGTTCGACGATGGGGATGGAATACCAAACAAGGAAAGCGAGAAAACACAACGCAATCAGGCAGTTCAATAGCCTAAGAGCCCGGCGAACTTTGGCTGGCAGTCGGGTGAAGACGACGTCGACACTTAAGTGACGACCATCCCAACAAATAACGGCAGCACCAATGAAAGTCATCCAGACGACCAAAAGCCGGACCAACTCCTCACTCCAAACCAATGGGCTGTTCAGCGCAAAGCGGAAAAAAATTTGGGCAATGGTCAAAATGACAATAGCGCTAAAGACGACACCCACGATAATTCGCAATGGTAGCGCCCAATCGCGGCCGGTCCGAAACGTGCGGTCGGTATCAGAATTATTTGGAATTTTTCAACCCTCGCTGTTCGTAATTTGATTATTTCGTAAAACTGTACAAGGCAAATTAACAACAATCAACATATTTTCGTAAATTTAGAATGTTACGAAAATATGTTGCACTGGAATGTCATTGCCATGTAATGTATTTGAGACTCTCAAGTTATAAGCCCGGGAGGTAAAAGAGATTCAAAACAAAACGGAACATCACAGAATTGATCCTCAGCCTACAACGCTGGCTGTCGAAGCCTACGAAAGCCTGCGCCGCGACATCAGGAGCGGCAGTTTGGTTCCGGGCCAACCCCTGAGGACAGAATGGTTAAAAGCGAAATATGAGACTGGCGTTAGCCCACTGCGCGAGGCCCTTGCACGTCTGGCTGCGGAACATTTTGTCACAGCCGAAGGCAAGCGCGGGTTTCGAGTATCTCCCATTTCAGAAGACGACTTCGACCAACTCATCGAACTCCGACAGGAAATGGAAACACGTGCCCTGAAGCTATCCATTGCCAATGGCGATGATGATTGGGAGGCGGAAATCGTCGCCAGTTTTCATAAGCTCAGCCGAACGTCGCCCATGGATTTAACGGCAGATTCTCTTATTGAAGAAGAACGCGAATTAAGGCACCGACAGTTTCATCATGCGTTGGTAAGCGCCTGTGGTTCTAAATGGCTTCTGCGGTTCCTTGATCACCTGACAGGGCATCTTGAACGTTACCGACGCATTATGTGGCCACGATCAAACTATTCGACCAGCGCAGCCAAAGACATCGAAGATGAACACCGCCTGCTTATGGAAAGCGTGATCGATAGAGACGTAAAAAGCTCTGTGCTTCTGCTCGATAACCATCGCGACCGCACCTACTCGGCACTTAAAGAAGAGTTTGCTAAGCAAGAGAAAGACTAAATCCTTTTTTCTGGCCTTTCGCCAAAAGAACCCATCCAGTGACAGGAGAATAAATACCGTGAGCTACGTAATCAAAGAAATGCCAACTCAAGTTGATGCCGCGCTTTTGGAGAAGTGCAGTCGCACGGAGACTGCTACCGTCGGGCACCTGAGACATATGGGGTTTGTGAATAGGTCTATTCAAAATGTTTTGGGCGATCGGATGACAATTGCCGGCACGGCTGTGACGCTCGCATTACCGGGTCAGGATTCAACCTTGCTCCACCATGTTATACAATTTTTGCGGCCGGGTGATATCTTGTGTATTGATCGCTTGGGTGATGACAAGCATGCCTGTTTGGGTGGCGGCGTTGCCGCAGCGATCGTCGCATCCGGATGCTCCGCCGTAATTATTGATGGTCCATGCACTGATGTCCCGGAAATTGAGCAGTATAAACTGCCCGTATGGTGCAAAGGCACTGCCCCAATTACAACGCGACTCTATGACGTGGGTGGCAGCTTTAACGTCCCTGTTTGTATTGGCGGAGCGGTGGTAAACCCTGGCGACGTCGTTATCGCCGATTTTTCGGGTGTCCTGGCGATGCCTGTTGAAGAAGCTGAGGCAGACGTCGACTGGGCGCTCGGCAAACAAGCCGCTGAACCGGAAGGGCATAAACTGATGCTTGCAGGCGAACGGCTAGGTGATCGGTCCGGTGCAACCGCCAAGGTTGAGGCAAAGCTTAAATAACGCTTATTTGAACGCAGCTTCCGGTCCTAGTACAAGGTCCGGGAGCCAGAGCGTAAGCTGCGGCACGTAAGTAATCAAAATCAGGACAAGCATCAGCGGGACCATAAAGGGCAGCACCGCCATGGCGACCCTCTCAAAGGGGACTTTGCCAACTTCAACCATAATGTAGAGTCCGATCCCCATGGGCGGCGTCGCGATACCGATGAGCAGGCCCAGTTGAATAATGATCCCGAAGTGAACGCGATCAATTCCAAAACTGTCGATAACCGGCAGCAACATCGGAACCAGCATTAACTTCGCCGGCACCCCTTCTACAACACAGCCCACCAAAATAATAAAGATCAGCATGAGAGCCAAGAATACGGACTGGGAATCCGTGACGGAAAAGACAGCTGCACCAATCATCTGTGGCACCTGTTCAATTGCCAATAACCAACCCATCGCAATCGAGAAACCAATAATGATCATAATGACCGACGTCATCAGCATGGTATCAGTCAACGCCGCCCATAACTTTTCGAAGGTCAGAGTTTTATAATAGAGGCCCAAGAATATCGAATAGATACAGGCCAGAACTCCGGCTTCGGTAGCGGTAACAAACCCACCAAGAATAGATCCCAAAATGATGCCGGGCGCGACCAACGCCAAAATGCCATCAACGCCGGCTTCCCAGACTTCGGTAAAGGTTGCTTTTTCCTGCGTTGGAAAATCATGCTTGATCGCCAGAATTCGATTGAAAGCCATCAAGGACGCACCGACGATCAAGCCGGGAACAAGCCCGGCCAGGAACATCCGCTCGACGGATTGTTGCGCCAAAAATGCATAAATAACCAAACCGATTGACGGTGGAATGATGGGTCCGACAACGGCAGAACAAACTGTAACAGCGGCCGCAAATTCCGCTTTATAACCGCGCTCCTTCATGGCCTTGATTTCAATCGCACCCAGTCCGGCGCAATCGGCGACGGCAGCGCCGGAAACGCCAGCGAAGATCATAGATGACAAGACATTCACCTGAGCAAGGCCCGCGCGAAAATGCCCGACCAGGGCATTTGCAAAATTGAAAATGCGATCGGTCATCCCAACAACATTCATTAAATTACCCGCCATAATAAAAAACGGCACCGCGGCAAGGGATGGCTTGTTCACGCCTTCCAGAATTTGTTGCGGAATAATGTATAGGGAGTCGGAAAAATCACTCACCGCAAACGTCATGACGACCGCTGCCCCGATTGCCATCGAAACGGGAACCCGAATTAGAATGAGAACGATGAAGCCAATAAAAAGAATGAGAAACATCTGCTAACTATCCGGATCGGTAACATGAGAAGGAATTTGCTCGGGCAATCCGGCCAGAGCCTTGAGAATATCAAGAATGGCATTTAGGAAAATCAGCCCGCAGGAAACGGCTAAGGGAATGGACAGTGTGTAACGCTCAATTTCACCCCAGGGTGTCACGACCCCATCGATCACACCGACCTGGCTCTCAAGAATTTTTGGCATTTCCAACAGGACGACGCCCATGACCAAAAGAATGAGAACGGGTACCGCATAGCGCGTTACAAGAACGGCTTGCGCCCCCATTTTGATGACTAAAAAATCTACAGCAATGTCTTTTCCCAACCGATAGACGACATAGAATCCGATGAAAGACATCCAGACAAAAAACTGCATCGTCCACGGCCAGATCCAATAAAACGAAACATCAAAAAGGCGCAGCACGATTGTCGCTGCTGTGCCGATCAGCATTAAACCCAGGCATAGGTTAGCGAGCACTAAAAAAAGCTTCGATAGTGCCCCCATAACCGCGTCAAAGCGAAGGACCGCTGCAAGCAGCGGCCCCGTTTCCATATTCGTATTCATACCGATTGGTCCCGTCGAACTGATATGATTATCGTGTCGCCTCGACGGCGGCTAAAAAGCCCTCAGGAAGTTCACCTGCAGCTTCTTTTTCTTTATAGAAACCCGCCATCACATCAACAAAAGGCGAACGATCTACATCCGTAAAGGTCACGCCTTGGGCTTTCATCCGTCCGATAGATTCATCAGCGGACGCCGTCATGACTTCAAAGCTGTACTTTCCTGCTTCTTCGTATGCCTTGTTGACCGCGTCTTTTTGAGCCGCCGTCAACTTGTCGTAGGCTGGCTGGTTTACCATAAAGGCAACGGACTGGTAATATTCATCATGGCGCACGACGTGCGGCGCAACTTCATAAAACCGCATCGACTCAACCAAGGCGATCGGGCTGTTAACGGCGCTCACAATACCTTTATCGATCGACTGATAGACATCTGTCCACGCCAGAGTTTTCACATCAGCGCCAATCGTTGTCCATGTGGCGATAGCCGTTTTGTTTGGATGCATCCGCAACTTTAAACCCTTGAGATCACCGAAAGATTTAACGTCTCTTTTCGTCACCATCACACGATAGGGGCCACGCAAAATTGCAGTTGGGTCACCCAACACACCGACACCTGCTTCGCTGGATGCTTTTGCATACCAACCCTTAACCAGATCGGTATTCATGAAACGAACCCAATGCTCATGGCTATCAAACAGGAACGCAGCGCTCACCCATGTGATTTCCGGCACCCACTTTTTCATATATGTCGACCCTTCCGCATATAGGTGCACGGTGCCGAGCTTCATCTGTTCCATCACAGCATTGGTTTTTCCAAGCTGCTCGTTCGGGAACATTTTTATTTTCATGTCTCCATTCGAGTATTTTTCTACAAGATCAGAAAACTTTTGAAACACCTTACCTTCAGGACTATCCGGCGGTTGCTTGTGCGCCATCCGCCAGGTGACATCTGCAAGCGCGACGTTTGTCATCATCGCAAAACCTAGTGCAGCTGCGATCGTTGAAAGTCCAACCTTACCTTTGAGCATTCGATTTCTCCTTGTCTGTTTGGGTCTGGCCAACCTTGTTTGACGATAGGCTCAGTTGACAAATTGGTAACAGAAAAGTATTCCGGATCAAAGTAAATTTTCGATAATATCATTTTTTAATAAAATAATTGATATCTGAAATGAGGTTTTTTGTCCGTGACATCCCATCCAACCTCTATAAATGTATTTATTACATCGCCTCTTGAGCAGGTTCATATTGACCGCATCAAAGCTGTCTCGCCTCAGCACGTTAACGTGATTTATGATCCGGAACTGCTGCCGCCAACGCGCTATACGGCAGACCATAAAGGAGATGAGCACTTTGTTCGCACGCCAGAACAAGAAGAGCGCTGGCGCTCTCATCTGGCTACAGCGCATATTCTTTGGGATTTTCCAGTTCGCGCGGTAGACGGCGGCAGTGACTTTGCCAGTGCGCCAAACGTTAAATGGGTACAGACGACCAGTTCAGGGGTCGGGCAACTTGTGAAAAACTTGGGATTGCAAGATTCCAATTTACAGATCACCACAGCGCGCGGCATCCATGCACGCCCGTTAACAGATTTCACGTTCGCAATCATCCTTAGTCACTATAAACAACTTGGCTATCTGGAATCCGAAAAGAACATCCGACGATGGGAGAGATATTGTGGTACCGGCGTCGCCGGAAAAACACTTGCTGTAATTGGCGCCGGCGGCGTTGGCAGACAGGTTCTGGCAGCGGGTAACGTTTTCGGTATGAGGACAGTTGCCCTGGCCAGCCCCTCCTCTACCCATACGGCGCAAGACTTGGGCGCGGACCATCTGTACCCCGCCGAAAAGCTGCATGAGATGCTCGGAGAAACAGACGTCCTCGTGTTAAGTATGCCGCACACACCAGATACAGAACGACTTATGGATCGTGATGCCATTGCTGCATTGAAACCTGGCGGCATCCTCATCAATATCGCACGCGGTCAGGTGCTTGATGAAGCGGCCCTGATCGACGCCCTTAAAACAGATCATATCGCCTTGGCCGCGCTCGATGTTTTCGATGTTGAACCGCTTCCAAAATCCAGCCCTCTTTGGGACCTGCCAAACGTCATCATAAGCCCCCATTCTGCGAGTACGGTTGAGCAGGAGAACGCGATTATCACTGACATTTTCTGCCACAACCTGCGTTGTTACCTTCACGGTAACATGGACAAAATGACGAACATCATCGACAAACAGAAGATGTACTAACCCGTATGACTAGAAGTCCCCGTCGATCCCATGCCAGGACCTGCCATCACGGGTGATCAGTTCATAACTTTTTGGCGGACCAGAAGAACCCGCGGTGTAGGCATGGACGGGTATTTTGTTCGTCTCCCATGCTTCAAGGATCGGATCGATCCAGGCCCAGGCTTGCTCAACTTCATCGCGCCGCATGAACAACGTCTGATCGCCACGGACCACATCCATAATCAGACGTTCATAGGCATCGGGATGACGAAGGTTAAAGCTGTCCGCAAAGGTCATATCCAGAGGAACTTGACGAAACCGCATCCCGCCTGGCCCCGGATCTTTCATCATCACGTGCTGCTTTATCCCTTCGTCCGGTTGCAGACGAATAATCATCCGATTGGCTTCCAGCTCGCCATCGACGTCAGAAAACAAGTTGTGTCCCAATGCCTTGAACTGGACGACAATTTCAGAAACCCGGCCCGCAAGCCTTTTGCCGGTACGCAGATAAAAAGGCACACCCGACCAGCGCCAGTTTGATATTTCAGCCTTCAAGGCAACGAACGTTTCCGTCGAGCTTTCTTCATCATCAATTTCATCAAGATAGCCCGCGACCGGTTGCCCGTTCGATGCGCCCGCTTTGTACTGCCCCCTAACCGTCAAGCTCTTCGCATCTGCATCTTCAATAGGCTTGAGCGCTCGCAACACCTTGATTTTTTCATCGCGAACGGCGTTGGCGCTGAATGTGGACGGGGGTTCCATTGCAACAAGACAAAGAAGTTGCAGCATATGATTTTGAACCATGTCGCGAATGGCGCCGGCTGTGTTGTAATAATTGCCTCTTTCTTCGACGCCCAACGTCTCTGATACTGTAATTTGGACATGGTCAATATAGGCGTTGTTCCACAGAGGCTCGTAGAGGATATTGCCAAATCGCAAAGCCATCAGATTTTGCACAGTCTCTTTTCCCAAATAATGATCTATCCGAAATACCTGGCTTTCATCAAAGACCTTTCCGATCAGATCGTTCAGTTCCTTTGCAGAACGGCCATCGTGACCAATTGGTTTTTCAAGAATCAAGCGCGCGCTTGGCGTTACCAATTGAAACGCTTCTAATTGATTGGAAATCAAGCCAAAAACAGCGGGGCCAACCGCCAGATAGAATAACCGCACACGATCTATCTTATCTGCCTCAAGGGTGACCAGATAACTTTTTAAATCTGGCCAGCCTTTATCAGAAGAGGCGTCGACGGATATATATTCGATCATGCCCAGGAAACTGTTCAAAACATCTGCGTCAATTTCGGCTTCACTCACGTGATGTGTAACGGCGTCTTTAACCAGTTCTCGGTACGCAGCCGTATCCATATTACGGCGCGCCGCACCGATAATACGTGAGGTGTTTTCGATTTTCCCTTCTTTTAAGCGGTGATAGAGCGCCGGGATAAGCTTGCGGGAGGCAAGATCACCGGTCGCACCAAAAATAACGCATTCGAATGATTGTACGGGAATTATTTTACTGGTCATCGGCACCCCAATTGCTGGTTTCTTCACACCATACAGATCGTTACCCTTACAGAAAAGCCAACCCGAAATCTGTGTGACAAAAAATCAGCGTAACAGGGCTTCTGGCCCAATGCTTAAGAACAGGCCTTTTTGGCAATTTCTGCATATTCGGGATGCCAGCGCGAGAGCGGCGGGCGATTCTCAGTAATATCCTGTGCCGCCCATAGAATACGCTGCTTATCCATTTCCGAAGTCACTTCTCCATCGGGACAGACAATGTAAAAATCGTCTGCGATTATGCCATCGATCAACAGATCGACTACTTGATCCGGAAGCCAGGCACCGGGCTTATGTTCCGCTGTGCCCGTTGTCGTCCAGCCCGGCACGAGAAGATGTGTAGACACATGGTCTTCACCTTGATTATCCGGATGATTTCTCAGCTCGTGCTGCAAAGATTCCGAGTAGGTTTTGAGGGCTGATTTCGAAATGTTATAGACAGGGTGGCCCGGTGGATTTGTAATCCCCTGTTTCGAGCCAACATTTACAATCGCCGATGGGCCGGAACTCGCCAACAGTTCAGGCAGAAAAGTTTGAACACCAAAGATTGGGCCCCAAAGATTGATTTCCATGGCCCGCTGCCATTCCGATAAATCGGCATTAAACCCACGTCCAATGCGCGTAACAGCATTATTCGCCAGAAAATCGACCCTGCCATATTTGTCCAGCACCTGCCGCTTGAGCGCAAGGACCTGATCGGCATCTGAGACATCTGTAACAACACCTAAGACGGCATCACCCTCGCCTGTCGTTTCACGCTGGACGATTTCAAGCGACGCTTTAAAAGCTTCACTTTCCAGATCCGCCATAACGACAGACATACCCATTTTAGCCAGCCGCAACGACAGCGCTTTACCAATCCCCAAGGCAGCTCCTGTAATAACGGCGACTTTACCGGGTTCAAACATATTTCCCCGTTGCATAACATTCTCCCTAGCCTATTTTGGCAAACACGACTTTGACATCTAACCGGACAGACATCAGATCATACGACTCTGACGGCATTAAACCCATAGTGACACGTTGAGGCATTAAACGCTTACGGGATCCGATGGCCCTAACGCAGATCTTTTAACAAGGTTTCTGCGCTCGTTGCACCATACTCACCGGGCGCTTCAAGGTGCATATGTGTCACCGTCCCGTGATCGACAATCATTGAAAAGCGCCGGCACCGCGTGCCATACCCGTTTGCACTCATATCAGCTTCCAGCCCAGCTGCACGGGTGAAATCCAGGCAACCGTCACCAACCATCAAAATCTTGCCCGTACCACCAAGAACATCGGACCAGGCATTCAAAACGAAGACATCGTTCGTAGAAAGACATATAACTTCATCAATACCACAGGATTTTAGAGCATCGTATTCCTTTAAAAATCCTGGAAAATGCGAGGCCGAACAGGTGCGTGTATAAGCGCCCGGCAGGCCGAACAGTGCGACACGTTTATCACCCAGCATATCTTTGCTCGATATCCGCGTCGGTCCCTCGTCGTTGAGAACAAACAAATCTACGTTCGGAAACTTCTGACCAACTTCGATCATATTCTATACCCTTTCTTCTTTATGATTTTATGGGACAACAGCGCCCCACACACCAATAGGTCAGTGCATTTTTACGTGTAAACAATTTTCGATTCACGAGAATCGGAATTTAAAACCTGAACGCTAGACGCTAACGTACTTACGCCAGTCGTGTTGCTCTTTGAAGCCCAGCACCTCTCTAATTTTTCGATTGGAAAATAGTGCCTCATGGTCATCCAATTCACGGGTTACCGGAACACCCGGGAAATACCGCTCAATCAGTTCTTTGTTGGTCAACACAGCGCCATTGGTATCATTACCCGCATTAAAGACCTGGTATCCAAGCCCATCCTTTTTCAGACATAGGTCGACGATCTGACCGAGATCACGGGCATCAATATAACAAAAGGCATTGCGGCGACGGACATCCGGGTTTTCGAAGTACCCGGGGAACAGTTCCTCATACTCATGAGGTTCCACCACGTTGCCAATCCGCAGCGCATAGATATCAATGCCCGAGCGCCGCTGAAATGTGCGGGCGGTTTTTTCGTTCAAGACCTTCGATAGACCATAGCTGTCCATAGGGTCGACATCATAATCCTCTTCAAGCGGCAACGAATTGGGGTTGCTCTGTCCATCAGTAAAGCACAGGCCATATGTTGTTTCTGATGAAGCGACGACGATCTTTCTAATGCCCAGCTTTACGGCTGCCTCGATGACATTATAAGTGCCGATGGTGTTGACCCGGAAGGTCTCATTATCAGGATTAATTAAAATCCGGGGAACAGCCGCAAAATGCACGACGGCATCAAACTTCGGCACTCCTGTCCCCGGTTCCAGCTCGTCGAAATTCGCATACATCGACATCGCATTAAACATCTGACCACTATCCGTAATATCCGCGATCAGATTATCGACGCCCGGGTAATCAAGCGGCACCAGATCGACGTTCATCACCTGATGCCCCTGCTCCAACAGATAGGGAATTACATGTTTTCCGGCCTTTCCAGAACCACCGGTAAATAAGATACGCATCTTCAAATTCCTCCCAGAATCGATTTTATTGTTTTTGTGTTCCACGTCTTGCTAACAACCCACCTCTCGCAGACTTATGAGGGTCGACATAGCAGCCAAGACACGCCCTGATGGCTCTCTAAACAGATGCCTTTCTGGGCAAAATGACCGGCATCGGGTCGCCGTCTTCATATTTGCCTTCAGTCATGCGTTTCGCAACGCGCCAACCGTTATCCAAATGAGATGCCAGTATCTGTTTTAACAGTGGCGCATCGCGGTCTCGAAGGGCCGTCATTATATGTTCATGCTCCTTAACGGCTTTTGCCCAGCGCGACCCGTCCAAATTCCCGACATAACGATATCGTTGAATGCGGCCCGATAACGTTTGATAGGTCTTGGAAAGCGCCTCATTACCACTGGCACTCATAATCGCCTGATGAATACTCTGATTAATTTCAAAATAGGTCACGATCTCCTGATCATCGTATGCCCGAACGAGGGCATTATGCATTTCATCGAGTTCATTTAATGCGCCCTCCGTAATTCTTTCGCACGCGGCTTCAGCTGCCACACCTTCAAGGGCTTTTAGAATTTGAAGGACATCACTCACCTCTTTACGGCTCATTTGGGCGACGGTCGCGCCCTTGTTTTGCGAAATATTGATCAGCCCTTCGAGAGCCAGAATTTTAAAAGCTTCGCGAACAGGCGTTCGCGAGTATCCGTATTGTTCACAGATACTGCGCTCTGAAATTCTTATCCCAGGGCTCAATTCACCGACGACAATCAACTTTCGAATGGTGCGGATTGCCCGATCAGTCAGACTCTCGACCTCCCGGTGATCTTCACCAATATTTTGGGGTATTGCATTCAATCTAGATATATTCTCCATATAAAACTCAAATTATAAGCCGAATACCACATTTTCACATGCAAAAACATCTTTAACATGCAATAATCGAAAAAACATATCGATATCAAATGTTGCGTCAAGGCACAACAAAAAGCCGGCGTGACAACCAAACAGGACTTGAGGACAAAGATGCCAGAGCTATTAGTAAAAAATGCGTTCCCCAAACCCGTGCAACCATCGGACATCAAAAAGAACTGGCAGGAGCGCGGGTATTCATTCTATGCAATGACGGACCGCCCCGGGCAAGAATGGAACACTTTTGTGCATTCAACAGATGAACTTCTTACTGTGGTTTCCGGCAAACTAAAACTTGAACTCGAAAATATTGAAATCATTTGTGAGGAAGGCGACGAAGTTTTCATTCCTCAAAACAGTGTCCATAGTGTCCACAATATTAATAGCGACGCGACCCGTTGGGTCTATGGATACAACTAAAGACATTTGAGCGTCACACAAGAACTTGGGTCGCTTCATCACTTGAATTTCACGTCTTCCTGGGCATGCCCATTTACCGGCGACATCCCTTGCCTGTATCTTTTGCTAAATACATAATGTTTAATTATCTATTTATGCGTTTCTAGCCAAAAAATACATTTAGGGTGTTGTGATGAAAGAACGACAAATTGCCGTTTTTCGTGCCGTTATGACGTGCGGGGGTATAAACCGCGCATCCGAGTATCTTAATATATCCCAGCCCGCCGTCAGTCGTATGATCGCGCAACTGGAACAGGAAACTGGACTGGTATTATTCACACGAAGCGGCAGAGTTGCAAAACCAACGCCGGAAGCCCATCAACTCAAACGTGAAGTAGATACTTTTTTTATTGGCCTGGAACGCATAGACGAAGCTGCAAAGGAAATCAGGGACCTCCGGCGTGGACATGTCCGCATGACAATAATGCCAGCCCTCACGATATCTGTAGCGCCCTCGATTATCCGACAATTTACGTCCAAATTCCCAACCGTGAAAACCACGCTCGATGTCCACACGTCACCGCGTATTGTGGAACTCATCGGCTCTGGACAATATGACCTTGGCCTCGGTCACTATTCGATCCCGCGAACAGAAATTGAAGTCCTGGGCGCCTGGCAAGTCGATTGTGTTTGTGTGATGGCCGCAGACCACCCGCTTTCAATCCGCAAGGTGCTCGGTCCCGAAGACCTCGATGGAGAGCCTCTTATAGCGCTTTCCTATCAGACAGATACGGCTCAATGGCTAGATCAAACGTTTCAAGCTTCCGGAGTTCACCCGACAATACGTGTCGAGGCTCAGCCGTCCTATGCCGCCTGTGTATTGGCTGCAGAAGGCCTTGGGATTGCCATTATTGATGCGCTGACGGCTGAATTCTTTCGCTCGGAAAAAATCGCAATCCTTCCCTTCGAAACGAAAATTCCCTTTGAATTTAAGTTGATACGTCCAGCCGAACACAAACCCTCGGAACTCACCATGGAATTTGCCAAATTTGCGCTGACTGAACTGAATAATAACCCTTATACACAAAACTCACATAACTTTTAAACATCTATACGTTCAGTTTTGGTATTTGACTATATGTATTTTTCTTATCACTCTTTCGTTCAATACATGTCTAATAAAAACAAACTCAACAGGAGATTTCCCATGCAGAAATGGATGATTGCTGGTTCAGCACTCGTAACGTCGATTGCGCTTTCAACGGGCGCAATGGCTGCCGATATGACGATGCGTTTGCATACGCTCGTAAAATCACCGCACCCATATAACGATATGGCCAAATTCATGGCAGACGAAGTCGCCAAACGCTCGGGGGGAGCGCTCAACATCAAAGTATTTGATGCCGGGCAACTTGGCAAAGACCCCGCTGTAATTGGTGAAATGGGGCTTGGCACCATTGACCTGATGATCAGTTCGACCAATAACGCGGCGAAACAAGTTCCAGAATATCAGGTCTTTTCGATGCCTTATTTGTTCACCGGTTTTGACGACTTGATGACGAAGGTTGGCCCTGGCAGCAAAGCGGAGGCGTATTTTCAAAAAGTCTACGCTGATCGGTCGTTAAATATGCAGCTGCTCGCCTTAGGCGGGTCTGGCACCAGAAACATGTCCAATGCGAAAGGCCCGGTTAATACCCTCGCAGATATTTCCGGCTTCAAAATGCGCACCCCGCCCTCTCCCATGATCTCCAAAACATGGTCACAGCTTGGCACCTTGCCGGTGACCGTGGCGTGGGGCGAACTCTATGCCGCCGTACAAACGGGTGTAGCAGAAGCCCTTGAAAGCTCGATCCCTGGGTACTCGGGTGCAAAACTCTATGAAGTCGCACCATATCTCGCTCTGACAGCCCATACGATTCAGGTTAATCATATCTCCATGAGCAATCGTGCCTGGGGCAAACTAAGCGCAGATCAACAAAAAATGATGCAAGCGATTGCAGCAGAGGCTTCTGTTCTCGGCATTAAAATGGCAACCCAATACGAGACCCAGCTGGTTGAAAAACTTCAAAAAGAGCACGGCGTAACGGTCACCAAACCCGATGTGACTGAGTTCAAGTCAGCGCTGGTATCGTTGCAGGCGTCTTTGGCAAGCGAGCTAAAACTCGAAGCGCCAATGGCGGCAATATCTGGAATGTAAGATAACGGAAGCAGGGAAGCTATTGGCTTCCCTGCTTCTCCCCTGCCCCTTTTATCCATTACGTTTTTAATTATTACGCCCATCGGGAATTGCGATATGCTGGTACGCTTCAATACGGCACTGGAACGCATATTTGGTTATCTACTCGCTTGCTTATTTGCGGCGTTGATCATTGATGTCTTTATTCAGGTTTTTGCACGAAATGCTTTACAGGTCCCCATGATCTGGACCCTGGATCTGGCCCAACTGCTTTTCTCCTGGTGCATATTTCTGGGCGCTGCACTGGCCTTTCGCAAGGGTGCCCACTATGTCGTTGATCTTTGGCCCGCGCAGGGCCGGTTTCACATTGTGCCGGTCGCCGTTTCCTTTTTAGCGTCGGCGATCGTTATATTTGTCCTGATTTGGAACGGAGCACTGATGAGCCAAATCGGCTTCAATCGGTTATCGCCTGCCCTGAATATTTCCGAGTTCTGGTTCTTTCTGCCCATCCCGTTGGGAGGGGTATGCATGGCCTTGTTTCTCTGCGAAGGCATTATTGAAGGCTTTAAGAAATGAGTCCGCTGGTTCTGCTTCTTGGAGGCTTCTTTGTTCTTGTTATTTTTCGGGTGAATATCGGCTTCTCCTTAATCCTTTCGTCAATCATCGTCATCCTTTGGGAAGACTTGCCGCTGACATCTGTCATTAACCAGATGTACTCAAACATCGATAGCTTTACCCTTCTGGCTGTACCCTTTTTTATGTTTCTGGGCCGGATCCTAAACGCAGGCACAATCACCGGGCGCTTGCTTGATGTTGCCAACGCATCGGTTGGCCATGTTCGCGGCGGCTTAGGACAGGTTAACGTTTTCGTGTCGATGGTCTTTGCATCGTTGTCGGGTTCAGCAGCGGCCGACACCGCATCAGTTGGGTCGATCCTGATCCCGGCCATGAAGAAGGCTGGATATAACCCGGCATTTGCAGTTGCTTTAACAGCCGCGTCCTCGACGCTGGGTGTCATCATTCCCCCATCCATCATCCTGATTATCTATGGCGCCTTCGGCAACGTCTCTATTGGTGCATTATTCCTGGGCGGCATTGTGCCCGGTGTCACCATTGGGCTGGCGATGATGGCGTACGCTTATGTTATGGCGTTGCGTGAAGGATATCCGTCCGAGCCATTCCCTGGAATGGATGTACTATGGCGTTCATTCAAACGCGGCGCGGCCGCCATGTTAATCCCTGTGTTCGTCTTGGGTGGTGTCATAGCCGGCATCTTCACACCGACCGAAGCCGCGATCAGTGCTGTAACATGGGCGCTTGTCTTAACGTTTATTTTTTATCGCGACGTTCCGCTCAAAAAGTTACCAGCACTTTTGACACAGGCGACGCTGGAGTTTTCAGTGCCGTTATTTACAGTCGCCGGCGCGGGTATTTTTGGATGGTTAATCGCCTTCCTGGGAGCTGCGGATATCGTCGTCGGGTTCATTACATCCCATGCCAGCGATCCGATCAGTATCATGCTCTTGTTAACCGGTTTTTTGTTGTTGATCGGCACTGTGCTAAATCCCATTTCTGCCGTTCTCATTTTCCTACCGATTATCCAGGGGCTTGGAGATACCGCCGGGATGAACCCTGTTCATTTGGGTGTGTTGACAACAATCATCCTTTCGGTCGGATTGATAACACCACCGTACGGGATTTGTCTTCTGATCGCAGCCCAGATTGGTGACGTTCCTCTCGGGAAAGCAATGCTCGCTGTCACTCCAATTGTCCTTTTGACCATCCTCATCGCTATCTTTTCGCTGTTCGTTCCAGACATCGTTCTGGGGCTTCCCAAGCTAACTTATCCCAACCTTTTTCCAAACTAAGGAGACGAAAATGACGCACATCAAACCTAAAGGCAGCTTCGTTGCACTGGTAACCCCCATGAACCAGGACGGCAGTGTCGACATCGAAGGTTTTCGCAGCCTGCTGCAATTTCATAACGAAAACGGCACCGAGGCGGTTTTGATCATGGGCTCAACAGGAGAAGTCTCCATGCTCTCTCCTGAAGAGAAAAAACTGATCATCACTGAAACCGCAAAAATGAAGACCGATAAAATTCTGCAATATTACGGCTGTTCAGGAAATAACACGCAAACCACAATCGATATGGTGAAGTATGCGAAAGCGGCTGGTGCAGATGGCGCGATTATCGCCGCTCCGTCATATATTTGTGCGTCCAATGATGCCATCACCGACTATGTTGAAGAAGTCTGCGATGCAGAAGATTTCCCCATCGGTTTTTACAACAACCCACCGCGCGTGAGCACAGATTTGCATTGGGACAACTTGTTAAAACTGGCCAAACACCCAAACATGGTCATTTTAAAAGAGAGCACAACACGTGTCGGCCAGGTGGCCCAAATGTGCGCCGCAAAGCCGGATATTTCTATCATGTGTTGTTGCTCACCGAACCTTGGCCTTGTTGTGCCGACAATGTCTTTAGGCGGTCATGGCACTGCCAATATGACGGGAAACATTATCCCTCGAGAATTCGCGACAATTTCAAAGCCGTGGGAAACTGCTGACGATGCAGAGAACTTCAAGCAAGCCTATCTCAAGAACCTCGATATGCTCCACTATGCGTACTCGGCAATTAATCCTGTTGCTATTAAAAGCCTGATGCAGGCCGTCGGTTTGCCTTCCGGCCCCATGCGCAAACCCCTGAAACCCTACGAAGGAGCCGAGTTGCAAAAGGGTCTGGATATTGTTGCGCGCTTAGGCCTCGATAAGTCATATGGCTACAAACTTCACAGCAGTGCAAAGGCCGCATAGGCCCATGACGCATCGAGTCACGCTGATCACAGGCGCGTCGAGCGGCATCGGTGCCGCGACGGCGCGTCGGATTGCGAAAAAAGGCGAATGCCTTGTTTTGCATGCTCGTGGCGGCATTGATGGAAGCAAAGTCGCGCTGCTTGAAGACGTTGCGGACACAGTCCGTGCATCTGGCGCAGAAGCTGAAGTCGTGCTGGGGGACCTGGATCAAGAGGGCGTTGCATCAAGTTTGGTTGATCAAACGCTCGAACGTTTCGGGCGTCTCGACAGACTGGTTTCAAACGCCGGATTTGCCCTCGCAAAACCCGTCGGAGAAATGACCCGAGACGATTTCGATCGCTCGCATCGTGTAATTGCGGGCGCCTTTGTTGATCTAATTACAACGGCCCTCCCAAACTTGATATCATCTGAGTGTGGGCGGGTCGTCGCTGTCTCATCTTTTGTTGTGGATCAGGTTCCGGGCGGTCGTCTGTTTCCGGCAACCGCCGCCGCAAAAGGTGCAATGCAATCTCTGGCAAAAACCTTTGCGGTACAGGTTGCAGGTCACGGCGTAACAGTGAATTGTGTCCTGCCCGGCTTTACTGAAAAGGAAACGGCAGGCCATTCAGCTCTATCTGCCGGATCGTGGCAGGCAGCAGCAGAATTGACACCTAATCAACGGCTCGCCAAGCCGGCTGATATCGCGGCAGCAATTGCGTTTTTCCTTAGCGACGAAGCGGCCCACATCACCGGGCAGACGCTTCGTGTCGACGGTGGTTTATCACTCATATAAAAAGGAGACCCCCATGCCGATAGTTCGGGTGACGATGGCCAGCGGCAGGAGCAGTGAACAGAAAAAGGCTGCGGCTGTAGAAATAACGGATACATTGGTTCGCCATTGCGGCGCCCATGCAGAACACGTTTATGTTGTCTTCGACGACATTCCTGCTGACGACTGGACCGTTGGAGGAGAGACGATAACCGAGCGCAAGAAAAAGCGCGGTGAAACCTGAGTGTCCCTCTGGCAAAGTATAAACCGACCCTTTTCAATAGCGTTGTTATAATCTGAGAACCTTGCACCTGACGCCATGCGCTGGTTAGCGTGGCGCGTTTACCACAACAAACGTCGATGGCAGTTTGGCAACCGACATGTTGCCTTTGACCCGAAAAACAACGCACGGAGAGGTGGCCTAAAAGAACAGTTTATTCGATGCGCCAAACCTGCAAGTTGGCGTTAGTCAGGCGTTGATCGGTCAGCAAGGAACCGCCATGATAGACGCGGGATATGTATAGCAGGAGAAGTGAAATGCCAGAACAAGCTACCACGGAATTTTGGAATAATATCAAACCGATCAAGAACGTGTTCAAGCCCGACGCTCTGAAAGATGTTTATATTGGCAACGCGGCTTCAGATGACCACAGCCTCTATGTCCCATTTACTGAAACTGTATTTTCCCGCCCTTTATGGATATCACCATCACAAAACAAGTGGGCCGATATTCTGATGGCGACAGGTGCCGGTTTGGTCAACCGGCATTACCATCCTCATGAAGTTTTCGCCTATACCATTAGTGGAAAGTGGGGGTATTTGGAACACGACTGGACGGCTACCGCTGGCGACTTTGTTTATGAATCGCCTGGTGAAGGACATACCCTCGTCGCCTATGATCATGACGATCCTATGAAAGTCTTTTTCCAAGTCACCGGCCCGTTGGTTTGGCTGGATGAGGACGGAGAAAGCAACGGAACATTCGATGTACACGACTACATCGCCTTGTGCCGTGCACACTATGCGACAACGGATCTGGGAAGCGCGTATGTTGATAGCCTGTTCCGTTAGACGAGCGGCTCAACTGGTTTTCTGTGACCCAACCCGCTCCAGCACCGAGGCCCGTCTAGAAAATTAGATACTCATGCCGCCGTCAACGGTAAACAGTCCACCTGTTGAAAAGCTGCTGTCATCGGATGCAAGGAATAATACCATTTTTGCAACCTCGCTCGGTGTGCCATGGCGACCCATCGGTATCATCTCATTGAAAAACGCCGTTCCATCCACGCCCAGCTCGGCACCCAGTCCCTCTTCAATTCCTTTTTGAAATGAGTTATCTATGGGACCGGGGTTGAGAGAATTAACCCTGATACCCTTACCCGCCAGTTCTGCAGCCAGACACCGCATCAATCCTGTTTGCGCATGTTTCATGGTGATATAACCATGCACGCCCGGGTCCCCTCGTGTTGCGGCAACGCTTGACGTGATGACGATACTGCCGCCACGTGACATATGAGGCACGGCATATTTAGCAGCCAAAAATGCGCCGCGCACATGGACGCGATAAACCGCATCGAAGGCTTCGGTCGGATACTCATGGATCGGCGCAACCACACCGGCATTTCCTGCATTGCTAAAAAGAACCGAAACGCCACCAAATCGGCTAACAGTTTCAGAAACGTACCGGCGGGTATCCACTTCATCCGAAACATCGGCTGCGACGAGATACACATCTTCGGGCAGGCTTCCAAAGGCCTCCTCCGTTGCCGTCTGCAAAGCCGTCAAATCGAGATCAACCAATGCCAGCTTTGCTCCGTGTTCGCGGAGCGTCCGGGCAGCCGCCATACCCAAACTGCCACCGCCACCGGTAATCAGACACGTTTTCCCTGTGAGATCCGTCATAGTATCCTCTAACTTTTATTCCAGTGCATCGCGCTCTAAATAGGGTAATGCGGTGTGCCATCCTGAATTGTGATCCAGCGGAGCTCGGTAAATTCCTCAACACCCGCAAGCCCCCCAAAGCGCCCGTAACCGGAATCCTTAACACCGCCAAAAGGCATTTGCGCTTCATCATGCACCGTCGGGCCATTGATATGACACATGCCTGACTCGATCCGTTTGGCGACCGAAAGTGCCCGCATGATATCTCGACCAAAAACGGCGGCAGACAATCCATATTCCGTATCGTTTGCAACCCGGATCGCTTCGTCAATACTCCCGACGCGAACAATTGACGCCGTTGGCCCAAAACTTTCCTCGGTATACAGACGCATGGCAGGTGAAACATGATCCAGCAATGTCGCTTCAACCACAGGACCGTTCGCACCACCACCGGCGACGACGGTCGCTCCCTTCTCCACTGCATCATCTATCAAACCTTTAAGCCGATCAGCCGCAGACTGATCGACAACGCAGCCGAGCGGAGTTTTACCTTCTGCCGGGTTTCCGGCAGTTAGGGTTCGCACTTTAGCCGCCAGTTTTTCAACGAACGAGTCGGCAATTGATTCCGCAACAACCAATCGTTCGGTCGACATGCATATTTGCCCCTGGTTCATATAAGCACCAAAGGCAGCAGCGGCGACGGCGGCGTCAAGATCCGCATCGTCCAGAACGATCATTGGCGCTTTGCCGCCCAGTTCTAAAAGTGCGGGTTTAAGATGGCGGGCTGCCATTTCAGCCACCAATCGACCAACGCGTGTCGATCCGGTAAAGTTAACACGTCGCACTGCCGACTGCGCGATCAAGGTCTCGACAATTTCCGCCGCGTTTTCTGGCGCGTTCGATATGACGTTCAGCACACCGTCCGGCAGTCCCGCGCCTTGCACCGTCTCGGCAATGACCGCATGGGTCCGCGGACATATTTCTGAGGTTTTCATGACGACAGTATTTCCGCAGGCCAACGCCGTGGCGATGGAACGAATACCTAGAATGACCGGCGCGTTCCATGGCGCAATAGCGAGGACGACACCAGCAGGTTGCCGTATCCCCATCGCATGGCTGCCCGGCCGATTTGACGGGATGACTTCCCCCTGTATCATCGTTGTCAAAGATGCCGCCTCAAGCAACATGTCGGACGCCAACTTAATATTGAACATCGCCCAACCGGTGGTCGCACCAATTTCTTTCGCCATGGCATCGACAATATCGTCGCTTCGTGCCTGCAAGGCTTCGGCTGCCATCATTAACTTTGCGCGGCGTTCGCCGGGTCCCGTGGCAGACCATTCCGGAAAAGCACGAGCTGCCGCATCAACGGCACTCATGGCATCTTCGACAGTGGCAGCGGCAGCTTCAGTCGCCACATCTCCCGTCATAGGGTTCAGACGAACAAATGTTTTACCATCCGAAGCGGGAATACTTTTTCCATCAATCAACAAGTTCAAAGTCGTCATCGAAACATCCTTTTCCTAATTTTTAATCGCGCCCAAATAGGCCTGCTGCACCGAACTGTCGTGCAATAATTCTTGCGCCGATCCTTGGCCGGTAATCCGACCCGCCTCCAACAAATATCCGCGATCCGCAATTGCCAGGCTTAACTTCACGTTCTGCTCAACAATTAGCAAGCCCACGCCTGTCGTCTGAATTTTCTCAAGAGACTTAAACAAGGCAGAGACAACAATAGGCGCCAGCCCAAGACTGGGTTCATCGAGCATTAGATAATCCGGGTTCGACATCAAAGCGCGGCCCACCGCAACCATCTGTTGCTCGCCACCGGACATCGTGTTGGCATACTGCCGAGCCCGTTCCTTGAGCTTTGGAAACAATTCAAAGACAAAATCTTTGCGATCCTTCTCATCTGCGCGCGCCCGCAAAGGGTTTGCTCCTAAACGCAAATTTTCGTCGACCGTCATGGCGCCGAAGATTCCCCTGCCTTCAGGAACCAAGGCGATTCCCATCTCGGTAACTTCGTGGGCGGGCTGTCCGACAAGAGAACGACCATTTAAAGTGACCTCTGAGCCGGCATCCGATGGAACCATACCCGATATGGATTTTAACAATGTTGATTTTCCAGCGCCGTTGGCACCCAGAATTACAACGGTTTCACCTTTGCGGAGATTTAGGGAAACGGACTCCAGCGCCAAGTGTTGCCCATAACGAACGGTCAGGTCCTTCAGTTCAAGCATCGGCCTCTCCCAAATAGGCAGAGATCACTTCTGACTGCTGAAGAACTTCGGCTGTTGGCCCATCTGCAATAACGGACCCGGCATTCATGACGACACAACGTGCACAAAGCGCTCTTACAGCCTCCATGATGTGCTCAACCAGTAAAATGGTGGTGCCACTGCCTTGCAGATGACTTATTAAGTCTACCCCTACTTTCAATTCAGACGGATTGAGACCGGCCAGCCATTCATCAAGCAATATCAGCGCGGGTTCTGATGCCAACGCGCGCGCCAGTTCCATCCGTTTTTGATCGATATAGGTTAGGTTGGTCGCACGTTCATCACCACGCCCATCAAGCCCGACGTAGGCCAGCTTTTCATCAGCAAGCTTTTCTGCTTCCCGGCCCCAATGCTTTTTACGCCCGAATGCCAGCGCAACCATAACATTTTCACGGACGGATAAGGACGGTAGAGGGCGCACCAACTGAAAAGTTCGCGAGACCCCAAGCTTCGAGATTTGATCGGGTGACAACGACGTCAGGTCTCTACCTTGAAACGTGACGCGACCTTCCGTCTTCGACAGCGCACCAGAAATCATATTCATAACGGTCGTTTTACCTGACCCATTAGGACCCAGAATACCGACCACTTCACCCGGACGAACGGAAAAGTTCACTTTATTGACAGCGACCAAGCCACCAAACCTTTTGGTTAGATTATTGAGTTCTAATTGTGCACTCATACCTTGGCTCCCTTCTTCGTGCGCGAGAGCTGTAACTTTTCGATTTTGGCCAACACACCATCGGGCAGGACAAAAACGATCAGGACAAACAGTCCACCGAGAATAATCGAGTAGTGATTTGGGAAATTAACGGATGCCCATTCGAACAGAAAATATAGAGGCACCGCCCCCAACAACGGTCCCCAAAGTCGGGAAGCGCCGCCCAGAAGCGCCATAATAAGCGTTAGGAAAGAGATTGTCGGGTTAAACACGATGGCCGGCTCTACATAGGTCCAGCGCGGTGCCTGAATAGCACCGACAAGCGTCATGATTGTTGCACTTAATGCGAATAATAAGACCTTCACCATCGGCACATTTATACCGGAGTGTTTGGCAACAACTTCATCGTCGCCAATGACCCTCAGGGCCAGTCCCAGCCGACTGCGGCTAATCCAGAAATAAATCAATAAAGTAGCCGCAGCTAAGACCAATAGCTGCCAGTAGATATCGCGCGCATCAAACCCGAGATAAATATATCGGCCCAATTCGCCGGTGATATTGACTTCCCACCATGTGACCAATTGCCGAACCAGTTCCGACAGACCAAACGTGAAAATAACAAAATAAACGCCTGCTAGGCGCAACGTCGCCATCCCAACAACCAACGCTACGGTCAATCCGATTACGGCTGCGCAGACTAGCACCAAAGGATAGGCCATCGTCTCACTTAGAACGGCAACGGTATAAGCGCCGATGCCATAAAAGGCGACCGTCGCCAAAGACACATAACGGGTTGGCCCGGAAAACATACCCCATGCTGTAGCGAGCACAATAAATCCGGTCAGCCCCAGCAAAAATCCGATCCCGTATGAGTTCAAAAAGAACGGGGCGATGGCCAAGACGACAAATCCACTCAGGGGAATAAGAGTTGATAAATATTTGAATTTTCCGCTCATCTCGACGTTCCAAACATACCAGTGGGTCGAATAAGCAAAATCGATAAAAAGATAATGTAGGTTGCAGCGAGCGTTAGTCCAGGATCGATGTAAGCCGCAACGGCAGTTTCCACCAAGCCCAGCATCAGTCCCGCGACCAGCGCTCCGGTCAGACTCCCCTTGCCACCCAGTATGACAACGATCAACGCCTTCATTGTAAACACAACGCCATCCGTCGCTGTAAATGTCTGATACATCGATACGACAACGCCACCCGAGGCGGCCATAGCGCCTCCCAGTGCAAAAGCGATCCTTGCATAGCGGTTAATATCGATACCGACGAGAGATGCTGATGATGGTGCAAGCGCGACCGCCCGCAAGGTTAATCCCCAGCGCGTGTGAGAAAAAGTATAAATCAAAGCGATCCCAAGTACCAAAGCCAAAACAAGTGCGACCAGTCGGTTTGCAGCAACCACAGTGCCGGCAATGGCCACAGGCTCATTAAGATAAGAATATCCGGTAAAGTCTCCGCCAAAGATCAACAACAGGATACCTTGAATGATAAACAACATTCCAAAGGTCGCTAAAATGGTGTCCACCTCCAGCGCTTCGCTGTTGGCTGACCGATTGACCAAGGGCCGCATGATGACCGTATAGATTGCACCGCTCAGCACAAAACCGACGGGCACGACGATCAACAGAGCCAACAAAGGGTTTATCGCGAAGCCGGAAAACAAAACAAAGGCACCAAACGAAGATGCTATAATCGTATCGCCAAAGGACAAATTCATGATCCGTGCGATGCCATATTGTAGCGTTAAACCCAGAGCGATCAGAGCGTATGTGCCGCCTGCAACGAACCCGTTCACCAAAACATCAATAAACATTAAACCTGCTTAGTCCTCCTTCGCGACACCAGGCCGGAAGGATATTTCTGAAGTGTGAAGAATAAAAAAGAGGCTGGACGGGTCGACAGCATTGTCAACCCGTCCTTAGACCTCAGTTTCGTATTACTTACCCCAACTCGGCTTAGGCAATCTTAACTTGCTGACGCCCTCGCGGTCGGTTGGTTGGACACCGACAAAGTTGCCGTCTTGCCATTGGCCTGTCCACCAGAGCGAGCGCAACTGATTGTTCTCCAGCTTCACCGTGCCAGCCGCCGTTTTGAAGCTACCGGTCGCGATCTCTTCGGATACCGCTGCTCGGTCCAATCCAACACGCTCGATCGCTTGCGCCAGAACCTGGAGACTGCTGTAGGTCACAACGCTTCCCCAGAGATCAGGTGCCCGGCCAATCACTTCCGTGTGCCGCTTACGATATTCAGCATTCTCCGGGTTCTTCGGATCGATACCACCGAGGCTCATGATTCCTTCCGGATTGATGCCCGTAATCTTGGGGTAAGCCGGAAACCCGACACCAACACCAAGGTAGAATACTTTGGGATCAAACCCTGCCACCGGCGCTTGCTTGCTCAACGCGAAGGTATGCGGCGGATAGGAGAATGCAATAAATGTATCTGCGCCCGTCGCTTTAGACTCATTGATCATAATGGAAAAGTCTGATGTCCCCGGCGGAAACGCCTTATCGTAGGCCAGCTCAAATCCTGCATTTTTTAAAGCGGGACGAGCTGCTTTCACAAGATCAATTCCAAACCCGTCAGCGACAGAAATCATAGCGATTTTTTTGTTGATCGTCCCTGATGCATGTGCCGATTTCAAGACATTGGCCAGGGCCTGCGTATAGTCTTTACCGCCCCCCAGGAACCAGAAGCTCTTCTTCCAGCGCTTTACAAAACCCGGAGCCTTATCGGTGACCGCTGATACAGCCAATTGCGGATAGCCGAACTTATCAAACAATGGTGCAACCGCCAGATTGAACCCCGTTCCCCAGGGCGGCAAAATGAAGTCGACCTTATCTTGTGTCGCCAGACGCTCGACTGCCCGAACCACTTCTTCTGATGACGAGCGGTCATCATACTCAATAACTTCAATCGGTAACTGCTTGCCATTGGGCAGCTTCAAGCCGCCAGCCGAATTTACTTCATTGACCCACAGTTCGTAGTTCGGCGTGGTTGTCACATTTGCACCGCCGGCATTTGGGCCTGATTTGGATACCGCATAACCGATGCGAACGGATGTTCTATCTTGCGCTTGCGCTGCGTTCTCTGCAGCTGAAAAGCTCCACAGTATTGCTGCGGCTCCGGCTACGCGCGCGAACTTATGCGCAAGCCCTTCCTTAAAAAGTGACATATTGCTCCCTCCCATTATCTAACATTAACGCTTGCAAACAAACCCATCGACGATGCCGAAGCTTGGATGCAGTGGGAATTTAGAAGGGCTCTAACGACGATTAAATAGACTATTTGATGAATCTATTGTACTTTTGACGAAATATCATTCTTATTTGAGTAATTGCCCGTGCAAAACAGCGTACAGAATATCCAGGCGGAGCAAATTAAAAGCAGTTTCACGACGACTGAATATGTGATCCGCGGTGCCCGATCTTACCTGTTTGTCCTTGAAGCTGGATCGGCTGCGCTCATCACCTCTGATGAAAAAGAAGACGTTAAAGCGCCCTGCATGATATGGACGCCTGTTGGACAAACGGCACATTTGCGGCTGGCTGCAGGATGCCGGGGGTTTGTTCTGCGAATTCCAGAAGCACACATGGGAAGATCTCTGCCTTCCGGTTCTATTTCCGGTTATGTCCGCAGCACAATTGGAACACTTATTATCTCCTCGGGGCTTGAGGCCAAATGGCATGATAAGTTGCGGCTCTATTTTAACGAAATCAAGGATGAACTATACGAAAACCCACCGGGCGGAGCGACGGCGATCCAGCACTGCCTGACACTCATATTGATCCTCGTTTGGCGGACATCGACGCCAAGCGTCGCCAGTCCAGTCATTTTGCCACGCCAGATCGTTCACGACTTTCTCTATCTTGTTGAATTGCATATGCAAGAGCACTGGCGAGTGACGCAATATGCCCGTCATCTCAATATTTCAAAAGACAGCCTCAATAACGCGGTTCGTAAAGTCGTCGATCAATCGCCGCACCAGTATATTCAAAGTCGTTTAATCAACGAGACAAAAACCCTGCTGCTGACATCAGACTTGAAAGTATCGGAAATCGCCTACAGGTTGGGATTCTCCGACGCGGCCTACTTCAACCGATTTTTCCAGAGACACACTAAAATTTCGCCAGGCAGGTTCCGCTCACAAAACCTACCCCAGGAACCGGCAAGCGCAGGCTTGGACGCTTTTGCCGCCTGGCCATAGAAACGACTTATCGCCAGCCCGACGCGGCTGCTCCCCCTCATGGGCGAGGCAAATATCGGTGGGTACTTAATGGGGACTTGTTCGCGCGATCGCTATATTCAAGAGCACCTGCCGCTTTTCGGTCGTTGCGACTTCAATCGCTCGGTCCAACGCTGCGGGCAACGCTTCCCCAGACGTGATCGTTTCAGTGTAAGCCCGACTTGCCTGAGCTGTCAGTGCAAAATCAGGGCTCGGCTGTAGCGACGTCAACGGCACATCGTTCGCCTTGGCTGCCCGCCCGTCCTTATACAGGCCTTGCGCCGAATGCCGCACGGCCCCCCATTCTTCATTGTTAAGCACCAAAACAATAACAGGCAACTGGTGGGCTTCCGCAACCAAATGACAAGCGGTAGGATTGGCGAACATGTAACTACCATCACCAATAGTCGCAAACACCAGCCGCGCTGGATCTGCTAATTGCGCACCGAGCGCGGCAGGAAACCCCCACCCCAAACCGCCGGAATGCGGCTCCTGAAAGTAACTCTGGTGTTCGTCAAGGTTCAAGGGCCCCAGCGGACAACCAAGCTCATGAAACACCGATGCCTTGCGGCTCTGCGCTTTGATCGCGCGGGACAGGCATAAACTGACCCATTCCTTTGACATTGGGGACCCGTCGCCAGTCAGCGCCTGATTTGTGTAGGATTTGCGTGTTGTCTCCGACGCGCTTTGAACGGTCTGATACCGAGCCTTAATCATATCTCTATCGGGTTCAATTTGATCGACGGCTTTTGCCAATGCAACGATGGATGGTGCGACTTCACCAATCAGGGTTATATCGGCCTGAAAGTTACGGATCGGGGTTCTTGCAAACAACGGATCAGGTCCCATTTGTATCACCGTCACATCGTCACGCAACGAAACGTGATCTGGCCACCAAGGTGCCAACGAATTGATCACCAAAACCACATCGGCTTCCGCCAGCCATGTATCCGGGTTCACGCCAATTTGCATGGGATGGCTCATGGGTATCGAAACTTGGTTGCTCCAATAATGGGAAACAGGAATAGCCCAGCGATCCACAAAGTCAGCCAGGGCATGAAAGGCCTCTTCTGAACCGGAACCGCGTTGGTTAATGATCAAGGGTTTTTTCGCTTGGGCCAGAGCTTTCGCGGCCGCCCGCAACTGTTCCGGCTCCGGTGACGCGATAACCGGCTGCATGGAGCTTGATGACGTCACACCTTTGGTCGAAATTTGTTCACAGAGCACTTCGCGTGGCAACTCCAAGTAGCTCGGCCCCTTTGGTGTCGACATGGAAATGGCCCAGGCCCGGTCTAACAATTCTGGCGTTTGCTCAGGAAACCGCAATTCATATTTCCACTTGCAAACTTCGCGGACCATCGCCCCCTGATCATACATCTCTTGTCCCCAACCGATCGGAACCGTGCGTGCCCCAAACCGGTCCTTTTCGGTAACCGGTGTCCGACCGGACATGAGTAACATAGGAATTTGATCACAAGATGCATTGATCGAGCCGATAACCCCGTTAGCCAAACCAACATTGGTATGCAGCATGACGGCCTGTGGTCGACCTGAAATCTGATAATATCCATGCGCCATACCAACAGCCACGTGCTCATGAGGGACCGTGATCGGCGTCGGCAGGGAGACATCTTGATCGCGCGCTTCAAGAAGCCCTTCAATCACCGGCGGGAAATCGGTACCCGAATTGACGAAGACATAGTCGACCCCTAATGCGCCAAGCTTGCCAAAAATCGCACTGCCTGCGCTGACGGTTACATTGTCATTTGTCATAATCATTCCTCACTTATTTAGTCTGTCTTCCCGTAAAGTTTTTATGTCGACATCTCGCTTGTGAGCGGCCGTCAGCCGACCCGTTCCCGCAACAATGGGAACAGTCTGGCTCTAAAAGATTTCACTCAGAACCTTTTCAAAACCCGATCTATAAATTCGTCACTACTTCCCAAATACCCAGCAGGCTTCAATACTTCTGCCCAATCTATATCGACCGGTGCCAGTGCGCTTAAGGCTTTGGATAAAGACGTATCGCTTTTCATCATCTGGTTTACTGCGGTTTTTACGATATTCCTGGCTTCCGACGCCGCCATATGATCCGCCAGCGTGAATACAGCCGCTTCGGCCATGACCAGTCCGTTTGTTGCGGTCAGGTTATCTGTCATCTTCGATGTGTTGACGTGGAGCCCATCCAGAATTTTTTCTGTGTGGCGTAGTGCGGCCCCACACGCGATCATCATTTGTGGCAGGGTCATGACTTCCAATTGCCAGCCGCTGCCGCCTCGTTCATGTTCTTGAACCATGGCTTGATGCATATTACCAATCAGGCCCGCATTCATCCGAGACAGCGAGATTAACGTCTCAGCAGAAATCGGGTTGGCCTTATGTGGCATCGTCGACGACCCGCCGCCACCGCTCACCTGAACCTCCCCAACCTCTGTCTGGCTTAACAGAACAATATCCTGCCCCAGCTTGCCCAAGCTCCCCGTAACCAACGCCACTTCATTGGCAAGGGTGACCAGTGAGGTTCGATTTGTATGCCACGGCACGGCCGGCGCGTTCAGATCCAGTTCTGCTGCCAGCGCTTCGGCCAGTTCAACGCCTCTGCCTTTAAGCGCAGAAAGCGTTCCCACAGCGCCACCGAATTGAAGCTGCGCTATTTTTGAGGATGCCGCTTGTAAGCCGTCGCGAGCATTCACCAACCCATCCAGCCAGACAGCCGCTTTCAACCCAAAGGTTGTCGGGATCGCCTGCTGATAACGGGTGCGCCCCAGCATCACCGTTTGCCGGTGCTCATCTGCCAACCGGGCAAGCGTTTTACAAACACGTTCCAGTCGGCCATCAATGAGAACCAGCGCCTTGCGAAGACGCAACACCAGTCCGGTATCAATGATATCCTGACTTGTTGCCCCCCAATGCACATAGTCACCGGCGTCACCAGCGGCCCGACGCATTTGGCTGACGAGGGGGATGGTCGGTACACCTGATGTTTCCGTGCTTTTTGCGATGTCGTCCAGATCAGGTTGGAACGAAGAACATGCTTTTACGATTTTCCGGGCAGCGGCCTCCGGAATAATCCCCAATGTGCCTTGCGCTTTCGCCAATGCCACTTCAACTTCAATCATTGAATTGATAACCGCATCATCCGAAAACAACGGCGTCATCTCAGGGTCCGATAAAAGCCCACCATAAATCTTTGAATCAAATGCAGATACAGTCATAAGCAATCGCGTTCCCTGGTTTACGCAGTCTCATGCGCCTTTGCGGTACGTTCATTCAGTTGCCGCAACGCGTCAAGTTCTTCTGCAAGAGGTGCAGCCGTCTCAACAACATCATGGGCAAACTTCAATTCCCATCCCGTCGCTTCGATAACCTGATCGCGTTGGACACCAGGATGCAAGGACGTTACCTGAAATTCGCAAGTGTCAGGGTTGGGTTCCATAACACACAAATCCGTAATCAAACGCGTGGGACCTTTGGTCGTAATACCTAAGCGTTCGCGGTGCCCCGGCCCATCACCGTGGCCGATGGATGTATAAAAATCGAGCGCCTCGACAAAAGCCCGACGGCTATGTTTAAGAGTGATAAATATTTCACCGCAGGACGTCGCGATTTCCGGCGCACCCCCACCGCCCGGCAAGCGGGTTTTGGGATTGTGGTAATCCCCGATCACGGTCGTATTAATGTTACCAAATTTGTCTAACTGCGCGGCACTCAGGAAGCCAACCGTAATCCGTCCCCCTTGCAGCCAATAGCGAAACATTTCCGGTACCGAAACCGTGGTTGTTGCCGTTTCACACAATTCACCGTCGCCAATCGACAGCGGCAAAACATTGGGCTTGGTGCCAATTGTTCCTGATTCATAGATTAATGTAATATCAGGCGCATGGGTTAACCGGGCCAGATTGCAGGCTTCAGAGGGTAAGCCGATCCCGACAAAACAGACGTCGGTATTCTTAAGAGCCCGCGCTGCCGCGACGGTCATGATTTCACTTAATGTTGCATCAGTCATCTTATTGCCCCTCGCCCGCAAACGCTTTAAAGGCATCAGGACCCGATTTGATTACATGTTCATCCATCCAGGCAAGGAAGCTGTCTCGATCCCTGGCAATGCGATCCCAGTCTTTGTAAAATGCGTTATCTCGCGAATAGTACCCATGTGCATAAGACGGATGGGCACCTCCTGGCACCAGGCAAATGGCGTTGATCGTCCAGCGCGGCAAAATAACGGCGTTGGGTGAAATATCACCGAAGTCATCAACCACCTCCTCGACCGTGATGACGGCACGCTTCGCACCCAAAATGGCTTCTTTCTGAACGCCGACAATCCCTTCAATCATGACGTCGCCATTGCGGTTGGCCCGCTGCGCATGAATGATGGCAACGTCCGCATTAATCGCAGGAACAGCGGCGAGCTTTTCTCCGGTAAACGGGCAATCAACCGATTTAATGTTCGGATTAACTTCGGCCAAACCGGCACCGCGATATCCACGGAAGATCGCACACGGCAAACCTGCCGCGCCTGCTTCGTAGGCGTTCGCCATCGCTGCGTGGGAATGCTCTTCGATTTCCAGAGCCGCCGGCCACTGGTTCTCAACCGCGTCCCGAAATCTTAACAGCAATCCAACGCCCGGATTTCCGGCGTACGAAAAAACCAGTTTCCGGACACATCCCATGCCAATCATTTGATCGTAAATCATATCCGGTGTCATGCGACACAGGGTCAAGTTTTTGCGGTTTTGGCGAATGATCTCATGCGCCGCGGCATGCGGAATCAGATGCGTAAAACCTTCCAGTGCCAGAAAATCGCCATCATTGACATTTTCAGAGATGGCTTCTTGCAGCGCCATAAACTGAGCCATTAAGCTTTCCCCTTATATAAATCAGACGTCAAAAAATACCGTCTCATATTCACCCTGCATTCGGATATCAAACCGATAAACATCACCTTCCCTCGAAGCGATCAGCGTTTGACGACGACTTTCATCAACAGCGTTCAATGCAGGATCAACGGCATTGGCATCACTTTCATCAGAAAAGTAAATGCGTGTAAACGTATGGGTCAGCAATCCACGCATGGTTACAATAACGCTGATATGAGGCGCTTGGGCTCCGTCTATGGAACCAGGTTTGATCGTATCAAAGATAAACCGGTTCTCCGCATCTGTACCTGTGCCAAAGCGACCAAAGCCCTTAAAATTCGAGTTTGACCCTCTGGGGTCCGCCGGGTGGGCATAGCGGCCTTGCGCATCAGCTTGCCAGATTTCGATCATGGCGTCCGGAACTTTATTGCCTTCTCCGTCATAAACAGAACCGATAATGCGAATGCGTTCCCCCTCAGTTTCGGGCGTTGTCAGATCACCATTTGCCAGTTCCTTAAATCCGTAACCATATTGTTCTGGCGTCAGGCCGTACGCGAAATAAGGGCCCACAGTTTGTGAAGGTGTTTGTTTAAGGGTCATTGCTTGTTCTCCATTGGCGTTGCATTGCGACCGCGCAGCACAATATCAAAAACGTAGCCCAAAGCGAAAAGCTCCTGTGTCTTATTCAACGAAAATTCAGCAACCATCAATTCGCGGGCACCTTCGGGACTGCTTTTGTAAATCGGGTCGAGGTCCAATAGCGGATCACCGGGGAAATACATTTGAGTAATCAGTCGGGTCGCAAAGGCCGGACCAAACAGCGAGAAGTGAATATGGTTTGGCCGCCAAGCATTTTTGTGGTTTGGCCACGGGTAAGCACCGGGCTTAATGGTCGTAAAACTGTAACAGCCATTTTCGTCGGTGACGCATCGTCCCGAGCCTAAAAAATTTGGATCCAACGGCGCATCATGCTGGTCGGCTTCATGAACGTAGCGCCCCGCCGCATTGGCCTGCCAAATTTCCAGCAATGTATTAGGCTGTGGTCTGCCATCTTCATCGAGAACCCGTCCGGCAACGATAATCCGCTCTCCCTGGGGGTCACCATTTACGACGCTGTTTTTTGTCAGATCGTTATCCAGCGGCCCAACCGCTTCAGCGCCGAAGACAGGGCCAGTCAATTCTGAAAGACCCGGTTTTAGAGGAACCAACGGTTTGGTTTGTCCCCGCAGGGGTGTTGATTTGTAGTCTGGTGAAATGAAGGCCGGATGGCTTCCCCAGTCCCGGGGTTTAAAAGAGGTCAGGGTCATATTTCATTTCTCCTCTGCGTCGGGGTTATCCAGCTTTTCGAATGTCTTTTTCGCAATGCCAAATGCGGCATTGGCAGCCGGCACACCGGCGTAAACAGCGACTTGCAATAGAACTTCAATGATATCATCACGCGTTGTGCCGGCGTTTTTTGCAGCGCGAATATGCATCGCTAACTCATCATGATGCCCAAGGCTCGCCAATGTCGAAATCGTCAACATGCTTCGTTCGCGATGCGTTAATCCGTCTCGTGTCCAGACACTGCCCCAAGCATTTTCCGTAATGTATTTTTGAAAATCTGTATCGATCTCATTCTTTCGAGCTTCGGCACGGTCAACATGTGCGTCACCCAAAATTTTGCGCCGAACCTTCATGCCTTCATCATATCGATTATTTTCCATGCTCTGTCTCCATAATGAAGTTCAAAATGTAATCAGCCATCTGGCGTGGTTGTTCAATGCAGGGTAAATGCCCGGCGCCTGCGACAATTTGGAAGTGCGCTCCCGGTATCAAATCGGCCATGGATTTAACAAGGTCTGGCGGCGTCGCGCCATCATCGCTTCCCACCAAACACAGGGTCGGGACTTTAATGTTTTTGGCCGCCTCCGTCATATCGGCATTTCGGATCGCCATTCCGGTACCGATGTAACCATCCTCAGGTGTTCGAACCAGCATTGCCCGCCAAGCTGCCAGTTCGGCAACACGATTGGTTCTGAAGTCGCTTGAAAACCAGCGCTCCAAAATCGGCGCCTCCAGAGAAGCGATACCGCTGGAACGAATGATGTTTAATCGGTCATCCCATAACTCTGGCGGTCCAATGATGTGGGCCGTATCACATAAAATGAGCCGCTGGATTCTGTCTGGACAGAGTGCCGACACGCCTTGCGCGATAAGCCCGCCAACCGACAAGCCACAAACAATGGCATTGCTGACATCGAGAGAGTGCATCAATTGCTCAAGATCACCCACATGGTCTTCAATCTGATAGGGCTCGGGCGGACATTCTGATAATCCGTGACCGCGCTTGTCATAGAGAACAAAGCGGTAGTCATCCCCCAATAGAGGCAGCAGGTTATGCCAAATTCTGAAATCGGTCCCTAATGAATTGGAAAAGACGAATGGTTGCCCCTCAGGATTACCCATTTCGGCGTAATGGATATGTACGCCATTTACTTTTTTTACCTGCATGAGTTTCCCTAGGCTCCCAGAATTTAAATCGCGATCAATTTGATCAAACATTTTAGTTATGTAAAATGATGTTTTTAGCAATTAACATAACCATTTGATTATATTATTCGTGAAATAAAACAACCCCGAAGGAATAACAATGTTGGATCGACGGATCAAATTTCGGCATCTGCAATGCTTCTTGGAAGTCGCTCGCAATCAAAGCGTTATGAAAGCGGCCGACGCACTGGCGATCACCCAACCCGCCGTCTCAAAAACGATTCGGGAACTGGAAGACACGCTGGACGTTAAATTATTCGACCGCAGCAAACGTGGCATCACCCTGACCAATTTTGGCGAGCTGTTTCTCCGGTACGCCGGCGCCAGCCTGACAGCGTTACAACAAGGGGTCGACAGCATGGCACAAGCACGCATGAAAGGTGAGACATCAATTTCCGTGGGCGTTTTACCGACGGTTGCCGCCCGCATCATCCCAAACGCGGTAAAAATCTTTAAGGCGGCCGGTGCAGAAACGATTGTTTCCCTGAAAACCGGAGCAAATGCGGTATTGCTGGGCCAGTTGCGGGTGGGCGAGCTCGATCTGGTCGTTGGGCGCCTGGCCGAGCCGGACCAGATGACGGGCCTGTCATTCACCCACCTCTATTCCGAAAGGATCTCATTTATCGTTCGACGGGACCATCCCCTCGCCCATATCGAAAATGTCGATATATCAAAAATCACCGACTACACCGTTTTACTTCCCGATGAAGGCTCAATTATTCGCCCCCACGCGGAACGCTTTCTAATTACCCATGGCGTCGGCAACATTCAGGACCGGATTGAAACCGTCTCCATGGCCTTCGGGCGTGTGTTCACCCGGCAATCAGACGCCGTGTGGATCATCTCCAACGGTGTTGCCGCCATGGACATAGAAGAAGGCTCGTTGGTCGAGTTGGACATTGATACCACGGACACGCAGGGCCCCGTCGGTTTGACAACACGTGCAGACACAGCCAATTCGCCGGCATTACAAATGTTCGTCAACGCAACCCGGGACGCCGCCAGCAATTTATAAGGCCGCCCGACTATATCATAACTCATTAGTTATGTGATGAGCTTAAACTATCATTTTACATAACTTTTATCGAAAAGTAGCCTCTGACTTAATAAAAATGAAGGACGGCGCTTCTATTGCCATCCGGTTTTTGGCCAAGGGAGGGGCATGGACGAAGATCTAAATTCAGCTTGCCCAAAACGTCTAAGACAAGAAAAACGATGTCACTTACGAAAACAGGGGCGGCAAAGCTGCACAAATACAAAAAAGATGCAAAGCCGGTCACCTGAACACTGCACCATAACACTAGGAGGAATTATGAATACAATCAGCCGTTTCACAATTGGACTTGCGACTGCCGCGCTCTGTTACTCGTCGGCGCACGCCGCAGAAGTTACCTTGACAGTTCATCATTTTCTGAGCCCCAAAGCTCCAACACAAACGGCTTTCATTGAACCGTGGGCAAAAAAGCTCGAAGCGGCTTCAAACGGCCGGATTGAAGTTAAAATTTTCCCGGGCATGTCCATGGGTGGCAAACCGCCCGAGCTATACAGACAAGTCCGTGACGGCGTTGCTGACGTGGTTTGGACGCTGCCGGGATATACACCCGGCGTCTTCCCGCGTTCAGAAGTTTTCGAATTACCAACCGTTCATCGCGGTAGCGCAGAGGCAACAAACCAAGCCATTCAGGAAAACTTTTCTTTGATTGCTGAAGACTATAAAGACGTTCACCCGCTTTTGATCCATGTCCATGCCGGCGCCGCCTTGCATACGGTTTCCAAACCCATCAAAACTGTTGATGATGTTAAAGGCCTCAAGCTGAGAACACCGTCGCGGACGGGGTCCTGGATGTTGCAGGCTTGGGGCGCTGAGCCTGTTGGCATGCCGGTCCCCGCTCTACCGCAAGCCCTCTCAAAAGGCACCATCGATGGCACATTGGTTCCCTTTGAAATTTTCCCACCCCTGAAGCTCCATCAGTTGACGAAATATTCATACGAAGGTGCGGACAAGTCTCGCTTTGGCACATCCGTGTTTATGTTCGCCATGAACAAGGACCGCTACAACAGTCTCCCTGCTGACTTGCAAAAAGTGATTGATGACAATTCAGGTGCCGCACTGGCTCAGGAAATGGGCAAGGTATGGGACAAAATTGAAGGCCCGGGTAAAGCGATGCAGGTCGACTCCAAGGGTGAAGTCATTGGCCTAAGTGCCGAGGCAAAAGCGACTTTTGATGCCTTGGGCGAAAAAGTAGCCGAACGGTGGATTGCAGAAAGCCAAAAGAATGGTTTCGACGGGGCAACCCTGTTAAAGGCCGCCCGTTCTTCGGTTGCAAAGTTTAGCAAGTAGTCTGCTTTTACCTTTAAAACGCTGCGTGATATGAATTGCGCAGCGTTTTTTTTTATCGCGCAGGGAAAGGACCAAATATCGTGCTCACTCTTCTGGGTCGCATCTCAAGCGCATGGGCGGTCATTGGCGGCCTGATCGCTCTGTCGATTGTCCTGGTGACGACCGCGAATGTGGGGGCCTTTGCCATTGATCGTGTGGCCAGACACTTTGATACGACGTTTGCAGCATTGCCGGGTTATGAAGACTTTGTCCGCCTGGCAATCAGTTCGGCGGCTCTGATGTTTTTCCCCTACTGCCAATTCAAACGCGGGCACGTTTTCGTTGACTTGTTCGTCGCGCGGATGAGCCACACGCTCCAGCGGGCATTGGATATCATCTCCCTGACCGCGACGGCGGCACTGGCGGTTTTCCTGGCCTATTGGATGGTACTTGGGATGCTCGAGACAAAAACGGACAACGCCCTGTCGCGGGTCCTCGGCTGGCCTGAATGGCCGTTCTATTTCCCAGGCATCCTGTCGCTTGTTCTCTGGGCTGTTATCGCCGCTGTCCAAGTCTTTGATGAAACGGATACCACAGGTGATTGAACGGGAACTGATCGGCATTATCGGCCTGGCAGGCCTTTTTGTTCTGCTTTTTTTTCGCGTCCCGGTCGGCCTTGCGATGGTCGCCATCGGGATTGGCGGCAATTTTGCCCTCAGCCACTCGGTTTCCTATTTACGGTTCGAGCCCTACCTCAAACAGTTCAAAACCCTTCTGTGGAACATCGTCGCGAACTATGACTTATCTGTCGTTCCGCTCTTTATTCTGATGGGGTTCCTCGCGTCGCATGCTAATTTAAGCCGCGATTTGTTTCAGGGCGTTAATGCCCTGGTGGGCCGGTTTCGTGGCGGCGTCGCCATGGCCGCGGTCGGGGCATGTGCCGGTTTTGGCGCGGTTTGCGGGTCATCGCTGGCGACATCTTCAACGATGGGTCGCGTCGCTTTACCAGAACTTCGGCGGCTAAACTACGCGCCGAGCTTGGCGACAGGCGCCTTGGCGGCCGGGGGGACGCTCGGCATCCTCATACCGCCATCGGTGGCCCTTGTGATTTATGCAATCATTGTCGAAGCGTCGATTATCGAAATGTTTCAAGCGGCTATCATTCCCGGCTTGCTCGCGGTCGTTGCCTTTGTTTGTGTTATTGCCTTGATTGTCCGTATCAAACCCGACAGTGCGCCGCCCCCGACGCCGCTGCAGGGCGCGGAACGGGCGCGCGCCATAAAGCGCCTTATTCCGGTCGTCCTTATCTTTGGTGCCATTATTCTTGGCCTGGGTATGGGCATTTTCACGCCGACCCCGGCAGCCGGGATCGGCGTGTTCGCCATTCTTTCCTATGGATTATTCCTGCGTTTTTGGGGTGAAGGCTTGACCCTGTTTGGCATTAAGAAGTCCCTTCAGGATACAGCGATTACCAGTGCGATGATTTATTTCATTCTCTTTGGTGCCGATGTCATCAAAAGCTTCTTCACCCGGGCCGGCCTTCCCGCCGCGCTGGCCGAATGGTCAGCGAACAGCGGGCTGGACCCCTGGCTCGTTCTCATTGCCATGCTCATCCTGCTTATTATTCTGGGATGCTTTATGGAGTCTCTCTCCATGATTTTGGTGGTTGTTCCTTTTTTCTGGCCGGTGCTTGTGGTTTTAAACGGTGGTGATTACGCCGTCGCAGAAACCTCTTCTTTTGGCATGGATACGGAACAGCTAAAAATCTGGTTTGGTATTCTGGCGCTGATTGTCGTTGAACTGGGCTTGATAACACCGCCCGTGGGCCTGAATGTCTTCATCATCAGCTCACTCGCTCAAAACGTTCCGATGCAGACCGTCTTCCGAGGCGTCGTCCCGTTCTTCTCGGCGGAGATCGTCAGGATCGCCTTAATTTTATCCTTTCCCGCAATCACGTTGTTTCTACCCAAACTTTTGTCCGGGTAACACGATGTCATTAAACAGGAACTCTCGGCTATGAAAACCCAGGTCGGAATTATTGGTGCCGGTCCCTCCGGGCTCTTACTCTCCCAACTCTTAAGCTTGCAAGGCATCGATAACGTTGTCCTGGAACGGCAATCTGCCGCCTATGTGCTCGGACGGATCCGGGCCGGCGTCCTGGAACAGGGCATGGTCAACATGCTCCATCAAGCGCAGTGTGGCGGCCGCATGGATAGAGAAGGCTTGATCCATGAAGGAATCGATATCTGTTTTTCCGGCCGTCATCATCGCATAGACTTGCGCGAACGCACCGGCGGGAAAACCGTCATGGTCTATGGCCAGACCGAAGTGACGAAAGACTTGATGGATGCGCGCCAGGCAATGGGCGGCAACCTGATCTATGAAGCCAAAGACGTCGCCCTTCATGGGCTCGATAGCGACCGGCCGCGCATTACTTATGTAAAAGATGAAGAAGAACACGAAATCACGTGTGATTATATTGCGGGCTGCGACGGGTTTCACGGTGTCAGCCGTCAGGCCATCCCGAAAGACGTTCTGCAAACTTACGAAAAAGTTTATCCCTTCGGCTGGCTGGGCTTGTTATCCGATACAAAACCGATTTCCGAGGAATTGATCTATGTGCACCATGAACGCGGATTTGCCCTCTGCTCCATGCGCTCGCATATCCGCAGCCGCTATTACCTGCAATGCGACCTGAACGACCGTGTTGAAGACTGGTCAGATGACCGCTTCTGGTCTGAACTCAAAAACCGGCTGCCGGGTGAAACGCAGGCACAACTGGAAACCGGACCATCCATCGAAAAGAGTATTGCCCCTCTGCGCAGTTTCGTGGCCGAACCCATGCGCTATGAACGACTGTTTTTAGCCGGCGACGCGGCCCATATCGTGCCGCCGACAGGTGCCAAAGGTTTAAACCTCGCCGCCTCGGACATCCATTTCTTATCAACCGCCTTGATCGCCAAATATAAAGAAAACCGCGATGATTTGATTGACCGCTACTCGGAAGACTGCCTGCGACGCGTCTGGAAAGTAACACGGTTTTCCTGGTGGATGACGTCCCTGCTGCACAATTTCCCGGACACAGGCGCCTTTGGTACGAAAACCCAACTGGCAGAAATGGAATACATCGCAGGCTCCGATGCCGCCCAATCCGCCTTGTCCGAAAACTACGTGGGCTTGCCCTATTCCTAGGGGCACGCCTGCTGCGATCCAAAAAGGTAATAACGCGTATTTAAGGTAAGCGGTGGGTTCGGCTCAACCCAGCCGTGCTCTCTTTTCAAGATAGATACGACGGGAAGGTTGCATGTGTTCGATACACAGCTCTGCTAAGTGAGAATTATCCGTACCCTTTAAAGCTTTCAGGATACTGAAATGTTCATCGCGGACTTGAGCTAAATACACCGGATCAGAACTGGAGGAAAAGCGGACCAAGTTAGCTTTTTGCGCCATGCTATCAATCGTATCCGCCAAAAACGTATTGCCACATAAACGATAAAACACCTGATGGAACCGTTTGTTATGCGCAATTATTCCCTGCATATCGGATGTCTCGACAGCCCCCGCATAGGCGTTACAAATCACCTCAAGCTGAGCATAATCTTCGTCACTGACCGGCAAATCGATCATCATCGCGGACTGGCCCTCAAGAATTTCACGCAATTGGTATAACTGGTTTACCTCAACAGCGCTGAATTCCCGGACCATCGCTCCTTTACCCCCCTGCCGAATGATCAGGCCTGTGGTTTCCAGCTCACTCAGGGCTTGGCGAACAACGTGGCGTTTGATCTCAAAACGCTGAGCCAATTGATCTTCAACAAGGCGCTCTCGAGGATAGAGGCGACCGAGGACGATATCTTCTTCAAGGGTCCGGATTACCGTCATCACTGATTCTTGGGATTTCGGTTGTGCCCCCATCCTTAGTTTAGTCCTCTTCAACCTTGGGAAACGGTTCCTTAGTTTTCTTCACAAACCCCGCATCGCGGAAAAATGAATAGATTAAAGTCAGAACCGTCAGCACCATTAACGTAATTGTTGTCCAGCGCTCCATGAAATATCCCATGAGGCTCAAGTCAGCGGCCTGGGCCAAGGTCATAACACGATCCAGGTTTTCTTCCGCTAATGGCCCTAGGATAATGCCCAGAATGATTGGTGCAAGCGGATAATCAGCTTTCCGCAGCGCATAACCAAACAACCCCATTGTAAACATGATCCAAATATCAAACCCCATATTCCGGAAGGAATAAGCGCCGATGACCGCCAGTGCAGTTACGATCGGAGCGATAATGCCTTGAGGAACCAGGACAATCTTGGATACATACTTAAGCCCGCCAAAGGCAACGACGGCAAAGAATAAGTTGGCCAAGAACAGGCTGAAAATAAACGGATAAAGAACGTCGGGTGCTTCCATAAAAAGTAAAGGACCGGGGATCAGGCCGTGAATCAACAAGCCACCCAATAAGGCGGCGGTCACAGCATTTCCGGGAATTCCCAGCGTTAACATGGGGATCAGGCTACCGCCTACGACGGCATTGTTCGCGGCTTCCGAACCAACAATGGCTTCTGGCGATCCTTTGCCAAACAACTCCGGCTTCGACGAATAACGCCGCGCCTCGCTGCGCCCAATGAATGAAGCGATATCAGCGCCTGCTCCCGGAATGAGTCCGACCACAGTACCAATAATGGATGAACGGAGCAGGGTGTTGCGCAATCGCCATAACAATTCTTTGCCCGGCCTCAAGGAACCGATTTTTGGTATTTTGAGTTGCGAGTCCATTCCCTTACCCTCAGCCAGTATCAGCACCTGTGAAATGGAGAACAGACCAACGAGCGCCGAAATGACCGGTAATCCTTCATACAAGGCCGGCTCGTCAAAAGTGAACCGTAAGACGCCGGTCATCGGGTGCGCACCGATGACACCGATTGCGAGACCAATAACCGCCGTAATGACCCCTTTCAAGGGTGACCCAGCACCAATGGCACCGACAGTACTCATGGCAAAGATGACAATCCAAAAGAACTCTGCAGATCGCACCTCTAACGCGACACTTGCAACAAGCGGTGCACCAAACAGCAAGACAACAACGCTAAATTGCCCCCCAATCAGAGAAGACGCCGTGCACAAGCCAAGCGCTTTACCGCCCTTTCCCTGACGTGTCATTTCATAGCCATCAAGCATGGTTGCAACTGCTGCCGGCGTCCCTGGAACATTAAGAAGGACCGCCGAAATTGAGCCGCCGTAAATCGCACCGCAGTAAACCGCGCCGAGAAAGACCAATGCAGCAACGGGCGCCATTGTAAACGTCAATGGAACCAGTAGCGCAATGCCGAGGGTCGCTGAGACACCGGGAAGTGCCCCAAAAAGAATACCAAGGATCGCACCGGCCAGAGCCAGTGCAATATGTTGCCATTGGAACGCGACCAAGGCACCGTCTATAATTTGATCAATCATATGCGCTCTCCGTTGCGAGTTTTCGGCATAAATCAGACACCGGTGTCATCTCGCGCATAACTTAAAAAAGTAGGCTGCCTGGCATTGAGATGCCCAGCAAAAGCCCAAAAAAACCATATAAAACCAATACCCCGCCCGCCGCGACAGCCATTGCCAGCGACAGAGGGCGAATGCCCAGATACAGCATGTGTAAGGTCAAATAGATGCCCGTCGTCGTAAATAACCCGAGAATAGGAACAAAACACAAATAGGCGACGATCAAGCCGACATTAATCATCAGTCTCATGATTGTTCACCGTCTGTTCTATCGCTTGAGTATCTATTTGCACCGCTATTGCCTGTCGCCCTGCGTTTCCAGAAATCAACCAACAGGTGCAAAGCTGGGAAAAAAATCAGAAGCATCATAATCCATGAAGGCCACATGGCGGCGCGATCCGGAAAATCTTGTATCATGTATAGACCCGCAATACCGACACAGATCAGAATGATGCTGATAAGAATATCGCCCGGCCGTGCGAATTGACGAACAGCCATAAAGGTATGCTCCTTACAAAATAAATGTGATGTGATGGTCGTAAAATCAGTGACCAGGGTTGCCCCAACAACCCTGGTCACAGTTTGCTTATTTCTTGATGAAGCCGCCGTCAATGAACAGTTGCAGCAAATCTTGCGCAATTGCCTGCTGTTCTTTCATCAAATCACCAAAAGCTTCTCCAATTACCGGATCAACAATTGTGATATTGCGTTTGCGGGCTTCGGCTTTGTAGGTTTCGTTATTGAAGGCCATGCCAAAAGCTTCACGGTAAATCGCAACAAGATCATCTGGCGTTCCGCTTGGCGCAGCAAACCCCCGCGTCGACCCAAAATTACCAATATCAATGCCCAGTAACTCTTTTGCCGTTGGCGTATCCGAAATCAAGTCATAACGCGTTGGGCGCAACACCATTGCTTCTTTTGCTGCCTTGGCCGTTTTAACATGATCAAAGGCATTACCGATCGCAATATCGACTTCACCCGCAAGAAAAGAACGGTTCGCTGGAGAGCTTCCAGAAAAAGGCACAAATGTGAAAGTAGCACCCGTCGCCTTACTAAGGGCATACATGGAAACATGATCATCGGACAAAGGTCCATCAGCACCAACGCTGACCGAGCCTGGTTTGGCTTTGGCTGCAGCAATGGCTTCGGCCAGAGAGCCATACTTTGACTTGGCGCTGAGGCGGACCACATTCGGGTCCACAACATTCACACCCAAAGCCGTGAACTTTTCAAGCCAAGGCTCAAAACCCGCATCTCTAGCCGCCTCAACAATGGGAACGGCCGGCAGATTGATAATGCCAACTGTTGAACCGTCGGATTGAGCATGCGAAAGACTTGTCCAGCCAATTTCGCCACCGGCGCCCGGCAGATTAACAACAACGGCATTTGTTGACTGACCGGTTAGTTCTTCAATCGCATTTTCCCAATAAGGCAGGGTAATACGCGCCAATGCGTCGCTGGAACCGCCTGCGTTATAGGAAACAATCACACGAATGGTGCTAGGGACTTTTGCATCTGGATACTTAGGTGCGGCGAATGCTGGATTAAGAGCAGCCACAACAAGGGCAATGGCTGACAATTGAGCAAATAGTGCTTTCAAAACTTCCTCCTGTTTTCGGTTATGGGCTTTGTGTAGAGACTTTTCTTGGTTTTTTATGAGGCCCAAAACATCAATACTTTTTAATCATCTTTTTTGTCAACAATATTATTGTTAATAATAAAACCCAAAAAGAACGATACATTAAAGAAATGATAAGAGAACAAACTTCGTAGACCAGATGATCGATGCGACAGATAGATTCTGGATGACAGATATAACCTCCATCAGAATCCACGAAGGCTGAGGGTATCTGGCTGTGGTGATTGATCTTTACGCCCGGCGTGTCGTGGGATGGGCAATGCAGTCTCGCATGCACATAGACCTTGTTCTGAGCGCCTTGCCGTCGGCGGTTTGGCGCCACAAACAAACATCACAAATGATTGTTCATTCCGATCAAGGCTCTCTGTTTATCAGTTATGAGCGAAGGAGTTTCTTAGGAATGCTCTCACCGATTGATTTTGAAAAACAACAATATTGGAAGGTGCAGGGCATCACAGAAATTAGGAGAGATCCAGACCATGGGCGGTGACTCAAAACTTAAGGGCATTGCCGACAAAACAAAGAATAGCTGCCAAGCTTGCCAGCACTTGCGTGGACTGGATTTCGGCTGCTTACCCTATGCTTACCTTTAGTCTGGACCCAATGAACAGCTGGCAATAAAAAACCCCTAACTCATTGAGATAGGGGCTGAATATTTGGTTGCGGGGGTAGGATTTGAACCTACGACCTTCAGGTTATGAGCCTGACGAGCTACCGGGCTGCTCCACCCCGCGACAGTGGGTGCTAGGTATATCGCTACGTGACGGACTGCAAGGGGGGGTGACGACGGAATGTGAAAGTTTTTCGACGCCCGTCCCCACCGGCCATTCGCAGCCGCCGACAGTCTTTTCGGCCCGATCTCAGCCCCATGTGCGCAGATGACCCTGCAACACCCGCCGGTCACCACAGCGCCATTTTCAGGCGATGCAAACCCCTGCGGCGTCGCCGGGACGGCCCGGATGCCTGAGATGGACCGGAATACCCGTATAGACCTGAATGGGCCTTTTTGGCTAAGCCGGATGTACACCCCAATGTTGTGACCGTTCCCCCGGAGGTTAACCATGACACGCGCATCAATCCTGATCGCCGGAGCCGTTTTGGCTGCTGTCGGCTCTTTGGCCTCGGCTCAGAGTGGCCCAAGCCCTTGTGATTTTGAGACCGAATCCAAGGTCGACGTGGTGGCGCAGGCCGCGCTCCGGATGGAAGAACTGGTCAAAGAGGGATTGTTTCTGTCGGTTGGACCGCTCAAGGCAATTTACGAACGCAAAGCAGGCGCTCCGCTGCCAAACTACATATACGTTCAGGGGAGTTGGCCGCGGATCACCATCGGGTTCGCCGAGGTGGTGGACTCATCCACGTCCGTGGCGGCGCTGCAAGACGCCGTCTCGTTCGTTGCCAACAGCGGATATCCGGTCCCCGGACTGGACGCATTCAAAAATTGGGCAATTCACGCCCAGTCCCCCAGCAGCAGCACCAGTGACGGCATCCAGATCGTGTCGTCCGGTCCCGGCCAGATGCGGCTGAAGGTTTCGTATCCCCGGTTTTTCGCCCTCTACGGCATCGACCTGCGAAGCGACGTATTCCAATGGGCGGACGTCTCTACCCCGGAAAGCTGCTTTTTCCAGATTCGACAGGATTTTACGGGCGAAATTGAGTTTTCCCTAGAGATCGAAGGCTGGTGAGGGGACGATCCGCCGTCTTTTGAACCGGTGAAAAATGCGGCGCGCCTTTCCGGGTTTGGCCGATGTCTGACCGGTTCACATCGTCGGACGTGCCCGCGCGAAACGGGGGTCCTGTGACCAACGCGTTAACGACGCGGGCCCGTGCAAGGCTTGCCCCGCAACGGGCAGATGCTCCGATTCAAACGCTGTCGTCGCGGGGTGTTTAACCTGTTTTGAACGGTTTGCCTTGAAAGGTGTAACACCGACAAAACCCGACAGGCGCGGAGCGAAACCAAATTGACGCTGGGCGAGACAGCAAGCGAGCGAACGTCGGTGTTGTTCAGCCGGGCCTACGTGCCGGCCTGGATAGCCTTCATCGTCCTGTCGATCGTCTTTGTCATCGCAGAACAACAGAACCGCACCATTCAATTTCAGGCGCAACGCGCAGAGGTTCAAACCGCCGCCGGACTCATCCGGTCAAAGCTGGAAGGGTCTTTGAACGCCGACATTCAGCTTGTTCGCGGGCTGATCGCGGTGCTGTCGACGGATCTGGGCATGTCGCAAGACCGTTTCAGCGAAATCGCCGATATGGCGGTTGGCGAAGAAGAGCAATTCATCAATGTGGCGGTCGCCCCCGGTCTGGTTGTCAGTCTCGTGCATCCGTATGAGGAAAACAGCGCTGTGGTCGGCCTCGATTACCGGGAAACGGAGGCGCAACGCACTGCGGTCATGCGGGTGCGTGAAACAGGTGACATCGTGCTGGCCGGTCCGGTCAATTTGGTCCAGGGGGGCATCGGGTTTATCGCCCGTTTCCCGGTGTATTCCAAAGGCCCGTCCGGGCCCCGGTTCTGGGGTATCCTTTCGGCAGTGATCGACGCAGAGGCCGTTTACCGGAATGCCGGTATCACCGATCCCAAAGACACGTTGCAGATTGCCCTCAAGGGGCAGGACGGGACGGGCGGTGCGGGCGCCCTGTTTTTTGGCGATCCCGCGATTTACGATCAAGACCCCATATTTCTGGAGATTGTCCTGCCTGCCGGCACATGGCAACTGGCGGCGATCCCTAACGGGGGATGGACGAAATGGCCGGAAAACCTTTGGCTTTTTCGGCTCGGGCTGTTGGTTGCGGGCAGCATGGTCCTTTTGCCGACCTTTCTGGCGTGTCGCATGTCGGCTTTTCGCCGTGGCGTGATCCAGACATTGCACCAGCGCGAAAGGGAGTTGGCAAAACACCAAAAAGAGCTGAGCCGCCTGTCGACGGTGGCACAACTCGCCTCGGACAGCATTATCGTGACCGACCCGGAGGCACGGATCATCTGGACCAATGCGGCGTTTGGAAAGATGACCGGTTATACTCTTGATGAGGTCAAGGGGCGCAAGCCATCGCAGATATTGAATGGTCCGGAGACTGACCCGCAAACGATCGCTGAAATTTCACGTCATTTGAGACATGGAGAGAAATACCGCACCGAAATTCTGAATTACACAAAGTCGGGTGAAAAGATCTGGGTCGAGACGCATCTTGTCCCGGTTCGTGACGTTCAGGGCCAAGTGTCCATGGTCATTGGCGTGGAACGCGACATTACAAAAAACAAGCAACGCGAACGCGAACTGGCAAATGCCAAACTGGCCGCCGAAAAGGCGGATCAGGCAAAGTCCGAATTTCTGGCCAATATGAGCCATGAAATCCGCACGCCGATGAATGGGATCATCGGGATGGCAGAGCTTTTGGCCGATCACCCATTGCCTGCCGAGCAAAAGCAAAACGTGGATCTTATTCGCAGTTCGTCCAAGGCCCTGTTGAAGATCATCAACGATATTCTGGATCTTTCGCGGCTCGAATCCGGCAAGGTAGTGGTATCTGACGAGGATTTTGAACTGCGTTCCTGTATCGAGGATGCGGTGGATCTCATCCGGTCCGCGGCGCGGGACAAGGGTCTGGAAATCCGGTTGGAGATTTCCGACGACATCCCCACAGTTGTGCGGGCGGACGATGGCCGCCTGCGCCAGATATTCTTGAACCTTGTTGGAAATGCGGTGAAGTTCACGTCGGTGGGCTGTGTTTGTGTGCGCGCCACCTGTAGTCCGCATGATCCCTATCGCTTGATCATCGAGGTAACGGACACAGGCATCGGAATGGCGCCCGAAAAGGTCGATCAGGTGTTTGAGCGGTTTTCCCAGGCGGATGGCACAATCTCGCGGGCATTCGGGGGCACCGGTCTTGGCCTGACGATTTCGCAGATGCTGGCCGGACAAATGGGCGGACACATCCGTGTCGCCTCATCCTTGGGGGAGGGAAGTGTGTTCACGCTGGAAATTCAGACCAGCGCACCGCTGGGTCCGATCAAGCGGGACGGCGCGGTTCTTCACACCAACCGGAACATACTGATCGGCAAAAAAGTTTTGCTTGCCGAAGACAACAAGACAAACCGCATTCTCATTCGCAAGTATCTGGCGGGTTTGTCCGTCGACCTGATCGACGCCGAAAACGGTCGCCGCGCGGTCGAGCTTTGTCAATCGGTGTCGCCGGACATTGTGCTGATGGATGTCTCCATGCCGGAGCTGGACGGGCTGGCCGCGACCCAAGCGATCCGAAACCTGCCGATCCTCCAGCCGCCCATCATTGCCTTGACGGCAAACGCCTATGACAGCGACAAGGACGCCTGTCTGCGGGCCGGAATGAACGCGTTTCTGGCCAAACCGATCAGCAAGGGGCAGTTGATTTCGACGCTGGCGATGCTGCTGGCGCAGGACGATCCAGCGCAAGACCCGGCTTGGGGCAAACGCGTGTCGGGCTGAGACACAGACCCGCGCGACAGCCGAGGGGACGGCATTTGGCACAACGCCGCCATCCGGTTTCCGGCAGAAATTGCCACCATCCGCCGGTCCAGCTTGGGAAAGCTGAACAGCGGCCATAGACGTTTGGCGTTCTCTCTAGGATGGTGTCCGTGGAGAGGGCCAGTCTCTCAATGTCAGCGGCGGAAAGCGAAAAGATGAAAACTTGCAAGATCGCAGTCATCAAGGGCGACGGAATTGGCAAAGACGTCGCCGAGGCCGCGCTGGAGGTGGCGCAGGCCGCAACGTCCCGTGTGGGCGGCTGTGCCCTGTCATACGAAGAGACATTTGCCGGCGCGGGGTACTTTGCCGAAACCGGAAAGGACATCGAACCGGGTGGTGAAGAAAAGGTCGGTCAGGTGGATGCGATTTTTCTGGGGGCCATCGGGCTGCCGGCTATTCGCCATGCCGACGGGACAGAGATCAGTCCCCATCTGAGGTTGCGGGACCGTTACGGCCTGTATGCCGGTGTCCGCCCGGTCAGGGCCTATCCCAATGCGCCGCAGCGGCTGGCCGATCCCCGCGCCGCCAACATCGACATGGTCATCCTGCGCGAGTCGACCGAGGGGCTGTTCTATTCCGCCGCCGTCCACAACCGCAGCGAAATCATCGGCGACACAGAAGTGCGCGACACGCTGCGCATCACCCGCGCAACGACCGAAAAGCTGCATCGCTTCGGGTTTCGCCTTGCCGAAAAACGCAAATCGCGGGGCAAACCGGGGCGGCTCACCTGTGTCGACAAGGCCAATGTCTTTGCCTCGATGGCGTTTTTCCGCAAGATTTTCGATGAGATCGCCCCGGAATTTCCACAGGTCGACACCGGCTACGCCTATGTCGATGCGCAGGCGCTGAACCTGATCCGAAACCCTTGGGATTATGACGTCATGGTCATGGAAAACATGTTCGGTGACATCCTGTCCGATCTGGCGGGCGGTCTGGTCGGCGGCATGGGCATGGCGTCCTGCGCCGAGATCGGCGATGAGACGGGGCTGTTTCAACCCGCCCACGGCAGCGCGCCGGACATCATGGGACAGGACAAGGCAAACCCGCTGGCGGCGATCCTGTCGGGCGCTTTGATGCTGGAGTATCTCGCGGAGAAGACCGGGAATGTGCGCTTCGATGAGGCGGCGCTGCTGATTGACGACGCGGTGCAGGCCGGGTTTGAGGCCAATGCCCTGCGCCCGATGGAGTTTGGCGGCGACATGGGAACACGGGCCGTCACGACAGAGGTTCTGTCGCGGGTAACGGCCCGCGCCCCAAGCTAGGGCGCTCAGAACAGGGCGAAATCCCCGACCATCAGGTTGCGCGCCATCCACGGCGTCTGGGTCAGCAGGTCAGCCGGGGCGGTGCCCCGTTGCGCCTGTTGAACGCGGTCGGACACCAGTTGTTTGGTGCCCCGGAACAGCTCGCTCAGTTCGACCGCGCCGTTGCCGTTCAGATCGCGCGCCGGGTCGTGCAGCACCTCCGCCAAGGCCTGCGCGAAAAAGCCCTGCGCGGTTTCCGGGTCTTCCAGCGAAAACTCACGCCCCTTGGCGGCGGCAAAGACCACAAGCCCCGAGGGGATCTGGTCCAGCGCGCCGCCAACCACCTGATCGTTGGTCGAAAACAGCCCGTCGCCCGCCAGCCCGCTGTGGCAGGCGTCGATAAACAGGGCGATGCGCAGGTCGGCATCGCGCAACCGGGCAGAGAGCGCGTCAAAGGGCAGGGCCGTGCCGCCTATGTTGTCCACATCGACACCGGCAGCAGCAAGGTAATACCGCCCGTCAAGGGACAGCCCATGACCGGCGAAATACATCGCCACGGTGTCGCCGGGGCGGGCGGTTTGCACCAGAGTCTCCAACTCCGACAGGATGCGGTCCGGCGTCGCCTCGGCATCCAGCAGCACGGTCTGAGAGGCGATCTGCACCCCGTCACCGGCGCGGTCCGCCAGCGCAGAGGCAAACAGCCGCGCATCGCCCACCGCTGCCGTCAGGTTCAGCGACGGGTCGCCATAATCATCCACCCCGATGGCGAAGACATGCAGGCGCCGCGCGTCGGCGGGTTGTGGGATTTCAATGCTGTAGGGCGCGCTGGCGACGCCGTTCACATCCGTCGCCACAAGGCTGAGCCAACGCGTCCCCGGCAACAGGTCGATGGTTTCCTGCCAGTCAGCGGCAGGGCCATCCGCGGCAAAATCCTGCGTGCGCAACCCGTCCTGAAACACTGTCAACGCCCGGAGCGCCACGGGGGCCTGCGCCTCGGCCTTCAGTACGGCCTGCGCACCTGTCACCTCGACCGAGGCGCGCAGGACGGGGGGCGGCGTGATCTGGACCGTGGTCGGCTGGTAGACGCCCAAGAGCACCTGCTGCGCCAGCCCCGGTACCTTCAGATAGCCCTCGAACTGTTGGGCGGTGTATTCACCGAAGTGGCCCGGAAAGGTGTAGGAGACAAAATACGCCCCCTCCGAGGTGGCGTCATAGCGGCCGTCCTCTGTCCAGACGATGACCTCATCATCCGCATACAGCCCCGATAGCACCGGCTGCGCATCCGACAGCCGATTGACGAAAAAACTGCCGTCCTGCTGAAGGGTGACAAGGTGACGCCCGTCCTCGGTCATCAGCACATTGTCGAACAAGTCGCCGCGCGGCAGGTCAAACTGTTTGCTCACCACTTGCCCGGTGGTCAGGTCGATGATGGCGTAGCCAAGTGCCTCTTGTGAATAAAGGACCAGCCAGTTTCCAAACACGCGCACATTGAAGCCGCAGGCGTCCAAAGAGTAAGTACACAACGGAGCAGTCGAGTCGTCCGGGTCATTAAGGTCAAGACGGTATTCGGTGCCCCAGACGACCTCGTATGCACGCACGCCATTTGTCAGACCGCTGGAAAACAGGTACGAAGACGGTGCGTTGAATGCGGCGGACCCCTCCGCGCATTGAAAAGTCGTCAACCGGTAGTCTGTTTCGCCGGAGCGCCAATTCCAGATCGTACTAAATTCGCCCAAAAGCTCTCGCTCGCCGAATACCGTGCAGGCGTTTGGGCCATCGCGCATGGAAAACCGTTGCGGATCGACGCCCGTGGCCGATGCGATGTCTTGCCAGATTTTGGCATAGGCCGCCGCAATCTCACGGTCATGTGCATCAAATGCATCAATGTAGTGCTGCGTCGTTTCAAAGTCGCCGACGCTCTTTTCAAAGCGGGGCATTTGCGCCTCGATATCAATGCGTTCCACAGTATATCCCTCGGCAACCGGCAGGCCGAAGTCCCGCAACCTTTGGGCAATCCGAAACGATGCGCCAACTGTCCTATCGACATTGACCGCGCGCCAGCCAAGCGGCTGTCCTGATCCCGTAGCAATTGGGCTGGGGCCGCCATGTGCCACTTTGTCCAGCCGCTGGCTTGGCACGATATAAGATTGCAGCGCGGCGGCGATATCCTCATTTTCGCTTGAACCGAGGGACGACGAAAAATCTGTCGAAAATGCCCCGACCAAAGCGATCTGGTCGGAAAAGATCAGTCCGCTGCCCAAGGATACACCGGTTACAGCTTGCTGTCGTTCAATGTCTTGCACAGCCTTGCGGCGGTTGGTTTCCGCCACCCGGGCACCGCCGGTGATGTTCGGCCGGAACTGCGAGACCAGATCGCCTCCGCTCAGCCGATGAGCGTTCAACTCGTTGACGCCCTCACTTGTGAAAACGTTGTTCTCAAGATCCAACAAGTATTTGTATGTGTTCGCCCCGCAAATCCGACAGCCGTTGCTCGTGGTCATGATCATTCGGTCCGCCACAAGATTGTTGAACATAGACAGACCGTAGCCCGACAGAATTTGCAGGGCAAAGCTGTCATCATGTGACCAGATTATCGCGCTGCCGCCGACATCATTCCCTGGAACCACCCGCTGACCATCGACGCTGTCGTAAAAGCCTGATGCGTCGCCGGACGTGACGACGACATAACGTCCGGCGGGCGAGAAATAAGCCGCGCCCACCATTTCGACGATTTCCGCCCCGGTCGACGCTTCGAGAAGCCGGAGCCGCCCGGCATACAACTCTAGCAATCGGTCACCTTTGCGGTTCACCAGCACTGTTTCGGGCTGCTCCGTGCTGTCAGGGTCCTTGACCACGATCACTGGCCGCGCGGCAGTTGTCACGGTGACGGCCTGCGTCCCCTGACCATCGGGGCCGACCCGTTCGGCGCATCCGCTGTGGCCAACCACGGCCCAGTTCAGGGTCAGTGGACCGGACAGCAACGGCTCCACCTCGATAGAGCCGCTCTTGGGCATGTCGCGTCCGAAATAGGGGATCACGGCGCGGGTCCGCGCCTGATCCCACGCAATGCGGTAAGGCGCGCGGGCATCCGGCAACAACGCGTACATACCGTCCCCCGACAGGCGCACGGGCCGGTCAAAGGACACCATCAGAAAGATGGGTTCGCGTTCCGGAAAGCCGGGTCTGCTCCAGTCGAGGGTAAACCGACCGCCGACATTCACGGCATCCGCGCCCACGGTGACACGGGTCTCCGTGGCCAGCCGGTCGGTCACCGCATCGCGCGCCTCACAGGTCAGGCCAGAGCGCAACTCATAGGTTTCGGCCAGCCCGGCGGCGGGCGACAGGGTCAGCGCGGCAAGGCCAAGGGCCAGCCGGGCAAGGATGGATCGGGTCATGGCACGGCCCCTTAGCTGTCCAGAAGGATGATCTGCACCCGGCGGTTCACGTCGCCGTCGGGGTTTGTCGGGTCTTTGAGTTCCTGCTCTCCGCGACCGGCAGAGATGAACCTGTCGGCGGCAAGGCCAGACAGGCTTTGCAACCGCGCGCGCACGCTGTCGGCGCGGCGTTCTGACAGGTCGAGGTTGTAGGCGTCCGACCCGCGCGCGTCGGTGTGGCCCAGAATGACAAACCGTTTGCTGGCAAAGCGTTGATCGGTGATCGCCGTGGCCAGCGCCTGCATGTCGGGCACCGAGGCGGCGCTGGGCGTGGCGCTGTTGGAATCGAAAAATATCTCGACGTCGATGCTGACCAGAGGTGTGCCAGTGGCTGCGGGTGTGTCCTTGGTCCGGTCCTTGACCAGCAGGCGGGGTTTCAGCCCGTTGGTCTGCGCGGGCGGTGCGCCGTCGACCAGTCCCTGCACCGATGAGCGGTCGATGCCGCGGGTTGTCAATTGAACGCGGGGGCCGCAACGATCGGGCATCCCGGCAAGGCAATCGCTGAGCGCCTTGGCACGCTCGTCCGGTTCAGGCTCCAGATGGAACCCCTTGAGTTCGACAGATTGCGCCGCCAGCGGCCCGGACAGGGCCAACACGGCGGCAACTGTCTGGAAAAAGGGCTTGGGTTTCAAATCGGCAACCTCCTGAAGTGACCGGACGCAATTCGGTCGGACCTAAAGACTTCAATCAGGTTCAGACTGTCCACCTGTCACGATTTTTGCAAGTCCGGTATCCCGGTCAGGATTTGAGCCGCGTTCCCCGGCGGAACAGCCACCACGCGACCAGCACGGCAAAGGCGGTCGCCCCAAGTGCCACGGCAAAGCCGATGGCCGGGGCGGTGTCCGACACGCCGATCACACCCCAGCGCGCGCCGTCGATCAGGTAGAAGACCGGGTTCAGATGCGTGACCTGATACAGCCCGCTTGGCAGCGCCTCGACCGAATAGAAGGTGCCGGACAGGAAGGCGAGCGGTGTGATTATGAAATTGGTGATCGCCGCCATCTGGTCGAATTTCTGCGAATAGATCGCCGCGATCAGCCCCAGCGCCGCCATGAAAGCAGAGCCCAGGATCACAAAGGCCAGCGTCACCAGCGGGGCCGCCGGTACAATGCCCAGCACCGCCCAGAACATCGCCAGCAGGGCAAGGGCGACGCATGTCCCCCGCGCGGTGCCGCCCACCACAAAGCCCAGCACGACCTCAGCCGCCGACAGCGGCGGCATCAGGGTGTCGACGATATTGCCCTGCACCTTTGAGATCATCAGCGAACTGGAGGTATTGGCAAAGGCGTTCTGGATCACCGTCATCATCAGGATGCCCGGTGCGATGAAGGTGGTAAAGGCCACCCCCATCACGTCGCCGCGCTGCGGGCCGATGGCGATGGTAAAGATCATCAGGAACAGCCCGGCGGTGACCAGCGGCGCCAGCAGGGTCTGGGTCCAGACGTTGGTGAACCGCAGGATCTCGCGCTTGCACAGGGTCCAGAAACCCAGCCAGTTGACGTGGCCAAAGCGGCGCGTTCCCGGCTCATAGCTCAATGTCTCGGGCATGGTCTCTCCAATTCTGCTCGCCGTCTTGTAACTCGTGCATCGATGATTAGAATAGGGCCAACCAAGAAAACATCAGGCGGCCCCTTCGTGGCCGCTTTTTTCGCTGAGGTAACCTGATGTCGTGGACCGATGAACGCGTAGAACTGCTCAAGAAGATGTGGTCCGAGGGCCAGTCGGCCAGCCAGATCGCCAAGGAACTGGGTGGGGTGACGCGCAACGCGGTGATCGGCAAGGTGCACCGTCTGGGCCTGTCGAACCGCGCGGGGGCCGCCCCCGCCGCGCAGGCCGAGGCCAAACCGGCAGAGCCGAAGGCGCAGCCCAAGGCCAAGACCCCGCCCAAACCGGCCCCCGCGAACAAGCCCGATCCGGCCCCCGAGGCCAAGCCGCAGCCCGCGGCCGTCGCCACCACCCCGGCGATCAGCCCGGCGCGCAAGGCGATCATTCCGGCAGGGCAGCCGTTGCCGCCGCAGCCCTCGACCAATGAGATCAGCCCCGAGGCGCTGGCCAAGGTCAGCGAGATCGAGAAAAAGGCCAAGCGGCTGACCCTGATGGAACTGACCGAGCGGACCTGCAAATGGCCCGTGGGGGACCCGGCGACAGATGATTTCTGGTTCTGCGGCCTGCCCGTCCAGCAGGGCAAACCCTATTGTGAGGCCCATGTGGGCGTCGCCTTTCAGCCGATGAGCGCGCGGCGCGACCGTCGCCGGTGAATTTGGGCTGTCCACGCGTGGACAGCAAGGCGGACACGTAAAATCAATGGGTTACAGAGACGGTTTTACCTTCCGTTAACGCTTGCCACAGACGCGCCCCGCAAATGCAGGGCGCGTTTTGCGTCGTTCAGGCAAGGTCCGCGCCAGCCGTAAAGGCCAGAGACCTCTGCGTCCGTCCAGAGGCCATCGCCCAATGCGCCTTCGTCTTCGGGGGCGGCGGCGATCCAGACCGACAGGACATAGCGGTAATGCCCGCTGCCATCGGTCTGCAACGCCACCCGCGCCGCGCCATCGGCGCTTTCATGCTGTTCGATCAATCGCCAAGCCATCACCTGCTGTCTTCCCCAGCCGCCGTTGCCGCGCTATGACGCGCCATGTCACAGAATCCCCCAGATCTTCGCCCCGACCTTGCCCGCGCCCGCGTGACAGAGTCCGCCCGTCCCGGTCAGCCCACCATCGGCATGGTCAGCCTTGGCTGTCCCAAGGCGCTGGTCGACAGTGAGCGCATCCTGACCCGGCTGCGCGCCGAAGGCTATGGCATCTCGTCCGATTATGGTGGCGCGGACGCGGTGATCGTCAACACCTGCGGGTTTCTGGACAGCGCCAAGGCGGAAAGCCTTGAGGCCATCGGCGAGGCACTGAACGAAAACGGCCGGGTGATCGTCACCGGCTGTCTGGGGGCAGAGCCCGAATACATCACCGGCGCGCATCCCAAGGTGCTGGCCGTGACCGGGCCGCATCAATACGAACAGGTGCTGGACGCGGTCCATGCCGCCGTGCCGCCGGACCCGGACCCGTTCATTGACCTGCTGCCCGCCAGCGGTGTCAGCCTGACGCCGCGCCATTTCAGCTATCTGAAAATCTCGGAGGGCTGCAATCACGCCTGCAAGTTCTGCGTGATCCCCGACATGCGCGGCAAGCTGTCCAGCCGCCCGCACCGCGCCGTGCTGCGCGAGGCGGAAAAGCTGGTCGAGGCGGGGGTGAAGGAACTGCTGGTCATCAGTCAGGACACCAGCGCCTATGGCACCGACTGGAAAGAGCGCGCCGAGAAGTTTCCGCTGCTGGATCTGGCGCGTGATCTGGGCGAGTTGGGCGCATGGGTGCGCATGCATTATGTCTATCCGTATCCTTACGTGCGTGAGCTGATCCCGCTGATGGCGGATGGCAAGGTGCTGCCTTATCTGGATATTCCGTTCCAGCACGCGCACCCGGATACGCTGCGCCGGATGGCGCGGCCTGCGGCGGCCTCGCGGACGCTGGATGAGATCGCCGCGTGGCGCGCGATTTGCCCGGATATCACCCTGCGGTCGACCTTTATCGTCGGCTATCCCGGCGAGACCGAGGATGAGTTCCAGACCCTGCTGGACTGGATGGATGAGGCGCAGTTGGATCGTGTCGGCTGTTTTCAATACGAAAACGTCGCTGGGGCGCGGGCCAATGCGCTGCCGGATCACGTGCCGGAAGAGATCAAGGCAGAGCGCTGGGCGCGGTTCATGGAAAAAGCGCAGGCGATTTCCGAGGCCAAGCTGGCGGCAAAGCTGGGCCAGATCATGGACGTGATCGTCGATGATGTGGACGAGGACGGCGTGGCCACCTGCCGCACCAAGGCAGACGCCCCCGAGATCGACGGCAACCTGTTCATCGACGAAGGCGCGGGGCATTTGCAGGCGGGCCAGATCGTGACCGTCGAAGTGGACGAAAGCGGCGAATACGATCTGTGGGGGCGGCTGGTCTGACGCGGTTCTAGCGGCGGAAGAGCCATCCAAACGGGCGGACCTGCGTTTTGGCGCGGGCCACGGCCTGTTGCCAGAGCGCCTCTAGCCGGTGGCTGTCCACGGCGCAGACCTGAGCGACATCGCGCAGCATGGCATAGGCGGCTTCCGCCGCTGCCCGTGTCATGGCGGGGGCGGGCACATCCGCAAAGGTGACGCCCAGCACGTCTCTGGTCCATTCCAGGTCGCTGACCCGTGCCTCTGCGATCTGGCGCACCTCGGGGAACAGGGCGGGGCGGCGGTAGCCTTCGACCGCCTTGTCGGTCTCTACGATGATCTTGCGGAACCCCTTGAGGTCTTTTGCATAGGCGCGGGGCAGGTCGCGGTGGCCGCGAAACACCTGCTGCAACAGGGCCATCGCCTCTGCCGATACGGAACTGTTTTCCTCTGCCGCGCCGCGGATCAGGTTATCGGCGTCCAGTTCCGGCAGGAACCTTTGGGCGAAGTCGATGACCACGTCGCCGCCCTGTAATTGGTCGCGGGCAAAGCAACGTGCGGAGACCGGGCCGGGGCCATGATCCACAAACGGGCCCAGCGTGTCGCGGATGCGGCTGGCCGATATGGGCCGGAATTCGGCGCGTTTTTTCACGTCCTGCTGGATGTTGGACAGAAAGAATTGCGCGGGGCTGCGCAGGTAGGCGACCACCTGCGTCCGTTGGGCGATTTGCGCGCAGTGCTGGGTCAGCCGGTGAAGCGCCTCGGGCGGCAGCGGGCGGAACTGGTTTTCGCAGCTCAGGATCACGGCGCGCGGGCGTTCCTTGGCGATTTGTTGCATGAGCGCCGTCCACAGACCTTCGGCGTTCCGGCGCGCCGCCTCTGGCGTGGCAGCTAGAGAGGCCATCTGCACCGGATCGTCGGGCAGGTCGCCGTGCAGGTGCGGAAACAAAAGCTGATGGTTGTCGTGGCGACCGGGGTCGGGAAACAGCAAGCCAGCGGCGTGCAGGGCCTGCCGCGAGGCACGCAGCGTCCGCTGGATCGAGGTGGACCCGGTTTTTCCGTGCCCCAGATGCAGGATAAGTCGGTCTGGGCGGTCTGTGCTGGACATCGGGTTTTAGTGCGTGGTCTCGTCCTCAAGGTTCAGCTTCATGTCGATCAGAACCTTTTGGATGGCCACCGTCTCTTTGAGCAGGCGCTTGGCCTCATTGGCAGAGATCACGCCGTCCTCGATCGACTGGTTGTATTCGCTCATGAGGATGGCAAAACGCTGGGCCAGGGCGATGACGTCGGAATTGACGTTGCCCGAGGGTTTGGAATTGCGGCGGCTGTCGTCGAATTGCAGTTGGATGCCCTTGAGTTCCGCAAGCGCGGCGGTGACATGCGGATAAGATGCCGCCTCTTCGAGCGCGGCCACCGCATCGACCGGCATGAACCTGTCGGCGTGTTCGGGGTAGTCAGAGTAGTAGCGGCCCAGCGTCGCCTTGGATTTGCCGGTGAGTTCGCAGGCGGCCTCGATGCCGACGTCCTTGACGAGCGCCTCAATGTGTTTTTTCAGATACCGTCCAACGACCGACATAAGACCATCCCCTTTCCCCGGTTACGCGTTCCGGGGACTACGCGCCGGTTTTTCCCACTATTCTACCGGCTCTGCAATGTCATGCGCGAACTTGGCGCGGGTCAAGACGCATGTGGGGGATAACCTAACGTAAGCGGGGGCCTGTGGTTGCGGGGACGCGGCTTTCGCGCATCTTGCCTAAAATGAACCCGTCGGGCATCACCGGGCCATGGCCAAGCTGCACTTTCAATATTCGACCATGAACGCGGGCAAGTCGACGCTGCTGTTGCAGGCGGCGCACAACTACAATGAGCGCGGGATGGAGACCTTTCTGATGACCGCGGCGATCGACAGCCGGGCGGGGGATGGTCAGATCGGCTCGCGGATCGGGTTGGCGCGCCCGGCAGAGACCTTTGGGCCGCAGACGGACCTGTTTGCGCGCATTTCGGCACGGCTGGAGGCGGGTCCGGTGGCCTGCATCTTTATCGACGAGGCGCAGTTCTTGTCGCGCGAACAGGTCTGGCAACTGGCCCGCGTGGTCGATGATCTGGGCGTTCCGGTGATGGCCTACGGACTGCGGGTCGATTTCCGCGGAGAGCTGTTTCCCGGCTCGGCGGCGCTGTTGGCGCTGGCGGATGAAATGCGCGAGGTGCGCACGATCTGCCATTGCGGGCGCAAGGCGACGATGGTGATCCGGCAAGGCGCGGACGGCGCGGTTCTGACCGACGGGGCGCAGGTGCAGATCGGCGGCAACGAGACCTACGTCAGCCTGTGCCGCAGGCACTGGCGTGAGGTGACGGGCGACCGGGCGGGATAGGCCGCGCGCCCCCTCCGGCTTTGGCGCATGGACGGTCCGCGCGGTGCGCCGGGGCGGCGTTTTGCGATCCGGCGCGGCTGGGGTAGGTTGATCCGGCGCAACAGGGGGCAGGGCATGGCACTGACACTGAAGGACGAGATCACCACCCGCGAGCGGCTGCGCGAGATCCTGCCCGAATGGACCGGCAACGCCAGCCAAAAGGATCTGGGTCACATCAACGATGTGGGCCGCGCGTTCATCGCGCGCTGTCCTTATGTGCTGGTCTCGACCGTGGGGGTCGACGGGCGGCATGATCTGTCGCCGAAAGGCGATGCGCCGGGGTTTGTCGAGGTGGTGGGGGACGATACGCTGATCCTACCGGACCGGCTGGGCAATCACCGGCTGGACGGCTTTGAAAACCTGCTGGTGAATCCCGGAGTCGGCCTGATCTTTCTGATCCCCGGTTTCAAGGAGACGCTGCGGGTGTCCGGCACCGGGCGCATCGCGGCGGATGAGGATCTGCGCGCGCGCCATGCGGTCAACGGCAAACTGCCGGATCTGGTGCTGGTGGTCACGGTCGAGCAGGCCTTTATGCATTGTTCGAAATCCTCGGTGCGGTCGCGGCTTTGGCTGCCGGAGCTTTGGCCGGATCTTGACGGGGTGCCGTCGCTGGCGGATTGGGTGAAGGGCGCGGTGGACACCGGGCAGACGCTGGACGAGGTTCAGGCCGTTCACGACAACGATGCGACGACCCGCATGTACTAAAGGCGCGGGCACGCGCGCCCTTGCAGCCTGCCAACGATCCTCTACGGTGCCCGCATGATCCGCCAGTTATTGCCCGTCAGCGCCCTATTGTTCGGTTCCGCCCTGTTGCTGTTTGCGGGCGGCATTCACGGGCTTGTCCTGCCGCTGCGCGGTGCGCATGAGGGGTTTGGCGCCACCTCGCTGGGCCTGTTGGGCACCGGCTGGGCGGTGGGCTATGTGGCGGGCTGCTATTTCGTGCCGCGCATCGTGGGATCGGTGGGCCACATCCGCGCCTTTGGGGTGATGTGCGCCTTTGCCGCCGTGTCGATCCTGTTGCAGGCGCTGCTGGTCTCTGCCGAGTTCTGGATTCCGGTGCGCGCGGTGTCGGGGTTCTGCTTTGCCGGTGCTGCGATGATTGTCGAAAGCTGGCTGTCGGATCAGGCCAGCCCCAAGACCCGCGGCACGATCTTTGGCATCTACACCATGGTGAACCTTGCCGCGATGACCGCCGGGCAAATGGTGATCGCGCTGGGCAGCGTGGCAGGGTTCCTGTTCTTTGCGGTGGGGGCGATTGTCTATGTGCTTGCGCTGGTGCCGACGGCGCTGTCGACCTCGCACACGCCCGCGCCACTGACCTCGGTGAACCTGAACCTGTCGCTGCTGTGGCGCAACTCGCCGGTGGCGGTGGTGGCGGTGTTCCTTGTGGGGATCTCAAACGCGTCGTTTGGCACGCTGGCGGCGGTCTATGCCGGGGGGGTCGGCCTTCCGCTGACCGCCATTGCGCTGTTTGCCTCTATCCCGATCCTTGCGGGGGCGGCGTCACAGGTGCCGATCGGGTTTCTCAGCGACCGGATGGACCGGCGCAAGGTGCTGGTGGGGGCGGCGGTACTGGCGCTGGCGGCGGATCTGGGGTTCATCCTGCTGGCCCCGCAGGACCGGATGACGAACCTTGTACTGGTCGGGGTGTTCGGGGCGGCGATCTATGCGCTGTACCCGATCATCGTGGCCCATGCGAACGATCACGCGCCCGAGGGCACGTCTATTCAGGTCTCTGGCGGGCTGTTGATGGTCTTTGGCATCGGCTCCATTGCCGGGCCGTTGCTGGCGGGGGTGATGATGTCGGTGGCGGGTGCGCAGGGGCTGTTCCTGACCACCATTTCGGCGCATGTGATCATGATTTTCTATACGCTGTGGCGGATCATGCAGCGCGCCGCAGTGCCCGAGCGGGAAAAGGGCAGCTTCAAGATCACCCTGCCGGCGCGCGGCTCTACACCTGAGACCGTGGCCCTGTCCGATGGCAAGGACGAGGCCGAAGAGCTGGAAGAGGCGATGGAGGCCGAAGAGGCGGCGGAAAAGGCCGCAGGAAAGTCTGGCGCTCAGGCCCGTTCGACCAGAACCGATCCGACCGAGTAGCCCGCGCCAAAGGAACAGATCACGCCTTTTGCGCCCTTGGGCATGTCGCCGGAGTGTTTGGAAAAGGCGATGATCGACCCGGCGGAGGAGGTGTTGGCGTAGTCTTGCAGGATGTTGGGCTGTTCGCCGTCTTCAGGCACGCGGCCCAGCACCTTTTTGCCGATGAAATCGTTCATTGTCTTGTTGGCCTGATGCAGCCAGAGGCGTCTGAGATCGTCCGCCTGCCAGCCGGTGGCGTCGAGGTGGTCAAGGATATGCGCTGACACCATGGGCAGCACCTCTTTGAAGACCTTGCGCCCGTTCTGCATGAATTGCATGTCGCGGCGGTCTTCCATCTGGTCGTGGGTGCGGCGCAAAAAGCCGTTGTTGTTGCGGATGTTGTTGGAGAACTGCGTGGCGCAGCGGGTCGAGTGGATCAGCCAGTGATCGCCCTTGGCCTCTGACGCGGGTTCCACCACGACGGCGGTGCAGACATCGCCAAAGATAAAGTGGCAGTCGCGGTCGCGCCATTCCAGATGGGCGGAACAAATCTCGGGGCAGACGACCAGCGCGCGTTTGACGCTGCCCGCGCGGATCATGTCGGCGGCGGCCTGAATGCCGAAGGTGGCCGAGGAACAGGCAACGTTCATGTCAAAGGCAAAGCCGCCCGCGCCCAGCAGTTGCTGAATCTCGATGGCGACGGCGGGGTAGGCGCGTTCGTGGTTGGAGGCGGCGCAGATCACCAGATCGATCTCGTCCCCCGCGCGCCCGGCCATCTCCAGCGCCTTGGTGCAGGCATCGACCGCCATTTCCGCCATGTGGCCGGGGGCCTCATCCGGGCGGGCGGCCAAGTGCGGGAACATGCGCGCCGGGTCCAGCACGCCGGTTTTGTCCAGCACATAGCGGCTTTCGATGCCGGAGGCGGAAAAGATGAAATCGGCGCTGGAGTGGGTCATGGCCTCAACCTCACCCGCCGCGATTTTCGCCTCGTTTTCGGCGTTCCAGCGGTCGGCGTAGGCATTGAATGCCTCGACCAGTTCGTCGTTCGAGATGCTCAGGGCGGGGGTAAAGACCCCGTGGCCGGTGATCGCTGGCATGGTCATGGGCGCGTCCTTTTTCGTGTCAGGCGCTGGTCTGCGGCGGCTTCAGGTGAGTATTCATATCCGCCCCGCGCCCACAGCGCTACCGTCAGTGCATCCTTGCGCCGTTTGGTGCCGTCTGGTCAGGGCTGACCAGTATGACCGCGCCAGCCTCATCCATGACCCCCAGCACCAGCACCTCGGATCGCATCGGGCCGATCTGGCGGGGCGGGAAGTTGACGACCGCCATGACCTGTTTGCCGACCAGCGTTTCGGGGTCGTAATGCACGGTGATCTGGGCCGAGCTTTTCTTTTCCCCGATCTCGGGTCCGAAATCGATCCAGAGCTTGATGGCCGGTTTGCGCGCCTCTGGGAAAGGTTCGGCGCGGATGACGGTGCCAAGGCGGATGTCGACCTTGAGGAAATCGTCATAGGTGATGTCAGCCATTGGCCAGCTCCTTGGATCTGTGGGCGGCGGCGGCCACGGTGGCGCGGATCAGCGGTGGCAGGCCGGTGTCCGCATCCATCAGCACCTCTAGCCCCGCCTGCGTGGTGCCATTGGGCGAGGTCACGTTGCGGCGCAGTTGCGCGGGGTCTTCGCCTGACTCCTGCGCCAATGCGCCCGCGCCCGCCACGGTCGCCCGTGCCAGCGCCATGGCAAGGTCCGGGGCCAGCCCCTCTGCCTCACCGGCGGCGGCCAGACATTCGATCATGTGAAAGACATAGGCCGGGCCAGAGCCGCTGACGCCGGTGACGGCATCCATCTGGCCCTCAGAGTCCAGCCGGACAACCTCACCCACCGCGGACAACAGTTCCTCGGCCTGTGCCAGATGGGCGTCGGTGGTCTGCGCGTTGCCGACGATGGCGGTGATGCCCTTGCCGACGGCGGCAGGGGTGTTGGGCATGGCGCGGACGATGGGGACGTTGCCCAGATGCGCCTCATAGGTGGCCATCGGGATGCCTGCGGCGACCGAGATAAACAGCGTGTCACCCTTGGGCAGGGCCTGAAGTGCGGGCAGGGCGTCGGCCATGACCTGCGGTTTGACGGCGATCAGGACAACGGCCGGGCTGTCGCCGAAACCCTCGTTGATGTGGACACCCTGTGCGGTCAGCCAGTCAGAGGGGTAGGGGTCCTGCACCCGGACCGAGGTTGCGGGCAGCCCGCGCGCCAGCCATCCGGCCAGCATCGCCGATCCCATCTTGCCGCAGCCCAGCAGAGCCAGTCCGCGCCGTGCCAAATCCGTATCCTGCATGAGCGTCCCCTTTCGTTTCCCCGGCGGACACTAGGCGCGCCGGGGAAGGGGGACAAGATCACTGGACCAAGATCACTGGGCCATGATCGACGCAGGCGCGGTGCCCTCGTTCAGCCATGCCTCCAGCGGGGTCATGGGATCAAGGCTGTCGGCGTTGATGCCATCCGGGCCGGGCAGGATGCCGCAATGATCGACGCCGGGCACCATGAAGAGGGCGACGTTTTCCTTCAGCGTCTCCTCTCCTCCGGCCTCGGCGGCGGCCTTTTCGTACCAGTCGACGGTTTTGTAGGGCGTGACGATGGCATCGGCCCAGCCGTGCCAGACGATCATTTTGCCCCCTGCGGCGCGGAAGGCGCTGAGGTCCGGGCTGTCGCCATTGTAGACCGCTGACATGGTCGCCAGCCGCGCCGGGTCATTCTCAAAGTCGAAATCCATCGGCGTCCATTCCGGGCCGGGATCGACCGGGAAGGCCATGTAGCGGCCAAAGTTGACCGCAAACGCCGGAACCAGATTGCCGCCGCCCTTGCCGTTGCCGGTCAGCCAAAGCCACCAGAACGGTTCTGACCCTTCGGGGATGCCGCCGGGATACAGTTGTTCGCCAGCGGCGTTGCGCGGCCCTTCGCGCCATTTCATCAGCGTGTCCATCTGCTGATTGCTCAGGCCAAGCTCGCTGTAGTTGACATCACAGGCGCGCGGGTCGGCGATGGCGCCGTCCTTGGCCCCGTCAACCGCATCGCACTGTTCCAGCACCGCGTCACCGATCAGCTTGGCCTCTTCGGGGCCAAGGATCTGGCTGCCGTCATCGGCGGTATTAGCCTGCACCAGCCACGCCATCTTGGTCGCGACCAGACCGGGGTAATCCATCGCGGGCGCGCCCGAGATGATGCCGTCAAACATTTCTGGATAGCGTTGGGCGGCGACATGGGCCATGCGCCCGCCGGTGGAACAGCCCTGAAAGATCGCCTGATCGGAGGCATTGCCGTAAAACGCCTCTATCATGATCTGCGCCACGCGGTTGGTTTCCCCAATCGAGCGCCAGCCCCAGTCGCGTTCGGCGTGCGGGTTGTTGTGCGCCCAACCGGCGTCGACAACGCTAAGGGCGTGGTGGCCGCTGTCAGAGGTGGCGGTGGCATAGCCGCGTTCCAGACCGGGGCGCATGGCGTTGACCCAGCTTGACCCGGCATCGGCGCGGCCAAGGATGCCGCAGAACCCGCCGCAGCCCGCCTGGTAATATTTGCCGTTCCAGCCGTCCATCGGCAGGCGCACCTCGATGGAGATCGCGGGCAGGGCGGTGGCGCGGACCTCACAATAGGCGGGCAGGCCCTCGGCGGTGACGACGCGGGCGGTGGTGACATGTCCGGCGGCAAAGACCGTGTCGCGCAGCGCCGTGCAGGCGGCATCGTCCTGCTGGGCCAAAAGCGGGCTGGCCCCGGCCAATAGAAAGGCCAGCGCCGAAAGGCGGGTTTTCATGGTGCAACTCCCTGGGTTTTCTCCTGATATGAGAATTGCCGGGGTGGGCGCGCAACTCAAGGAATATTCCAAAAATAGAAGAAGGGGCGCCGCCGTCGCGCCGCCCCTTAGGTTTTCCTGGGTTACTGATTACAGAACTGAAACCGGGTCAGGCCCGGCCATAAGCCTCTGCGATGGCGATTTGCAGCGACTCTTTTGGCGTCTTGTCGGTCCAGACCATCAGTTGAAACGCCGGGTAATAGCGTTCCGCGCTCATCACGGCGGCGGTGATCATGGTGTCGATCTGTTCGGCGCTGGCGATATTGCCGCCCGAAAGGACCAGACCGTATTTGTAGACCATCAGCTTTTGCTCGGCCCAATAGCTGAAGGCACCGGCCCAGCACTGATCGTTGACGCGGTTCAGGCCTTCGTAAAGATCCGGCAGCCGCGCCTCTGGCGGCTCCATCTCGAAGGTGCAGATCATGCGCAACGTCTCGTCGTAGGCGGACCAGGCGAGGGTAATCGAATAGGTGCGCCACTGACCTTCGACCGCCATGGCGATCTGATCCTCTGCGATGCGGTCGAAATCCCAGTCGTTGAATTCGGCGATATGCTCGACAAGGTCGATCGGGTGCACGTCATCGGTGATGTACTGCTCGGACAGGGCCATGTGGACACCTCTCTGGTTGTCGCGTTTGGGTGGCAGAGTCGCCCCTAACGCTTGCTGCCTGCTCTAGGGCCTGCGGGCTTTCCGCGGGCCCTTACCAGATATGGTGCCTGTCCCGGCGGGGGTGTGTAAAGCGATATTTTGGTAACCGCCGCATTAAGTTGTGGATGACTCCGATTCGACGTCACTATGTGGGTAAAGACTGTGCTTCGTGTCGCAGGGCGCGTTCAAACAATTGCCTGCTGCGCGAGGCGGCGGTCTCTGGCCGGGTCATCAGCCCGACGGGACCGGCGGTCAGGGTCAGATCCAGCGGCAGCGCGACCAGGGCCCCGTCTTCGATTTCGGGGGCAACGACGCCTTCGGAAATGAACCAAAGCGCGTCGGAGGCGCGCAGAAAACGCCGCCCAAAGGCCCCCGAAACACAGTCGATCCGGTCGGGAAAGGGGCCTAGCCCCTGTGCGACACACCAGCGGTCCACCAGCGGGCGGATCGCGGCCCCTTCGGGCGGGTAAAGCACCGGCCAGTCCGACAGGTCCGGCGGGGCCAGACCGGGGCGGGTGGCCAGCGGGTGACCGGCACGCGCCACGCAGACGACGCGTTCGAGGTAGAGTTGGGTAAAGGAGACGCCCGCCATGGTTTCGGGCGCCCCCATGCGGCCAAGCACCAGATCCAGCGCGCCTGCCAGCAGCTCGCGCGTCAGGGCGCCATGGGTGCCGTCGCGCAGCACCAGCCGGGTGGTGGGCGACAGGGCCCGGAACCGGGTCACAACGCGCGGCATCAGCCGCACCGCCACGCTGGGCAGGGCCCCGACGCGCAACACCTCTGCCCCGCCTTCGCGCAGTTCCGCCACGCCCGATACCCCGCGCCGGAGCGCCGCAAGGCTTTGCCCGGCAAATTCCAGAAAGACCTCGCCCTCCGGTGTCAGGTGCACGCCGCCGCGATCCCGCGTCATCAGCGCCGCGCCAAGGGTTTCTTCCAACTCCTTGAGGGTCTTGGACAGGGCGGGTTGCGTCAGGTTCAGTTCGGCGCAAGCGCCCTTTAGGCTGCCTTGGCGGGCGATGGCGGTGACGGCCTCAAGGTGGCGCAGCTTGATCCGGCGATCCAGCATCATACTTTCCCTTTTTGACAACTAACTTTTGCAAGATGTCATTTTACATGTCCGATGGGTTCATTCTAGTCTGCATTCAAAGGGGAGGACATCATGCGAACTCAAGTCTGCATCATCGGCGGCGGCCCGTCGGGCCTGTTGCTGAGCCAGTTGCTGCACACCAAAGGCATCGACAGCGTCGTCCTTGAACGCAAGACCAAGGACTATGTCCTTGGCCGCATCCGCGCCGGTATTCTGGAGACCGGCATGGTCGACCTGATGCGCGAGGCGGGTGTCGGCGCGCGGATGGACCGCGAATGCATCGTGCACGACGGCACCATCATCTCTTATGGTGACGAACAGTTCGGCATCAATTTCAAAGAGCTGACCGGCAGCCACGTGGTTGTTTACGGCCAGACGGAGGTGACGCGCGACCTGTATGAAGCGCGCGAAAAGGCGGACGGCAAGATCGTCTTCAATGTCGAGAACGTGCAGATCAATGACGCCGACAGCGATGCGCCTTATGTGACCTATGAGGTGGATGGCACGGCGGCGCGGATCGACTGCGACTTTGTCGCCGGTTGCGACGGGTTCCACGGTGTCAGCCGCCAGACCATCCCGCTGACCGTCCGCAAGGAATACGAAAAGCTGTATCCCTTTGGCTGGCTGGGCGTGCTGTCGGAAACCCCGCCGGTCCACGAGGAACTGATCTATGCCAGTTCCGAGCGCGGCTTTGCCCTGTGTTCGATGCGCAACGAGAACCTCAGCCGCTATTACATCCAGTGTTCGCTGTCCGACAGCCCGGACGACTGGACCGACGATGCCTTTTGGGAAGAACTGAAACGCCGCATCCCGGCTGAGGCGGCGGAAAACCTGATCACCGGCCCGACCATCGAAAAGAGCATCGCGCCACTGCGGTCGTTTGTGACCGAACCGATGCGCTGGGGGCGGTTGTTCCTGTGCGGGGACGCGGCGCATATCGTGCCGCCCACCGGGGCCAAGGGGCTGAACACGGCGGCCAGCGACATCCACTATCTGTATAACGGGCTGGTGCAGTTCTATCAGTCCGGCGACAGCGCGGGCATCGACAGCTATTCCGAAAAGGCGCTGGCGCGGATCTGGAAGGCCGAGCGGTTCAGCTGGTGGATGACCACGTTGCTGCACAGGTTCCCGGATCAGAACGCCTTTGACCTGAAGATCCAGCTTGCCGACATCGACTTCCTGCGCTCCAATCGGGATGCGCAAGCGGTGATGGCTCAGAATTACATCGGGCTGCCTTACTGAGCGGGGCGTCGCAGTCCCACAATGTAAGCCCAGCCCAGACCGGACCGGAGACAACCATGACCAACCGATATGACACCGGAATGCAGGTGCGCCGCCGCATCCTAGGCGATGCTCATGTGGACCGCGCCGAGGCGGCGAAGACACCGTTCGACTTGCCGTTCCAGACCATGATCACCGAAGGCGCGTGGGGCACTGTCTGGGCGTCGGACCAGATCAGCGACCGAGAACGGTCCATGCTGACGCTGGCGCTGCTGGCGGCGCTGGGCAACTTCGAAGAGATCCCGATGCACATTCGCGCCACCGCCCGCACCGGGGCGAGCAAGACCGATGTGCTGGAGGCGTTTCAACATGTTGCGATTTATGCTGGCGTGCCGCGCGCGAACCACGCGCTGAAGCTGGCCAAGCAGACCTATGCCGAGATGGAGGCCCAGGACAGCACGCAGGATACTGCGCCGTCCGGGGACAAGTGAGGAGAGACCGACATGCGCAGCCAAAGCGAATTCTATCAGCGGGACCGAGAACGGCACCCGCCCGCCTACACCAAGGACTACAAGACGAGCGTTGCCCGCTCGCCGCAGTATTCGCCGATCAGCCTTCAGAACTCGGTCTCCGAGATGACCGGGCCGGTCTTTGGTCACAACGACATCGATCCGATGGACCGCGACCTGCTGCACAACTACGCCCAGCCGGGCGAGAGCGCGATTGGTGAGCGGATCATCCTGCACGGGCGGGTTCTGGATGAGAACGCGCGCCCGGTGCCGAACACGCTGGTGGAAATCTGGCAGGCCAACGCGGGCGGGCGCTATCGCCACAAGAAAGACACCTATCTGGCCCCCATCGACCCCAACTTTGGCGGGTGCGGGCGGACGATCACCGATGCGGATGGCTATTACTATTTCCGCACGGTCAAACCCGGTGCCTATCCCTGGCGCAACTGGGTGAACAGCTGGCGTCCGGCGCATATCCACGTGTCGGTTTTCGGCTCTGGCTTTGCCCAGCGGCTGATCAGTCAGGTCTATTTCGAGGGTGATCCGCTGATTGCCAAATGTCCCATCGTCAAGACGATCCCCAATCAGGAGGCCATCGACAGCCTTGTGGCGCTGCTGGATTTGAACGCGACGATCCCGCTCGATACCATTGCCTACAAGTTCGATATCGTGCTGCGCGGTCGCCGTTCGACGCTGTTCGAAAACCGTCTGGAAGGAAACTGATCCATGGTCCAGAAACTCGATTACCTTAAAGAAACGCCGTCGCAGACGGCAGGCCCCTATGTACACATCGGTCTGGCCCCCGGCGCGGCAGGGTTTGACATTTACGAACAAGAGCTGGGCTGGGACATCGCCGGCCCCAATGCGGCGGGCGAGCGTATCCGGGTCGAGGGCCTTGTGATCGACGGCACCGGGTCGCCGATCAAGGATGTGCTGCTGGAGGCGTGGCAGGCCAATGCGCAGGGCGTCTATGCCCATCCGGAGGGCGGCGGCGACGTCGAAGAAGGGTTTCGCGGCTGGGGCCGGGTGATCACCGATTTCGCCACCGGCGAATGGGGATTCGATACGGTCAAGCCGGGCAAGACGCCGGGCCGCAACGTCGGGCAACAAGCGCCGCACATCAATCTGTGGATTGTGGCGCGGGGCATCAACCTTGGCCTGAACACGCGGCTTTATTTCGAGGATGAGGCCGAGGCCAACGCCACTGACCCGGTGCTGAACCTGATCGAATGGGAGCGCCGCCGCGCCACGCTGATCGCCAAGCGGTCAGTGCGGGACGGCACCCCGGTTTACCGGTTCGAGATCCGCATTCAGGGTGAGGACGAAACCGTCTTCTTCGACATCTGACACCATCACCGCACCGGGGGAGGACAGGCCCCGCCCCCGGTTTTCCACCCATGACAATCACCAAACCGGGCGGCCCCGACATCATGCCGCCCTCTAGGGAGCGCGCCCGCCATGACCAAACCTTGCATCATCTGCGTCGCCATCACCGGGTCCGTCCCGCGCAAGAAAGACAACCCCGCCGTGCCGGTCACGATCGACGAACAGGTCGAATCGACGCAAGCGGCCTTTGAGGCCGGGGCCACGATCTGCCACGCGCATGTCCGCATGGAAGACGAGACACCGACCTCTGATCCCGAGCGGTTCGCGCGGCTGGTCGAGGGGCTGCAAAAGCATTGTCCCGGCATGATCATCCAACTGTCGACCGGCGGCCGTTCGGGCGCGGGGCAGACGCGCGGCGGGATGCTGCCGCTCAGGCCCGACATGGCCTCGCTGTCGGTGGGATCGAACAACTTTCCCAGCCGTGTCTACGAGAACCCGCCGGATCTGGTGGACTGGCTGGCGTCCGAGATGCGCACCTATGAGGTCAAGCCGGAGATCGAGGCCTTTGACCTGAGCCATATCTTCAAGGCGGCAGAGATGAACCGCGACGGGCGTATCCCCGGCAAGCTGTATGTTCAGTTTGTCATGGGCGTGAAAAACGCCATGCCCTGCGACCGCGAGGTGTTTGATTACTACATCAAGACGGTCAAGCGCCTGACGCCAGAGGCGGAATGGTGCGCGGCGGGCATCGGGCGGCATCAGGTCGAGGTGAACGAATGGTCGATCGCGGCGGGAGGCCACACCCGGACCGGGCTGGAGGACAACGTGCGCTGGGACAAGAACAGCCTCGCGCCGTCGAACGCCGCCCTGGTCGAGCGCGCGGTGGGGCTGTGTGAGAAATACGAACGCCCGGTGGCCACATGGCAGCAGGCGCGCGAGATACTGGGCCTGCGCGCGGTGGCGTGACCCGGCGCGCGACGGTGGGCACGGAAGGTGGGTTGAAAACCCACCCTACGCCCGGCCGCGGGGGTCAGGACATGATTTCGGCGGCGAAACAGGCCTGTTGCACCGCCGGAACCGTGCCGGGGGCGGTCACCTCAAAGGGCTGTTGCAACAGCACCCGGCCATCCCGCTCAAGCTGGAACATCCAGGTGCCCTCGACCATTTCGTAGTCATGTTCGAAGGTGAAGAGGTTCAGCGAGGTCTCACCGAAATTCATCGGCGTGGGCCAGCGTTCGACCGTGACGCCGTTGGGGCCCATGGGCGGATGGGTGACGACAACCGTGACCTCGGGGACCGCGGACCCGGCGGTCAGACTGGCGCGGATGCCAAAGCTGAGGCCCATCTCTGCGGGCACCTGCAAGGTCTGAACGTCGATGGGCCGGTCCTGATCGACAAGGTTCAGCAGCCCCGACAGCGTGTCGGGCGCGGGCCGCGTGCCCTGCAATTGCACCTCGCAGATGACGCCGAACCCCTCCAGCGTGACCGGCGGTTTCACAAAGGCACCGACCTCTGCAAGGACAGGTTGGCCCACGACAAGGGCGGCGAACATGGCGGTAAGCGGTTTGGTGGACATGGCGGCATCTCCCGTCGGGGTGGACCGTTAAGCTAACACGCCGACAGGTTAGGCGCAGGGGCGGGTTTTGCCTACCCGCCTTGCCTCTTGAAATGAAAAAGCCCCCCGCCATGGCGGAGGGCTTTTGCCAATCCCTGAGCGGGGATCAGCCGATGGCGACGGCCTTGACGTCTTCGTCGATATAAGGCGCGTATTGTTCAAAGTTGTCGGCGAACATCTGCACCAGCTTTTGCGCCTGCGCGTCATAGGCGGCCTTGTCTTCCCATGTCTTGCGCGGGTCCAGCAGCAGTTCCGGCACACCTTCGACATGCACCGGCACCTCAAAGCCAAAGTAGGGGTCCTTGCGGAACTCTGCGCTGGCCAGCTTGCCGTCAAGGGCGGCGTGCAACAGGGCACGGGTTGCCTTGATCGGCATCCGGCTGCCGGTGCCATAGGCGCCCCCGGTCCAGCCGGTGTTCACCAGCCAGCAGGTCGCGCCGTGTTTGGCGATCTTGTCGCGCAGGAGGTTGCCATACGCCTCGGGGCGGCGCGGCATGAAGGGCGCGCCAAAGCAGGTGCTGAACGTCGGTTCCGGCTCTGTCACGCCACGTTCGGTTCCGGCGACCTTGGAGGTGAAGCCGGACAGGAAGTGATACATCGCCTGCGCCGGGGTCAGCCGCGCGATCGGCGGCAGCACACCAAAGGCATCACAGGTCAGCATGATGATGTTCTTGGGGTGGCCCCCCAGCGCGGTCTTGGAGGCGTTGGAGATATAGTGCAGCGGATAGGCGCAGCGCATGTTGGCGGTCAGGCTGTCATCCTGAAAGTCGAGATCGAAGGTTTCGGGATCAAAGACCATGTTCTCGATCACGGTGCCGAATTTCTCGGTCGTGGCGTAGATTTCCGGCTCTGCCTCGGCGCTCAGGTTGATGGTCTTGGCATAACATCCGCCTTCGAAGTTGAAGGTGCCACGATCCGACCAGCCGTGTTCGTCATCGCCGATCAACACGCGCGACGGGTCAGCGGACAGAGTGGTCTTGCCGGTGCCGGACAGGCCAAAGAACACGGCGGTGTCGATCGGGTTGCCGGGTGCGTGGTTGGCCGAACAGTGCATCGCCATGATGCCCTTGCCGGGCAGGATGTAGTTCAGCAGCGTAAACACCGACTTCTTGTTTTCACCGGCATATTCGGTGTTGCCGATCAGGATCAGCTTTTTGTCAAAGTTCAGCGCGATCACCGTTTCGGTGCTGCACCCGTGCTTGGCCGGGTCGGCCTTGAAGGTCGGGCAGTTGATGATGGTGAAATCCGCGGTGAAGCTGTCCAGATCCTCGTGGTCGGGACGGCGCAGCATGTGGCGGACAAACAGACTGTGCCACGCCAGTTCGGTGATCACCCGGACGTCGATGGCATTGGCCGGGTCGGCCCCGCCCACGAGGTCCTGAACGTAGTAATCCTTGCCTGCCATGTGGGCGACCATGTCGGCGTGCAGCCGGTCAAAGGCGTCTGCCTCCATCGGCTGGTTGTTTTCCCACCAGATCGACTCTTCGACCGAAGGGGTGCGGACAACGAATTTGTCCTTGGGCGACCGGCCGGTGTATTTGCCGGTGGTCACCAGAAAGGCACCGCCTTTGCCCAGCGTGCCTTCGCCTCGTTTGAGCGCGGCTTCGATCAGCGCGGGCTCCATGAGGTTATAATAGACATTGCCGAGCCCTTCGATCCCCTGGTCTTCTAGCCGGAACTCTGGGTTCACCCGTCCAAATGTCATTTGCCTTGCTCCTGTCGCAGCGCTTTTCGAAAGTTGCTGTACGGCGCTGTAAAACGCCTGCGTTGGTTCTCTTAACACGTCGCTTTTCGACATGAACAGGACGCAAGTGACCAGTTTGCGCTACCAAGCACGAGTTTAGCGATACCACGCCGAGGCTTTGCCCGGACGGCCTCAATCCGATGGAAACGGGTGAGGCTTTTTAGCCATTCCTTTGCCAAATTCGGGTCCGATGGGGCATGGATGGCCGCCTGATTCGCAGATTGGCATTGCTGTAAAGCGGAAATTCGCCGATAGTACGAAAAAAACAGGCAACCAGAGCAGTAACAAGGACAGCGCAATGTCTAAAATCGCCCTCGTGGACGATGACAGGAATATCCTGACGTCCGTGTCGATGACCCTTGAGGCAGAAGGGTTTGAGGTGGAAACCTTCAACGACGGTCAGTCGGCGCTTGACGCCTTCAACAAGAAAATGCCGGATATGGCTGTGTTCGACATCAAGATGCCGCGCATGGACGGCATGGACCTGCTACAACGTGTGCGGCAGAAATCCAAGATGCCGGTGATCTTTCTCACCTCCAAGGACGATGAGATCGATGAGGTGCTTGGCCTGCGCATGGGGGCCGACGATTATGTGAAAAAGCCGTTTTCGCAGCGCCTGCTGGTGGAACGCATCCGCGCGCTGCTGCGCCGTCAGGAGGCGGTGGCCGGTGACGTGGTGGGCGACACCGAAGAGACCAAGCTGATGACCCGCGGCAGCCTGAGCATGGACCCGCTGCGCCACGCGGTGACGTGGAAAGGCATGGATGTATCGCTGACCGTGACCGAATTCCTGCTGTTGCAGGCGCTGGCGCAGCGGCCCGGCTTTGTCAAGTCGCGCGATCAGCTGATGGATGTGGCCTATGACGATCAGGTCTATGTCGACGACCGCACCATCGACAGCCATATCAAGCGGCTTCGCAAGAAGATGCGCACCGTCGACACCGAGTTTTCGGCGATCGAGACGCTCTATGGTATCGGATACCGCTACAACGAAGAGTAAGGGATGGCCCTGGCCGAACAGATCCCCATGCAAGACGACCGGGAGGGCGCGCGCCGCGATGCGGATGTCGTACTGGGTGACGATTGGGTCGCCCCCGACAGTGTCGTCGAGAAGGAGCTGCGTGACAGTCGCGCGCGGCGGGGTCTTTTCACGCTCAATCGGTCGCCGCTGACGCGCAAGATCATCACGTTCAACCTGATCGCGTTGAATGTGCTGGTGGCGGGCATCCTGTGGCTGAACTCGTCACGCGACACGCTGGCGGTGCAGCGGGTGAACGCGTTGCAGGCCGAGGTGGAGCTGGTCGCCGACGTCTTTGAGGCGCAACTGCCGCGCGGGGCGCCGGTCAGCCTTGGCTCCGGCGATGGCCTCGACGTGGCGCGCACGGTGGATGAGATCGACCTGCGCAACGGCGTCAAGCTGATGGTCTTCGACAGCGCCAGCTTCCTTGTCGGTGAGACGCAGGGGGACATGGCGCCGATCATCCCCCCCGCCGAAGAGGAAAAGCCGACGCTGATTTCGGATTTCCTCAACACGATCTGGGACAGCGTTGCCGGGCTTTTTACCTATTTTGAGAGCACCCCCGATCTGGATCTTGAGGATCGCCTGCGCCGCGCGATCGAGGCGGGGGACCCCGGACAAACCCGTGTGGAATCCGGCGGCGGCGAGGGCCAGACCGTGTTTTTCGCCTTCAGCCCGATCCGTCAGGGCGACCGCCTGATCGGCACCATTGCGCTGGTGTCTCCGGCGGCAGAGATCGACGCCGCCGTCAGCGCCGAACGTGAGCGTGTGTTGCAGATGTTTGTCATCGCCACGCTGGTGTCCATCGGCCTCAGTCTGGTGCTGGCCTCGACCATCGCCAACCCGATTTCCGATCTCGCCGACGCCGCCGAAATCGGCCGTGACCGCAACCGCAAGGCGCGCACGCCCGGCCGCATCCGCATTCCCGACCTGACCGCGCGTCCCGATGAGATCGGTCGCCTGTCCGGCGCGTTGCGCGGCATGGTGGGCGCGCTCTACGACCGGATCGACGCCAACGAACAGTTTGCCGCCGACGTGGCGCATGAGATCAAGAACCCGCTGGCCAGCTTGCGCTCTGCCGTGGGCAGTCTGCGGATGGTCAAGAAAGAAGAGCACCGGACCAAGCTGCTGGACGTGATCGAACACGACGTCCGCAGGCTGGACCGTCTGGTGAGCGATATTTCCAACGCCTCCCGTCTGGACAGCGAACTGGTCAAGGAAGAAGAGCAGGAATTCAACCTGCTGAAAATGCTGGGCAACCTGTCGGAATTCCTTGGTCAGGACGCACGCCAAAAGGGCATCGAGTTCATCACTGACCTGCCGAAAAAGCCGGTCACGATCACCGGGCTGGAACCGCGCGTCGCGCAGGTGTTTGTCAACCTGATCACCAACGCGATCAGCTTTTGCGAAGACGGGGACGCCATCCGCGTCTGGGCGCGACGCCGCGACAACCGCGTTCTGGTGGTGGTCGAGGACACTGGCCCCGGCATCCCCGAAGACGCGCTGCAAAAGATCTTCAAACGGTTTTACACCTCGCGTCCGCAACAGGACTTCGGCAACAACTCCGGTCTGGGTCTGGCGATCTCCAAACAGATCATCGAGGCGCATGGCGGCGTGATCTGGGCGGAGAACATCCGCCCGACAGAGGCGGATGTGACCTCGGAACCGCTGGGTGCGCGGTTTGTCGTCGGCCTGCCGGTCTGACCGCCGCCGATGCGTGAGGTTCTGCACGCCACCTCTGTCGCGGTGGCGGGCCGGGGCCTGTTGATCCGCGGCGCTTCGGGACGCGGGAAATCCGGACTTGCCCTTGAGATGATGGCGCGCGGCGCAACGCTGATCGCGGATGACCGGACCATCGTCACCCGACAGGGCGACGTTCTGCTGTTAACCGTTCCGCACCCCCTGCGCGGGATGATCGAGGCGCGTCGAATCGGTCTGTTGCATGCCGATTGCGTCGACGGCGTCCCGTTGATGGCTGTGGTTGATCTGGATGTGGCCGAAACGCATCGTTTGCCACCTATCCGCACAACCCGGCTGCTGGGTGTGGAAGTCTCATTGCTTCACAATTCCGCGTCTGAATATTTCCCCGCAGGACTTGTTCATTATCTAAAAGCCGGAAGGCGAGACTAGAGATGGATTACATGGGACCGGCCAGCGCGCGCATTGTCTTTGTCACCGGCCCTTCCGGGGCCGGGCGGTCCAGTGCGATCAATGTGCTGGAGGACCTTGGCTTTGAAAGCATCGACAATATCCCGCTCAGCCTGATCCCCCGTCTTGTCGAAGGTGACAGCCCCTTGGCGCGGCCGCTTGCGCTGGGAATCGACGTGCGCAACCGCGATTTCAGCGCCGCAGGATTGTTGCAGCTTCGCGACTCGATGGCAGAGCACATGGGGGCGGCGGTCGATCTGCTGTACCTCGACTGCTCGAACGAGGTGCTGGTCCGGCGCTATTCCGAAACCCGCCGACGTCACCCGCTGGCCCCGCATGAAACCCCGCAGGACGGGGTGTTCCGCGAAAAGGTTCTGTTGTCGGACGTGATTTCGCGCGCCGATATCCTGATCGACACGTCTGAACTGACGGTGCACGACCTGCGGGCCGAGATGGAAGGCTGGTTCGGCGAGGTCACCAGTCAGGGCATGGCGGTTTCGGTCCAGAGCTTTTCCTACAAGCGCGGGCTGCCGCAGGGTCTGGACGTGGTGATCGACTGCCGTTTCCTGCGCAATCCCCATTGGGAAAAAGACCTGCGCGATTTTACCGGGCTGGACCCGGAGGTGGCCAGCTTTGTCGCGGACGATCCGCGATACGATGAGTTTCTGGAGCGGGCGACCGGGCTGATCCTGCTGATGCTTCCCGCCTGCGTGGCCGAGGGCAAGGCGCATTTCGCCATCGGGTTCGGCTGCACGGGGGGCAAACACCGGTCGGTTGCCGTAACGGAAAACGTGGCTGCGGCCCTTGCACAGGAAGGCTGGCGGGTGTCAATTAGGCACCGCGAGCTGGAACGACGGGGCACGGCGTCCGGGCCCGACAGAGGGACCGGCGTGAGTGGAGTGAAAACCGGGTGATCGGCATCGTAATCGTCGCACATGGTGGACTGGCGCGCGAATACCTCGCGGCGGTTGAGCATGTTGTCGGTGAACAGCCCGCCATGTTGGCCATCTCGATCGAGGCGGACGCCGACCGGGACGCCAAACAGGCCGAGATCAAGGCGGCGGCGGATGCCGTCGACAGCGGCGGGGGCGTGGTGATCGTGACCGACATGTTCGGCGGGTCGCCATCGAACCTGTCATTGGACGCCTGCCGCCCCGAGAATCGGCGCATTCTGTACGGCGCAAATCTGCCGATGCTCATCAAACTGACCAAAAGCCGTCATCTCAAGGTGCCCGAAGCGGTGCGCAACGCGATGGAGGCCGGGCGGAAATATATTGACAGCCAGAACGTTACGGCTGAATCCTCCTGAACTTTATTGATCCGCCACGAGAAAGACCGCTGCCAATGTCCACATCGTTTCACCGCGCGTTGAAAATCGTCAACGAAAAGGGCCTGCACGCCCGTGCCTCGGCCAAGCTGGTCGAAGTTGTGGAAGGATTTGACGCAACGGCAGAGGTGGTCCGCGACGGCATGTCCGCAAGCGGCGACAGCATCATGGGGCTTTTGATGTTGGCAGCCGCCAAAGGAAGCACTATTGAAGTCCAAACCTCGGGTCCGGACGCCGAGGCGCTGGCCGATGCGGTCGAGGCCTTGGTGGCGGATCGCTTCGGGGAGGACTGTTAGTCCCGGCACCGGGACTAACGTATAGAACGGGACTGAAGCAGGCGCATGGTCGAAAGCACCCAAGCGACATCCCTCAGGCGTCGAGGCGGGGCAAAGAATCCCGCGCCTTATGACAAACGCCAGGTCAGCTACGCCAACACCTTCACGAACCCGTGGAAGGCGAACGTCATTCGTACGCTTGAATGGCTGACCGGAAAGATCCCGATGTTGCGCATGGTGCGCCGGTTTGAGCGGATGGGCCCGGTCGAAGGACAGGCCTTCTGGAGCCAGGCGCTGGGCATCATGGGGATCGACCTCATGACCCCTGACGAACAGATCGCCCGCATCCCCAAGGAGGGGCCGGTGATCGTTGTGGCCAACCACCCGCACGGGCTGGTCGACGGGATGGTTCTGGCGGAACTGATCGGCCGGGTCCGGACGGATTACCGGATTCTGACACGGTCGCTGCTGACCGGGGTGAAAGAGGTCGAGCCTTTCATGATCCCGGTGCCTTTCCCGCATGAGGAAGATGCCCGCGAACAAAGTCTGGAAATGCGCGCGCTGGCGATGGAGCACCTCAAGGACGGCGGCGTGATCGTGCTGTTTCCGTCCGGTGTCGTGGCCTCGTCGGAAACGTGGTGGGGGACGGCGGTCGAGGCGGGGTGGAACCCGTTCACCGCCAAGATGGTCCAACGGTCCGGCGCGACCGTCGTGCCGATCTTTTTTCCGGGCCAGAACAGCCGCGCCTACCAGATCGCCAACCGCGTCTCCGCGACGATCCGGCAGGGGTTGTTGATCCATGAAGTCGTGCACGCCTGCCGACGCCCGCAAAAGCCGGTGGTCGGTGAGCCAATCACACCGGAGACGGTCAAGGCCTTCGAGGGCGGTCAGCGCGAGTTCGTCTCGTGGCTGCGTCAAAAGACGCTGGATCTGCGCGAAAACTGACGGCCGCCGCGATCGCAAGGGCCGCTTGCGCAGACATCCCGACCGGGCGGGCGTCAGCGGGTCGGGACCGGCACCTCGCCGCGATAGTCGTAAAAGCCGCGCTTTGTTTTGCGCCCCAGCCAGCCCGCCTCGACGTATTTCGTCAGCAGGGGACAGGGGCGGTACTTGGTATCGGCCAACCCGTCGTGCAGCACGTTCATGATCGCAAGGCAGGTGTCGAGGCCGATGAAATCGGCCAGTTCCAGCGGTCCCATCGGATGATTCGCGCCCAGCTTGAGCGCCATGTCGATGGACTGCACGTTTCCGACGCCCTCATACAGCGTATAGCAGGCCTCGTTGATCATCGGGATCAGCACGCGGTTCACGATAAAGGCCGGAAAATCCTCTGCCGAGGCGGCGGTCTTGTCCAGATTCTCGACCACCTTGAGACATGCCTCATAGGTCTGTTTGTCGGTGGCGATGCCGCGGATCAGTTCGACCAGCTTCATCACCGGCACCGGGTTCATAAAGTGGAAACCCATGAACTTTTCCGGCCGGTCCGTGCGCGACGCCAGTCGGGTGATCGAGATCGAAGAGGTATTCGAGGTCAGGATGGTTTCCGGCTTCAGCTCGGGCACGAGGGCGGCAAAAATCTTGTCCTTCACCTCTTCACGTTCGGTCGCGGCCTCGATCACCAGATCGGTCTGGGCAATCTCGGGCAGGTCCATCGTGGTGCGAATCCGGCTCAGTGTCGTATCGCGTTCTTCCGCCGAGATTTTCTCGCGGCTGACCTGACGGTCGAGGTTCTTGCGAATGGTGGCAACCGCCTTGTCCAGTGACTCCTGGCTGATGTCGTTCAGGCGCACCTCATAGCCCGCTTGCGCCATCACATGGGCAATTCCGTTGCCCATCTGTCCCGCGCCAACGATACCAACCGACTTGATTTCCATGGACCGCCCCTTTTTGTGCCAGTGCCACAATGACCCGGCTTGAAGGGGGCTGCAAGAGCAGCGGATTCGTCTTGCATTGTCGCTTTAGGGAAATGGCAAGAGCTTTGCGCGATTCTCCCCTTTGGGTGAGAAAATGAGGTGGGTGTTATGTCCGTACTTGGCGGGGGCCATGGGTCCCTGGAATACTATCCGTGCCGCTATGGCAATTCGCGCGTGTTGTTCCGCGGACCGCGACGGCAGTTGGATGGAGTCTATATTGCGTTTCTCGGTGGGACCGAGACCTATGGCCGATTTGTCGAGTCGCCGTTCCCCGCGTTGGTGGAATCCAGGATCAAGGTAGCCTGCGCCAATTTCGGCGTGGTTAACGCAGGTGTGGATCTTTACCTGAACGATCCGGCGGTGATGGACCTGATGGCCGGGGCGGACACCAAGGTTGTGCAGATCATGGGCGCGCAGAACCTGTCGAACCGGTTCTATTCGGTGCATCCGCGCAGGAACGACCGCTTTTTGCGGGCGTCAGAGCGGCTGATGGCGTTGTATCCGGAGATCGATTTCACGGAGTTCCATTTCGTCCGGCACATGCTGGGGCGGTTGGCCGAGGTTTCCGGCGACCGTTATGCGCAGGTTCTGGATGAACTGCGGATGGCGTGGACCGCACGGATGAAACATTTGCTGACACAGTTGCGGGGCGACATCGTGCTGCTGTGGTTTGCCGATCATCCGGTCCCGGCCGAATATCCCGCGACGCTGGAGGGGGACCCGCTGTTCGTGAACCGCGAGATGATCGAGACGTTGCGCCCCCGTGTGAGCCACGTGGTCGAGGTTGTGGCCTCGGATATGGCGCGCACCGAAGGGACACGTGGTATGGTGTTCAGCGACTTCGAGGCCTGCGCGGCCGAGGAATTGATGGGGCCGCTGGCGCATCAGGAGGTCAGCGTGGCGCTGGCCGAGGTGCTGGCGGACATGATCGACCGGTGATGCAAATGCCAAGGCCCGCCGGTGCGGCGGGCCTTGGTGGTATGGTGAAAGGCGGGGGCACCCCCGCCCAAGCTCACAGCTTTTCGGTCAGTTCCGGGACGGCCTGGAACAGGTCGGCGACAAGGCCGTAGTCGGCGACCTGAAAGATCGGCGCCTCTTCGTCCTTGTTGATGGCGACGATGACCTTGCTGTCCTTCATGCCGGCCAGGTGCTGGATCGCGCCCGAGATGCCGACCGCGACGTAAAGATCCGGGGCCACAACCTTGCCGGTCTGGCCGACCTGCCAGTCGTTCGGGGCAAAGCCCGAATCGACCGCCGCGCGGGAGGCGCCCACGGCGGCGCCCAGCTTGTCGGCCAGCGCCTCGATCAGCGCGAAATCGTCCTGGCTGCCGACGCCGCGGCCGCCGGACACCACGATCCCCGCCGAGGTCAGCTCGGGCCGGTCGCTGGCGGCGACCTTGTCCTCGACCCATTCCGACAGGGCCGGGTTGTCGCCCGCCGCGATG